>CAYWGD010000012.1:0-100360 GCA_964457335.1 uncultured Enterobacteriaceae bacterium | reverse complement strand
CCCTCGGTCGGCCGGCCGCGCGCCGGCCGACCGCCCCGGGGGGCGGGGGCGTCGCGTGCCCGTCGGGCCGCGGGTCCGGCGCCCCCGGGGCGCCTTCCAGCCCCCCTCGCGCGGCGGCTCGTGGGGGCCGGGTGTCAGCGGGGCGGGGCCCGGTGTCAGGAACTGATCATTGACACCTACGGCGTGTCTCGACGCCCGGAACCGCCGTCGCTTTCGGGCTTGCCGCCCAGGAATCCGTGCGCATGCTCACGCGCGTGCCGACGCCCATCGCCCACCACGTCATCGTCCGCCACGCGAGCAACGCCGTCCTCGCGCGCGACCCGGCGGAGCGGCGTGCCCTCGCGCGCGCGGTGCTCTCGGTGGGACGCGACGCCGACCTCTTCGCGTTCTTCTCCCCGGACGGGCACCTGCACGCCGCGGTCGGCGGGGACCGCGCGGCAGCCGGCCGGTTCGCGCAGCGCGTGATCCTCGCGCTCCGCGCGGCGCTCCCGCTCGACGGAGCGTTCGAGCCCGCGCGGATCAAGCCCGTGGACGACCAGGCCTACCTACGGAAGCTGGTGCCCTACGTCCTCGGGCAGGCCGCCCACCACGGCGTGGACCCGATCGTCGGGCTCGACGCGAGCAACCTCCCCGACCTGTTGGGCCTGCGCCCGCTCGGGGCCTACACCATCCCCGCGCTCCGCGCGCGGCTCCCGCGCCTCACCGGCGCGGAGCTCCGCGGGTGGCTCGCCGTCGGGGAGCTCACGCCCCGCCTCGACCTCGCGCACCTGGCGACCGCCGCTGCCGCGGCCGCCGCGCTCCCGGACCTGCGCGCCCGCTCCGAGGAGGCCCTCGACGCGAAGGCGGCCGCGATCGCCGCCGCGCGCAGCGGGGGCCCCGCGGCCGTGGCCCCCGGTCGGGTGGCGGTCGCCGGCGACGATGGCGGCCCCTTCGCGGGGAGCCGCGCGATCGCCGCGGCGTTGGGCCTCGAGCGCACGACGGTCTGGCGGCTCGCCGGGCGTACGGTTTCGCCGGCGCTCGTGCGCGCGGTGCTCCTCCAGTGTGACGCTCAGGCCCGCCTCTCCCGCGCGTTCGCACCCGAGCGGCCGTTCGACGTAGCCGAGGGCGCACCGCTGGGCTGAGCCCGTGTTGCACAACGCGGAGGGTGAGCGGTCACCCAGCGAGATGTGCAACGTCGGGAGGCCCGATGTGTTTCACAACGCGGAGGGTGAGCGGTCACCCGGCGAGATGTGCAACGTCGGGAGGCCCGATGTGTTGCACAACGCGGAGGGTGAGCGGTCACCCAGCGAGATGTGCAACGTCGGGAGGCCCGACGTGTTGCACAACGCGTAGGGTGATCCGTCACCCAGCGAGATGTGCAACGCGTGGCGCTGCAACCGCCGCCCCCCGCCTCCGTAGGTGTCAATGATCAATTCCTGAGCACGACGCGGCCCTGCTGCGCCTGGTGACGATGCTCCTCGTCGAGCAGCACGACGAGTGGTCCGTCGGTCGCCGGTACTTCAGCATCGAGTCGATGCAGGCGGTGACGGCGCCGCAGGAGGCGGTGGCCCAGATCGCCGCGAAGTAGCCGCCCCGGCGCGCCAGCCCCCCGAATCCCGACGTCCTGGTGCACCCGCTGCACTACGGGCGAATGGAGACCTGCGGTCTCCATTCGCCGTGCCCGACACCGCTCACACCCCCCGCCCCCTCCCACCCGCGCGAGGCGACCGGAAGGCGGCGGGGGCGCGGCACACCCGCGGCCCGGAGGGCGCGCGAGCTCCCGATGCCCCCGCCGGTCGCCGGCCGCGCGGGCCGGCGACGGAGCGCGGAGGCGCGACCCTGGAGGGCGCCGACCCCGCCCGCTTGGTGACACCCTGTGCCCCCACAAGGGTCCGGCGGGCGGGGTCGCGCCCCGAAGGGTCAGAAGACGACGGCGTCCTTGGGGCCGAGCCGGCGGGTGCCGGGGGGCCCCGCGGCGGTGGCGACCGACAGGGGGCGGACGGGCAGCCCGAGGGCGCGGCGGATCTCGCCGGTGAGGTCGGCGACGACGCGATTGCGGGCGTCGAAGGCGCGCAGCTGTTCGCCGGTGGCCGCCTCGTCGTCGTAGTCGGTGCCGGCGACGACGAGGTCCGCGGGGCCGGCCCAGGCGGCGAGCGCGCGGACGCCGTCCGGCGCGAGGAAGCGGTGGAGCGCCTGGCCGAGCAGGACGACGCGGGTGCCGCCGCGGTCGACGCGGAGCGCGAGGGGCGGCGAGGGCGGCCGACGCAGGGTGAACGCGAGCCGGGCGGCCGCGCGGGCGGGCGCGAGCAACGCCGAGCGGGTCTTTCGGAGCGCCTCGGGCGCCGTGGCGTAGGGAATCGGCCGGTACGGCCGCGCGACGATCGTGAAGCCGACGATCTCGACGGGCCGGTCCTCGACGAGGGGCACGCCCGTGAGGCCGAGCCAGGCGAGCACCTCCGGGGCGGCGGCGACCGGCCCGCCGGACCCACGCGCCCCCGCGACGCGCTCGCGCTCGCTCCAGGTCAGCACGAGCGGCGCGTCCACGGGCTCCGGCGGGTCGACGGCGAGCGCGACGCCGCCGATCTCGACGCGCAGGCCGCTCCAGCCGAGGTGCCGCACCGCGACGTTCCGACCCCCGCCGCCGACGCGGCCCCCCGGGGCGCCACCCTGGGATCCCGCCGTCACGCGCGCTCCGCCCGGCGCGAGGAGGTGGCGGGGGGCCCGGGATCGCGGCCGGTGCGGGCGAACCGGGCCTCGCGGGCGACGTTGGCCGCCGCGCTCGTCTCGGTGTAGCCGCCGTCGGCCGAGAGCTCGCCCTTGCCGCAGTTCACGTTCACGCCCGCGTCGTAGTTGTCGGGGTCGCAGGCGGTGATGAAGCCGATCAGCAACAACCGCGGCGGGACCTCGCGGAGGTTCATGCCGGTGGCGAAGAGCTTCTCCAGGCGCACGAGGTCGCCCGCCATGCGGAGCGCGCGCGGCGAGAGGCCCTCCCGCGCGACGGCGCCGGCGAACGCGGCCCGCGCGAGGGCGGGGTGCTGCTTGCGGCGCGTCGCGTAGCGCACGGCGGCGCCGGACATGCGCCGGAGGTCGACGATGTCGGAGATGGGGGTGAAGCCGCCCCGGTCGTCCCGCGCCACGAGGTAGTGCTGGACGTACAGGCACTTCTTCACGCGGAACGCCGAGAGCATCGCGAAGTAGATCATGTTGAAGTCGCGCACGTCGTGGCGGCGGATGCCGGGCACCTGGTCGCAGAGCAGGTCCACGATCGCGTCGGGCATGAGCTGCTGCCCGGCCAGCGCGTTGGTGTGCCGCGCGCTGCCCATGCTCCGGAGCCCGAGGAAGAAGACCTCGCGGATGTGGCTGTTGTCGGGCTGGAGCGCGAAGCGGAAGGTCGCGCCGACCTGGTCCTCGTTCAGGTCCTTGGCGATGACGACGATGAGGCTCGTGGCGATGCCGAGCTTCTTGAGGTTCGCGAGCGCGGCGGTGCGCGCCTTGAGCAGCGGGCGGCCGCGCAGGGCGACGTTCGCGGCGTCGTCGAGGCCGTCGAACTGCAGGAACACCTCGTCCACGCCGGCCTCGGCGAGGGAGCGGGCGTAGTCCTCGTCGGCGAGCTTGAGCCCGTTCGTGTGCAGCGCGGCGATGTTGCCGGACGCCTTCACCTTCCGCACCCAGTCGGCGAGGTCGGGGCGGAGCGTGGGCTCGGCCGCCATCAGGTCGATCTTGATGCCGCGCCGCTCGGAGAGGAGCTCCTCGAGCCCGGCGAGGTCGAGGTCGGGCGTGTCCTCGGTGTTGGCCTTCGCGAGGCAGATGGGGCACGCGAGGTTGCAGCGCTCCGTCATGCGCACGATGAAGTCGCGCTGGGCGTAGGGCTCGTCGTTGACGGAGAAGTAGAAGCGGTCGAGCTCGGACCACTCCTCGGCGTGCCGGGAGAGGAGCTGGGTGGTCGCGCCGTGCGTGGGGCAGCGCTTCTCGAGGAGCGCCGCGCCGTCGCGGACCACGACGGCCGCGGGCACCTCGTCGTGGCAGGCGGGGCAGATGCCGCGCGTCTCGCGGACGACGCGCCCGCTGGGCAGCTCCTCGGGCCGGGCGTCCGGCCACACGGCTTTGCGGCGGGGGCCGTGGAGCGGGTTGGTGCGCGGCCCGACGACCGGCTCGGCGGCGCCGGTCGGGGGCACGGTCTCGTCGGCGGGGGGAGGTGTCATGCGACGCATCCTGAGCAAACGGCGTGCCTGAGGTGCGGTCGCCGGGGCCCGCTCACAGGAGCCCCGCCGCGATGGCGAGCGCGACCGCCTGGGAGCGGCTCCGCACGCCGAGCTTCTTCCGGACGCTCTGCATGTAGCTGCGGGCGGTGGCCGCGCCGATCCCGAGGCGCTCCGCGAGGTCCACGTCGGTGAGCCCCCGCGCGACGAGGCGCAGCACCTCGCGCTCGCGGGGGGAGAGGCCCGCGATGGGCTCGGCGTGGACGCAGCGGGGCTGCACGACGACCGCGTAGTTCTCGCCGAGCGCGGACCGCGAGGCGTGCCCGTGCACGCCGTTCGCCCGCACGGCGCCGACCTCCCGGTAGCCCTCGCCGCCTTCGGGGCAGTGGGCGTTGAACAGGTCGCAGCAACGTTTTCCCTCGCAGGCGCCGAGGAGCGCGCGTGCGGGCTCGTTCGCGTGGAGCACGCGGCCGTCGGCGTCGGTGAGGAGCACGAGGTTGGGGAGCATCACACCTCCTCGCCCTTCGCTTGCACGCCGCGTGCCAGGGGCCGGGCCGCGCGGCCGCCCTGGACTCGGGCACGCGCGCGAGGGGAGGGGGGGGGCCCTTCATTCTGCGGGTACGGAACCCGCACACACGGCGGCGGGCAATCACGCAGGCGGGGGGATCCGACCGCTCGATTTGGATCCAAAATGTAGGGAGAATCACATGGATCAGCCGTGGCACGGCCGTTGCGTAAGGGGACGCCCTTCCCAGAGGAGGGTCGATGAACCCCACACTGTTGTTGTTGGCGCTCACAACCGGGTGCGCGCCCTCGTCCGAGAGTCCCGGCACGACCGGCGCGTCGGTCAGCGGCGCCGCCGTCGGCGGCCGTCTGCAGGCCATCATGAGCGAACGCGGGCTCCGCGAGGAGGACATCCTCGCCGCCGCGAAGACCTACACCCCGTCGGGCAAGCTCGACGAGTACGTGGTCATGGCGTCGGGCGGCCACGGCGGCAACCTCGTCGCCATCGGGGTGCCCAGCATGCGCATCCTCAAGTACGTGGCCGTGTTCGGCCCCGAGTCGTGGCAGGGCTACGGCTACGGCGGCCTCGGCGACAAGCTGCTCTACCAGGACAGCCGCCAGGGTGGGAAGGAGATCACCTGGGGCGACGTGCACCACCCCAACTTCTCCGAGACCAACGGCGAGTACGACGGCAAGTACATCTTCGTGAACGACAAGGCCAACGCCCGCGTGGCGGTGGTCGACCTCTCCGACTTCATGACGAAGCAGATCGTGGCCAACCCGCTCGTCATGAGCGACCACGGCGGCGCCTTCGTCACGCCTGACACCGAGTACGTCGTCGAGACCTCCCAGTACGCGGCGCCGCTCGGCGGGCGGTACGAGTCGCTCGACAAGTACGAGACGGACTACCGCGGCGCGGCGATGTTCTGGAAGTTCGACAAGGAGAAGGGGCGCCTCGTCCTCGAGGAGTCCTGGGCCATCGAGCTGCCGCCCTACGCGCAGGACCTCGCCGACGCCGGCAAGCTCACGAGCGACGGCTGGGTGTTCATCAACTCCTGGAACACCGAGATGTCGGCGGGCACCGAGGGCAAGAACAAGCCCTTCATGGAGTCCGGCGCCTCCCAGAACGACATGGACTACCTCCACGTCATCGACTGGAAGAAGGCCGAAGCGCTCGTGGCGGCCGGCAAGTTCGAGACGATCGCCGGCGTCCGTGTCATCCCGCTCGAGACGGCCGCGGCCGAGAACGTGCTCACGTTCATCGGCGAGCCCAAGTCGCCGCACGGCTGCGACGTGACGCCCGACGGCACCGGCATCGTGGTGGGCGGCAAGCTCGACACGCACGCCACGGTCTACGAGTTCTCCAAGATCAAGGACCTCATCGCCAAGGGCGAGTTCAGCGGCAAGGACCGCTACGGCGTCAACGTGCTCGACTTCCAGAAGTCGATCCGCGGGCAGCAGGAGATCGGCCTCGGCCCGCTCCACACGGTGTTCGACGACAAGGGGTACGCCTACACCTCGGTGTTCCTCGACAGCACCGTCGTGAAGTGGGACTACAAGAACCTCGGGAAGCCCACCGAGGCCCTGTCGGTCCAGTACAACATCGGCCACATCATGGCCGCCGAGGGCGACACCGTGTCCCCCGACGGGCACTGGGTCGTCGCCATGAACAAGATGGCGCAGGACCGCTACCAGCCGGTCGGCCCGCTCCTGCCGCAGAGCTTCCAGCTCATCGACGTGACCGGCGAGAAGATGGAGCTCATCTACGACCTCCCCATCCCGCTGGGCGAGCCGCACTACTCGCAGATGATCAAGGCGGACAAGCTGAAGCCCCTCCAGGTGTACCCGGTCGGCACCGACCCCTACACCGACGAGCCCTCGCCGCACGCCGTGGTCGCGGGCCAGGAGCGCATCGAGCGGAACGGCAAGAAGGTCGACGTGTACATGTCGGTCATCCGCAGCCACTTCACGCCCGACCACATCGAGGTGAACGAGGGCGACGAGGTGACGCTCCACCTCACGAGCCTCGAGCAGGCCTACGACCAGGTGCACGGTTTCGCCGTCGACATGTACAACCTCAACGTGTCGATGGAGCCGGGCAAGTACGAGGAGGTGACGTTCACCGCAGATCGGCCCGGTGTCTTCCCGTTCTACTGCACCGAGTTCTGCTCGGCGCTCCACCTCGAGATGGCCGGCTACCTGCTGGTCAAGCCGCGTGGGTGAACCATGATTCTCGCGTTGCTCTTCGCCTGTTCGCAGGACCCCGCTCCCAAGCCTTCGGCGCCCAGCGCCGCCAGCACCGCTCCGGCCACACCCGCGCCCGCCCCGGCGCCCGCCGCCTCCGCTCCGGCGGCGCCGGTGGGCCCCGACGGCCCGCTCACCATCGCCATCCCCGCGATCGCCGCCATCCCCTCGGACGCGGCGTCGATCGCCGCGGGCGAGAAGGTGTACGGCGCGCGCGGGTGCGGCGGCTGCCACACGTTCGGATCCAAGCTCGTCGGGCCCGATCTCGTGGGCGTGACCCAGCGGCGCACGCTCCCGTGGGTCGAGCGGATGATCCTCGCGCCGGACGTGATGATCAAGGAGGATCCCGTCGCGAAGGACCTCTACCGGTCGATCATGACGCCCATGCCGAAGCAGGGGGTCACCGACGAGGAGCTCCCGCAGCTGTTGGCGTTCATCCAGTCGAAGGGAGGTTGACGTGGACACGCCGGGGCCCGCCGTCGAAGCCCACCGTGCGGCCGCGCGCGCGGTGGACGAGTGGGAGCGCCGTCGCCGCCTCGGCGTGGTCGCCCTCACCCTCGGGGGGGCCGCGCTCTTCGCGGCCTCCTACTTCCTCCCCTGGTGGCGCTTCCACCTCGTGGCGCCGCAGTACCCCAAGGGGCTCGACCTCGTCATCCACCTCACCGGCGTGCTCGGGGACGTGCGCGAGATCGACATCATCAACCACTACATCGGCATGTCGAGCCTGGACGACGCGGCGACGTTCGAGCGCGCCTGGTCGAGCTGGCTCGTGGGCGGCCTCGCGACGGCGGTGTTCGCCGCGGTGCTCTTCGCGGGGCGCAAGATCGGCTGGCTGGGCGCGCTGGTCGCGGCCTCGTTCCCGGCCGGCTTCGTGGGCGACACGTTGTACTGGTTGTGGCGCTCCGGGCACGTCCTCGACTCGCACGCGCCCGTCCGCATCAAGCCGTTCATGCCCACCTTCCTCGGCGAGGGGAAGATCGGCCAGTTCGTGACCACGGCCTGGCCGGCCGCGGGCTTCTGGGTGGCCTGCGGGGGCGTGCTCCTCCTGCTCGTGGCCGTGTGGCAGCGGCGGCGCGTGTGCCGGGTGTGCCCCGAGCACGCGACGTGCGGCGCCACCTGCCGCCACGCCTTCCTCGCCATCCCGAGGTGACACGTGTGGCGCCTCCTCGTCCCCCTCCTGTTTGCCGGCGAGCACGCTCCGGACGGCCTGAGCCCCGTGACCGCTCCCGTCCGGAGCGTGCCCGCGGGTTCCCCCCGCGCCGTGGACGTGCGGCCGGGGGAGGACCTCGCGGCCCGCGTCGCCGAGCTGCCCGCGGGCTCGACGGTGCGGCTCGCGCCCGGTGAGCACGCCGGCCCGCTCGTCGTGGACCGCCCGCTCACGATCGAGGGTGAAGGCGCCACGCTCCGCGGCCCCGGGCGCGGCAGCGTGCTCGTGATCGCGGCGCCGGAGGTGACCGTGCGCGGCCTCGCGGTGCGGGGCGGCGGCACCGACGCCACGACCGGCGACGCCGGGGTGGTCGTCGGGGCCGACGGGGCGCGGCTCGAGGGCCTCGACATCGCCGACGTGCTCATCGGCGTGGACGTGCGCGACGCCGACCGGGCCGTCGTGACCGGGTGCACCATCACCGGGTCGGAGGGCCGCCCGATCGGCGTGCTCGGCGACGGCATCCGGCTCTGGGAGGCGAACCACGCGCGCGTCGAGGGCAACACGCTCGTCCGCGTGCGCGACCTCGTGGTCTGGTACTCCTCCCACAACGTCGTCCGGGACAACGACGTGCGGCACGCCCGCTACGGCGTGCACCTCATGCACTCGGACGACAACCGCGTGGAGGCCAACCGCTTCACCGACGACGTGGTCGGCGTGTTCGTCATGTACAGCGCCCGCATCGAGGTGATCGACAACCTCGTGTCCGGCGCGGACGGCGCCGCGGGCGTCGGCCTCGGCTTCAAGGAGTCCGACGCCCTGACCGTGACCGGCAACCGGCTCTTCGGCAACACCACCGGCATCTACCTCGACAACGCGCCTCAGCGGGTCGACGGCCACGCCACGTTCACCGACAACCTGCTCGCGTACAACCACACCGGCTTGCGCTTCCACGGCGTGCGCGGCGGCGCCCGCTTCGCCGACAACGACCTCCACGAGAACCCCGTGCCCGTGGTGGTCGACGGCAACTCCCAGGCGACGGGTGTCACCTTCGACGGCAACCGCTGGAGCGACTACGTCGGCTACGACCTCGACGGCGACGGCTTCGGCGACGTGGCCCACGCGCCGCGGTCCTTGTCCCGCGGGGTGCTCGACAAGCGCCCGGAGGCCCGCTTCTTCGAGGGTACGCCCGCCGCCGCGCTCCTCGACTTCCTGGGCGCGGCGTTCCCGATGTGGTCGCCGCCGCCGCTCTACACCGACGTCCGCCCGCGGATGGGAGGCCTGCGATGATCACGATCGAGGGGCTCGAGAAGCGCTACGGGGACCGCCCGGTGCTCCGGGGTGTCACCCTGCGCGTCGAGGCGGGCGAGCGGGTGGCGCTCGTCGGCCCGAACGGATCCGGGAAGACGACGTTGATGCGGGCGCTCCTTGGCTTCGTCCAGGGTTCGGGCCGGGTGCGCGTCGGGGGCGTCGACCCCTGGGCCCACCACGCCGCCGCCATGGAGCAGGTGGCCTACGTGCCGCAGCGCGCCCCGGCGATCCGCGCGCCGGTCGGCGAGCTGGTCGCGGCGTGGGGCCGGCTCCGTGGCCAGCCCACCTCGGGCGGGAGCGCGCTCGCGGCGTGTGCCGCGGAGCTCGGGCTCGACCTCGTGTCCCTGCGCGGCGTGCCCTTCGCGGCGCTCTCCGGCGGCATGCAGCAGAAGCTGCTCGCCGCCATGGCGCTCGCGTCCCCGGCGTCGATCCTGTTCTTCGACGAGCCGACGGCCAACCTCGACCCGGCCGCGCGCGAGGTGTTCCTGGCACGATTGGCCGAGCGCCCGCCCGGGTGTCCCCAACGCCCCACGGTGCTCTTGTCCTCGCACCGCCTCGACGAGCTCCGCGACCTCGTGGACCGCGTCGTGGTGCTCACCGACGGCGTCGTCACCTTCGACGACCGCCTGTCCGCCTTCCTCGCCGAGCCCGAGCTCGCGCGCGCGGCGGGGGTGCTTCCCTTCCGGAGGAGCGCGTCATGACGTTTGGATCCGATTGCTCTTGGGGCGGGGGGAGGGCCCCCCGCAACGCCCCCCCGATCCCTGGGCCGCGAGCCGCTCCCCTGGTGAGGTCGCTCGTCGCCGCCGCCATCGGCGCCCTGGCCGCCTGCGCGACCGACCCGAACGCCCCCCCCGACGTGGCGTTCGACCACGTCGCGTGTACACACTGCGGCATGCTCGTGAGCGAGCCGGCCTACGCCGCCGCGCTGGACGTGGGCGAAGGGCACGGGGGCACCGAGCGGCTCGTGTTCGACGACGCCGGCTGCCTGTTCCGCTACGTGGCCGAGAACGCGCCGCCCGTCGCGCGGATGTGGTTCCACCAGGGCGACACGCCGAACGCGGACTGGACGCGGGAGACCGCCACCGCGTTCACCGTGGGGAACCGGAGCCCGATGGGGAGCGGCCTGCGCGCCGTTCCCGTGGGCACGCCCGATGCCGTCGGCGTGGGCGCGGCGTCCTCGGTGGCGCTGGGAGGTGGGCGGTGACCGGCCCCTCCCCGACGGCGATCGGCTCCGCGTGGCCGCTCGGCCGGCTCGAGGTGCACGGCGTCGCGCGGGCGCGCTGGTTCTACGCCGCGTTGGCCCTCGCCGGCGGGCTCGTGGCCTTCTTCGTGCTGGTCGCGGCGCGGGAGTCCGCGGTGCTCGGCTTCACGGGCTTCGGCCGCGTGATGGGGGGCGTCGTGCAGGCGTCGCTGCTCCTCCTCCCGCTGCTCGCGCTCTTCTCCACGAGCCAGGCCGTCACCTCGGCGCGCGCGGACGGCGTGCTCGAGTGGTACCTGTCCCAGCCCACGGACCGCGGGACCGTGTTCCACGCGCTGTTCTGGCCGCGCGTGGGCGCCGTGGTGCTCCCCGCGGTGGGCGCCGTGGCGGCGCTCGGCGGCGCGGCGTGGGCGATGGGCCAGCCGGTGGCGCCGGGGCTCCTCGCGGCGTTCCTGGGGCTCCTCGCCGGCCAGGGCTACTGCTTCGGCGCCATCGGCATGTGGGTGAGCTGCGCGTCCCGGAGCTCCGAGCAGGCGCTGCTCCGCAGCCTCTTCGCCTGGATCGCGGCCGCCCTGCTGGTGGACTTCCTCGTGCTCGCGGTGCTCCTGCGCTGGGAGCTCGCGCCGGGCGCGGTGTTCGCGCTCGCCGCGGCAAACCCGGTGCAGGCGGGCCGCGTCGGCATCCTCGCGGCGATCGACCCCGAGGTGGGCGTGCTCGGCCCGGTCGGCACCTGGGCCACCATCACGCTCGGCCAGGCGGCCACGGTCGCGTGGGGCCTCGGCTGGCCCGTCGTCGTGGGGATCCTGGCCACGCTCGGCGCGCGGTGGACCTTCGGGCGGCGGGACGTGTTGTAGGCGAGCCTTACCGGAACAGGTAGGCCGCGCCGCCCCCGGCGCCGTAGGTGCCGTTCTCCGACGCGCCGAGCAACAGGTCGTCGAGGCCGTCCAGGTTCGTGTCGCCGACGTTGGCGATGCCGGTGCCCAGCTCGTCGCCGTCGGCCTCGCCCACGAAGCGGGCGTCGGCGTCGTCCGGGTTCAGGAGCCCGGAGACGGGGCCGTAGAACACGTGCACGGCGCCCGGGCCCTCGTCGCCCGCGGTGCCGCGCTGGACGCGGAAGACGACATCGGCGCGCCCGTCACCGTCGAGGTCGGCGAGGTCGAGGTCCGAGCCGACGTACCCGTACGCATGGAGGCCGTGGAAGACCGCGGCCGCGTCGCGGGCGAGCTCGGTGCCCGCGGCGGTGGCGCTGCCGCGCACGAGGTAGGCGGCGCCCGCCATCGCGCCGTTGATCTCGCACCAGGGCGCGCCCGCGAGGAAATCGTCGAGGCCGTCGCCGTCGACGTCGCCGCGGCCGCCCACCGCGGCCTGGCCGAGCATGTCGTCCTCGTGCTCCCCCTCCACGAGCCGGTCCACGTCGGTGATCGCGACGTCCTCGACCACGGGGCCGTGCACCACGAGGGCGGCCCCCTTGCCGCTGCTCCACCCGTAGGCCCCGACCACGAGGTCGGAGAGGCCGTCCCCGTCGAGGTCCCCGACGCCCGCGACGGACCTGCCCGGGTAGGCGGTCGTGGCGCCCGCGCCGATCACCACGGCCTCGTCGATCGGGCGCTCCCCCCCGAAGGGCCCCGCGAGGACCCAGGCCCCCACCTCGGCGCCCGTGCCGTTGCTGCCGACGACGAGGTCCCCCACGCCGTCCCCGGTGAGGTCGGGGGAGGTGGCGAGCGCGGCGCCCATCCGCTCCGCCTCGACGAGGCCGGTCGTGACGATGTCGGGCCACGCCGCGGTGAGCGCGGCTTCGCCGGCGATCCCGCCGAGCAGGAGGTAGGCCCGGCCCATGTCGTTCGCGTCGCCGTCCCCGCTGATGGCGGCGTCGGCGACGCCGTCCCCGTCGAGGTCGTCGCCGCCGGCGATCGCCGCGCCGACCCGCTGGCGGGTCCGGGTACCGTAGAGGTGCGCGAGCGCGACCTCCTCGATCGGCTGCGGCCCGCTGGCCGAGCCGGGCACGAGGTACACGCCGCCGGCCCAGTCCGCCGCGCCGTCTCCCCAGGCGCCGATCCAGAGGTCACCCCGGCCGTCCCCGTCGACGTCGCCCGCGCGCGCGACGGTGTAGCCGACCGCCTGCGTGTCGGACCCGTAGAAGGCCGTCGGCGCGGTCCCGACGGGCACGTCGCCCTCGATCGGGCAACGGAGCTCCGCTCCGTCGCAGTCGTCGTCGCGCTCGTTCCCGCACGTCTCGGTGGCGCCGGGGCTCACGTCGGCGGTGGTGTCGTCGCAGTCGGAGGCGACGGCCTCCCCGCCGGCGGGGGCCTCGCACGCCTCGGTGGCCGTGCCCGCGTAGCCGTCGGCGTCGGCGTCGACGTACCAGGTGGTCGTGACCTCCTCGTCGATCGCCGCGTCGCAGTCGTCGTCGATCCCGTTGCACGCCTCGGCGGTGCCGGGGTGGACGGCGGCATCGTCGGGGGCGCAGTCCTCGTCGTCGGGGGTGCCGTCCCCGTCGGCGTCGGGCGCGCCTTCGGGCTTCGTCCCCGATCCGGCGGGGACACACCCCGCGAGCAGCAACGTGACGAGGACCGCGCGCATCGGGCTCCCAGGCGGCGCGAGGATACCGCGGGTGCGGACGGCGGGCACCCCCCCGAGCGGGGGCGCGGTCCCGCCTACCGCACCACGAGGAACCCCGCGCCGACCCGCGCCTCGCCGTGCGCCGAGACGCCCACGAGCGGGAGGTCGGACCCGACGCCCACCCAGGCGCGCCAGCTCCGCGGGGCGCCGTGGACGAGACGGAGATCGAGCGCGGGGCGGGCCCCGACGCCGCCGGGAGCGGCCTCGACGCGGGCGGAGAGCGCGCCCGTCAGCGTCCAGCGCGAGCCGAAGTACCGGCCGACCGAGGCGGACGCGACGAGCGTGCCGGCATCGAGGCCGCCGCCATCCCCGTCGTCCGCGGCGTCGTCCGCGGCGTCATCGGGGCCGAGCGGGAGGATGCCCTCGACGCCGACGCGCCAGGGCCAGGCGCCACCGGTGCGCTCGAGCGCGACCCCGGCGACCGGCGACCACGCGCCCGCGCCCGTGACGTCGGCCCCGAGCGGGTCTTCGGCGTCGGCCCAGCCCCGCCCGGTGGGGGCGACGAGGCCCACGCTGAAGGTCGGGCGAGGGGAGGTGCCCTCCTCCCACGGCTCGATCCGCGCGCTCAGCGCGAGGTCACCGACGCCGCCGCCCACGGAGGCGAGGCCGGGCGCCTCGCGGGCGGAGAGCACCACGGGGAGCGAGAGCGACGCGGAGCCCCACCGGGCCCAGCGGGCGGCCACGCCCAGGGTGGCGGTGCTCTGCACCCACCCGTCCGAGGTGGCGCCCCAGCGGCCCTGGCCGTCGAAGGAGCCGAGCTCGACGGCGCTCCCGACCGCCAGCGCGGCGCCGAGGCGCTCGCAGCGGCCGAGCTGCGCGGGCTGGTCGGACACCGTGCCGACGCAGCAGGCGGAGGCGTGCGCCACGCCGGGGGCGGCGAGGAGCGCCGCGAGGAGCCCCGCGACGGGCCCGACCGCGGCGCGCGGGGGGCTCATCGGACCTCGACGTCGGTGACGAGCGTGTCGGCGCCGGCCTCGCCGTCGAGCGTGAGCGTGAGCTCCCAGGTGCCCGACATCGAGAACACGACGACGGCCTCGAAGGCGCCGTCCCCGCCGGTCACGACGGGGTCGGCGCCGAGGCCGTGGTCCATGCCGGCCATCGCGCCTTCGAGGGCCAGGCTCGTGACGCCCGGGGCGTCGGCGAGCAGCGTGGTCTCCCCGACCACCGGGGGGGCGGGGTCCGTGGCGAGCGTGACGGTGTAGTGGCCGTCGGTGGAGGAGAGGACGGCGGGGCCGCTGTCCTCGGGGGCGGCGGCGCAGGCCAGGAGGAGGACGAGCATGATGGAGCTCCTGCACGTTCTCGAAGCAAGGGGCGTGCCCGCCCCGAGCGCCCACCCGGCCGGGCGGTTGAGGACGCGCGGCGTGCGCCTACCTTGCGGCGGGGGGGAAGGAATGTTGCGGAAGCCGCGGGTGCTCGTCGCCGTGCTCCTGGCGGTGATGGCGTGCTCGTTCGCGGTGCTCGGCTGGTTCGGGGCCGACATCTACCGGATGGCCCCGCCGGTCCCGGAGCGCGTGGTCACCCGGGACGGGACCGTGCTCTGGACCCGCGCCCAGATCCAGGACGGGCAGAACGTCTGGCAGAGCATGGGCGGCCAGGAGGTCGGGAGCGTCTGGGGCCACGGGGCCTACGTCGCGCCGGACTGGTCGGCGGACTGGCTCCACCGCGAGGCGACGTGGCTCCTCGACACCTGGGCCGAGCGGGAGGCCGGCGCGCCCTACGCGCGGCTCCCGGAGGAGACCCGGGCGGCGCTCCGCGTGCGGCTCGCGCGCGAGCTCCGGACCAACACGTGGGACGCCGCGACGGGGGATGTCACCATCTCCGCCGACCGGCTCGCGGCGATCCGGGCGGTGGGAGCGCACTACGACGGGCTCTTCGGGGACGACCCGTCGCTCGCCGGGCTGCGCGAGAGCTACGCGATCCCCGTCGCGAGCGTGCCCGACCCGGGCCGTCGGGAGGTGTTGCAGGCGTTCTTCTTCTGGGCGGCGTGGGCCTGTGTCACCCAACGCCCCGGCGCCGAGGTCACCTACACCAACAACTGGCCGCCCGAGCCGCTCGTGGGGAACACCGCGACCGGCCCCATGGTGATCTGGTCCGTGCTCAGCTTCGTGGCGCTCCTCGCGGGGGTCGGCGTGCTCGCGGCGTTCTACGCGGCCCAGGGTCACCACCGCCCGGAGGACGCCCACGTCCCGCCCGAGCGCGACCCGCTCCTGGGCGTGCGCCCGACGCCGTCGATGCGCGCCACGCAGAAGTACTTCTGGGTGGTGGGCGGGCTCGTGGTCGCGCAGGTGCTGCTCGGCGCGGTGACGGCCCACTACGGCGTGGAGGGGAGCGGCTTCTACGGGATCCCGCTCGACACGGTCCTGCCCTACGCCGTGACGCGCACCTGGCACACCCAGCTCGGCATCTTCTGGATCGCCACGGCCTGGCTCGCGACGGGCCTCTACATGGCGCCGGCGGTGTCCGGCCACGAGCCGCGGTGGCAGGCCCTCGGCGTGAACGTGTTGTTCGCGTGCCTGCTCGTGATCGTGGTCGGGTCGCTCGTCGGCCAGTGGTTGTCGGTGCGGCAGCTCCTCGACCTCGGCACGGGCTTCTGGTTCGGACACCAGGGCTACGAGTACGTGGATCTCGGCCGCTTCTGGCAGATCTTCCTGCTCGTCGGGCTGTTCTTGTGGTTCGGGCTGATGGTGCGCGCCATGGCGCCCGCGTTCCGTACGGAGAGCGACGGGCGGCCGCTCCTGTTCCTGTTCCTCCTCTCCTCGGCCGCCATCGCCGTGTTCTACGCGGCGGGGCTCCTGTGGGGACGACACACCAACCTCGCGATCGTCGAGTACTGGCGCTGGTGGGTGGTGCACCTCTGGGTGGAGGGCTTCTTCGAGGTCTTCGCCACGACGGTCATCGCCTTCCTGTTCTCGCGGATGGGGCTCGTGCGCACGAGCGTGGCGACGGTCGCGGTGCTGTTCTCGACCATCATCTTCCTGGGCGGCGGCATCCTCGGCACCTTCCACCACCTGTACTTCACCGGCACGACCACGCCGGTGCTCGCGCTCGGCGCCACGTTCAGCGCGCTCGAGGTGGTGCCGCTCGTGCTCGTGGGCTTCGACGCATGGGAGAACGTGTCGATGACACGCCAACGCCCGTGGGTGGAGGCGTACCGTTGGCCGATCTACTTCTTCGTGGCGGTGGCCTTCTGGAACTTCGTCGGCGCCGGGCTGTTCGGCTTCTTCATCAACCCGCCGATCGCGCTCTACTACATGCAGGGGCTCAACACGACGGCCGTGCACGCGCACACCGCGCTCTTCGGCGTGTACGGCACGCTCGGCCTCGGGTTGATGTTGTTCTGCCTCAAGGGCCTCACCCCCCACCGGGTGTGGCGGACGGGCGTGCTCGCCTTCTCGTTCTGGTGCATCCACGGCGGGCTGATGCTCATGGTGCTCCTGTCCGTGTTGCCGGTGGGGCTGTTGCAGACCTGGGCGAGCGTGGAGCACGGCATGTGGTGGGCGCGCTCGGCCGAGTTCCTCCAGACGCCGCTGATGGACACGCTGCGCTGGCTGCGCGTGATCGGGGACACGATCTTCGCCGTGGGCATCCTCGCGATGGGTTGGTTCGTGGTCGGGCTCAAGACCGGGTGGTCCCTGGCGCGCGAAGACGAGCCGCACTTCCCGGGCGGGTCCTGGGCGGAGCCGATCGAGATCCTGTAGGTCTACGGACATTCAAGTCCATTGTGTGTGAAGACGCGCGGTGGGGTGTGGGTTTTCGAACAGCCCCCGCGCCGTGTACACTGGGGTGCGCATGCCCGTCGTGTCTCGACCCATGGCCCTGGCGGCCATCGCCGCCGCGCTGGGAGTGGGGGTCGCCCTCGGGGTCGGCGGCTTCACCTTCGTGTACGCGGAGGGCGGCTCCTACCTGACCAACGACCCCGCCGCCTGCGCCAACTGCCACGTCATGCGGGACCACTACGACGCCTGGTCGCGCTCGCCGCACCACGCCGTGGCCGTGTGCAACGACTGCCACGCGCCCCACGACCTGGTCGGGAAGTACATGACCAAGGCCGTCAACGGGTGGAACCACTCGCGCGCGTTCACGCTCGGGGGCTTCCACGAGCCGATCGCGATCACGCCCAAGAACCGCGCGGTGACCGAGGGCGCCTGCCGCCACTGCCACGCCGCGGTGGTGCACGCGATCGAGACCGAAGGGAACGAGATCGCCTGCCTCCGCTGCCACGCGGAGGTCGGGCACCTGGAGTGACCATGTTCGCACGCCCTCGCCGCGGGCTCGGCCGCGTGGCCCTGCTCGTCCTCGTCGCCGTCGTGGCGGCCGTGGCCGCCGCCGCCGCCGCCGCGCTCCTCATCAACGTGCAGACGCGCAAGCAGGAGGCGCAGAACCCCTTCTTCCGGGTGGTGGAGCTGACGGACGAGACGGAGGACCCGGCCGTGTGGGGGAAGAACTTTCCCCTGCAGTACGACGGCTACCTGCGCACGGTCGACCAGGAGCGCACCCGCTACGGCGGGAGCGAGGCGGTCCCCCGCACGCCGACCGAGGCCGATCCGCGCTCGATCGTGGCCCAGTCGCGCCTCGAGGAGGACCCGCGCCTGAAGACCATCTGGGCCGGCTACGCCTTCGCGGTCGACTTCCGCGAGGAGCGCGGCCACGCCTACATGCTCGAGGACCAGGTCTTCACCGAGCGCCAGCACGCCTCGAAGCAGCCCGGCACCTGCATCCACTGCCACGCGTCCGTGTACGTGCCGTACAAGAAGGCCGGCGACGGCGACCTGATCAAGGGGTTCGAGGCGCTCAACCAGCTCCCGTACGCCGAGGCGCGCGAGAAGGTGACGCACCCCATCTCGTGCATCGACTGCCACGACCCCGAGACGATGGCGCTCCGCGTGACCCGCCCCGGCTTCCTGGAGGGCATCCGCGCGCTGAAGGCGTCGCAGGGGGTGCCCGACTACGACCCGAACACCCAGGCCACGCGGCAGGAGATGCGCTCCTTCGTGTGCGGCCAGTGCCACGTCGAGTACTACTTCGAGGGCCCGGAGAAGCGGCTCACGTACCCGTGGACCAAGGGGCTCGAGGCCGACCAGATCGTCGAGTACTACGAGGAGAACGGCCACAAGGACTGGACGCACGCCGAGGCGGGGACGCCGGCGCTCAAGGCGCAGCACCCGGAGTTCGAGATGTGGAATCAGGGCGTACACGCGCGCGCCGGCGTGGCCTGCGCGGACTGCCACATGCCCTACGAGCGCGTCGGCGCCATGAAGATCAGCGACCACCACGTGCGGAGCCCGCTGCTCAACGTCAACAACGCCTGCCAGACCTGCCACCAGGTGCCGGAGGAGGAGCTGCGGGAGCGCGCCTACACCATCCAGGCGCGCACGCGCGAGCTGCGCGACCGCGCGATGGACGCCGTGGTGGCGCTCATCGGCGACCTGAAGGCGGCGAAGGCCGCGGGCCGTACGGACGCCGAGCTCGCGACCGCGCAGAACCTGCACCGCCGGGCCCAGTTCCTGCTCGACTTCGTGGAGGCCGAGAACTCGAACGGGTTCCACGCGCCCCAGGAGGCCGCGCGGCTCCTCGCGATCTCCGCGGACCTCGCCCGCCAGGGGCAGCTCGCGGTCCGCGACCCGGCGTTCGTGCCGCGGATCGGCGAGCCGGCGGCGACCGACACGGCGACCTCGCCGCCGGTCTCCCCGGCGGCCACGGGCGGCGGCACGCGGTGAGCGCCGCGCCGCCGCGGGGCCGTCCCATCGGCTGACCGGAGATCCGGTCCGCCGCTTCAGGCCGGGGCCAGCCGCGCGGTGAAGTGGCGGAGGAAGCGCGGGGCCTCGACGATGCGCCAGCCGCCGAGCGTGGAGGCGCTCCGCACGACGTTCGCGGCCACCTCGATGACGTAGTCGACGTGCGCCTGCGTGTAGACGCGCCGGGGCAGCGCGAGCCGCACGAGCTGGAGGCGGGCCTCGGGGAACATCAGGCTCCCGATCTCGCAGCCCCGGATGCCGCCTTCGAGGTAGAGCGCGAGCGCGAGGGCCTGCCCGGGGAGCTCGTCGGCGCGGAGGTGGGGGAGGAGCCGGCCGGCGTCCAGGTACACGGCGTGGCCGCCGGCGGGGCGCACCACGGGCATCCCGACGCGCTCGAGCCCCTCCGCGAGGTAGGCGACCGAGCGCACGCGGTAGCGGAGGTAGTCGGGGTCGAGCGCCTCCTCGAGCCCGATGGCGACGGCCTCGAGGTCGCGCCCGGCGAGGCCGCCGTAGGTGGGGAAGCCCTCGCCGAGGATGAGCTCCTCGCGGAAGCGGTCGGCCCAGTCGGCGCGGCGCGTGGCGAGCACGCCGCCGATGTGCGCGATGCCGTCCTTCTTCGCGGAGAGCGTGCAGCCGTCGGCGAGGTCGAAGAAGCGGCGCGCGATGTCGTGGAGCGACCAGCCGGCGTAGCCGGGCTCGCGCTCGCGCACGAACCAGGCGTTCTCGGCGAAGCGGGCGGCGTCGAGGAAGAACGGCACGCCGGCGTCGCGGCACCGGCGGCTCACGGCCTCGGCGTTCGCCAAGCTCACGGGCTGGCCGCCGACGGCGTTGTTCGTCATCGTCAGCATGACGAGCGCGATGCGGTCGCGGTCCTCGGCGAGCGCGCGGTCCAGGGCGCCGAGGTCCATGTCGCCCTTGAATGGGGCGTCGGTGGTCGGGTCGTGGGAGGCCGGGGCCGGGAGGTCCCGCGCGACGGCGCCCGCCTGCTCCACGTTGGCGCGGGTGGTGTCGAAGTGCGTGTTGTTGAGCACCACGGCGCCCGGCCCGAGCACGGTGCGCGCCAGGATGCGCTCGGCCGCGCGGCCCTGGTGCACCGGGAACACGTGCGGGAAGCCCGTGAGCCGGTGGAGCACCTCCGAGAAGCGCGCGAAGGAGCGGCTCCCGGCGTAGGACTCGTCCCCGCTGAGCAGCGCGCCCCACTGGTGCGCGCTCATCGCGCCGGTGCCCGAGTCGGTGAGGAGGTCGATGGTGACCTCCTCGGCGAGGAGGCCGAAGAGGTTGTTTCCGGCCCGCTCCAGCGCGGCGACGCGCGCGGGGCGGTCGAGCAGCGGGATGGGCTCGACCGCCTTGATGCGGAAGGGCTCGATGACGGTGCGGAAGGGCCAGTCGTGCATGCGGTCCTCGGTGGGGCTCGGTCAGAAGCGCGCGGCGACCGGCAGGAAGCGGGCGAGCCACACGGCGAAGGCGAGGGCCAGGAGCGCCGCGCTCCCGACGAGCGTGGTCGGGGAGGCGCCGCCGAGGCCGGCCCACACCCGCACGAGCGCGGCCAGCTGGGCGAGCACGAGGAGCGCCGCGCCGGCCCGGCCGAGCACGATCGGGAGCCCGCCGTGCCCGCGCGCGACGCGCATCGACACGCCGAGCAGCAGCGCGCCGAGGCCGCCGACGAGCAGCGCGTGCAGCGCCGCGGCGCGGGGCGCGCCGGTCATCTCGAGCACCCAGGCGGTCGCGAACCACGCCACGCCGAGGTGCAGGACCCCGATCATCGGGGTCCGGGCGGCCGGCCACGGCCGCCAGCCCCACCACTGGCGCGCCAGCAGCGCCACGAGCGCGGCGTTCAGCGCGGGGACGAGCGCGGGGACGACCGCGGCCGGGAGCGCGGGGGCCGCGAGCGGCGCCAGCACCTTCGCCCAGGAGAGCGCGAGCAGCGGGCCGAGGAACCAGGGCCGGCGCGCGCCGTCGTAGCCGGGGGTGACCCGGGCGGAGAAGAAGGGCAGCACGCGATCGAGCACGGCGAGCGCGATCGGCGCGATGAACACGTGCACGCCGAGGTCGATGCCGCGCGGCGCCGGCGTGCCGAGCGCGTGGAGCACCACGCCGATCAGCGCGCCCGCGAGCGCGACGGGGACGGCGGCGGTGGTGGGGTCCCAGCGCTGGCGGAGGGACGCGCGGGCGACGGGCACGGCCCACGCGAGGAGCCCGGCCCAGGGCGCCGCGACGAGGGCGGCCGCGAGCGGCGCGGGCAGCGGCGGGCGGAGGAGGAGGAGCGCCGCGGCCACGAGCTGGGCGGCGAACAGGGCGTAGAGCGCGCGGGGCGAGGGGAGCGGCGCGCCGTTCTGCCGCGCGTACGCGACGAGCAGGAAGCCGTGCACGCCGGAGCCGAGCACGCCCCAGAGCATGAAGGCCGCGTGGTCCTGGGGGAGGAGCCCAAGCGGGAGCCCGGCGAGCTGGGCACCCCAGGCGCCGAGCCCCGCCACGGCGAGCGCGGCGGCGGCCGGGAAGAAGAGCCGCCAGCTCTCGAGGGGCTCCTTCACGCGACACCCGCGACCAGCGCGGCCAGCACCGTCACGCCCGCGGCCCAGCCCGCCTCGGAGAGCCCGATGCGGCGCGCGTCGCGGCCGCTCGTGACCGCGCGCGTGAAGCCGGCGCGGAGCAGGTAGAGGGCGGGGAGCGGGGCGAGGAGCGGGAGCCCGAGCGCCACCGCGACGGCCCCCGAGCCGAGGGCCAGCGTCACGGCGGCGGGCGCGCCGGCACGCCAGGGGGCCCGGTTGGGGAGCACGCGCGCGAGCTGCCCGCGCACCCACCAGAGCCCGATCACCTGCCAGGCGACGAGCGCGAGCCCGACGGCGACCGTCGCCGCCCCCGGCGCGCCGGCCGCGAGCGCGATCACGGCCCCGATGGCGCCGAAGCCGCCGATGGCGGCGAGCTCGTAGGCGGTGTGGCCGCGCACCTTGCGGCCGATGGCGCGCCCGGCGGTCTCCACCACGACGGCGCCCCCGACCACGACCGCCCCGAGGGCGGCGAGCCAGAGGCGCGGCGAGTCGAGCAGGGGGACGGCGGCGAGGCCGAGCACCGCGCTCACGGCCATCGCCACGCCGGCGACGGTCCAGGCTCGAGAGCGGGCCGCGTTCCCCGCCCCGAAGAGCGCGAGGACGGAGAGCGCGGCGAGGAGGGTCCCGGCGGACGGGGCGAGGAGCAGCGCGCCGAGCAGCGGCGTGCAGATCCAGCACCAGAGCCCGTGCTCGACGGGGAGGAGCGCGCGGGCCGACGCGCGGCGGGGCGCGGAGGAGGCGACGGGGGAGAACATCACTGCCTCCGGGCCTGGAGCTCACGGGTGATGGCGAGCCGGTCCTCCTGGGAGAGGGCCGCGCAGAGCGGGAAGAGGTCGGCCTCCTCGCGCTCGATGTGGGGGATCAGCACGTCGCGGAGCAGGTTCACGGCCGCGCGGAACGTCGCGTCCGGCACGCGGTGCCCCTCGGAGAGGGACTTCAGCAGCGGGAGGAGCGTCGCGAGGCAGGCGTCGATCTCCTTGTGGCCCTGCGCGAGCTCGTCGAGCAGCGGGCCGCACGCGGGCGCGACGCGCCGGAGGCGCGGGCCGAGGGACTCGTCCTCGTCGAGCGCGTGGAGCGGGAGGCCCTCCGAGAAGTAGCGGTACGCCTGGGCGGCGGCGTCGGGGACGCGCGGGTCCGAGAGGTCGGGCAGCGCGCACATGCGGGCGAGGCCGCCGGTGAACCGCCGGATCCGCTCGTGGCACGCGTAGAACGGCGCCGCGGGATCCGCGGACGACGGGTGCGGCGCGAGGACGGACATGGGCATGGATCGCTCCGGGAGGGCGCGGGCAGGACCCGCGCGGGAAGTGGATGCAGGAGGCGTGCCACTCATCGGCCGGTCAGCCTCCCGTACACGGTGGTGAGCGCCTCGGGCAGGCGCCGCGGGTCGGGCAGGATGTGCCACGCGCCTGGGCCGAGCATGGCGGGGAGGTGGTCGCGCGCGACGGCGTCGACGGCGAGCCCGTGCGTCGAGATGCCGCGGGCCTCCGCCTCGCGGATCGCCTGCCGCACGTCGGCGACGCCGTAGCGCCCCTCGTAGCGGTCGAAGTCGGTGGGCTTCCCGTCGGAGACGAGGAGCAGGAGCTTGCGGTCCGCCTCGGCGCGGCCGAGCTCCGCGACGGCGTGCCGCAGCGCGGGGCCGATGCGGGTGTAGCCCTGGGGGTGGAGCGCGCCGAGCCGCGCCCGGCCGAGCTCCCAGGGGTCGCGCCAGTCGCGGACGCTCCAGACCCGGCAGCGGTTGCGGGTGTCCGAGGCGAACGCGAGCACCTGGAGGGGATCGCCCAGGCGGTCGGCGACTTCGCCCAGCACGAGCACGGCCTCGCGCGCCACGTCGAGCACCCGGCGGTCGGCCACCCAGGCGTCCGTGGAGAGCGACACGTCGAGGAGCACGGTGGTGGCGAACCCGCGGGCGCGCCGGAGCTTGCGGACGTACACGCGCTCGGACGGGCCGCGGCCGGCGCGACGGTCGCCGTAGTCGTCCACGAGCGCGTCGAGGTCGAGGTCGTCGCCGTCGCGCTGCCCGCGGGCGGGGGAGCGGCGGGTGCGGTGGATCACGAGCCGGCGGTGGAGGTCCTCGACGAGCGCGCGCTGGCGCGGGAGGGCCGCGGCGGCCCACCGGGCGTCGCCCGCGCCCATGGGCGTGGGGTAGACCGTGCACCAGCCGGGCTTGTAGCGGCCGGCGGCGGCGTCCCACTCGTCGTAGGGGACGCCGCGCTCGTCGGGGAGGATGTCGGCCACGTCGGGCACGTCCGCGTCGATGCCGATCTCGGCCCGGTAGAGCGACTGCGCGCGCTCGCCGCCGCGGATCACCTGCCGCATGTCGATCTCGTCGAGCGCCTCGAGGTGGTCGTCGAGCTCGTCGGCGCCGTCCATGCGCTGGACCTGGCCCTTGTGCTCGTCGAGGGTCTCGACCTTCTCGAAGGAGTGCTGGATGACCACCTCCTTCGCGCGGTCCTCGTCGATGGTGACGCGCTCGACCTCGTCGGCGGGCTTGCCCTTGCGCTCGGTGCCCCCCGACGGGGACGCCGCCGGGTCGCCCTTGGCGTCGAGCGCGCCGGCGGGGGCAGGCGCGCGGACGAGGTCGCCCCACATCCGGAGGGCCGGGCCGGGGTGGCCGGCTCCGGTTGCTCCTGGGGCGGGGGGAGGGCCCCCCGCAACGCCCCCCCTCGTGGCGTCGGGCCTCGCGTCGGGCCAGGGCACGTCGAGGTCGAGCGCGGCGGCCCGCAGCGCGTCCCAGCCGGGATCGCCGGGCATCCGCGTGGCGAGCTCCACCGCGGCGACGCGCCGATGCAGCGCCTCGAACGCGGGTAGCTCGTCCACGAGGGTGTCCGTGGCCCGCCGCCCGGCGACCAGGCTCGCGAGGGCCCGGGCCGCGGGGTCGGTCGGCACGTTCACGTCGAGCCCCAGGCGGCGGATGGTCGCACCGACGGCGATGCGCACGAGGAGCGCTTCGCGGTTCTCCTCGGCGGTGCCGCCCAGGTCGAGCGCGGGGGGCACGAGGAGGTCGGCGGCGCGGAGCCCGCCGTCGCCGCGGGCCGGCACCAGCCGCACGGCCTCCGCGGCGAGGACCCGCGCGAAGGTGGTGAGCGCCGCGGCCTCGGCCTCGAGCCGCGCGGCCTCGGGGCGCACGGTGGGCGCCGGGTCGGGCCGGACGCGCTTCCAGAGCCCGAGGAGCCACCGGAAGACGTGCTCCTCCCATTCGAGCTCGAGCTTGGGGGCTTGTTCCAGCATGGCGACCTCCCGGTCAGAACACGAGCGCGACCAGGTCCGCGAGGCCCCGGGCCACGTCGCGGTCGTCGGTGAGGGGCTCGACGACGGCGGCCTGGCAGGCGAGCCGCGGGGGCAGGCCCGACGCGATGAGCCGCGCCGCGTCGACGAGGAGCCGCGTGGAGGGCACCTCGGCGAGGCCGAGGTCGCGCACCGAGCGCATCTTGGCGGCGAGCGCCACGAGCCGCTTCGCCACGGCGGGGTCGCACCCGGTCTCGCCCTCCACGATCTCCTGCTCCAGGGCGGGCGCGGGGTAGTCGAAGTGGAGCGCGACGAAGCGCTGCCGCGTCGACGGCTTGAGCTCCTTGAGCCCGCGCTGGTACCCGGGGTTGAAGCTGACGACGAGCCCGAAGCCCGGGGCCGCCTCGACCGTCTCGTCGTGCCGCTCCACGAAGAGCCGGCGGCGGTGGTCGGTGAGGGGGTGGAGCACGACGATCACGTCGGGGCGGGCCTCGGCGATCTCGTCCAGGTAGAGGATGGCGCCCTCGCGCACCGCGCGGGTGACGGGGCCGTCCTGCCACACCGTCTCGTCCCCGCGCACGAGCCAGCGGCCCAAGAGGTCCACCGCGCTCGTCTCGTCGTGGCAGGAGACCGTGACGAGCGGACGGCCCAGGCGGGCGGCCATGTGCTCGACGAGCCGGCTCTTGCCGCAGCCCGTGGGGCCCTTGAGCAGGAGCGGGAGGTCGCGGCGCCAGGCGTGCTCGAAGAGCTGGCACTCGTGGCCCACGGGCCGGTACCAGGGGAGGGCCGCGGGCGTGGTGGTGGCGGGGGCGGCGGTCATGATGTCCTCCCTACGTGGGTGCGGGGGGCGTTGCGGGGGGGCGCGCCCCCCCGCCCCAGGAACCAACTGTCACTTCGCCGGGACCGGCTCCAGCTCGGCCTCGAGCGACGGCAGCGCCGCGTCGTGCTCGGTCACGAGCGCCTCGTCGCTGGGGAAGCCGTACTTCGCGAAGTTCCAGATGTAGAGCACGATCCCGCAGGTGAAGAGCGACGCGGCGAGCACGAGCCCGACGAAGTGGACGGCGATGGCCTCCTGCGCGGCGAGGAAGTCCATCCCCATGCGCCGCTCGAGGTACACCTGGGCGATGCCCGCCACCGCGAAGGCGCCGGTCATGCCGAGCATGCCGATGTTGGAGGTCCAGAAGGCCCACTCGGCCGACCAGTGGCGGTAGAGCTTGCGGCCGGTCATCTGGGGCAGGGCGTAGGAGATCATGGCGAGCACGACCATCGCGTAGGCGCCCCAGAAGGCGAGGTGCCCGTGCATGGCGGTCACGAGCGTGCCGTGGGTCCAGATGTTGACCTGGGGGAGCGTGTGGGCGAAGCCGAGGAAGCCCGCGCCGATGAAGCTCATGATGCCGCAGCCGACCGTCCAGAGGAGCGCAACGCGGTTGTCGGCCTTCTTGCCGCCCTTCCTGGACATCGCGACCGTGTAGAGCGCCATGCCGAGGAAG
Source organism: uncultured Enterobacteriaceae bacterium (assembly GCA_964457335.1). Lineage (GTDB taxonomy): Bacteria > Myxococcota_A > UBA796 > UBA796 > SXON01 > CAJBVW01. Next base: position 74,163 of record CAYWGD010000012.1, on the reverse strand, counting down.
GCGAGGGGCTCGAGCGCGGAGAAGATGCCGCCGACCGCGAGCCAGTACTCGGGCGCGCCGATCCAGTAGTAGTGGTGGCCGGTGCCGAGGATGCCCGAGATGAAGGTGAGCCCGACGATGACGTAGAGCCACTTCTCGATGACCTCGCGGTCCACGCCGGTGAGCTTGATGAGGAGGAACGAGACGATGGCGCCCATGATGAGCTCCCACACGCCCTCGACCCAGAGGTGCACGACCCACCAGCGGAAGTAGGAGTCGTACACCTGGGAGTCGAACGTGATCATGCCCGGCAGGTAGAGCAGCGCGGCCGAGACGAGGCCCGCGAGGAGCACGATCCCGGTGGTCGTGAAGCGGCGCCCCTTCCAGGCCGTGAGCCCGATGTTCCCGATGAACAGGAGCACGTTGACGACCACGAGGTAGTCGAGCGGGCGCGGGATCTCGAGGAACTTGCGCCCCTCCCACCAGTTCAGGTGGAAGCCGATGATGGCGACGACACCGACGAGGACGAGGCTGGCCCACTGGACCACCGCGGCCTTCACGCTCACGAGCTCGCGCTCGGCCTCCTCGGGGATGATGTAGTAGGCGGCGCCCATGAAGCCGGACAGGAGCCACACCACCAGGAGGTTGGTGTGCGTTGCGCGGGCGACGTTGAAGGGGATGACGGAGTGCAGGTCGTCGTAGCCGATGTGGGCGAAGCCCATGATGAAGCCGTAGACGATCTGCAGGGAGAACAGGAGCATGCAGGTCGCGAAGAACAGGTACGCGACCTTCTGGGATTGGTAGCGCATGGGGCCTCCGTGCGTTTCAGTTGAGGGTCATGAGCCAGGTGACGAGCTCCGCGCGGGTCGCGTCCGGGAGCTTCAGGTTGGGCATGGCGGTGCCGGGCTTGATCGCCTGGGGGTCCTTCAGCCAGGCGTCCATCTGCTCGGGCGTGTAGCGCCTGGCGACGCCGTCGAGCTTGGGGCCCACCGCGCCGCCGAGCCCGTTGGCCGCGTGGCAGCCCTGGCAGACCTGCGAGAAGTAGGCCGGGGGCGGGGAGGTGGCCGCGCTCGCGGTCGGGGCACCCTCAGGCGGGGTGCCCGCGGGGGCGGGGACCGCGGCGGAGGCGGCCGGGACGAGCGACGGGCCGGCGGGCGCGCCTCCGGGAGTGACCGCGGGGGTGGCCGCGGCGGCCGATGCGACCACGCCGGCGGTGGTCATGTCGGGCTTCCGGGGGAAGCCGTTGGCGTCGATCTGGCCCACCCAGCGGAGGAAGGCCACGACCTGGTCCTTCTCCTGGTCGGTGAAGTCGTACTGCACCATCTTGCGACGCCCCGGGTACATGGCCTGGGGATCGTCGAGGAAGACCTTGATCCACGCCTCGCCGCGCCGCTCCACCACCTTCGTCAGCTCGGGCGCGTAGTAGGCGCCCTCGCCGAGGATGGTGTGGCAGCCCATGCAGTTGTTCGCCTCCCAGATCTCCTTCCCGGCGACCACGTCGGGGGTGAGCTGATCCTCGTGCGAGCGGGCGGGCGTCTGGACGATGGTGTCCACCGTGAGGGCCAAGAAGACCCCCGAGAAGAGGACGGTGAACCCGAGGAAGAAGGTCCGGGCCTGGGATTTCGAGAGCATCGGGCGCCTCCGGGGGCCCCGCGGATCCTGCGGGGGCTTCGCACCCAATCTCACCAGACATGAGGGTCCGTTGTTTGCGCGAGCGCAAGGAACGGCGAGAAAGGGGGGGCACGGGGCCCGAGCCGAGGGAGGAGGCCGGGGATCCGGGTGTCGTGCGTCCGCGCCGGTCGGTGCGCGTCGTGAGGAAAACAAGCACGTATAACGCTACGATCCGCGCCTGGACGACATCTAAACGGGTCATCAGGCGTCACGAAAACTGGAGGCGTATGCACGCCTGCAAGTAGGGGAGGGGTGCTCAAGGAGAGCTCATGTTTCGATTGGTCCTGCCCCTCGTGCTGTTCGTGTTCGCGTGCTCCCCCACGCAGTCCTCGAAGGATCCGGGCGCCGCGGGCGACGCCCCCGCCGATCCCTCCTCCGGCGACGACGGCTCGGGCGACGACGGCGCGGGCGACGACGACGCCAGCGACGACGGGGACGACGGCGACGACGGCTCCGGCGGCGACGACGGCTCCGGCGGCGACGACTCCGGCGACGACGGCTCCGGCGGCGACGACTCCGGCGACTCCGGGTCGTCCGGCTCCGACACCGGCTCCGGCTCCGACACCGGCGCCGGCGAGGACACCGCCACGGAGACCGGCCCCGACGGCGGGGAGCTCTACGGCACCTTCTGCAAGGGCTGCCACGCCCCCGACGGCACCGGCGACTCCGGCCCCGACATCACCAGCGAGGCCGCCGAGTGGAGCGACAGCTCGCTGATCCGCATCATGCAGGAGGGCAAGGACGGGATGCCCGCGCAGGACATCACCGACGTCGAGGGCCAGGCCATCGTCGACTGGATGCGCGCGAACTTCTGATCCGCGCGGCCTCCGGGAGGGCACCGGCGCCGCCGGCGCCCCCCGGAGGCACCCCCGCCTCCGCACCGGCTCCGCCGGGTGCCCCGAAGCAGGGGCCGACGGGTTGGCGGGGCGCGCCCGGTGCTTCGGTTTACCCCGTTGAGGGGGACCGTGTCCGCGAAGCATCTCCTGTTCCATGCCGCGGCCCGGGACAAGGTCCTGCGCGGCGCCAGCGCGCTCGCCGACGCGGTGCGCGTCACGCTCGGCCCCAAGTCGAAGTGCGTGCTGATCGGGCGCAAGTGGGGGAACCCGCTCGTGTGCGACGACGGCGTGACCATCGCGCGCGAGCTCGAGCTCGAGGACCCCGAGGAGGACCTCGGCGCCCGGATGTTGCGGCAGGCCGCGGTCCGCACGGGCGACGCCGTCGGCGACGGGACGACCACCGCGACGCTCCTGGCCCACGCGATCTTCGCGGAGGGCGTGAAGAACGTGGTCGCCGGGGCGAGCGCCATCGACCTCCGGCGCGGGCTGGAGAAGGGCGCGGCCGCGGCGGTGGACGCGCTCGAGGGGATCTCGCGCCCGGTGCGCACGTCCGCGGAGAAGGAGCAGGTCGCGGCGAGCTCGGCGCACGGGGACACGGCGATCGGGCGGATGGTGGCGGAGGCCGTCGGGAAGGTGGGCGACGAGGGCGTCATCACCGTGGAGGAGTCGAAGACGACCGCCACCGTGCTCGACGTGGTGGAGGGGATGCGCTTCGACCGCGGGTACGTCTCGCCGTACTTCGTGACCGACGCCGAGCGCATGGAGTGCGTCTACGACGACCCCTACGTGCTCCTCCACGACCGGAAGATCGGCAGCATCCAGGACCTCTTGCCGCTGCTCGAGCAGGTGCACCGCGCGGGCCGCCCGCTCCTCATCGTGGCGGAGGACGTCGACGGGGACGCGCTCGCCACGCTGGTGGTCAACAAGCTCCGCGGCACGGTCGCGGTGGTGGCCGTGCGCGCGCCCGAGTTCGGCGATCGGCGGAAGGCGACGCTGGAGGACATCGCGGTCCTCACGGGCGGGCGCGTGATCTCCGAGGAGCTCGGACGGAAGCTCGACAGCGCGACCATCGAGGACCTGGGGCGCGTGGCGCAGGTGCGCGCCGACAACGACCACACCACGCTCGTCGGCGGGAAGGGGGAGCCGGCGCTCCTCCGCGCACGGGCGGGCCAGATCCGGAAGGAGATCGCGCGCACGACCTCGGACTACGACCGGGAGAAGCTGGAGCAGCGGCTCGCGCGGCTCACCGGCGGCGTGGCGGTCATCCGCGTGGGGGCGGCGACCGAGGCGGACCTCAAGAACAAGAAGGACGCCTTCGAGGACGCGATCCACACCACGAAGGCGGCGATCGCCGAGGGGATCGTGCCCGGCGCGGGCCTCGCGCTCCTGCGGGCGGAGGGCGCCCTCGCCGCGCTGGAGGGGACGCTCGAGGGCGACGAGAAGACGGGGGTGCGGATCCTCCGGCGCGCGCTCGAGGCGCCCACGCGCCAGATCGCGGAGAACTCCGGGCTCGACCCCGGCGTGGTGGTGGACCACATGCGCGGCGGCCAGGGCGCGTACGGGCTCGACGCGGCGACCGGGAAGTACGTCGACCTGCTGGAGGCCGGCATCGTCGACGCGACGAAGGTGGTACGCACGGCGCTCGAGAACGCCGTCTCGGTCGCCGGGGTGCTCCTCCTCACCGAAGCGACGCTCGTGGAGGCGCCGGAGAAGGAAGAGGAGCGGGTGCCCGCCGGGGAGATGTGATGCGTGTCCTGGAGTGGGCCCGTCGCCACGCGCCCGCGCAGCCGAAGGGGAACGCGGTCGACGACCTGGCCGCCGGGATCCCGCTCGACGAGGTGCGGCGGCGGCGCGGGCTGCCCGCCGCGGCGGCGCTCGGGGTGCGGACCTTCTACGATCAGCTCGACCCGGGCGTGCGCGTGTGCGACGGGACGGCCTGCCACTTCGCGGGCGGCCCCGACCTCGCGGCGCGGGTGGGCGGCAAGCCCGTGCGGTGCCTCGGCCTCTGCTACGACGGGCCCGCGATGCGGATCGGCGACGACGTCTCGGGGGTGGCGGACCGGGCGGCGCCGCCCGCCTGGTTCCCGCGCGCGCACGCGCCGCCGCGGCGGTCGCTCGTGCCGGCGGTCGTCCTCCGGAACCTCCTCGGGAGCCCGTCCGACCCCGCGGAGGCCTACCAGATGCCCGACGGGGACACGATCCTCCGCCTGGTGGAGGCCGCGGGGCTCCGGGGGCGCGGGGGCGCGGCGTTCCCCACGGGGGCGAAGTGGCGCGTCGCGCGCGAGACGCCGGCGGACGTCCGGTACGTGGTCGCGAACGGGGACGAGGGGGACCCCGGCAGCTTCGTCGACCGCGCGCTGATGGAGGAGGATCCGCACGCGATCCTCGCCGGGATGCAGGCCTGCGCGCGCGTGATCGGGGCGGCGCGCGGCGTGGTGTTCGTGCGCGGGGAGTACCCGCGCGCGCGGGCGACGATGGCGGAGGCCGTCGCGGAGGCGCGGACGCGCGGCTGGCTCGACCACGACTTCGAGGTGGAGGTGCACACCGGGGCCGGGAGCTACGTCACCGGCGAGGAGACGGCGCTCCTGCGCGCGATCGAGGGGCTCCGGGCCGAGCCCTCGCCCCGACCGCCGTACCCCGCGCAGGTGGGGCTGTTCGGGCGGCCGACGATCATCCAGAACGTCGAGACGCTCGGGCAGATCCCGTGGCTCCTGCGGCACGCGCGCGTGTCCGACACCAAGGTGGCGAGCGTGTCCGGGGCGGTGGCGCAGCCGGGGATGGTGGAGCTCCGCTTCGGGACGCCGCTGCGGGAGGTCCTGGGCGCGCCGCGCGGGCGCTGGAAGATGGCGCTCGTCGGCGGGCCGCTCGGCCGCGTGTTGCCGGCGGAGCGCTTCGACCAGCCGCTCTCGTACGCGGAGCTGCCCGGGCTCGGGCACGCGGGCGTGGTCGTGTTCGACGACACGGTGTCCGCGCGCGACCTCGCGCGGCACCTCTTCACCTTCGCGAAGGCCGAGTCCTGCGGCACCTGCACGCCCTGCCGCGTCGGCACCGCCCGGCTGGAGCACGCGCCCGATCGCGCTGCGCTGGAGCGGCTCTGCGAGACGCTCGAGATCGGGAGCCTGTGCGGCTTCGGGCTCGCCGTGCCCCGCCCGATCCGGGACCTGCTCGCGCACTTTCCCGAGGAGCTCTTCCCGTGAAGGTGGACGGGCGCGACGCGCCGGACGAGGGCCGCGTGCTCGACGCCTGCCTCGCGGTGGGCGTGGAGGTGCCGCGCTTCTGCGACCAGCCCGGGCTGTCCGTGCGCGGGCATTGCCGCGCGTGTTTCGTGGAGATGGACGGGCGCATGGTGCCCGCGTGCAGCACGGCGGCGCGGGCCGGCGCGGAGGTGCGCACCGACACGCCCCGGCTCGTCGCGTACCGGCGGGACCTCGGCGAACTCATGCGCGCCGAGTGCGAGCCGGGCGGGATCGTGGGGGAGGTGCTCGCGGGCTGGGGCGTCGACGGGACGCGCTACGCCTCCACGCGGTGCGCGCGGACGAAGGACGAGTCCCATGCGTACCTGCGGCTCGACCTCGACGCCTGCATCCTCTGCCGCCGCTGCGAGCGCGCCTGCGCCGAGGTGCAGGGGCAATTCGTGTACGCGGTGACCGGCCGCGCGGCGGCGACCGAGCTCACCTGGGGCGGCGGCGCCTTCACCGACAGCGACTGCACGAGCTGCGGGGCCTGCGTGGCGGCGTGCCCGACCGGGGCGATCACGGACGTGGACGCGGTGCGGCTCCGGGCGCTCGCGGGGCGCGCCCCGGGGGCCACGGCTCCAGGGGCCCCGGCTCCAGGGGGGGCGGGTCCGACGGAGGTGCGCACCACCTGCGGCTACTGCGGCGTCGGCTGCCAGCTCGAGGTCACCGCGGTCGACGGCCGCGTGACCCGCGTGGACGGCGCCGCCGACGCCGCCGTGAACCACGGGCACCTCTGCGTGAAGGGCCGCTACGCGCACGGCTTCGTGCACCACCCCGACCGCCTCCGCACCCCGCTCGTGCGCCGGAACGGCGGGCTCGTGGCCGCGACCTGGGACGAGGCCATCGCGCGCGTCGTCGAGGGGCTCCGCGGGCGCCCGGTGGCCGGCCTCTCGTCCTCGCGGGCCACCAACGAGGAGAACTACCTCTTCCAGAAGTGGCTGCGCGGGCTCGGCTCCAACGACATCGACTCCTGCGCGCGCGTCTGCCACGCTCCCTCCGCGGCCGGCATGCGCGCGGCCATCGGCACCGGCGCCGCCACCAACGGTTTCGCGGACGTCGACGCGGCCGACCTCCTGATGGTGGTGGGCGCGAACGTCACCGAGGCGCACCCGGTCGTGGGGGCGCGGATCAAGCAGGCGGCGCTGCGGGGCGCGGGGCTGATCGTGGTCGATCCCCGCCGGACCGAGCTCGCCGCGATGGCCGACGTGCACCTCCAGCTCCGCCCCGGCACGAACGTCCCGCTGCTCGACAGCCTCGCGTGCGTGCTCGTGCGCGAGGGGCTCGTGAACCGCTCCTTCCTGGCCGCCCGCGTGGACGGCTGGGAGGCCTTCCGCGCCGCGATCGTCGAGCAGACGCCGGAGCGCTGGGCGGCGGTGACGGGCGTGCCCGCGGCGCTCGTGCGCGAGGCCGCCCGCCGCTACGCCGCCGCCGCGCGGCCGATGCTGCTCCACGGGCTCGGCGTCACCGAGCACCGGCAGGGCAGCGAGGGTGTCGAGCTCCTGTGCAACCTCGCGCTGCTCGTGGGCGCGTTCGGGCGCCCGGGCGTGGGCGTGAACCCGCTCCGCGGCCAGAACAACGTCCAGGGCTCGGCCGACATGGGCACCCAGCCGGACTACCTCCCCGGCTACCAGCGCGTGGACGACGCCGCCGCGCGGGCCCGGGTGGAGGCGATCTGGGGGCGGGCCATCCCCGCCGCGCCCGGCCGCACCATCCCGCGCATGTACGACGCCATCCGCGCGGGGGACCTGCGCGCGATGGTGATCTTCGGCGAGGACGTGGTCCGCACCGACCCCGACTCCAACGCGGTGCGGGAGGCGCTGGAGAAGCTCGACTTCCTCTGCGTGCTGGAGCTCTTCCTGACGGAGACGGCGCGGTTCGCGGACGTGGTGCTCCCGGGGGCGAGCTTCTTCGAGAAGGACGGCACGTTCACGAACGGGGAGCGCCGCGTCCAGCGGGTCCGGGCGGTGGTGCCGCCGGTCGCCGGGCGCGCGGACTGGGAGACGCTCCTCGCGTTGATGTCCGCGTCCGGCCAGCCGCAGCCCTTCCGCTCGCCCGCGGAGGTGATGGACGAGATCGCGGCCGTGGCGCCGATCTTCGCGGGGCTCTCGCACGATCGGCTCGGCGCAGACGGGCTCCAGTGGCCGGTCCCCGCGCCCGGGCACCCGGGGACGCCGATCCTGCACGCGGAGACGTTCTCGGGCGGCCGCGGGAAGCTCTCGGTCGTGGAGTGGATGCCGTCGCCCGAGCTGGAGCCGGGGCTGCGGCTCGTGACCGGCCGCACGCTCACCCACTACAACGCCGGCTCCATGACGCGGCGCACGGCGAACGTGACGCTCCAGGACCGCGACTACCTCGAGATCCACCCCCGGGACGCCGCCGCGCAGGGCATCTCCGACGGCGACACCGTCGACGTCACGAGCGCGCACGGCGTCGCCTGGGCGACCGCGCGGGTCACCGACCGCGTGGCGCCGGGCACGTTATTCTTGAGCTTCCACTTCCCGGACACCGACGCCAACGCCGCGACCGGCGGCGGGCGCGACGGCGTCACCGACTGCCCCGAGTACAAGCTCACCGCCGTGCGCTTGGCGCGGCGCACCTCCGCGAGGCCGCCCATGCCCTACTGCGTCCCGTTCCAAGAGCTCGGCATGGCCGACCTGCCCCGCGTGGGCGGCAAGAACGCGGCCCTCGGCGAGCTCCTCCGCTCGCTCGCCCTCGCGAACGTGCGGGTGCCGCCGGGCTTCGCCGTCACCGCCGACGCCTACGACGCCGTGCTCGACCAGCTCGACACCCGCGCGCGGCTCCACGACGCGCTCGCGGGCCTCGACGTGGAGGACGTCGAGGGGCTCGCCCGGCGGGCGGCGGCGGCCCGCGCGGTCATCCGGCGGGCCGGGCTCCCGGACGAGGTCGCCCGCGCGATCAAGGACGCCTACGCCCAGCTCGGCGGCGAGGTCGCGGTCCGGAGCAGCGCCACCGCCGAGGATCTCCCCGACGCGTCGTTCGCGGGGCAACAGGAGACCTTCCTCAACGTGTCCGGCGAGCAGGCCGTGCTCGACGCCTGCCTCGACTGCTTCGCCTCGCTCTTCACCGCCCGCGCGGTGAGCTACCGGGCGGCGCACGGCTACGACCACTTCGCCGTCCGCCTCTCCGTGGGCGTGCAGCGCATGATCCGCTCCGATCTGGGCGCGGCCGGCGTGATGTTCACCCTCGACCCCGAGTCCGGCTTCCGCGACGTCGTCGTGGTGACGAGCGCGTGGGGGCTCGGCGAGGCGGTGGTCGCCGGGAAGGTCGACCCCGACGAGCTCATGGTGTTCCGCGGCACGCTCGGGCGCGCGCCCGAGCCCATCATCCGCCGCCGGCTGGGCACGAAGGAGCGCAAGATCGTGTACGCGGCGAGCGGCACGCGCACCGTGGACGTGCCGCCCGCGGACCGGGACCGCTTCTCGATCTCCGACGCCGACGCGCTGCAGCTGGCGACGTGGGCGGTCGAGGTCGAGCGCGTGTGGACGGCGCGGGCGGGCCAGCCCGTCCCGATGGATCTCGAGTGGGCGAAGGACGGGAAGACGGGCGAGCTCTGGATCCTCCAGGCCCGCCCGGAGACGGTCCGCTCGCGCGCGGACGTGCGCGTGCTCGAGCGCTGGACGCTCCAGGGCACCGGCGAGGTGCTGCTCGGCGGGCAGGCGGTGGGGACCGCCATCGGCGCCGGTCCCGCGCGCGTCATCCGCTCGGTCGACCAGCTCGGCTCGTTCCGCCCCGGCGAGGTGCTGGTGGCCGAGATGACGGACCCGGACTGGGTGCCGGTCATGAAGCGGGCGGCGGCGATCGTCACGGACGGCGGCGGCCGCACCTGCCACGCGGCGATCGTCAGCCGCGAGCTCGGCGTGCCCTGCATCGTGGGGACGCACGACGCCACGCGGCGGCTCGCGGACGGCGCGCCGGTCACCGTCGACTGCTCCCGCGGCGCCGAGGGGCGCGTGCTCGCGGGGCTCGTGCCCTTCACGAAGGAGGTCGTCGACGTGGGCGCGCTCCCGCGGCCGCGCACCAAGGTGATGGTCAACCTCGCCGACCCCGGCCGGGCCTTCGCGGCGGCGGCGCTCCCCGTGGACGGCGTGGGCCTCGCCCGCGAGGAATTCATCATCGCGGAGAGCATCGGCGTGCACCCCTGCGCGGTGCTCGCGCCGGACAAGGCCGACGAGGCGACACGCGCCGAGATCGCGCGGCGGTCGCGCGGCTACCCCAGCGCGGAGGACTGGTACGTCTCGCGTCTCGCGGAGGGGATCGGCACGATCGCCGCCGCGTTCCACCCGCGCCCGGTGATCGTCCGCTTCTCGGACTTCAAGACGAACGAGTACGCCCGGCTGCTCGGCGGCGCGGCGTTCGAGCCCCACGAGGAGAACCCGATGATCGGCTGGCGTGGGGCGAGCCGGTACGCCGACCCGCGCTTCCGCGAGGCGTTCGGGCTCGAGTGCCGCGCGGTGCGCCGCGTGCGGGAGGCCATGGGCCTCGACAACGTCGACGTGATGGTGCCGTTCTGCCGCACGGTCGCGGAGGGCCGCCGGGTGCTCGCGGTGATGGCGGAGGAGGGGCTCGCGCGCGCCCCGCTGGGCCCCCGCGTGTGGGTGATGTGCGAGATCCCGGCGAACGTGGCCGCCATCGACCAGTTCGCCGCCGTGTTCGACGGCTTCAGCATCGGGAGCAACGACCTCACGCAGCTCGTGCTGGGCGTCGATCGCGACAACGCCGAGCTGGCGGCGCTGTTCGACGAGCGCGAGGAGGCCGTCACCCGCACGATCGCGGCCGCCGTCCGGGGCGCGCACGTCGCGGGGCGGCCGATCGGCATCTGCGGCCAGGCGCCGAGCGACTTCCCCGAGATCGTCCGCTTCCTCGTCGTGGAGGGCATCGACAGCCTGTCGCTGGACCCGGGGTCGGTGCTGCGGACGCTGCCGGTGCTGGTCGAGGCGGAGCGCAAGAAGGTGCTCGAGCCGGCATAGGGGCCTCGGCGATCGGGCCGCGGCGAGCCGCCGTGATCACGACCCGTCGCGCTGCGTCCGGAGCGCGACGAGCCGCGCGAGCAGGGCCCGGACCGCGCCCACGTCCGCGACGCGCCACGCGGCCCGCCGCGGCCGCTCCCCGACGGCCACGCCCACCGCGCGCGGCGGGAGCGCGGCGAAGAGGTCGTCGTCCGTCCGGTCGTCCCCGAAGGCGAGGAGCGTGGCGCCGGGGGCGACCCGGTCCAGGGCGAGGCGCTTGTTCACGCCGTGCGGCCGCACCTCCAGGACCTTGTTCCCGGCGATCACCTCCACGGGCGCGTTCGCGAGGAGCACGCGCAGGTGGTGCCGCAGCTCGCTCGCCGCCGTGGCCCCCTGCTCCACGTCCGCGAGGCGGTAGTGCCAGGCGAGCCCGACCGGCTTCTCCTCGACGAACGCCCGCGGGGTGCGCGCGGCGAAGGTGCGCATCGCCGCGAGCACCGGCGCGGCGTGCGCCCCGAGGCCCGCGGGAGGCGGCGACCACGCCCCGCCCGGCGGCCGGTAGAACGCGGCGTGCTCGGCGTGGACGTGCAGGGGCAGGTCCCCGAGCCAGCGGTCGAGCGTCTCGGCGTCCCGCCCGCTCACGACGTGCACCTCGACGCCGGCCTCGGTCACGAGCGAGGCGAGGAGCGCGCGGAGCGCGGCGTTCGGGCTGGCCGCGGCGGGCTCCGGCGCGAGGGGGACGAGCGTGCCGTCGTAGTCGAGGAGCAGCGTGAGCGCGCGCGCCGCGGCGGCCGCGCGGAAGGCGGGGGTGTCCGCGCAGAGCGCGCGGGCGACGGTGGGCGCCGCGGGCAGCTCCTCCAGCGCGCTCAAGAACCCGGCAGCCCAGGCGTGCACGTCCGTGGCCCGGATGCGCACGCGCATGGCGCGCATGCGGCGCTCGCGCTCCTCCGCGCGCAGGGACAGCGCCTCGTCGAGCGCGTCGGCCATGCCGTCGATGTCGTGCGGGTTGACCAGGATCGCCTCCGGCAGCTCCGCGGCCGCGCCCGCGAACTCCGAGAGCACCAGCACGCCTCCGTCGTCGCGGCGGGCGGCCACGAACTCCTTCGCCACGAGGTTCATCCCGTCCCGCAGCGGCGTGACGACCATCACGTGCACCGCCCGGTAGAGCGCGCGGAGCTCGGCGGGCCCGAACGCGCGGTGGATCGGCACGATCGGCACCCAGCCGATGGTGGACCACTCCCCGTTGATGCGCCCCGCGAGCTCCTCGACCTGCTTCCGGAGCTCCCGGTAGGCCGACACTCCCTCGCGCGTCGGAACGGACACCTGGAGGAGGCGGACGCGGCCGCGCCAGCGCGGGTGGCGCTCGAGCAGCCGCTCGAAGGCCTGGAGGCGGTTCGGGATGCCCTTCGTGTAGTCGAGCCGGTCGATGCCGAGCAGCAGGGCCTCGCGCCGCGGGCTCGCGTGGCCGAGCTCGCGGGCCACCGCCGCGTCGTGGTCCGGCGCCTCGAAGGTGTCGAAGTCCACGCCGATGGGGAACACGCCCCCGCGCACCTCGCGCCCGTCCACGTGGAGCCGGTCGTACTCCGGCTCGATCCCGCGCACGCGCAGGGCCGTGGCGAGGAAGTTCCGTTGGTCCCCGAAGGTCTGGAAGCCCACGAGGTCGGCGCCGAGGAGCCCGGTGAGGAGCTCGTCGCGCCGGGGCAGGACCCGGAACACGTCCGAGGGCGGGAAGGGGACGTGCAGGAAGAAGCCGATCCGCGCCTCGGGGATGCGGGCGCGGAGCAGCGCCGGCACGAGGAGCAGGTGGTAGTCGTGCACCCACACGAGGTCGCCCGGGCGCCACGCGGCCGCGATCGCGTCGGCGAAGCGCCCGTTGACGGCCACGTAGGTCTCCCAGTCCCCGAACGCGAGCGGCATCCGGCTCGGCATCGTGTGGAGCACCGGCCACAAGACGCCGTTCGAGACGCCCTCGTAGTAGCGCTGGATCTCCGTGGGGCTCAGGTGCACCGGGGCGAGGCGCCGCTCGGCGAGGAGGCGCTCCAGCACGTGGCGCTGCGCGGGATCCATCCGGCTCACGTCCCCCGGCCAGCCGATCCAGAGCCCGTCTCGCTCCGCGTGCGGGCGCGCGAGCCCCGTCGCGAGCCCGCCCATGCTCGGGAGCAGCTCCACCGCGCCGTGGCTCACGCGCGCGTGCGCCGGGAGCCGGTTGGAGACCAGGATCACGCGCCGCTTCTCCGGCTTGCCGGGGGCCTCGGCGATCGGGGTGGGCGCGTGCATCCGGGTCGACTCCAGCCCCTGCAGGTAGTCGCCAAATCGTTTGAAAGCAAACGAACGTCGGGCGGCTCCGGCCGGAGCGGCGCCGGAGAACGCCACGACGCGACGTCGTCGGCCTCCGGCTCTCCTCCGCCGGCCTCGCGATTGCGACCGCGCGCGCCGCGACGACATTGCCGCGGGGGAGGGGAGATGGCCGCGGCCCATCGCTTCGAGGACCACACCGCGGACGTGCGCCTCCTCGTCGAGGGGCCCGATCTCGCCGCGCTCTTCGCCGAGGCCGGTCGCGCCCTCGGCGAGCTCATGGGCGGCGGCGCCCAGGGGCCGCTCGGGGAGGCGGTTCGCGCGCGGGTGGAGGCGCCGGATCGCGCCGCGCTCCTCGTCCGCTGGCTCGACGAGCTCGTGTTCCTCTCCGAGACCGAGCACCGCGTCTGGACCGACGTGAACGTGCTCCACGCCGACGATCACGCGGTGGACGCCTGGGTGCGCGGCCCCGCGGTCGAGGCGCTCCGAACCGCGGTGAAGGCCGCGACCTACTACGACCTGCGCGTGGAGGACGTCCCCGGCGGCGTCCGCGCGCGCGTCGTCCTGGACGTGTGACATGGAGGAGCGGCGCTGGCGGCGGATCGCGGAGGTCGTGCACGAGGTGGTGGGCCCGGGCGGGCGCGTGCCGGCCCGCGTGCTCGCGGACGACGTTCTCCTGGAGCAGATCCGGGGCGACCGGAGCGTCGAGCAGCTCCTGAACGTGGCGACGCTGCCCGGCGTGGCGCGGTTCGTCGTCGGCATGCCCGACATGCACGAGGGGTACGGCTTCCCAGTGGGCGGCGTGGCCGCCACCCGCCTCGACGACGGCGTCGTCTCGCCCGGCGGCATCGGCTTCGACATCAACTGCGGCGTGCGGCTCCTCACCACCGGCCTCGACGCCGACGCCGAGCGCGACCGCATCGAGCCGTTCGTCCACGAGCTCTCGCGCAGCGTCCCCACCGGCTACGGCCGCGGCGGGCGCGTCGTCCTCGACGCCGGGCAGATGGACGCCGTGCTCGCCGAGGGCGTCCCGTGGGTGATCCGCGCGCTCGGGGCCGGGGAGCCCCACGACACCGAGTTCCTGGAGGCGGGCGGCGCGCTCCGCGGGGCCGATCCCGCGCGCGTCTCGGAGCGCGCGAAGCAGCGGGGCCGGGACCAGCTCGGGACCCTCGGCGGCGGCAACCACTTCCTCGAGGTGCAGCGCGTCGAGGCCGTCTACGACGAGCTCGTGGCGCGGCGCTTCGGCCTCGTCGTCGGCGGACTGGTCGTGCTCCTCCACACCGGCTCCCGCGGCCTCGGCCACCAGGTCTGCACCGACCACGTCGCGCGCATGGACGCCGCGCTCCCGCGCTTCGGCCTCACGCTCCCCGACCGGCAGCTCGCGTGCGCCCCCATCGGGTCGCCGGAGGGCGCCGACTACCTCGCCGCCATGGCCTGCGCGGCCAACTTCGCGTGGTCGAACCGGCAGGTCCTCACCCAGCGGGTCCGCGAGGTGGCCCGGCGCATCTTCGGAGGCCGCGGGGGCGTGCGCATCGTCTACGACGTGGCCCACAACATCGCCAAGATCGAGGACTACCCCGAGGGGCGGCTCTGCGTGCACCGCAAGGGCGCCACCCGCGCCTTCGGCCCCGGCAGCGCCGAGCTCCCGCCCGCCTACCGCGACGTGGGCCAGCCCGTGTTCATCCCCGGCAGCATGGGCACCGCGAGCCACGTGCTCGTCGGGACGGCCGAAGCGCGCGACGTGTCCTTCGCGAGCAGCTGCCACGGCGCCGGCCGCGCCATGAGCCGCGGCGCCGCCAAGCGCACCGTGCCCGGCCACGTCGTCCGCCACGAGCTCGAGGCCCGCGGCATCGTCGTCCGCTGCCCCTCGAACGCCGAGCTCGCCGAGGAGGCCCCGCTCGCCTACAAGGACGTGGACCGCGTCGTCGACGTGGTGTGCCGCGCGGGGGTGGCCCGGCGCGTGGCGCGGTTGGTGCCGTTGGGGGTGCTGAAGGGGTAGCGCGGACGGGAGCTCCTCCGGGCGCGATTGACACCTACGGGTCAGAATTCGGACCCGCGCGGGCCGGCGCCCGGGCTGCGCGGCCGCCGGGTGACGGCTCACCCCACGACGAACGCGGAGCACGGCCCCGCGGGCCCGAAGAGCAAGCTTGCGTACACCGTGCCGAAGACGTAGCGTTCGCCGCCCAGAGGTCCCCATGAACCGTCGTGTCGTGCTCCCCGTGCTCGTCGTCTTCGCGCTCGCGCCGGGTTGTGCCGGCGGCGGCGGCGAAGCCGGCGGCGAGGAGTCCGTCGGGCCCGTCGGCGCCCCGGATCACGTCCGCCTGGACTGCTACTCGTCCGACCTGACGGTGGAGATCGAGGGCGGAACGGCGGCGTCCTGGCGGCTCGGGTTCGCCCGCCCCTCGCAGGACTGGCTCGACGAGGGCTGCCTCCACGAGGGCGACGTGTGCCACACGCTCGACGCCGACGGCGGCGTCATCGAGCAGAAAGGGTCCTTCTGCGACGACCCGGAGGACGGAGGGAGCTGCATCCCGGGCGGCTACCACTACGCCGGGGTGATGACGTACGTGCTCGAGCCGACCGTCGGGACGGGGTGCTGGGTGTGGGGCTCGGACGTCGGGTACTACGACTCCCTCGACTGCGACACACCGAGCGGCTGGTACGACTCCTGCACGGGGTAGGCCGCGCGAGGGAGGCCGGAGGGCGACGCGGGCCCGCCACACCCCGGGCCGGAGGCCACGCTCCCTCCCACCGCCCGCGTCGGTCGGCCCGCGCGCGGCGGGCCGACGGAGGCGCCCCGCGCCGACCCCGGAGGACGCCCGACCCCGCCGTCTTCGGCGGGGTCGCGCCCAGCCCCGCTACACCGAGGCCGCGTGCCCGCCAGGAACCCTGGTCCCGCACGTGCAGTCGAGGCACCCGTGCTCGGCGCAGGTGCCGCAGGAGCGCGCCACCTGCTTGCGCAGCGCGTCGCGGGCGCGGAACACGCGCACGGCCGCGTTGTTCGCGGTGATGCCCTCCTCCTCGGCGAAGCGCTTCACCGGCACGCCGTCGACCTCGATGCGCCGGAGCGCGTGCGCGAAGTCGGGCTTCAGCGTGTCCGCCAGCGTCTTCACGCACTGGCACACGGCGCTGCCGAGCTCGGCGTCGGGGACCTCGTGCTCCTCGACCTCCTCGGCGAACGCGGCGAGGGCCCGCGAGCGGGCGCCGTTGCGGCGGTAGTGGTCCACGACGGCGTTGCGGAGCGCCCGGTAGAACCACGCCACCGCGGAGTCGGTGTCCCGCAGGGCCCCGGCGCGCTCCAGCCCGCGCGCGAACGCGGCCTGGAGGATGTCCTCGGCCACCACGCGGTCGCCCACGCGGCGCTCGAGGAAGGCCAGAAAGGCCCGGTGGTTCTCCACGAGGGCGGCCGCGACGCGCTCGTCGGTCGGCCGGAGGACCTCGTCGGTCGTGTCCGTGGATGCGGCGCCCTGAGCGCCGTGCTCGCTGCTCGTGCACATGGAGCGCCCCTATCCCTTCACCACGACCGAGCCGTGGATCATCTTCATGCCGCAGTGGAAGGAATACGTCCCGGCCGCGAGCGCGGGGAGCTCGATGGCGACGGGCTGGTTCGTCGGGAGCTCCTTGCGGATGCCGAGCTCGGGGAACACGACCTCGCGCGTGCACCCCGTGTACTCGGTGCGCGTGAACACGAGGCGCACGCGCTCCCCCGCGGTCACGTCGACGCGGTCGGGCTTGTAGCCGCCCTGGACGGTGATCGCGATCTCGCGGACCGGGGCCTCGGCGTGCGCGGCGGGGACGAGCTCGGCGACGGTCGGGCCGGTGAAGAGCGTGGCGGCGAGGGCGGTGAGGGCGACGAACGGAAGGAAACGGATCATGGAAGGACTCCTTTGAAAACTGAGGGATCAGCGGCCGAAGCGACGCAGCCGCAGCGAGTTGGCGAGGACGGACACGCTCGAGAGCGACATCGCGGCGCTCGCGAGGACGGGGGAGAGGAGCCAGCCGGTCCAGGCGTAGAGCGCGCCCGCGGCGACCGGGATGCCGACGACGTTGTAGACGAAGGCCCAGAACAGGTTCTGGCGGATCGTCCCGAGCGTGGCGCGGGCGAGGTGGAGCGCCCGGGGCAGCGCGGTGATGCCGCCCCGCACGAGCGCCACGTCCGCGGCCGCGACCGCGATGTCCGTGCCGGTGCCGATCGCGACGCCCACGTGCGCCCCGGCGAGGGCCGGCGCGTCGTTGATGCCGTCGCCGACCATCGCCACGATGCGGCCGCGGGCCCGCTCCTCCGCGACCACGCGCGCCTTGTCCTCGGGCCGCACCTCCGCGATCACCCGCTCGATGCCGAGCTCCGCGGCGATGGCCCGCGCGGTGCCGAGCCGGTCGCCGGTCAGCATGGCCACCTCGATGCCCTGGCCGCGCAGGACCGCCACGGCCTCCCGCGCGCCCGGCGCCGGCCGGTCGGCGACGGCGATCACGCCCACGGCGACGCCGTCCACGCCGACGAACACCGGGGTGCGCCCCCGCTCGGCGAGCTCGACCGCGAGGGGCTCGAAGTCCACGGCGTCGATCCCGCCGGCGCCGAGCCAGCTCAGGGTCCCGACCCGCACCACGCGCCGCCCGACCCGCGCCGACACGCCCGCGCCGGACTCGGTCACGAAGTCGAGGGCGGGCCGCACGTCGGCGCCGCGGGCCTTCGCGCCCTCGACGATCGCGCGGGCCACGGGGTGCTCGCTCGCCGCCTCGACGGAGGCCACGAGCGCGAGCACGTCGCGCTCGTCGCCCTGCACGTGCACGTCGGTGAGCACCGGCCGACCGGTGGTGAGCGTGCCGGTCTTGTCGAGCAGCACGGTGTCGACGCGGCTCGCCGCCTCCAGGGCGGACCCGCCCTTCACGAGGATGCCGAGCTCGGCGCCGCGCCCGGTGCCCACGGCGACCGCGGCGGGCGTCGCGAGCCCGAGCGCGCACGGACAGGCGATGACCAGCACGGCCACGAAGCGCTCGACGGCGGTGGCGATGCCGGTTGCCGAGGGGTCGAGGAGGGCCCACGCCGCGAAGGTGATCGCCGCGACGGCGAACACGACCGGCACGAACACGGCGCTGACCCGGTCCGCGAGCCGCGCGATCGGCGCCCGCGAGCCCTGGGCCTGCTCGACCGCCTCCACGATGCGCGCCAGCGCGGTCTGCTCGCCGGTGCGCGTCACGCGCATCACGAGCGCGCCGGCCTGGTTGAGCGTGCCGCCGAACACGGCGTCGCCGGCCCGCTTGTCGACGGGCAGGCTCTCGCCGGTGAGCATCGACTCGTCCACGGCGGACGTGCCGCCGACCACCTCGCCGTCGGTGGGCACGCGCTCGCCGGGGCGCACGCGGAGCAGGTCGCCGGGGGCGAGCGCCTCGACGGGCACCTCGTCCTCGTGCTCGCCGCGGAGCCG
Source organism: uncultured Enterobacteriaceae bacterium (assembly GCA_964457335.1). GTDB lineage: Bacteria > Myxococcota_A > UBA796 > UBA796 > SXON01 > CAJBVW01. Next base: position 55,753 of record CAYWGD010000012.1, on the reverse strand, counting down.
CCGCGCGACGGGCGGCACGAGCGACACGAGCCCGCGCACCGCGTCGGACAATCGGCGCCGCGCGCGCGCCTCCATCCACTTGCCGAGCAGCACGAAGGTCACGATGGCGCCGGCCGCCTCGAAGTACACGTGCGGCACCATCCCGTGCTCGGCATGCGGGAAGAGCCCGGGCGCGATCGTCGCGACGAGGGAGTACACGTACGCCGCGAGCACGCCCACGCTGACGAGCGTGTTCATGTCGGCGGTCCCGTGCCGCGCGGCCACCCACGCGAGCCGCAGGAAGCGCCGCCCGGGCCCGAAGACCACGGGCGTCGCGAGCGCGAGCTGCAGCCAGGTCCCGAGGGGGCCGTCCGTGCCGGGGATCGCGCCGTGCGACATCCCGAGCACGAGCAGCGGCACGCTCAGCGCCGCGGACACCCCCAGCGACCGCCGGATCGCGCGGTCCTCGGCCGCCTCGGCCTCCTCCATCGCCTTCGCGGTCTCGGCGGCGGTCGGGCCGGTCCGTCGTGCAGGCGCCTTCTTTTCTTGGGGCAGGGGGGCTCCGCCCCCCCGCAACGCCCCCCCGACGTGGTGCTGGAGTCCGCCCCCCGCGTCGGGCATCTCCGGGTCGCCGGTCTTGTCGCCGGGCACGCTGTACCCGGCCTTCTCCACCGCGCGCACCAGCGCGTCGCGGGAGACGGTGCCGTCCGAGCGCACCGTGGCGCGCTGGGTCGCGTAGTTCACCTGGGCGTCCGCCACGCCGGGCACGCCGGAGAGGGCGCGCTCCACGCGACGGACGCAGCTCGCGCAGGTCATCCCCAGGATGGGGAGCTCGCACACCTCGCCTTCCTCCTCGGGTTCGGGGAGGGTGCGTGCTGGGTCGACGGTCATCCGGGCCTCCGTGGGCGCCGGTTGTGGCGCCCTTCACCCTGCTGACGCGGCCGGTCCCGAGGCATTACCGGTCTTCGGGATCCACGGCGCGAGCGGCGCGGAGGGGTCGGCCAGCACCGGCTCCGGCACGGCCGCGCGGGCGGCCACGAGCGCGCGCAGGGTGGGGACCTCGCGCGCCCGGTCGAGGGCGAAGGTGGCGGTGACCCGCCCGCCACGCAGGTAGAAGGCCACGAAGCGGTGGGCGCCCGCGTCCCCGCGGACCACGATCGCCTCGTCGCCGCGCACCTCGCCGATCACCTGCACGCGCCGCCCGTACTGGGTCGAGCCGGCGCCGGGGCCCGGGAGCCAGGGCGTGGGGCTCCCCGCGAGCGCGCGGCCGGCCGCGGCGCCCTGGCCGGCGGCGTTCGCGTAGCTCTCCACGCGCAGCGGCGTGTCGCGGCCGGACACGCGGGTGCGCGCGACGTCGCCGGCGGCGTACACGTCGGGAATCGCGGTGCGACCGAAGGGATCGACCACGATCCCCGCCCGGTCGTCGAGGCCCGTGCCGGCGAGCCAGCCGACGTCGGGCGCGACGCCGATGCCCACCACCACGAGGTCGGCGAGGACGCGCTCGCCGGTGGCGAGCCGGACGGCCTCCACCTGGTTCCGACCCTCGAAGGCCGCGACGGTGGCGCCGAGCCGCAGGTCTACGCCCTCGTCGCGGTGCAGGTCGCCGAGGAGGCGCCCGGCCGGGCCGAGGAGCCGCCGCAGCGGCACGGTGTCGGCCTCCACCAGCGTGACCGCGCGGCCGAGCGTGCGCGCCGCTGCCGCCACCTCGAGCCCCACGAGCCCGGCGCCGACCACGACCACGCGGCTCGCGGCGCGCAGCCGCGCGCGGAGCTCGGCGGCGTCGGGGAGGGTGCGCAGGGTGCGCACGCCGTCGAGGTCGGCGCCGGGCGCCGACAAGCGGCGCGGGCGGGCGCCGGTGGTGATCAGGAGCCGGTCGTAGCGGAGCCGTCGGCCGTCCGCGAGGACGAGGGTGCGCTCGCCGGGCTCCAGGGATCGGGCCTTCACGCCGAGCGCGCGGTCGACGCGCCAGTCGTCCCAGGTCGCGGCGGGGACGATCGCCGGCTCCTCGGGGAGCGAGGCGTCGACGAGCCACTCCTTCGAGAGCGGCGGGCGCTCGTAGGGGAGGCGCGGCTCCTCGCCGACGAGCAGGATCTCGCCGTCGAAGCCCGCCCCGCGGGCGGCCTCCACGGCGCGGGCGGCGGCGAGGCCGGCCCCGACGATGACGAGACGTTCGGACATGGTCCCTCCGAAAAAGAAGACGGGCAGGGCGCGCCCGGTCGAGCGCGCCCTGCCCGCGGGGGGGGGGACGGCGCCGGTCGGCGCCGTCAGGAGGCCGTGGCGGGGTAGCCGGCCTCGGCCAGCGCCTCGACGAGCTGCGGGATGGGCGCCGCGCCGGCGTCGTGGCGGACGAGGACCTTCCCCTCCTTCAGCTTCACGTCGACGAGCTCGACGCCGTCGAGGTCGAGGAGCGCGCGGCGGACGTGGGCGACGCAGGAGTGGCAGGTCATCCCCTCGACGGCGAGGGTGGTGTCGTTCTGGGTGGACATGGTGGGCTCCGTTCGCGGGGCCGGGTTGGATGGCCCCTGCATCCCTGCTGACGCGCTCGCCCTCGGTGCATTACCGGTCAACCGATCCCGTCCGCGCGTTTCCGGTGCGCGTCGGCCTTGCCGGCGACCGTGCCCGCCGGGTGCACGAACCAGCCGTCGGGATCGACGCTCGGGTCCTCGCGCACCTTGAGCACGGTGAACATGCCGCCCATGTCGATGGAGCCGAAGGGGCCCGGCGTGGCGCGCATGGGCAGGGAGTTCGGCGGGAAGTCCATCTCCATCTCCGCCATGCTCCCCATGCCGTCGGTGCCCATCGTCATGTACGCGGGCAACACGCGGCTCATGCGGTGGTCCACGCGGCCCATGTCGGCGCCCACCAGCGCGGGCGTGTGGCCCATCTGGGTCATCACGTGGTGCGTCATGTGACAGTGCATCGCCCAGTCGCCGGGCTCGTCCGCGACGAACTCGATCACGCGGGTGCTCCCTACCGGCACGAGCACGGTCGTCTCGGGCACCTGCGCGGACGCGGGCACGTAGCCGCCGTCGGTGGCGGTCACGTGGAAGAAGAGCCCGTGCAGGTGCACGGGGTGGTGGTCCATCGCGGAGAGGTTGCCGAAGCGGATGCGCACGCGCTCGCCGCGGCCGACCAGCAGCGGCTGGGTGCCCGGGAAGGCCTTGCTGTTGAACGTGAGGACGTTGAAGTCGCTCATCGCGTTGGGGTCGGGCCGGCTCGCGCCCGCGTGCACCTTCCACTCGTGCGTCATCAGCACGAAGTCGCGGTCCACGCGCGTGCGCGGCACCTTCGGGTGCACGACGAACATGCCCGCCATCCCCAGCGCCATCTGGGTCATCTCGTCGTAGTGCGGGTGGTACATGTACGTGCCCGGGTGGCGGACCGTGAACTCGTACACCCAGGTCTCGCCCGGCGGGATCGGCGCCTGGTTCAGGCCGGAGACGCCGTCCATGCCGTTCGGCAGGATGATGCCGTGCCAGTGCACGGTCGTCGGCTCCGGGAGCTTGTTCGTCACGTAGATGCGGAGCCGGTCGCCCTCGACCGCCTCGATGGTGGGGCCGGGCGAGCTGCCGTTGTAGCCCCACGCCTCCACCCGCAGCCCGGGCGCGAACTCGTGCTGGACGGGCTCGGCCACGAGGTGGCCGACCTTCACGCCGTCCACGACGCGCCAGGGGAGGGTGCTCCCGTTGGGGGTCACCACCGCGGGTTGGCCGGGCGCCACGAGCGGGCGCTTCGCCGCGGGGGTGGCCGGCGGCAGCGCCGGGTGGACCGCGTGATGCGCCGTGTGGGGGGCGTGCGCCGGGGCCGTCACGCCGGGCTCGCCGGCGCGGGCCTCGCGGAGGAGGACGGCCCCGGCGGCGGCGCCGCCCAGGCCTCGAAGGAAGGAACGACGATCCATGTCAGTGGCCTCCGCCGGCGGACGAAGCGCCGCCGAGCTCGATGGGTCCGGTGTCCGCGTCGCCCTCGACGCGGCCGCCCGCGAGGAGCGCGTCCCAGGCGGCGCGCGCCGTCCAGAGCTCCCGCAGGGTGTCCACGTGCGCGAGCTCCGCGGAGAGCTCCGCGGCGCGCGCCTGGAGCAGCTCGTACACGCCGAGCTGCATCGCGTTGTAGTGGAGGAGGGTCTCGCGCGTGACGCGCCGCGCGGCCGGGAGCGCCACGTCGCGCTCGTGCACGGCGCGCGCGTGGGCGGTGTCGAGCCGGGCGCGGGTCACGCGCACGGCGGACGCGATCTCCGCGACGAGCCCCCGCGCCCGCGCCGCCTCGGCGTCGAAGCGGGCGTCCCAGGCGCGGCCCTCGGCGCGCCCCCCGTCGAAGACGGGGAGGGTGGTGTGGAGGCCGACCCCGGCCCGCCACTCGCCCTCCGCGCGGGCCCCGGGCGTGCCTTCCCAGCTCCCGAGCAGCGCCAGCGACACGTCGGGCACGCCGCGCTCCAGCCGCGCGAGGGCGCCCTGGCGCGCGTGGCTGTCGAGCCGCGCGCGGGCCGCCGCGAGCGCGTGGCTGGCCCGCAGCGCGCGGTCCGTCGCGTCGGACGTGTCGGGCGGCGCGTCCGGCGCGGCGAGCGGCTCCAACGCCGTCCAGCCCGTCTCCGCGCCCGTGAGCGCGAGCAGCGTGTTCAGCCGCTCCCGCGCCGCCTCGCGGGCGAGCTCGAGCGCCGCGACGTCGCCGCGGGCGCGCTCGAAGGCCGCCGTGTGGGCCGCGGCCTCGATCGTCGGGGCGTTCCCCGACGCCGCCCGCGCCACCGCCACGTCCCGCGCGGCCGCGAGCCCGTCGAGCGCGCGCTGCGCCACGGCGAGCCGGGCCTCGGCGGCGGCCGCCGCGTAGTAGGCGGCGCGCACGTCGTAGGCGAGCCGCGCGGCGGCTTCCTCGGCGCGGTGCCGCTCGGCCTCCGCGGCCGCGGCGAACGTCCGCCCCCGGACCGGCGCGAGCGCGATGTCGGTGAGGCCGATCTCGACCCCGCCCTCGATCTCCAGGTCCTCGCCCTCGGGCCAGGCCTCGATCTCCACCGAGGGGTTCGGGAGCCGCCCGGCCTGCCGCGCGGCCCAGCGGGCCACCGTGGCCTCGTGGCCGGCGCTCGTCGCGCTGGCGTTCCGCGCCCGAGCCAGCCGCAGCGCGGCGTCGAGCGTCAGCGTCCCCGTCGGTGCCGACGCACCTGCCGTCCCCGCGCCCGCCGCCCCGGCCTCGGCGAGCCCCTCCCAGCCGTGGAGCGCCTCCCCGGGGAGCGGGGGCTCGGCCGCGATCGCCACCGCGACGGGCCGCGTCGCCGCGGCCTCCACCTCCCAGCTCACGTCCTCCACCCGTCGGGTGGCGCACCCGGCGACGAGCGCCGCCCAGACGATCCTCCGCATGGTCCGATCCTCCTTTCGAGGGGGCGGACGCACGGGGCGCGGGAGCATTACAGCCTCGACGGGCAGGGTCGCGATGGCCCGCGGTTTGCTATCGATCCCCGAAGCGCCCGCGCCCGCCCGCGGGGCGTGATCGTCCCCGTCACATCGAGGCCCGCATGCTCCCGACGCTCCTGCTCCTGCTCTCGGCCTGCACCGACACCAAGGATCCCGCGGGCCCCGGAGGCGCCGCGGACACCGACCCCGACGACACCGGCGACCATTTCGCGCCGCCCGAGCGCTGCGGCTTCACCCCCGCCGCCGACCTCGATCCCTCCGACAAGTTCGTCGCCGTCACGCTGGAGCAGGCCCCGCACGCCTGGGACCCCGGCACCGGCACGCCGCTCGAGGACGGCCTCGCCTACAACGGCGAGGTCCCCGGGCCGGTCATCGAGGTGGAGCTCGGGCAGACGCTCCGCGCGGAGTTCACCAACGGGCTCGACTACGAGTCCACCGTGCACTGGCACGGGCTGCGCGTCCCCGACGAGATGGACGGCGCCATCCGCATGATGGACATGGTCCCGGCCGGCGGCTCCTTCACCTACGAGCTCCCGATCATCGACGCAGGCTTCTACTGGTACCACCCGCACATGGCGACCGAGCAGGACCTGGAGCGCGGGCTCTACGGCCGCATCGTGGTCCGCCACCCCGACGAGCCCCGCGTCGACTGCGACCTCCCCGTGGTGCTCGACGACGTGCTCCTCGACGAGGACACGCTCCAGATCGCCCCGAAGGACACCGAGCACATGCAGCTCATGGGCCGCCTCGGGAACCTGCTCCTCGCGAACGGCCGCTCCGACCGGCGCGTCGAGGTCAAGGCGGGCGAGACCATGCTCCTCCGCCTCGTGAACGCCGCGAACGCCCGCTACTTCGATCTCACGCTCGAGGGCCAGCAGATGCGCGTGGTCGCCACCGACGGCGGCTGGCTCGCCGAGGAGGTCCCCGTCGACAACCTGGTCCTCGGGCCCGGCGAGCGCGCGATCGTGGCGGTCGACTGGGTCGGGAGCCCGGGCGACGAGCTGCGGCTCATGAACGCGCGCTTCCACCTGCACGACGAGGACGCCCACATGTCCGAGTGGGACCCGATGGGGGAGGGCGAGAACCCCGTCATGTCCTTCGTGATCGGGGAGGAGGCCGGCACGCCCACGCCGATGACGCTCCCGGCCGACGACCTCCCGTCCTTCACCGGCGAGGAGCCCGTCGCGCACACCTGGGTGCTCGACGAGGACATGATGAACGGCATCGTCACGATCGACGGCGCGTCCTACCCGGACGTGCCGATGGTGATGGTGGAGGGCAACGTCCCGACCGGCTTCGTGGTCCAGAACGACTCGGAGATGCACCACCCCTTCCACCTGCACGGCAACCGCTTCCAGGTCCTCGCCGTGGACGGCGTGCCCCCGGCGATCGACGGCTGGAAGGACACCTTCGACATCCCGCCGTACGCCACGGTGGAGCTCGCCAGCGAGCTCGACAACCCGGGGGAGTGGATGTTCCACTGCCACATCCTCGAGCATGCGGAGCTCGGGATGGCGGGGTTCTTCCTGGTCGAGTGACGACGGGTGCGCATGGTGTCCCGGGGGGGCACCATGTCCACGATGCGCGCCAACGTGTTCCGCGGAGCCGGCAAGTTCGGCCTCGAGGAGGTGCCGCGGCCCATGCCCGGCCCCGGCGAGGCGCTCCTGCGCGTCACGCTGACGACCATCTGCGGCACCGACCTCCACATCGTCCGCGGCGAGTACGCCGTGCGGCCGGGCCTCGTCATCGGGCACGAGGCCGTCGGCGTGGTCGAGGCGCGCGGCGCCGGCGTGCGCCACGTCGAGATCGGGCAGCGCGTGCTCGTGGGCGCCATCACCCCGTGCGGGCAGTGCCGCGCCTGCCTCTCGGGGCACGCCGCGCAGTGCGGCCGCGAGGCCGGCTACCACGCCCTCGGCGGCTGGCGCTTCGGCAACACGATCGACGGCGCGCAGGCGGAGTACCTCGTGGTGCCCGACGCCGCGGCCAACCTCGCGCCCATCCCCGACGGCGTCACCGACGAGCAGGCGGTGCTCCTGGCCGACATCACGTCCACGGGCTTCGCCGGCGCCGAGTCGGCCGACATCCGCGTCGGGGACGCCGTGGTCGTCTACGCCCAGGGCCCCATCGGGCTCTGCGCCACCGCGGGCGCGCGGCTCCGGGGCGCGGCCCTCGTCGTCGCGGTTGACCCCGACCCCCACCGCCGCGTCATGGCCAGGCGCTTCGGCGCCGACGTGGTGCTCGACCCGGCGGCCTGCGACCCGGCCGCCGAGGTGCGCCGCCTCACCGACGGGGGCGCGGACGTGGCCATCGAGGCCCTCGGCACCCAGGCCACCTTCGAGGCCGCCCTGCGCAGCCTCCGCCCGGCGGGCACGCTCTCGAGCCTCGGCGTCTACAGCGGCAAGCTCGCCATCCCCTACGACGCCTTCGCCGCCGGCATCGGCGACTACCGCGTCGTCACCACGCTCTGCCCCGGCGGGAAGGAGCGCATGCGCCGGCTGCTCGAGCTCGTGCGCACCGGGCACTTCGACCCCGCGCCGCTCGTCACCCACCACTTCCGCCTCGCCGACATCGGCGCCGCCTACGCGCTCTTCGGCGACCGGAAGGAGGGGGTGCTCAAGGTGGCGATCACGCCCTGACGACCCGGGGGCTGGGCAGCCGGCCGCGCGGACGCGGCCCCTGCGTCGGCGTCGTGCCGCCCGGGGCGTCGGCGGCTCGGGTGCCCTACCGGCGCAACGTGAACGTACACCCGCCGGCGCAGCTGCCGGTGACGCTGTCCGCGTCCTCGATCGTGCCGACGCAGCCGTCGACCGTGTCGCCGTCCTCGAACGTGATCGTGTCGCCCTCGATCGTGCCGGCGTAGGGCATCCCCATCGTCATCCCGCCGTCCGCGGCGTAGTCGATGGCGAGCTCGCAGCCGCTCACGACGATGTCGCACGGGGTGCGCATCTGCGGGCACTCGCCCTGCCACGCCCAGTCGGTCCCGCCGTTCAGCGTGGCGCAGGCCGGGGCGGTGTCCGTCGTGTCGGCCGTGTCGCCCGTCTCCCCGGCGGCGGAGTCGCCGTCCTTGGTGACGCACGCGACGAGGAGCAGGGGGAGGAGGATGCGGGGCATGGGCGTCTCCAGGTACGCGCCCCTTCTACGACGCCGTGCCTCGCGTGGAAAGGGCCGCGCGACGAACGTGATCGCCCAGGGCGCGGGTGTGACCGCCGCGGTCACGCCCACGCCCGGACCGGTCACGCTTTCGCCCCCCGGACCGCTCCCGGCCGGGCCTTTTCGCCCCCGCGGCGGGTGGCACGGTGCTTGCGTAAGCCCGGCGCGAGGTGGTGGACCCGATGCTCGCGCTGCTCTTCGTTCCCCGGACGCGCGCCCACGGCGGCGAGGACCACGGCGCCCCCGCGGCCCCGGTGGTCGCGGTGGGGGGCGACGGCCTCTCCGTCTCCGCGGCCTCCGGGGCCTTCGAGGCGGTGCTCCACGTGCCGCAGGCGGCCCCGGGCACCCCGGTCGACGCCACGCTGCTCCTGGCCGACTACGCGACGAGCGCCCCGGTCGAGGGCGCCACGCTCGCCCTCACGCTCAGCGGCCCCGCGGCGGCCCAGGCCGAGCTCGGCAGCAAGGGCCCGCCGGGCGTCTACCACGGCCCGCTCACGCTCCCCGCCCACGGCGACTACGCGGGCGCCCTGGTCGTCACGACCCCCGCGACCTCCGACGTGCTCGCGATCACCGGGCTCCACTTCGACCCGCCCGCCGCCCCCGCGGGCACCCCCACACCCACGCTCGCCCTCGCCGGCGCCGGCGTGCTCGCGCTCGTCGCGGTGGTCGGCCTCTTCGGCGTGCTCGTCGGGTGGCTGTTCGGGCGGGGCAGGGGCGCGGCGGCGGCGGCCACGCTGCTCGCGGCGGGTGTCGCCGTGCAGGCCCGTGACGTCGCGGCCCACGGCGGCGAGGACCACGGCGAGGCGACCGCGGCCCCCACCGCCCCCGCGGGCGGCGCCATCACGCTCCCGATGGACGGCCAGTTCCTCGTCGGCCTGCGCACCGCCGTGCTCGCCCGCGACCTCTTCCAGGAGCGCGTCCCCGCCCTGGGCCGCTTCGTCGCGCGCCCCGGCGAGGCCGCCACGCTCGGCGCGCCCATCGACGGGGTGCTCGTCGCCCCGCCGGGCGGCTTCCCGCGCCCCGGCCAGCCCGTGAAGGCCGGCGACACGCTCGCGCTGCTCCGCGAGCTCCCGACCAGCGCCGACCGCGCCACCATCGCCCAGGAGCGCAGCGACGCCGCCACGCGCCTGGCCGGGGCCCGCACCGCGCTGGACCTCGCCGAGCGCGACGCCGCCGCCATCGACTCCCTCGGCGACGCGCTCTCCGAGCGGGACCGCGTCGCGTTGCGCGGCGCCGTGGACATCGCGCGCACCACGCTGCGCGAGGCCGAGGCCGCCCTGGCCACGCTCTCGGGCGGCGTCACCGTGCCCATCCGCGCGCCGCTCGACGGCAAGCTCGGCGCCATCGAGGCGCGCCCGGGCGACCAGGTGGGCGCCGGCAGCCCGCTCTTCCGCGTGGTGGACACCGCCGGCCTCTGGCTCGAGGCCGACGTGCCCGAGCGGCTCGCCCTCGGCCTCGTCGAGGGCGCCACCGCCGTGGTGACCGCCGCGGCCGCCCCCGAGCGCACGCTCTCCGCCGTCGTCCTCGACGCCGGCCAGGAGGCCGACCCCGCGACCGGCGCCGTCCGCGTCACCCTCGCCGTCGAGGGCGGCGACCTCGGCCTCCGCCCCGGCATGGGCGCGACCGCCTGGATCGGCCGCGGGCCCGCCCGGGACGCGCTCGTCGCCCCCGTCGCGGCCGTCGTGGACAGCAACGGCGCCCGGCTCGCCTTCGTGAAGACGGGGCCCGAGCGCTTCGAGGCCCGGGAGCTGCGCGTCGGCGCCCGCGCGGGCGGCGCCTGGGAGATCCTCGGCGGCCTCGCCCCCGGCGATCGCGTGGTGGTCGACGGCAGCTACACGCTCCGCAGCCTCGCCGGTCGCTGAATGTTCGACGCGCTCATCCGCTTCTCGCTCCAGAACCGGCTGTTCGTGCTGGTGGTGGCGGCGGTCGTGCTCGCCTGGGGCGGCTGGTCCGCGGCGCGCCTCCCGGTCGACGTCTTCCCCGACCTCAACCGGCCCACCGTGACGCTCCTGACCGAGGCGGGCGGGCTCTCCCCCGAGGAGGTCGAGCTCCTCGTCACGCGCCCGATCGAGACCTCCATGAACGGCGCCCCCGGGGTCGAGCGGGTGCGCTCGCAGAGCGCCGTCGGGCTCTCGGTCGCGTGGGTCGAGTTCGACTGGGACGTGGACATCTACCGGGCCCGCCAGCAGGTGGCCGAGCGCACCGCGCAGGTGGCCGAGCAGCTCCCCGAGGGCGTCGTGCCCGTCATGGGCCCGGTGAGCTCGATCATGGGCGAGATCCTCCTCGTCGGCGTCGTCTCGCCCGAGGGCACCGTCCCCGGCCCGGAGCTCCGGACCCTCGCCGACTGGACGCTCCGCCCGCGCCTGCTCGCCATCCCCGGCATCTCCTCGGTGATCGCGATCGGCGGCGGCGTCGAGCAGCTCCACGTCGAGGTGCACCCCGACCGCCTCGCGCAGCGGGGCCTCACCCTGGAGGACGTGCGCGAGGCCGCCGCGGGCGCGCAGGGGAGCACCACCGGCGGCTTCCTCGACCGCCAGAGCCAGGAGTACGTCGTCCGCAACCTCGCCCGCACGTCCGACCCCGCCGCCATCGGCGACACGGTCGTCGCCACGCGGGACGGCGTGCCCCTCACGCTCGCCGACGTGGCCGACGTGCGCCGCGGCGTCGGCACGATGCGGGGCGACGCGGGCGTGAACGGGCGGCCCGCCGTCGTGCTCTCCGTCCAGAAGCAGCCCGGCACCGACACGATCGCGCTCACCGGGCAGGTCGAGGGAGCGCTGGACGAGCTCCGCCGCGCGCTCCCGCCCGGCGTCGAGCTCGTGCCGCTCTTCCGGCAGGCCGACTTCATCGAGGCCTCCGTCGCCAACGTCGAGGAGGCGCTCCGCGACGGCGCGATCCTCGTCGCGGTCATCCTCGTCCTGTTCCTGCTGAACGTCCGCACGACCGCGATCACGCTGACCGCCATCCCCCTCTCGCTCGTGGTGGCGGCCCTCGCGCTCCAGGCCTTCGGCCTCACCATCAACACGATGACGCTCGGCGGCCTCGCGGTCGCCATCGGTGAGCTCGTCGACGACGCGATCGTGGACGTCGAGAACGTCTTCCGCCGCCTCCGCGAGAACCGCGCCTCGCCGAGCCCGCGCCCGGCCTTCCGGGTGATCCTCGACGCGAGCGTGGAGGTCCGGAGCTCCATCGTCTTCTCGACGATCCTCGTGATCCTCGTGTTCGTGCCGCTCTTCGCGCTCTCGGGCATCGAGGGCCGGCTCTTCGCGCCGCTCGGCATCGCCTACATCGCGTCGATCCTCGCCTCGATGGTCGTGTCGCTCACGGTGACGCCGGTCCTCGCGTCGTACCTGCTCCCGCGCGCCGCCAGCACCCGCGAGCACGGCGACGGCTGGCTCGTCCGCACGCTCAAGGGCCTCGACCGGCGCGTGCTGGCCTGGGCGCTCCCCCGCCCGCGCACCGTGCTCGCCGGCACCGCCGCCGCCGTGCTCCTCGCCGCCGCGAGCGTCCCGTTCCTCGGGACGAGCTTCCTGCCGCCCTTCAACGAGGGCACCGCCACCATCAACCTCCTCGCCACGCCCGGCACGAGCCTGGAGGAGTCCGACGTGCTCGGCACCCTCGCCGAGAAGCTCCTGCTCGAGGTCCCCGAGGTCGAGAGCACCGGCCGCCGCACCGGCCGCGCCGAGATGGACGAGCACGCCGAGGGCGTCCACTACACCGAGATCGACGTCGACTTCGAGGCGGGGGGGCGTCCCCGCGACGACGTGCTGGCCGACATCCGCGCCCGCCTCGCGCGCCTCCCCGGCGTGGTCGTGAACATCGGCCAGCCCATCAGCCACCGCCTCGACCACCTGCTCTCCGGCGTGCGCGCACAGATCGCGCTCAAGCTCTTCGGCCCCGACCTCGCCACGCTCCGCGCGGAGGCCGCGCGCGTGGAGGAGCGCCTCGCGACGATCCCCGGCCTCGTGGACCTCCAGGTGGAGCGCCAGGTGCTCGTCCCGCAGGTGCAGGTGCGCGTGGACCGCGACGCCGCGAAGCGCTTCGGCGTCCCGCCCGGCCACCTCGCCGAGGATCTCGAGACCGCGCTCGGCGGCGTCCGGGTCGGGCAGGTCCTGGAGGGGCTCCGGAGCCTCGACCTCGTGGTGCGCTACGCCCCCGCCTGGCGCGAGGACGTCGACCGCATCGGCGTCGCCCCGGTGGTGCTCACCCCGGAGCCCGGCGAGGGGGGGCGCGTCGTCACGCTCGGCCAGCTCGCCGAGGTCTCGACCGGCACCGGGCCGAACCAGGTCATCCACGAGGACGGCCAGCGCCGCATCGCGATCTCCGCGAACACCGCCGGGCGCGACGTCGGGAGCGTCGTGGCCGACATCCGCGCCGCGCTCGACGGGATGACGCTGCCCGCCGGCTACTACGTCACCATCGGCGGCCAGTTCGAGAGCCAGCAGTCCGCGAGCCGCACGATCGGGCTCCTCTCGCTGCTCTCGCTCGCGGGCATGTACGCGGTGCTCTTCGCGCACTTCCGCTCGCACGCGCTCACGCTCCAGGTGCTGCTCAACATCCCGCTCGCGCTCATCGGCTCCGTCGCCGCGATCTGGATCTCCGGGCAGCCGCTCTCCGTCGCGACGCTCGTGGGCTTCGTCACCCTCTGCGGCATCGCCTCCCGCAACACGATCCTGATGATCTCCCACTACATCCACCTCGTCCGGCACGAAGGGGAGACCTTCGGCCCCGAGATGGTCGTGCGCGGCTCGCTGGAGCGCCTCGTCCCCGTCGCCATGACCGCGCTCTGCGCCGGCATCGCGCTGCTCCCGCTCGCGTTCGCGGCGGGCACGCCCGGCAAGGAGATCCTCACGCCCGTCGCCCAGGTCATCCTCGGCGGCCTGCTCTCGTCCACGCTCCTGGACATGGTCGTCACGCCGACCGTGTTCCTCCGCTACGGTCGCGACGCGCTCCAGGCGCTCGTGGCCTCCTCCTCCGCGGCCGATCCCCTCGACGCCGCCTGATCCATCGGAGTTCGCCCATGCGCTTCCTCTTCCCGATCCTCGTCCTCGCCGCCTGCTCGAACGAGCCGGCCGCACCCGGAGCCGCCGCGCCCGCCCCCGCCGCGCCCGCCGCGCCCGCCCCCGCCGCGCCCGCCCCCGCCTCCGGGGACCACGCCGCCGGCGACCACGCCCACGCGAGCCCGCACGGCGGCGAGGTGAAGACCGTCGGCGAGCGCCACGTCGAGGCCCGCTTCATGCCCGGCGGCGTGATGTTCTGGATCTCCGACGCGAACCAGAAGGAGCTCCCGGTCGACGGCTTCACCGGCACCGCCGTGATCAAGGGCCCCCAGGGCGTCGAGACCGTGCAGCTCGCCTCGATGGGCGACCACCTGCACGCCGTCGCGAAGCTCGCGCAGGGCGACACCGCGAGCGTCGTCCTGACGCTCACGCACGGCGGCAAGGCCGAGAGCGTCTCGTTCGAGAGCACCTCGGTCGGCCTCGCCGAGCACGACCACACCTCGCTCCACGGCGGGCAGGTGAGCATGTGGGGCGACTACCACCTCGAGTACGCGCCCAAGGACGGCGAGCACCGCGTGTGGGTCACCGACGCGAAGCGCGCCGCCGTGACCGGGGCCGTCAGCGGGTCGCTGAAGGACGGCGACACCGTCGTCCCGCTCACCTTCGACCCCGCCACCGGGCTCCTCGCCGGCAAGGGCGAAGGCGCCGGCACGCGCCCCGTCACGGTCGACGTGAAGGTCGGCGAGACGAGCTTTTCGCTCGGCTTCAACGCCCCGAGCGCGGCCCCGGCGGGCGGGCACGACCACGGCGCGGGTGGGCACGATCACGGCGCGGGCGGGCACTCGCACTAGCTGCTTCGGGGCAGCCGGCCGAGCCGCTGCGGGAGCGTCGGCGCGGGGGAGGGGCGTCGGCGGCTCGGGTGCCCATCGCCCGCCGCGCGGGGGATGGGCGCGCCCACTTCCCGCTCATTCACACGCCCGATCGACCTCCAGCGCCCCGCCGATCGCGCACGCCTCGCCCGCCAGGCTCCCCACGACCTCCAGCCGCTCGCCGTCCGCGACCTCGCTCGGCGCCCACGCGAGGTCCACCCCGGCGTGCGAGGTCCCGGCGACGAGCCCCCCGAGCGCCTCCGAGGCGAGCACCCGCGCGCTCCCGTCGGCCGCGACGGCGCGCAGCTCCACCACCACGTCGGCGGCGTCGGCCGCGCCCGCGTTCCCGACCACCACCGCCAGGTGCGCCGCGTCCGCGTCGCAGGCCTCGCAGCGGTCGGCCACCTCGATCACCAGCGCCGGGCGGGCCACGTCGGTCGCCGGCACCGCGACCTGCCCGCGGAACAGGCCCGGCTCGATCCACGAGGGCGTCGCCGTCGCCGGGAAGCCGCCGGCTACCGTCTGGTTGGCCACGGCGAAGTCGTGCACGCCCCACACGGTGCCCTCCGTGCGCCAGGCGTCGCGCGGGTGGCCGTACACCTGGAGCCCGCTCCAGTTGTCCGTGTTCAGGATGTGGCCGGTGGACGCCGCGAGGATCTCGGCGGAGCCGTCCGCGTCGATGTCCGCGACCACGGGCACCTGGTTCGTCATGTAGGCGCCGTAGTCGGTGGTCTCGGCGAGCGTGTCGCCCGTGCGGCCGTCCAGGATGCGCAGCGACATGGCGTCGCCGAAGAGCACCTCCACGTCGCCGTCGCGGTCGAAGTCGAAGAGCGTGCAGCCGGTGGTGCCGGCGTACCAGCCCGTGCCGTCGGTGCCGTACATCGGCGCGCTCCACGCGCGCGACCCGTCCGCCTCGTAGGCCTCGATGGCCTCGCCCCCGGGCACGACCACCTCGCTCGCGCCGTCCCCGTCGAGGTCCCCGACGCAGGCCGGCCCGGCCCAGCCGAAGCGCGCGGCGCCCGGGATCGCGCCGCGGAAGCGCTCGGTCCCGTCGTGGTCGAGGAACAACACGTCGTAGTCGAGCGTGACGACGATCTCCGCCTCGGGGTCGTCGTCGAGCTGCGCGAGCGCGGGGAACGCGCTCCGGACCTCGCCGCCGAGCGTCCAGAGCTCGACGCCGTCGGCGTCGTAGGCGGTGTCGCCGATCACGATCTCGCGGGCGCCGTCGCCGTCGAGGTCCGCGACGAGCGGGCCCCGGTAGAACATCGTGAGGCCGGGCGGGGTCAGGAGCGCCTCCACCTCGCCGGTCGCCCCGTCCACGATCGCGCCCTCCACGATCACCTCGGCGACCCCGTCGCCGTCCACGTCGGCGGCCGTGCTCTGGCAGTCCGCGCGCAGGCAGTCCATGTCGATGCTCTCGGTGCGCCACTTCTCCGCGCCGGTCGCCCCGTCGAGCGCCACGAGCACGGTGTCCCAGCCCGCGGTGTCGGTCGCGAGGACCAGCTCCGCGGCGCCGTCGCCGTCGAGGTCGGCGAAGATCGGGTCGAACTCGGCGTACCAGCCGTCCCGGTGCTCCCAGATCGGCCGGTTGCCCTCACCGAACACGGCCACGGAGCTCCCGAAGCTCCCGCCGAAGCGGTCCACGCCCACGAACTCGGCGTGGTCGCCGACGCCGATCGTGCCGTCGCCGTCGTCGTCGTCGACGTGGGCGACCACGGGCGCGTGCCGCGGCACCTGGCTGGTGATGCGGCGCTCCAGCACGAGCTCGAAGGGGTCGACGTCCGCGGCGCCGGGCGCGCAGGCGGGATCGGCGTCGACCGCACCGGCGGCCGGCAGGTCCACGGCGCAGTCCGCGGCGGTGTCGCCGGAGTCCGTGTCGGCGGTGTCCGTGTCGTCGGGGTGCCCCGAGTCGGTGTCGGTCCCGGCGGTGTCGTCGGGATCCGCGGGCTTGTCCGCGGATCCGGTGCAGGCGGCGAGCGAGAGGAGGAGCAGCAGGGGGCGCGTCATCGAGGTCTCCATCGAGGTGGGCGGAACCTACACGGCGACCGCGACGTCGACTCGTCCGGCGCGCGCCTCGGGCCCACAAACCGTATCCGTCCCGGATGCACCCGAGCCGCCGACGACCCTGGCGGCACCGGCGTCGCCGCAGCGCCGGCCGTCCGCGGCCGGGCGGCTGCCCGGATACACCCGCCCCCCTCGGCGAGCACGCTCGCGACCGCACCGGGCGCCCCCCGCCCGGGACGCCTGCGCCCTGCCTCGATCTGCGCGTCCACGTCGCTCAGCTCGTGGTCAGCGCAGCGCCGCCCGGCTAATGACGGCGGCCACGATACGGAGAGCCACATGGCGCGCGTGCTGGTCATCGGGGTGGGGCAGATCGGCTCGGAGCTCGGTCCGGCGCTCGTGGAGCGCGGCGACGAGGTGGTGCTGGCCGACTACCTGGCGCCCGAGCAGACCGCGGGCTGGGACGTCCTGCGCGGCGCGCTCGGCGAGGACGGCGTCCGGAAGCGCTGGCGCCGCCTCGACGTGCTCGACACCGCCGCGCTCACCGGGCTCATCCGCGAGGTCCGTCCCGACGTGACCTACCACATGGCCGCGCTCCTCTCCGCCCGCGGCGAGAAGGACCCCGACCTGTGCTGGCGCATGAACGTCGACAGCACGCGCCACGTGATCGCCACGCTCGCGTCCTTCGAGGGCGCTGTGCGGCCCCGGCTCGTCGTGCCGTCGTCGATCGCGGCCTTCGGCCCGCTCCCCGGGCAGGCCGAGCCGCCGCCGGTCACGCCGGACGTGTACCCCATGCTGCCGACGTCGATGTACGGCATCACGAAGGTCGTCGGCGAGCTGCTCGGCTCCTACGCGGCCGCGAAGCAGGGCGTGGACTTCCGCGGCATCCGGTTCCCGGGCCTGCTGAACACGGCGCCCCCGGGCGGCGGCTCCTCCGACTTCGCGAACCTGATGTACTTCGCGGGGGCCCGGGGCGACCGGGAGGTCCAGGTGTTCTGCCGCCCCGACACCACCATCCCGTTCATGTACATGCCGGACGCCGTGCGCGCGCTGCTCGAGCTCGCCGACGCTCCCGCCGAGCGCCTGAGCCGCCGCACGTACAACATCGCGGCGATGTCGCCTTCGGCGGCGGACATCGCGGCGTCGATCCGCGCCCGCGTCGGCCCCTTCGACGTGCGCTACGTGCCCGACTTCCGGCAGGCCATCCTCGACTCCTGGCCGCGCGCGCTCGACGACGCGGCCGCCCGCGCCGACTGGGGCTGGGCCCCGCGCTGGGACCTCGACGCGATGACGGACGACCTGTTGCGTCAGCTCGGCTGGACCACGAAGGCCTGACGCCGCTATAGCTCCGCGCGGAGGTCCGATGCGTCCGACCGTGCTTCTCCTGGCCCTGGCCCTCGCGGCGAGCGTCCACGCCGCCCCGCCCGACGTGGATCCCGGGACGCAGGTGCTCGCCGAGGTCGAGGGCGTGGTGGTGACGCGCGCCGAGTTCGAGGCCGCGGCGGCGCGCAAGACGCCGGCGAGCGGGGACACGCTCTCCCGCGACGAGAAGCGCGAGGTGCTCGACCGCCTCGTGGACGAGAAGGTCCTCTTCACCGTCGCGCTCCGGGAGGGGCTCGACAAGGACCCCAAGGTCCAGAAGGTGATGATCAACGAGCTCTTGCGCTCGCAGGTGTACTCGACCGTCCGGAACGGCGACTTCACCGACGAGGCGCTCCAGGCCTACTACGACACGCACCGGAGCGAGTTCGTGGTGCCCGAGAAGGTGCAGATCAAGCGCATCCTGATCAAGGTCACCGACGAGCGGCCGGACAAGGCCGCGCGCAAGGAGGCCGACCGCGTCCGGGCGCTGGTCGCCGCCGCGCCGGACTCCTTCCCGACCGTCGCGGCCGAGGTCTCCGAGGACCCGTACAGGCGGCGGGGCGGCGACGTAGGCTTCGTGGGCCGCGACGGGAAGCCGGGGATGGACCAGGCGGTGGTCGACCGCGCGTTCGTGCTCGAGACGGGCGTCGTCTCCGAGGTCTTCCGGACCGAGGAGGGCTACAACATCGTGATGGCGGCCGCGCGCCGCGAGATGGTCGAGCGCACGTTCCAGCAGATGAAGGGCTCGGTGCTCCGGAAGGTGAAGAACGACCGGATGAAGGAGCTCTACGACGCCTTCGTGGCGAAGCACCGCGCGGCGGCGACCGTGAAGGTCCACGACCGGGCGCTCGACGCCATCGTGATCCACCACGCGCCGTCCGAGAGCTTTTCGCCGGGCGGCCTCGAGGAGGGCGGCGTCGAGGAGTTCCCGGAGCCGTGAGGCCGCGGGGCGCCGATCAGGGCTGGTACACCGCGCAGTAGTCGGGGAACGCCGAGATGTCCCCGAGAAACGGCGAGGGCTGCCCGTAGGTGTGGGCGGGGAGCCACGCCGTCATCATGTCGAGGCTCTCGGGCGGGAGGGTGTGGCCGCCGCCGTGGTCGCACACCACGACGAAGTGGCCGTCCGCCGCGAGCGACGCCGCGAAGTTGCCCTGCGTCTCCCAGAAGTTCACGAGCCCGCCGCCGTAGGTGTCGGAGTCGCCGCCGAACGGGAGGAGCGCGGGGAAGGCCGACGCGGGGGTCCGGTACTCGATGACCGGGTCGGTCCCGCCGGAGAAAGGGAGGATCGAGGCGAGCGTGTCCCCGCGGTAGAGCGAGAGGTAGCTGGTCCAGAGCGCGCCGGCGGAGAAACCCATCGACGAGACGCGCCCGAGGTCGACGGCGAGCTGCTCGTAGAGGCAGGTGCGCAGGTCGTCGAACAACACGAGGTCGTTGTTGGCCTCCGCCGCGCGCATGAAGGCCCACTCGAAGGCCTCCTCGCCGGACGCCGTGGGCACCACCACGACCAGGTCGTTCTGCTCGGCCCACTCGTCCAGGTCGAGCGCGTTGATCATCCACTGCGCCGAGCCGCCGAGCGGGTACCACGCGAACACGACGCCCTTGCCCTCGCCGCCGGAGGAGGGGACGATCACCTTGGCGCTCCGCTCGACGCCGTTCGAGGTGAGCTCGACCTTGCCGCCGTCGATGCTCGGGCACTCGCCGCCGGACACCGTGGCGAGGGGCGCGGTGCCCTTCAGGTACGCGTTCGGGTCGGGCGCGGTGTCGCCCGAGGCGGTGTCGCCGGTTTCGTCGGTGGAGGGCGCGGTGCAGGCGAGGAGGAGGAGCACGAGCATGCGCGGCATCGTAGCGCGATCGCGAGCGTCAGCCCGCTGACCGCGTGGAAAGTCGTGCCACCGCCTCCGCGAGCATCCGGCGCTGCGCCTCCGTCATCCGCGCCCGCGGGCGCACCGCGAGCACGCGCGCGTGGGCCTCCTCCCAGGTCGGGGCGAGCCCCTCGGCCACCATCACGCCGATGCAGACGGCCACGCTGCGCCCGTGCCCGTAGGCGCAGTGCACCAGCACGGGCAGGCCCTCCCGCCGCCACGCCACGGCCTGCTCGACCGCCTCCTGCCACGCCTCGGGGGAGGGCGGCGCGCCGTCGAGCATCGGGATGTTGCGGTAGCGGAGCGCGTCGCCGCGGCGGGGCAGCTCCGCGGTCAGGTCGAGCTGGGCGTGGCCGGGCGCGCCTTTGCGCGGCCAGCCGCCCACCCAGAGGCCCGGCGCGAGCTCCACCTTCCACGCCGCCATCGCCCGGAGGCCGACGAACGCGCTGCCCCGCGCGGTGAGGAGGAAGGGGAGCAGCGCCCAGAAGGCCAGGGTCGGGGCGGCCTGCTTCCCGAGCATACCGGGGCGGCGGAGGAGGTAGGCGGCGCTCACCCAGGTGGTCGCCGAGCCGGCCCAGACGAAGAGCCACGCCGCCCACGTCGGCACCAGCGACGCCAGGAACAGCTCCGTGCCGCCGACGATCAGGAAGGGGAGGAAGGGCGTGCCCATCGCGCGGGAACGATAGCCCGGTCAGAATCTGACCGCGCCGCCGAGCGACCCCGCGATAGGATCGGCCGGCCATGGCGTTCGCGCACCTCCACGTCCACTCGCAGTTCACGCTCCTCAACGGCGTGCCTTCGCCCAAGGATCTCGCCAAGGCCGCGAAGGCCGCGGGGATGGACGCCGTCGCGCTCACGGACACCTGCAACCTCTACGGCGCCGTCAACCTCTACAAGGCGTGCAAGGAGCAGGGGATCCACCCGGTCTACGGGACGGAGATCTGGGTCGACCCGCGCGGCATCGCCACGCGCGAGGGCCTCGGCGGCGCCTTCCAGGTCGTGCTGCTCGTCGAGGATCAGCGCGGCTACGAGAACATCTGCGCGCTCATCACCCGCGCCATCTTCGACGGGATCCACTACCGCCCGCGCATCGATCTCGACCTGCTCCGCAAGCACGACGAGGGGCTGATGTGCCTCACGTCGGGCGAGCACGGCGTCATCCGCCGGAGCGGCGACAACGACGGCCGCATCGTGCCCCTGGCCGAGATCTTCGGCGCCGACCGGCTCTTCTGCGAGCTCATGGATCAGGGGCTCGACTGGCAGGCGGACCACAACGCGGAGGTCCGTCGCGTCGCGGCCCAGCACGGGCTGCGCACGGTCGTCACGAACGACGTGCGCTACCTCAAGCCGAAGGACGCGGTCTCGCTCGATCTGTTGAACTGCATCGCGATGGGGGCGTCGCTGAACGACCCCAAGCGGCCCCGCGCGCAGACGGACCAGCTCTACTTCAAGACCGAAGCGGAGATGCGGGACCTCTTCCCGGAGGACGGGCCGGCGCTCGACCTCACGAACGAGATCGCCCACCGCGCGCACTTCAAGTTCAACACGAGCACCTACTACTTCCCGGCGTCCACCCCGCCGGACGCCGATCCGGACCCGAAGGCGCCGCAGCCGGACACGGACGCCAACTGGGCCTTCTTCTACGAGGCGTTCCCGCCGCCGATCGACTTCGACATGCCGCTCGACTCGGTGCCGCCGCGGCCCGAGGGGGCGGGCAACCTCAACGGCTACTTCTGCTGGTACGCCCGCAAGGGCCTGGAATTCCGGCTCTCCCGCATCGACCCGGCGAAGCACGGCCCGTACCACGAGCGGCTCGAGTTCGAGCTCAAGATGATCATCAAGATGGGGTTCGCGGCCTACCTGCTGATCGTCGCGGAGTTCATCAACTGGGCGAAGGATCGGTCGATCCCCGTGGGACCCGGCCGCGGATCCGCCGCCGGCTCGCTGGTGGCCTACGCGATGCGCATCACCGACATCGATCCGGTGCGCTTCGACCTCCTCTTCGAGCGCTTCCTCAACCCCGAGCGCATCTCGATGCCGGACATCGACGTCGACTTCGCGCAGGACCGACGCGAGGAGGTCATCGAGCACGTCCGCCAGAAGTACACGCCGCCGCTCGTCAGCCAGATCATCACGTACGGAAAGCTCCAGGCCAAGGCGGCGCTCAAGGACGCGGCGCGCGCCTGCGACCTGACGTTCAACGAGGCCGACCGGCTCGCGAAGCTGGTCCCCAACCAGCTGAACATCACGCTCAAGGAGGCAATCGAGCAGGAGCCGAAGATGGCCGCGCTCGTGGCGAGTGATCCGAAGGCGCGGCGGGTGTACGAGCTCGCCCGCCGCATCGAGGGGCTCACCCGGCAGACGGGCGTGCACGCCGCCGGCGTCGTCGTGGCCGACCGGCCGCTGGTCCAGCTCGCGCCGCTCTACCGCGACGGGCCCGAGGGCGGCCCGGTCGTCCAGTACGACATGAAGTCGGCGGAGAGCGTCGGCCTCATCAAGTTCGACTTCCTCGGGCTCAAGACGCTCGACCAGATCCGCGACGCCGTCGCGATGATCGAGCGCAACACGGGCGAGCGCATCGACATGTCGGCCATCCCGGTGGACGACCTGACCTCCTGGAAGCTCTTCCAGCGGGGCGACGGCCTGGGCGTGTTCCAGGTCGAGTCCTCGGGCATGCGCGACCTGCTCACGCGGCTCCGCCCGTCCAACCTCGACGACCTCGTGGCGCTCGTCGCCCTCTTCCGGCCGGGCCCGCTGTCCTCGGGCATGGTCGACGACTTCATCGACCGCAAGCACGGGCGGAAGCCCGTCGAGTACGCGTTCCCGGACCTCGTGCCGGTGCTCCAGAGCACCTACGGCACGATCGTCTACCAGGAACAGGTCATGCAGATCGCGCAGGTCCTGGCCGGCTACTCGCTCGGGGAAGCCGACCTGCTCCGCCGCGCGATGGGCAAGAAGGACGCCGCGGAGATGGCGCGCCAGAAGACGCGCTTCCTCACGGGCGCCGTGGCCAAGGGCTTCGACGAGAAGGCCTGCTCCGACCTGTTCGACCTCGTCGCGAAGTTCGCGGAGTACGGCTTCAACAAGAGCCACTCGGCGGCCTACGGCTACGTCGCGTACCAGACCGGCTGGCTCAAGGCGCACCACCGCGCCGAGTACATGGCCGCGCTGATGTCGATCGACGCGGGGGACTCCGACAAGATCCTCGTCTACGTCGGCGACTGCCGGAAGGCGGGGATGAAGATTCTCCCGCCGGACATCAACGCCTCGGTCGGCCCCTTCGACGTGCCCCGGGAGGATCGGAAGGCGATCCGGTACGGGCTCAACGCGATCAAGGGCGTGGGCGAGGGCGCCGTGCAGGCCGTGATGGAGGCGCGCGCGGAGGCGGGCGGCGCCTTCAAGGACTTCATGGATTGCCTGAACCGCCTCGACTACAAGCGCGTCAACCGGCGGGTCGTCGAGAGCTTCATCAAGTGCGGCACCTTCGACTCGCTCGGGGAGCCCCGCGCGCGGCTCTTCGCGGCGCTCGAGGACGCGATGGCGGCCGCGCAGCAGCACCAGGCGCAGAAGGCGTCGGGCCAGGTGGGCCTCTTCGGCGGCATGGCGAAGGCGCCGTCGTTCAAGCTCCCGAACGTGGCCGAGTGGCCCGTCGGCGAGCGGATGAAGTACGAGAAGGAAACGCTGGGGCTCTTCCTCACCGGGCACCCGATCGAGGCGTTCGCCGAGGAGGTGGGCCGCTTCGCGTCGGCGCCCATCGACGGGCTCAAGCGGCTCAACGACAAGGACAAGGTCGCCGTGGCCGGCGTCGTCGCCGCCTTCCGCATCATCAAGACGGGCAAGGGGGACAAGATGGCGTTCGTGACGCTGGAGGACGTGCACGGCACCGTCGAGTGCGTGTTCTTCCCGAAGGCGCTCCCGCGGGCGCAGGCGGTGCTCGAGGGCGGGCGGCCCGTGCTCGTCCGCGGCGTGGTGGAGCACAAGGGGGACGAGGTGAAGGTGCTGGCCGATTCGGCCGAGTGGCTGGAGGACATCCGCGAGCGGAGCACGGCCGTGGTGGAGATCTCGATCCGCACCCACGAGCTCGGAGACGAGGCGTTCGCCGCCCTCCAGGGGCTGCTCGAGGCCAACCGCGGGCCCGCGGCGGTGAAGGTGTGGCTGGAGGAGCCCGGGCTCTTCCGCACCCGCATCGCGGCGGGGGAGGGGATGCGCGTCGCGGCCACCCCCAAGCTCGTCGAGGGGCTCCGCGCCCTGTTCAGCCGGCCCGACGCCCTGAGGCTCTCGTGATCCCGCTCCTCGCCGGCCTCGCGCTCGGCTTCGACCCCGTGGTCGAGCAGCTCTCCGAGGGGCGGATCGACTGGACGTCGCTCAAGCTCCTCGCGTCGGCGGAGGGCGTCCCGTCGAGCGGCGTCCTCATCAACCTCGAGACGCTGGAGGGCGACGCCCGCCAGCGCCTGGGGCCGCGCATGCTCGCCATGGCGCGCGAGGTGCGCGTCACGTCCACGCTCACCGCGGGGGATCTCCTCGACGCGAAGGACGCCGTCGCCGACCGGATCGACGACAACCTCGCGCTCTGGGAGGTCTTCGAGGTCCGCTACTACACGTCGGGCGGCGTCGAGATGGAGGGCGAGCTCCCGCTCCAGGCCTGGCTCCGGCCGGCGCTCGTGAGCCTCGCGGCCGGGAAGGACCGGACCGCGCCGCCCGCCGCGCCCACCACTGGCCTCGTCGTCGACGCGCGCGGCCTCGACGTGTCCCCCGCCGTCGCGCCCCAGCTCCTCGACGCGAGCGGCGCGGCGCTCTACGGCATCGGCTCGGTGACGCCGCTCGCGGCGTCCCAGCGCGCGCCGGCGGTCTACGTGACCGACCCGGCCGACGTCGCCGCGGCCCGCCGCGCGGGGGCGCAGCCGCTGTTCGTGCGCGCCGTCGGGGTGCGGGAGGGGACCGACCTCGTGCTCGACCCGGCGGACGCCGGCCGGCTCGCGCAGGCCGCCGGGGACGCGCCCTTCCTGCTGCAGGGCAACGTCGTGGTGGTGGTGGACAAGTGATCCGCCGGGTCGCGCACAGCTCGGCCGGCGCACGCTCCGTGCCCGCCCGCCGCCCGCACGCGCCGGCGCCCCCGGGGTGGGGGAGCCGGTTGCGGTGGTACGTCGCCTTCCTCGCGGTGTTCGCCGGCCTCGTCTGGCTGACCGGCTCGCTCCTCTCGGTCCTCGTGGCGTCGGCGGTGATCGCCTACCTCGTGGATCCCGTGGTCACGAGGCTCCAGGCGCGGGGGTACACCCGCGAGGGCGCCATCGTCGCCATCGGCGTGGCCGCGACCGTCGCGCTGCTCGTGGCCGTGGGCGTCGTGGTGCCGGGCTTCGCGCGGAAGGTCGGCGAGGTGGGCGCGCAGGTCTCTCCGTACCTCTCGGGCCTCGAGGGGCGGATCGAGCCGCTGCTCACGGAGGTCGAGGCCCGCTTCGGCGTCGTCGTCCCCACCGATCTCCGCGCGCTCGCCGGCGAGATCCCGGGGTACCTCCAGAAGCTCTCGCCCGACGCGCGGAAGGCCATCCAGGACTGGCTCGGGAAGCTCGCGGGCGGCGGCATGGACGTCGTGCTCTCCGCGCTGACCGTGTCGCTCCTGCCGGTGTTCACGTTCTACCTGCTCCGCGACTGGCCGGGGATCCTCGGGTGGGTAGACGAGATGGTGCCGCCGCGGCACCGCCCGGTCGTGCGCTCGCTCGCGACGGAGATCGACGGGCGCATCGGGTCCTTCGTGAAGGGGCAGCTCACCGTCGCCGCGATCCTCGCGGCGGTCTACACGGCGGGGCTGCTCGTCGCCGGGCTCGACCTCGCGATCACGATGGGGCTCCTCTCCGGGGCGCTGTTCCTGTTGCCCTACATCGGGCCCATCATCGCGGGCGTGGTGGCCGTGGGGCTCGCCCTGCTCGAGCACGGCTTCGACTGGCACCTGTTCGTGGTCGTCGGCACCTTCGTCCTCGCGCAGTTCCTCGAGAACACCTTCCTCACGCCCATGCTCGTGGGAGACCGCGTCGGCCTGCACCCGCTCGTCGTGATGATCGCCATCATCGTCGCGGGCAACCTGCTCGGCATCTGGGGGCTCGTGGTTGCGCTCCCCGTGACGGCGGCCATCGCGGTGGTGGGCAGCCACGTGCTCGACACCTACCGCAAGAGCCGGGTCTACCTCGGGTGAACTGGCGCTGGCTCGGGACCGTCCCCTACGGCGAGGCGCTCGCGGCGCAGCGCGCGCACCGGGACGCGCTCGTCGAGGGGCGCGCCGCCGAGGAGGTCTGGCTCCTGGAGCACCCGCCGGTCATCACGACGGGCCGCCGGGACGTCGGAGACCTGGACCCCGCCCGCGTCGCCGCGGCGGGCTTCGAGCTCTTCGCCACCGAGCGGGGCGGGCTCGCCACCTGCCACGAGCCCGGCCAGCTCGTGGGCTACGTGCTCGTCGACGCGCGGGCCATCGGCGTGTGGCGCACGGTCGTGGCGATCGAGGGCGCGGTGGCCGGCTGGCTCGCGGAGCACGGGGTGGAGGCCGGGCCGCGGGAGGGCTACCCCGGCGTGTGGGTCGGCCGGGAGAAGATCTGCGCGGTCGGGCTCCACTTCCGTGTCGGGCGGACGATGCACGGCCTCGCGCTCAACCTCGTCAACGATCTGCGCGGCTTCGGCCTCATCACGCCGTGCGGCATCGTGGACGGCGGTGTCATCAGCCTCGAACGCCTGGTAGGCGACCGGGCGCCCGCGCCCGCGGAGGCCGCGCGCACATTGGGCCCCCGGATCGTCACGGCGCTCCTTGACGCCGCGAACGGTACGGTTAATAGGGGTGCGTCCGAAGGCACGTAGCTCAGTGGTAGAGCACCGCTCTGACACGGCGGGGGTCGGCGGTTCAAGCCCGCCCGTGCCTACCATCCCCCTGGAAGGCGGCCTCGTCCTCGTTGACGTGGCCGCCTTTCGTAATTACCATCGCCCCCTTCGCGACCCGGGCACTGCCCGTTCGTCGCGCCTCCCCTCGAAACCGGAGAGTTTTTGCGGAGTCCTCCTCGTCGCGATCCCAACCTGGTACCTGAACGGAATGAGCCCCGCGTCAACGAGCGTATCCGCGTGCCCCGCGTGCTCGTGGTGGACGAAGAGGGTGCGAAGCTCGGTGAGTTCCTAACGGAGGACGCCCTCGCGCTCGCGCGCGAGAAGGGCCTCGACCTCGTCGAGGTCGCTCCGATGGCGCGCCCGCCCGTGTGTCGCATCACGGACTTCGGCAAGCTCAAGTACGAGAAGAAGAAGCGGGACGCCCAGACCCGCAAGAACCAGGTCATCGTCGAGATCAAGGAGATCAAGCTCCGCCCGAAGACCGACGACCACGACTTCGACGTCAAGGAGCGCGCCGTGCGCCGCTTCCTCGAAGAAGGCGACAAGGTGAAGGTGACCGTCCGCTTCCGCGGCCGCGAGATCGCCCACCGGGACATCGGCGAAGACCAGTGCCGCAAGCTCGCGGAGAAGCTGGCCGACGCCGCGGTCGTCGAGCAGCCCCCTCGGATGGACGGGCGCCAGATGGTGATGCTGCTGGCCCCTGGCAAGAAGAAATCCTGATTCACGGAGCTCGGAACCCATGCCCAAGCTGAAGACCAACCGCGCGGCGGCGAAGCGCTTCTCCGTCACCGGGACGGGCAAGATCAAGTACAAGAAGCGCGGCCTTCGCCACTGCCTCGAGCACAAGTCGAAGGACGCCAAGCGCGAACTCGGCAACGTCGGCTACATCAAGGACGTCGACCACGACAACGTGCGTCGCCTGATCCCCTACAAGTAGTCCGCCTCCCCTCCGCCGCTACCGCCGCTCCCGCTCCGGGGGCGTTGCTGGGAACCGGCCTTCACCAAGGAGTGAACCATGGCTCGTATCAAGCGCGCTCAAATCTCGCGCGTCCGCAAGAACCGTCTCTACAAGCGCGTCAAGGGCTTCTTCCTCGGCCGGCAGCGTCTGCGCCAGGCCATGGAGCACAGCGACCGCGCCAAGCGCTTCGCCTTCCGCGGCCGCAAGGAGAAGAAGCGCCAGTTCCGTGGGCTCTGGATCGTCCGCATCAACGCGGCGCTCCGCCCGCTCGGCACGACCTACAGCCGCTTCGTGCACCAGCTCAAGCGCGCCAACATCCAGCTCGACCGCAAGATCCTCGCCGATCTGGCGCTGAACGATCCCGCCGGCTTCGCCGCGGTGGTCAAGGCAGCGCAGGCGGCCCAGGCCTCCTGAGCGATGCTGGTTGCCAGCCTCGCGCTGCTTCTCGCCTGCGTCGAGGACGACGAGACCTCGTACGTCCAGTACAACGGTGACGACGACTCGGTCGAGGTCCAGGTGGGCGTCGACACGGTCTACGTGACCGACGAGGACGGCAACGAGGTGGCGGAGACCGCGTCCACGGTGCTCACGAGCAGCACCGGCGCGGTCGAGATCGGGATGGGCACGGTGGATCCGTCCGCCGGGCCCATCGGCAGCGTGCACCGCGTCTCGGTGGAGGTGTACGAGGAGTACGCCTCCGAGGTGGATCGCGTCACCGTCCGCACGGACAGCGGGGACCGCGGCCAGGACGAGTACGATCTCGAGCGGGACAGCGCCGGCGAAGGCTGGTGGGTGTACGAGCTCGAGTCGGTGGGTGAGGAAGGGGAGGAGCGCACCGACACGCTCACCTTCCTGCTCTACCAGGAAGAAAAGACCGAGGAGTGAGCGATGGCTGCCACGGACAAGAAGCCCCGCACGCGCACCGTCACGAAGGCGCAGGTGGTGGAGCGTGTGCGCCAGGTGACCGGCCTCGGGTGGAACGAGAGTGGTGAGCTCCTCGAGGCGGTGCTCGACGCCATGAAGGAGACGCTCGAGGCGGGTGAGAACATCAAGATCAGCGGCTTCGGCAGCTTCGTGGTGCGCAGCAAGGCCCCGCGGCGTGGCCGGAACCCGCAGACCACGGCCTCGATCGTGATCCCGAAGCGCCGGGTGCTCACCTTCAAGCCTTCGCAGGTCCTCCGCCAGTCCCTCAACGCCGACCGCGCGGAGTAGCCCGTGGCGGCGGAGATCCCGGACAAGCTCTACTTCCGCATCGGCGAGGTCGCGGAGCTGGTCGGGGTCGAGGCGCACGTGCTCCGCTACTGGGAGACGGAGTTCAAGCTCCGTCCCCACCGCTCGAGCTCGGGCCAGCGGCTCTATCGCAAGAGCGACCTCGCGCGCTTCCTCCGCGTGCGCCAGCTCCTCCACGAGGAGGGCTTCACCATCGCGGGCGCGCGCAAGGTGCTGCTCGAAGGTGGCGAAGCGGGTGCGAAGTCCGCGGGCGGCCTCGGCGTCGAGCGCGACGCCTTGAAGGACGCGCTCCGTCGCGTGCGCGAGCTGCGCGCCGGCCTCGCCAAGCTCTCCACCGAGCTGTCCGAGGAGTAGCGGCCCAGCGCTTGACACCCCGCCGTACCGCGATAAGAGGGGCGGGTCCGGGGTGTAGCGCAGCCTGGTAGCGCACCTGAATGGGGTTCAGGTGGTCGCTGGTTCGAATCCAGTCACCCCGACCATCGTGAGAGGCCCTTCCAGAGTTCGCTCTGGAAGGGCCTTTCTGGTTCTATCGGCCGAGGGGAGTGGACTGGATGCCGGAACTACGGGACGCGACGGGCCTGTTTTTCCCCGACCCGCGCTAGCCGTCCGTGCGGCTACGCTTTCGGTCCGCGGTCAAGCCTTCGGTCCAGCGTGAGAACTCGCTCCCTCGGAGCCGAAAGCGCGCGATGTTGCCTTGTGGAGACCGTGCAACTCGTTCAGCGCCATCGCCAGCACGGCCGGGACGTCAGTGCGATCGACCAGGCGGGTCACCCGCGAGCGGATCGGCTCCTCTTCGATCGGCTCGGCTGCACGTACGACATCGGCGACGACGTCCTGGAGCTCCGCCCTCTCAACGCTGGCGCACGGCATCGGGGGCCGGGAGCGCCTCGCGGATGACGATGTAGCGACGACAGGAGCGCTCGTACGCCCACTCGTACACGTCGCGCAACAGGTCCACCCGGTTGAGCTCGTAGACGCCGAGCAGGCCCTCGATGTAGGTCCGCTGGGGCACATCCACGAACGACAACGGCACCAGGTTTCGTTTGATCAGCGGAACGTTGGCGCCGAGACGTGACACCCGCTTGTTCACGCCCTCGAACGGCTGGAGGTAGGGGAGCTGTACCATCACGAAGAACGACTGCTCGAACGGGTCGACGATCGCCGCTGCCTTGCCGAGCAGGAGGTCGAAGCAGTCCTCGATCAGCTGCGGGATCGCGGTCGGTTCGTAGACCGTGCCTGAAACGACGACGGGAATCCGGCGCAGGCGACCACCCGCGCCTGGGTCGGCGAGCAGGCCCTCGGAGAGCAGAGCGTGCAGATTCTGGGTGTAACGGTTGAAGCCGATGCCCTCTGCCTCCTCGACCAGGAGCTCGATCGCGGCCTTGTGGTTGAGGACCATCTGCGCCTCGCGGTAGTCCCGCCCCTCCGCGTGCGCCCGAACCCGATGAGGTTGTCGGTGTCGAGCCGGGTGTAGGTGTTGCCCTCGAGGCGGCTCGACGCCCACGAGAGGTCGATGAGGAGCCGGTCGAGGATCTGGCGCGCGAACGTCCCGGCAGGCTGCCCGCCGTGAGGGGACCGGCCCATCGCGTGTAGCCGTTCCCGCAGCGCCCGCGGCAGCCACTCGGTGACGTTCGGCGCGTAGCTGTCCAGGAATTCCCTCCGGTACGCGACGGGGTCCCGGTGCGAGATCGGCCGACGGACGAGGCGCTGCACCTCCAGGCCTCCGGAAGACAACGACTCGAGCTCTGCTACCGGCCGGCCAAGCTCTCCTTCAGGAGACCGGACTGGATGCCGGAACTCCGAGAGCCCTCACGGCTGCTGCGACGGAAGGCAAGGGGTGGGCGCGCCGTGCGGTCGAGGACCAACCGGCGCGCAAGGCCCTTCCGCCTCGCCGGTTGCTCCGCCCCTTCTCCCGCGCAGGCTGTGGTATAGGCCGCCGAGCCGGAGGCAGCATGCGCCCCTCACACCTGTCCGTCGTGATCCTCGCCGCCCTGGCCGGCTGCGACCCCGACAACGGCCTGACCAAGTTCAATTCGGAGCCCGCCGCGGCCATCACGTCCCCCGCCGAGGGCGACGAGGTGCGCGTCGGCACCGCGCTCGCGCTCCGCGGGAGCGCGAGCGACGCGAACCACATCGCCGCCGACCTGACGGCGCGCTGGTTCCTCGATGACGTCGAGCTGTGCGCAGGAACGCCCGCGGCCGACGGCGCGACCGTCTGCGACGTCACCGTGCCCGAGGCAGAGGCGCTCACCGTGCGCCTGGAGGTGACCGACCCCGAGGGCGCCGCCGCCAGCGACAGCGTCTCGCTCACCGTGACCCCGGACGTGACGCCCACGGCGACCATCACGTCGCCGACCGCGGACGGCGTGTACTACTCGGACCAACTCGTCACGCTGAGCGCCACTGTCGAGGACGCGGAGGACGCGGAGGACACGCTGACCGTGCGCTGGGAGAGCAGCGTCGACGGGGACCTCGGGAGCCCGTCCCCGAGCAGCGAGGGCCTGGTCGAGAGCTTCGTCAACCTCTCCGAGGGCCAGCACGCGCTCCAGGTCTTCGTGACGGACAGCGGGGGGAACGAGGGGCAGGCGAGCGTGATCGTGGATGTGGGGCCCCCCAACACGGCGCCGACCTGCGCGATCACCGCGCCGGCGGACGGGAGCGCCGGCGAGGCCGGCACCGCGGTGATCTTCCGCGGGACGAGCACCGATCCGGACGTGCCGGAGGACTGGCTCACGGTCACCTGGACCAGCGACAAGGACGGCACACTCGGCACGAGCACGCCCGCGAGCGACGGCAGCGTGATCTTCAGCTTCGACGGACTCTCCGCGGACACGCACGTCGTCTCCATGCAGGTGGCCGACGAGCTCGGCGCCACCTGCACGGCGCAGATCCTCTACACGGCCGGATCGGCGCCCACGATCTCGCTGGAGTCCCCCACGCCCGGCCAGATCGTCGCAGAGGGCGACGCGCTCGTGTTCGGCGCCCTGGTGAGCGACGGGGAGGACGCGCCCGGTGACCTGCTCGTGGCCTGGGAGACCAGCATCGACGGGCTCCTCTACGAAGGGCCGCCGGACAGCACGGGCGTGGCGCAGTTCATCGAGTCGGAGCTCACCGTCGGTGAGCACGTGCTGACGGTCACCGTCACGGATTCGACCGGGTTGTACGCGACGGCGCTGGGCACGTTCACGGTCGACGGCACGCCGACGGCACCGGTCGTGTCGCTGACGCCCGCATCGCCCGCGACGGACGACGACCTCGTCGTGTCGATCGACAGCCCCGCCGTCGACCCCGAGGGCGCCTCCCTCACGTACGGCTACGCCTGGTCGGTGGACGGTGTCCCGTCGACAGCGAGCGTGAGCGCCACGCTGCCCGCGAGCGCGACGAGCCGTGGCGAGAGTTGGACGGTGTCGGTGACCGCGACGGACGGCCTCACGACGAGCACGGCAGGAACGGCCTCGGTAACGATTTCGAATACTGATCCGGTCACGACGGTGTCGCTGACGCCGGGCGCCCCCACCCGCGCCGACACCCTCACCTGCTCAGCCGTCGCCACGGACGTGGACGGCGACGCGCTCACCTATGCCTTCACCTGGACCGTCGACGGGGTCGTCGTCCCCGCCACCTCGACGAGCGGCCCGACCAGCACGCTCTCGGCGTCCTTCGGCGTCGACGACGTGGTGACCTGCGATGTGCTCGTGAGCGACGGCTCGGGCTCGGCTTCTGCCTCCACGAGCGTCACCGTCGGCAACACCGCGCCCACCGCGAGCGTCGCGCTCTCGCCCACAACCGTCCGCACCGACGACACGCTCGTTGCGACCGTCACCAGCGCCGACGCCGACGGTGACACGCTCTCCACCTCCTACGCATGGACCGTCGACGGCGTCGCCGTGGCCTCCACCGGCGCCACGTTGTCCGGCGCAGAGTTCGATCGCGACGCGATCGTGGAGGTGGTGGTAGCGGTGTCCGACGGCGCGGACGTGACGACGGCGACCGCGCGCGTCACGGTGTCGAACACCCCTCCCGACGCGCCGGCCGTGGCCATCACGCCCGCCTCCCCCCACGTCTCGGACGACCTCCTCTGCTCCGTTGCCACCGCCGCGTCGGACGCCGACGGGGACGCCGTCTCGTACGTCGTGTCCTGGACCGTCGACGGCGTGGCGTTCTCGGGGGCAGGCACGACCACCCTCGCGGGGGACACGATCGACAGCGCGGACACCGCCGCCGGCGACCTCTGGACGTGCTCCGTCCTCCCGACGGACGGGACCGACTCCGGAACCGTGGCGACGGCGGCCGTCACGGTGGGCGCGGAGTTCATCGGGTGGTCGAGCGCCAGCGTGGCGCTGGCGAGCGCGGACTACAAGCTCTACGGTCAGGCGAGCGGGGACAGCGCCAGCTCGGGCATGGGCGTCGGCGACGTTGACCAGGACGGCCTGAGCGACTTCGTCATCGGCTCGCGTCAGAACGACACGGGCGGAACCGACGCGGGCACCTTGTACGTCGTGACGGGGGGCTCGCTCGGATCGAGCGCGCGGATGAGCCTCTCCACGGCGACCTATCGGTTCAGCGGGGAGGCCAGCGGCGACATCCTCACCGGCGGCGCCGGCGGCGACGTGGATGGTGACGGCGTGCCCGACCTGATGCTCGCGTCGCGCGACAACGACGACGCGGGGACCGACTGGGGCAAGGTCTACATCTTCCGCGGCTCCGGGATCTCGGCCGGCGCCACCAGCGCGTCGACCGCGGACTACTGGCTGACCGGCGAGTCCGCCGCGGAGTTCAGCGAGTTCGGCGCCGGTGGCCTGGGCGACCTCGACGGCGACGGGCTGGGCGACGTCTTCGTGGGCGCCAGTCGGGACGACGACGGGGGGGTCGACGCGGGCAAGATCTTCATCGCGCTCGGGAGCAGCCTCCCGACGATCTCCGGCGGCACCCTCGGGTCGGCGGACATCACGCTCGTCGGGGAGAACGCGGGCGACGGCGCGGGAAGCGCCGGCGGCGTGGGGGACCTCGACGGGGACGGCCTCCAGGACCTCGTGATCAGCGCTTCGGGCTCCGATCGGGGCGGCTCGAACGCCGGCGCCCTCTACATCGTGTACGCTGCGAGCATCGGCTCGAGCCCGTTCGACCTCTCCGGCGCCGACGGCGTCGTGGTGGGCGAGTCGGCGGGCGACGCGACGTCGAGCTTCACCGCGCTCCCGGACACGGACGGCGACGGCTACCCGGACCTGCTCGTCGGGTCGGGCTACAACGACCGCGGCGGCACGGACGCCGGCACCTCCTACTTCTTCTCGGGGACGTCGCTCGTGGGCACGGTGGACGCCTCCGCCGCGGACCTGATCTTCGTCGGCGGCGCCGCGGGTGACTATGCGGGGATCTCCCTCGGCATCTCCGCCGGAGACGTGGACGGCGACGGGCTCACCGACCTGTTCATCGGCGCGCAGGGGGCCAACGGCGGTGGCTCGGACGCGGGGGCGGCGTACCTCCTGCTCGCGAGCGGCCTGGCCGGGTCCGGGACGTACACGGTCACTTCGGCCGCCGACTACACCTTCGTGGGTGAATCCTCGGGCGACAACGCCGGCACCAGCTTGAGCGTCATCGGGGACGTGAACGGCGACGGGCTCGACGACCTGACCGTGGGCGCCTACCGGGACGACGACGGCGGGACGAACGCCGGCGCGGGGTACGTGCTCCTGGCGCCTTGAGGAAGCGATGCCGGGGGCGCACCGGCTCGGATGGTACATTGCCGGCCCGCCGTCCGCGAGCCGTCCATGCCGCTGCGTCTCAGCCTCCTCACCACCCTCCTCCTCGCAGGCTGCCCGGCACGGCGATGGGGACGCCTATGGCGACCCTGACGACGCGGTGAAGTCGGTCTCGGGGTTGACGCGACCGCGGACGCGGACGTGAACCTGTCGATGAGCGAGTCGTTGGGCGAACTCGCGATCGCCGACCTGGAGGGCGACGGCATCGCCGCACCCCGGGGCGAGGAAGACAGGCGGTGAGGAGGAGCATGGGGATGCGGCATGTTGTCGCAGAGAGGGCGCGACGACGGAGCCACGGGAGCCGCCGCCGGTCGCGACGTCGCCGACGTCGCCGCGGCGCGCCAGCGGCTGCCCCGAGCGACGCCTCGAACCGGCGCGCCCGCCCGGGTCCGCGGGCGCTGTCGAACTGGACGACGCGGGCGGCGGCGGACACCGAGATCGCGCTGGCGGCGGTGCGGGACGCGATCCTGGCGTGGGGTCGCTCTCGCGGACCGTCCAGCCTGGCCGCGTGGGGTGGACCGGGGCCCTTTTCGGCCGGGCTCCGGCTCAGCCCGCCCGCTCGGGGACCACGAACATGTCGAGGAACGCGTCCATCGCCGCGTCGACCCCGGCGCGGTCGCCGGTGGCGAGGAGGTCGAGGAGGAGTCCGCGGGTGACGGCCACGCCGAGTCGGGCCCGGGCGCGCGCGGCCTCCGGCGGGAGGCCGAACCGCTCGCCACGGGCGGCGACGACCTCGATCCAGGGCTCCACGAGCGTCTCGCGGAGGCGCTCCGTGCCCGGGCGCCCGAGGAGGCCCTGGGCGGTGAGCTCGAAGAAGAGCCGCACGTGCCCATGCATCGACGGATCGGCGAGTCCTGCCCAGAACGCCCGTAGCGCCTCCCGCGGCGGGGCGTCCGCGTCGGCGAGCTGGGCGAGCGCGAGCCGCTGGCCAGCCTCGATCGTGGCGACCACTTCGGCGAGGAGGCCCTCCTTGGAGCCGAAGTGGTAGACGAGCATCCGGTGGCTCGTACCGATGGCCTCGGCGAGCGCCCGGAGCGAGAGCTCGGCCATCCCGTGCTCGGCGACGTACGCGATCGTGGCGGCGAGGAGCCGCTCGCGGGGCGGGACGCGCTCCGTCACGTGGCCTTCGCAGGCGCCGCGGCCGTCGCCACCGCGGCGAGGGTCTGCTCGATGAAGTACTGGAGCGCGAGGCGGTAGAGCCACCCCGTCCCGGTGACCTTCGGGTCGAACGAGGATGACCAGGTGATCCGCGTCCCCTCGCCGTCGGGCTCGAGCTCGACCACGCCCCGGTAGTTGTCGAGCGGGAGGCCCGACAGGAGCGCGTACACCATCCGCCGGTCGGGCACGAGCTCCTCGACGCGTTCGCGGGAGATGACGACCTGCCCGAACGTGCGGGAAGTCAGCCGCCGGATGGCGCCCACGCCGCCGCCCCCGCTCGGGTCGGGCGACTCGAGCCCGGCGGCCTCCCACGCGCCCCACTCGGACCACGTGGAGATGTCGGCGAGGAGCGCGAAGACGGCAGAGGGCGGGGCGTTGGAGCGCCCGGTGGCGTGGCAGTGATGGCTCGGCATGGTCCCTCCAAGAAGTGTACCAGGTGGTACACCCGGACCCTATCTGTACCACGCGGTACAGGCAAGGGAGTCGCGGCATCGCGCTGGGCGCGCCGGCGGGCTGGAAGCGTCCGGACGGCCCCGCCCGCATCGTGGCGGCGCGGAAGCTCGTGAAGGACTGGAAGGTGAAAGGAGTCGTCCTCTACCTCTCCGGCGCAGAGAAGCGGGGCATCCTGCCCGCGGGCGGAACGGTCGATGCCCTCGTCGCCTGCTACAAAGACCGCGATCCCAGCGTGGTGGCGAGACTCGCCACGGATCTGGGCCGGGAACTTCCCGGCACGTTGCCGGGCGACCGCGTGGAGGCCCTGCGGCGCGCGGCCCGGGACCACCACGCCACCCTCGCCGCCTCCGCGCCCGCCCCCCATGCCGCACACCTTCACGCGGTGCTGGCCGCCCGCTACGGGGGGCCGGCGCCCTCCCGCTCCCTCGACCCCGCGTCCGCGGCGGACGCCGTCCCCCTTCACCCGCGCCTCGTCCTTCCGTCGGCGTGCGAGCCGCTCTGCAAGGGGGCGGCCGGGAGGTGAGCCGAGGGTCCACCGGGCACCTCGGCGATCGCTCGTGGCGGATGTGCTGGAGCAGGGGAGCGGGAGTCGCGGACTCGTCCACGCTTGCGTCGACCACGCCGGTGTGGCATTCGAGGTGGCGGAGGTCGCCATGATCCGGAACATCGGCGCGGTGCTCGCCGGGCTGCTCGTGGGCAGCGTCGTGAACATGGCCTTCATCCTGCTCAACACGATGGTGTTGTTCCCCATGCCCGCCGGGAGCAGCATGAACGACCCCGCGCAGATGCAGACCTACATCGCCGGTCTGCCCGCGGCCGCCTTCCTCGTCGTGCTCCTCGCGCACCTCGGCCAGTCCTTCGTCGGCGGCTGGGTCGCGGCGCGCCTCGGGTCCCGGCCGGTGCCGCTGGCCCTCGTCGTCGGCGTGTTCTCGCTCGTCGCAGGCGTCATCAACCTCCTGAGCCTGCCTGGGCCCGTGTGGATGTGGGTCGAGGTGCCGCTCTACCTGGTCGTCGCCTGGCTCGCCGGGCGCCTCGAGGAGCGGCGGCGGGCGGGTTGAAACGCACGCGCTTCGACCCCAGGCAGCGCGGAACGCGCCGCCGAGGGGCTCGGGGCGCCACCGCCGAACGGCAGGGGACACGCGGCGCGCCCGCACACGGTGGTGGACGGGTCCGCGCGGGCGTTGAAGGTGGCAAACCTCGCCGGCGAGCGGGGCAGCGTCCGGGCGCCCGGGACGCCGAAAGGGCGCGCCGCCACCGCCCGTGCCCTCGCGCTTGGTAAACCACGCCGAAACCTGATGGAAACCGACACCTCCGGCGACCCGCGGAGCTCCGTTTGACGGGGCTGCTCCTCGATCGATGGCTCCTGCGCTTCCGCGACCCCGGGGTCGAGGCGGAGTGGCGCGCCTACCGGGAGGACGAGGCCCGCGGCCCGGCGCGCCTCGGGATGCTCGTGTTCGGCGCGCTCGTCGTGCTCGCGGGCCTGGGCGACGAGTGGCAGGGCTACGCGGGCTGGCAGACGGTCCTGCTCATCCGCGTCGCGTTCTGGGGTCCGGTGACGCTCCTCGGGGCCGGCCTGGTGTCGCTCCCCCGCTTCCGGGGGCGGGTGCTCGACATCACCCTGGGCATCGCCCTCGTCCTCACGATGTCGTTGATCGGCACGATGTTGCTCGTGTTGCCGCGGTCCGCGGCGATCGACTACCCGATGTACTGGACGGTGCTCCTGCTCCTTGTGCACGTCGTCGCGCCGCTGGGCTTCGTTCGCGCGTGCCTGGTCGGGGCGCTGGTGGTCGCGGGCTTCTTCGCCACGATGTTGCACTACCGGGCCGACCCGCTGCACTTCGCCGCGCACACCGTGTTCCTGGTCTTCGCGTGGGTGCTGCTCATCGCGGCCTCCTGGGTCCTCGAGAGGCGCGCCCGGGCCACGTTCCTGGCCGAACGGCAGCTCCTCGCGCGGACGTGCGAGCTCGACCGGGTCACCCGCCTCCAGGCGTCCGTGTTGGACACGCTCTCCGAGGGGGTCTGCGGCGTGGACGCGCACGGCGTGGTCACCTTCGCCAATCCCGCCGCGGCGTTCCTCCTGGGGCGCCCGGCCTCCTCCGTCGTCGGCGCGCGGTTCCACGACACGTTCCACGACGCCGACCCCGCCGACGCCCCCGACGGAGGCGCCGGGGCCTGCGCGTTGTGCGCGTCCAGCGGGCCGGTCCAGGACGTGCCCGCGCGCCTCCGCCTGCCCGACGGCGGCACGCGGTGGGTCGAGTGTGCCTCCCGTCCGGACGAGGGCGGCCACCATCCGGGGGTGCGCGTCCTCTCGTTCCGGGACGTGGGTCGCCGGCGGGAGCTCGAGGCCCAGCTCCGGCACAGCCAGAAGATGGAGGCCATCGGCCTGTTCGTGGGCGGCGTCGCCCACGAGTTCAACAACCTCCTCACGCCGATCCTGGTGGGGGTGGAGCTGGCCGGGGCGGCGCTCGGGTCGGAGCACCCGACGCACGCGTCCCTGGTCCGCGTGGGGCGTGCCGGGAACCGGGCCGCCGACCTGGTGCGCCAGCTGCTCACGCTGGGGAGTCGCATCGACCCGGCCCCGCAGGTGATCGACCTGTCCGTGAGCGTGACGCAGGCGCTCGCGTTCATCGGCCCCACCCTGGATCGTCGCGTCGAGATCACGTTCGAAGCAGCCGACGGTGCCTGGGCGCGCGCCGATCCCGGGCAGGTCGACCAGGTCCTGCTCAACCTCTGCCTCAACGCACGCGACGCGTTGCTTCCGGACCTGGAGGCCGGTCGGCCGGCGCGGATCACCTTCTCGGTGCGTCCCGTCACGCTCGACGCCGGGGCGGCCGCGTCGGACACACGCGCGCGCGCCGGGAGCTGGATCGAGCTCGCCGTGGCCGACACGGGCCCGGGCATCCCCGCCGACGTGCTGCCGCGCGTGTTCGAGCCGTTCTTCACCACCAAGCCGCGCGGGAAGGCGTCCGGCCTCGGGCTGGCGGTCCTCCACGGCATCGTGCAAGGGCACGGCGGCTGGGTGACGGTTCGCACGGAGCCGGGGGAGGGGACGCGCTTCGCGTGTATGTTCCCGGCCGCGTCACCGCCGCCCACGGCGCCGGAAGTCGTGGTGACGAACGCGCCGCCGAGCCCGGAGGTCCACCCGCGGAGCATCCTGCTCGTGGACGACGAGCAGATGGTGCGGGACGTGGCCCGCCGCTCCCTCGAGCACGTCGGCTACGCCGTGGAGGAGGCCCCGGGAGGCACGGCGGCCCTCTCCCTGCTCCAGGCGGGGTATCGCCCGGACCTCATCGTCCTCGACATCCAGATGCCGGACCTGGACGGCTGGCGCACGCTGGCGTCCATCCGCGCGCTCGACGCCGCGATCCCCGTCGTGATGATGAGCGGCTACGACCTCGGCGCCGCCGAGCCCCGCCCGCATGCGCCGGACGCCCTGCTGCGCAAGCCGTTCAGCATCGATCAGCTCGCGGTGACGGTCGGCCGGGTGATCGCGCGCAACGCCGAGCGGATGAACCGGTAGCGGGGGAGCGGCGCCCCCAGAGCGCCCGGCCGAGGTCGGCGCCCGACCGGCTCGGCCGACCACGCTTCGACGTCGTGTTCCACGGCGTCACCCTCGCGAGCATGTTCCTCGCCGAGGAGGTCGCGCGGGCGGCGGCGAGCGTCGCGGGCCAGGCCGCGGGCCACTGGACGCTCGTCGTCGGGATGGGCGGCGGCACCGCGGTCGGCGCGGCCGCGGCGGGGCTACTGCGCGAGCTTCCGCGTGGCGGGCGTCTCGGCGACGAGCTCCGCGAGCATGTGCCGGTCGAGCTCGGCGGGCATCGCCTCCTTGCCCCCATCCAGGACCGAGGTGAGGGCGCACCCCGGCGACAGCGGGCAGTTCGGCTTCTCCGAGCGGAAGCACTCCGCCATGTGGAAGTGCGGCTCGAGGACGGCCCTGGAAACGTGGAGGAGTGATACCAATTTGCGTTTGAACGGAGGCCCGCCCGCGACGTAGCATCGCGCCCATGGACCTTCTCCGCCTCTCCGACCGCGCCGTGCGCATCGATCGGCACCAGGTGGTGCGCGGGGACGAGGTCGTGGCCGAGCTCACGCCGCTCGAGTCGTCGCTCCTCGCCTACCTGGCGGCGCGGCCGGGCAGGGTGGTCGATCGCGAGTCGCTCCTCCGCGACGTGTGGGGCTACTCGGCCAACGTCCGCTCGCGCGCCGTCGACAAGACGGTGAACCGGCTCCGGACGAAGCTCGAGCGTGACCCCGCGGCGCCCCGGCACCTCGTGGGTCTCCGCGGGCACGGCTACGGGCTCGTGGTCGACGAAGAACCCGCGCCCGCCGCCGCCCCGATCTTCGGCGTGGAGGTGCTCGTCGCGCGGCTCCACGCGGCGCTCGCCACGCCGGGGACGGTCGTCGCGCTCGTGGGGCCGGCGGGGAGCGGGAAGTCGTGCGTGGCGGCGGAGGTGGCGCGGCGTGTCCCCGGGCGCCGACAGGTCGACCTCACGGGCGCGCGGACCCGCGAAGCGCTGCTCGACGCGCTGTGCGACGCGCTCGACGTGGGGTGGAGCGCCTCGACCGACCGGCGCACGCTGCTCGTGCGCGCGCTCCGGTCCGGGCCGGCGTGCGTCGTGCTGGATGGCTGTCAGGAGGCCGCCGCGCCGCTCGGGGAGCTGCTCCCGGCGCTCCGGGGGCCCACTTCGTGGCTCCTCTGCAGCCGGGTCGACCTCCCGGAGACGGGCGCCCGCCATGAGCACCTCTACGGCCTCGACGCGGACGCGGGCGTCGCCCTGCTCCTCGACGGCGCACGCCAGGCCGGCGCCGCGATCGACGAGGCCGCGGATCGGGACGCCCTCCGCGACATCGTCGCGCGGGTCGGTGGGCACGCCCACACGCTGCGGGTGATCGCGCCGCGGCTCGCGCTCCAGCCGCCCGCGCGGCTCCTGCGCTCCCTCGAAGCGTGGATGCGCTGCGAACCCGGCGCGGGCGAGGCCTGGGCGCGGGTCCTCCGCGGCGCGATGGAGGAGCAGTGGGCCGCGCTCGACGCGCCCACGCGCGCGGCCCTCGCTCGCTGCGCCGCCTTCGACGGCGAGCTCTCCGTCCGCGCGGCGATCGATCTGCTGGGCTCGGAGGAGGCCGCGTGGCAGGCCCTCGACCAGGGCCGCGCCGCCTCGGTGCTCGTCCCGCGGGGGGAGGGGAGGCTCGCGTTCGTCGCGCCGATGGTCCCCGTGGCGCGCCGCGCCTTGGAGGCCGAGGGAGAGGCGGACGTGTGGCGTGCCCGCGCGCTCGAGGTGACCGTGGCCGAGGCCGAGTCCGACGCGCGCGCGATGGCCGCCGGCGAGGTGGCCCCCGCCCGCGCGCGCCTGGTCGCCGCCCGCCGCGCGCTCTCCCAGCTCGTCGAGCAGGTGGCGCCCCGCGCGCCCGACGTCGCCGCGCGCGCCGCCCTCGCGGTGTGGCCGGTGCAGCTTCGTCACGATCCGGTGCGCTTCGTCGAGCTCGTCCAGCCGCTCCTCGCCGAGGGCGCGGGCCTGCCCCCCACGCTCCGGGGTGGGCTCCTCCTGTGTCGCGCCGAGTGCCTGCGCGTCATGGGGAACCTCCGCGACGCCGAGCGGGACCTCGACGAAGCCGAGCGGATCCTGCCGCCGGAGGCCCGACGGTGGCGAGCGCACGCGCTCCTCGTGAAGTGCCAGCTGGGCTACTGGAGGAGCGCCGCGCCGACGGCGGCACGCTCCGCGCTGGACGAGGCCCTCGCGCTCCTCGTGGAGGCGCCGGACCGGCGGCTCGAGGTGCGCGTCTGGCTCGCGATCTCCCAGTGCCACGACCGCGAGGCGGACCTCCCCGCGGCCCGGGCCTACACGATCCGGGCGCAGGAGGCGGCGCGCGCGATGGGCGACGACGAGCTCCTCGGCCTCGCGCTCCAGTTCCACGCCTACTGCGAGCGGGAGGCGAACCCCGAGGAGGCGCTCCGGCGCTCTCGGGAGGCGCAGGCGGTGCACGAGCGGGCCGGCGATCGGGTGATGGTCGTCGTCGCGAGCACCGCCGCGGCCCACGCGCTCTGGCAGCTCGGACGGTTGGACGAGGCCTGGCGCGTCGCGGAGCGCACCCGTTGCCGGGCGGCCGAGATCGGGGACACGCTCCGGCTGACGATGGCGCACGACCTCCAGGCGATGCTCGCCGCGGAGCAGGGGATCCTCGCGCTCGCGCGGTACCACTGGGAGTGCACCGGCCACGCCGCGGCGGAGTCGGGGAACGCCTACTTCGCCTCCGCCAGCCAGCTCGGCTTCGGGTACGTCGACCACGCCGAGGGCCGGCTCGCCGAGGCCCGCGCCGCCTACGACCGGGCGATCGGCGAGTCCGGGGCGGGACGGCAACGGGAGATGGTGCGCTGGGGCCTGCTCCTGCGGCTCCTGCTCGCCGGGGAGACCGGCGATCGTGCGCAGGTGGACCGCGACGAGGCGACGCTCCGCGCGTTCCTGGGGGGCCCGACACCACCCGATCGCACGTATTACGACGACGGGGTCCTGCTGGCGCGCGCCCTGGTCGACGGGCGGCCACGACGCGCGGCGCTCGCGGCGGCGCTCGCGCGCCTGGGAGCCTGTCCGCCGGAGCTGGGGCACGAGCCCCGCGTGCTCGCGACGCTCGTGCGGAAGGTGGCGGACCGGCACCGGTCGGGTACCGGTCCGCCACGGTCGGGCTAGTCGCCCCAGAAACCCTGGCCGGCGCGGACCTTCGTCTTCGTCTTCATGGGCTGCTCCTCGAGGTCGGTGCGCCGCCCACCGTGGGCGGCGCATGTCTCCGATATCGATGCCGTGCCGACGGGGAAGCCGCCGGGGTCGGGTTGGGACGGAGCTGGGACACGTCTCGCCAATGCCACCGCCGGGTGCGGCTCGAAGGGCGGCCGTCCGGCGGCGAGCGAGCGGAGCACCGCGTCCCGCTCGGCGACCACGTCGGCGTGCAGCGCCGCGCGGAGCCCGACCGCGACGAGGCCGGCGTGGATGCTCGACAGGGGGGCGATCCCGGCCTGGACGAGCCGATCGCAGGCATCGACCGGCACCCCGAGCCCGCACGCGAGGTAGTGGCGACGCCGGAAGTAGAGGTTCGAGTCCTCCAGGCCCGCGCCGGTCTCCAGGAGCGGCTCGCGCCGCAGGTGCCCGAGGACGACCGGGACGAACCACGCGGCGGCATGGACGGCGACCGCGACGGCCGGGCCGCTCCACCCCGGAAGGATCGCCACGAGCTCGTCGGCGACCAGCACGAGGCCCAGGCCGGCGAGGGCCGCGATCGCGGCGCCGAGCGGATCCGCCGCGGCGAGGACGAGCGCGGCCCCGAGCACGAGCGCGGAGCCGACGCCGCTGTACGCGGCGAGCATCAAGGCGGAGAGCACCACGAGCGGCAGCGAGACGTGGTGCAGCGCGCGGTTGACCGGATCCCGGTGGAAGGCCTCGTACAGCCCCAGG
Organism: uncultured Enterobacteriaceae bacterium; assembly: GCA_964457335.1. Taxonomy (GTDB): domain Bacteria; phylum Myxococcota_A; class UBA796; order UBA796; family SXON01; genus CAJBVW01. The sequence goes on along the minus strand of CAYWGD010000012.1, from coordinate 12,270 downwards.
TGCCGCGCGAGGGAGAGGCGGGGAGCGTACGGACGCCGGCGGATCACGCGCGGAGTATACGTGCGTCTCGACGCTCCGAGGCGCTGACCCGGGCGTCCCTGCGCGCGCGCCACGTCGCGCCGATGAGGAGGCGGCGAGGCCGTCTCCGACGGGGGAGTCACCATTGATTGACTGGACAGTCAACCAACGAGCGGGTACAGGGACGCCCATGCCCCGCAGCCCCACGGACAACGAGCAGCTCCGCGCCGAGCAGCGCGCGCGCATCCTCGACGCCGCCGCCAAGGTCTTCGCCCGGAAGGGGCTCGCCGCCGGGCGGATCACCGACGTGGCCGCCGAGGCCGGGCTCAGCCACGGCCTCGTGCACCACTACTTCGGCACCAAGGCCGACCTGCACCGCGCGCTGATGGAGCGCACGATGGCGGGCGCCGACGCGCTCCCCCGCGCCGCCCGGGGCTACCCGGGCACGCCCTGGGCGCGCCTCGCCTGGTACGTCGAGATGGCGCTGATGGGCGCGCGCGCGGTGCCCGAGCAGTTCTTCCTCGTGGCCGAGACGGTCATGAACGAGACCGTCGATCCCGCGGCGCGCCGGATGGTCGAGGAGAAGGGCGCCGTCGGGCAGGCGCTCCTCGCCGAGCTCATCGCCGACGGCCAGGCGGCCGGGGCCGTGCGCCCGGGGGATCCACTCGCGCTCGCCACCCACGTCCTCGCGATGGTGACCGGCCTCGCCGTCAGCCGGATCGAGAAGTGCGACGTGGACATCGTCCTGGGCCTGCTCCGCGCCCACCCGGAGGTCGAATGAACCCCGTCCTCGAAGTCGTCGGCGTCACGCGCCGCTATGGAGACCGCGTCGTGCTCGACCGCGTCTCGCTCACCGTGGAGGCCGGGCAGATCCACGCCCTGCTCGGCCCCAACGGCGCAGGCAAGACCACCACGCTCGAGTGCGCCGAGGGGCTCCGCCGTCCCGACGGCGGCGTCGTGCGCTTCCTCGGCGAGCCGGTGCGCGTCGGGAAGGTGCCGGCGCGGATGGGCGTGCAGCTCCAGGTGTCGGGCCTGCCCGGCTCGATGACCGTGGAGGAGGCGCTGTCCTTCGTCTCGGCCTACCGCGGCGCGAAGCCCCGCGCCGACGTCGTGGAGCGCCTCGGCCTCGGGGGGCTCGGCCGCGTGGCCTACCGCCAGCTCTCGGTCGGGCAGCAGCGGCGCCTCCAGCTCGCCCTGGCCATCGCGCACGAGCCGGCGCTCGTCGTGCTCGACGAGCCGACCGCCGGGCTCGACGTGGCCTCCCGGGCGGAGCTGCACGCGCTCCTCGCCGAGCTCGCCGCGAAGGGCACGGCGCTCGTCCTCGCGACGCACGACATGGCCGAGGCCGAGAAGCTCTCGCACCGGATCACCGTGCTCGTGCGCGGGCGCGTGGTCGCGCACGGGACGCCGCTCGAGCTCACCCGCCAGGGCGAGCAGCGCACCCGCGTCGCCGTCCGGACCGCGAAGGGGAGCATCGACCGGCTCGCGGGCCTGCCCGGCGCGGCGTCGCAGCCCGGCGTGGACGGGTACGCGGTCTTCTTGAGCGAGGCCCCCGCCGTCTCGCTGCGCGCCCTGCTCGACGAGCTGGACCGCGCCGGCGACACGCTCGTGGATCTCCGCGTCGAGCGCCCCACCCTCGAGGAGCGCTTCCTCGAGATGACCCGCGAGGAGGCCGCCTGATGTCCGCCTTTGTCGAGCACGTCCGCGTCGAGGTCCGCTCGACGCTCCGCAACCCCTCGCAGCTGCTCATGGCCTGGCTGTTCCCGCTCGGGTTCGCCCTGGTGCTGGGCGGCGTGATGCCGGAGCTGAACCCCGCCTTCGGCGCCGGCATGGTCTCGGCGTTCGCGGTGATCGCGGTGACCACCGGCACGCTCCTGGGGCAGCCCGGCCCGATGGTGGAGGCACGGTCCGCGGGGGTCCTCCGGGGCTTCCGGGTCGTGGGGGTCCCCGACTGGGCGTCGCTGGTGGTGCCGGGCCTGTCCACCGCCATCCACGCGGTCCTCGCCGCGATCGTCACCGCCACGATGACGGTCGCGGTGTACCAGGGGGAGGCGCCGACCCACCCGCTCGCGTTCGTCGGCGTGGTGGCGCTGGCGACGTTCGCGTTCGCCGGCATCGGCGCGCTGATCGGGGTCGTGTCGGCCTCGACGCGGGCGACCGTGCTCCTGTCGCAGGCGCTGTTCCTCCCGTCGATGCTCCTCGGCGGGATGATGGTGCCGTGGGCCGCGCTCCCCGAGGGGGCGCGCCGGGCGTCCTTGTGGCTCCCGACGACCCACGTGATGCAGCTCCTCGACGGCCTCGCCTACGACCGGGCGACCGCGCTCCCGCTCTGGGCGCACGCGGCCGGCGTCGCAGGGGCCGGGCTCGTCGCCTGGGTGCTCGCCGTGGCGCTGTTCGACACCGAGCCGCGCGAGGTGCGGTCGTGGACGGCGATCGCCGTGCTCGCGGCGCTCCTCCCCCTCGGCGCGGGGGCGCTGGCGATGTGAGACGCCGGATCAGCCCGCCCCGTCGGTGGCGGCGAGGCGGACGGGCGCGGTCTTCATCACCTCGCCGATCCAGCGGGCGACGTGCTCCGCCACCTCGACGTTGAACGGCCCCTCCGGCACCTCGCCCCCCGCGCGCGCCGCCGCGCGGACCTCGCTCCGGGCGCCCACCACCGTCATCCCGTGCCCGGTCCGCGGCACCTCGAGGAACGTGCCGGTCCCGGGGCGGTAGTGATTGGCGATGGCGGCGATGAGCTGGTGCTCCTCGCTGGTCAGCGCGGTGAAGTCGGACTCGCCGTACATCGACAACACGTGGCTGCGCGTGTCGCGCCAGGCCCGGACGAGCGGGATCTCGTCGAGGTCGTGCCAGAAGCCGTAGTGCCGGCCCATCAGGTGGTCCTGGCCGTCCCACTCGAAGCCCTCGACGAGGAGCTGCCGCCAGGCGGGGTTCTCGGCGGCGAGCCGCGCGGGCGGCGTGTTCTCCAGGTAGAAGCGCCGCAGCAGCTCGCGGGCGGTCTCGGCCTGCTCGGCGGACTCCACGGGATCCTGCCCCGCGGACAGGAAGCCCTGGGTGCGGAGCAGCTCCAGGTGGTAGTCGTGCCAGCTCCCGACGATCGTGCCGAAGGGGATGACCCCGCGCGGGGCGCGGGCGGCCGCGAGCAGCGGGGCCTGGATGCCGCCCAGCGAGTGGCCGAAGAAGAACACCCGGTCCGGGTCGACGCCGCGCACGTCGGCGAGCGCGTTCCACGCGGCCCCGAACGCCGCCACCTCGGTCTCGAAGTCGATGTCGGCGCACCTCGGCCCGCCCTCGCTGTCGCCGAGGCCCGGCTTCTCGACGCGGTAGACGCCGATCCCGCGGGCCACGAGCTCGGCGGTGAGCCGGCGGTAGGGGTGGTCCGGGCTCATGGGCTCGACCGTCGCGCAGGAGAAGCCCTGGACGAGGAACACGACCGGCGGCGCCTGCACGCCCGCGGGGAGCACCAGGATGTCGCGCAGCCGGCCGCCCTGGAAGTCCACGGCGCCGTAGTCGACCGTGGCGCCGTCGTAGCGCTCGTACGGGCGCGGCGTCGCCTTGCCTTTCAGCGTCCGCTCCTTCCCCCCGCGGGAGACGACGACCGTGACCTTGTCGCCCCCGTCGAGCGCGCCCGCGATGGCCACCACCGCGCCGGGGCCGGCGACCGGCCGGCCGTCGATCGCGACGATCACGTCGCCCTCCGCGACGCCGAGCTTCTCGCCGGTGAGCCCGGGCAGGACCGCGCGGACGAGCGCGCCTCTCCCCTCGGCCGGCGCCAGGGCCACGCCGAGGGCGGCGCCGCGGGGGAGGGGATCGGCGGCGACGGCTTCGAGCGACGCGGAGAGCAGGAGAACGAGCAGGCGCACGGCCCCTCCTTTTGCAGAGCGTAGACGAGCCGCGCGCCGGTCGCGCGGGGTCCCGGTCGCGCGCCGGATGGCCGGCCGGCGGCGCCCCGGGCTACCCTCCGGGGGGAGGGACAGCGAGATGTTCATGCTTGTTGCTGGGCTTGCGCTGAGCGGCCCGGTCGTGGCCCCGCGCATGGAGGAGATGGCCCCCATGGGCCAGGACGCCCGGACGGACGCCTACACCTCGGTGCGGATGGTCGAGGCGGGGTGGTCGCGGCTCACCGCGCGCCGTCGCACCCTCCCGAGCCCCCCGCCCGGCGTGCCCGCGGCCGGCGAGAAGCTCCGCTGCACCGTGCACGTCGACGTGGATCCCAAGGGGAAGCCGAGCAGCGTCGTCCCCGGCGCCTGCGACGAGGCCATCCGGGGCGCCACCGTCGCGGCGGCCTGGGAGTGGCGCTTCGTGCCGACGTGGGAGGACGGCCAGCCCGTGCCCGCGGAGACCGAGCTCTCCGCGGTGGTGGCGGGGCGGCGCCGGTCGAAGAAGGGGACGCGCTAACTGACGCACGAGCAGCCGCCGCGTCAGAAGTGGAAGGTCGTCGAGAGGCCCACGGTGCCGGGCACGCTCCAGCGGGGGAGGGGGCGGGCGGCCAGGGTGAGCTCGTCGGAGACGACGAGGTTCGCGCCCACCTCGAGCCCGATCGCGACGAGCCGGCTCGCGTAGAAGCGGGCCCCGCCGCCCAGGTAGGGCGCGATCTCCAGCGGGCTCTCCCCTTCGTCGGTCCCGCGGAGCAATACACCGGCGCGCCCGTACGGCTCCACGCGCGCCCCGAGGGTTGTCGAGAGCTCGGCGTAGGGCGTCCCGTTCACGTGGAGGAACGTCGTGCCGTCGTCCGGGAAGGAGCCGCCCGCGGCGACGGCGATCCGCGCGACGCCGAGCCGGAGGTGGGGGGTGACGCGCGCGCCGAACTCGAGCCCCCAGCCGACCAGCGGCGTGACCACGTCGTCGACGCCCGCGGCGCCGCCGACGACCACCGCGCCGAGGAGGAAGCGCCGCTCGGCGGGCTCGCGCGTGTCGGCGTGGGCCGTTTGGGCGGGTACGGGCGCGGAAGGGGTGTCCCCCGTCGGGCTCGCCGGGGATGCGGCCACGCCCGCGGCGTGCTCGTCCGCGGCCGGATCGGTGGTCTCCGCCGTGTCCGTGGCCGGCCCGACCTCGTTCACGGCGGGCAGCGCGAGCCGGCCCACCTGGTCGCGCGCGAGGTTCGACACGAGGAGCACGACGACGCGCGTGGACTCCGCGGTCTCGGCGGGGAGCTCGACGACGCGCTCGCGGCGCGCCCCGTCGTCGCCCTCGTAGACGATGGCGATCGTGCCGGGCCCCTGGGCGCGCACCGTCACGCGCGCGGGGGCCTCGCCCTCCAGGAGCACGGTGGTGTCGAGCTCGGAGCTGAGGGCCTGCGCGATCGCGGGCACGTCGAGGGGGGCGTCCGCGTCGACGTCCATTCGCAGGGCGGGCTCGGCGGCGTGGGCCAGGGCGGAGAGGAGGAGGGGGAGGAGGTGCATGCCCTTGGTACCCGGTCGGGGTGGAGGTGTTCCGCGAAACCCTACTCGGGGAGCCGCTCGAGCAGCGCGCGGGCGTCGTCCTGGTGGGCCGTACCGTACACGCCGGCGGCCAGGCGCTCCAGCGCGGGCCGCGCGTCCGCCGCGCGCCCGACCCGGAGCAGGCAGATCGCCCGGTTGAACAGGGCCTCGGGCACGAACCGCCCCTGCGGGAACCGCGCGAGGTAGTCGTCCCAGGCCATCAGCGCGGCGTCGTCGTCCGCGCCGTGGAAGTGCGCGTGGTGCGCGGCCTCGAAGGCCACGCGGTCGGCGTTGTCGACGGCGGGCTCCGCGGGGACCGGGGCTCGGATCGCGGCGGTGTCGGGGGTGGCCCGGGCGCTCGTGGGCGTCGGCCGGCCGCTTCGGGGGACGCGGGCCGGGCGGACGGAGCCGGCCGTCGGCGCCGGGGCGGACGCGACGGTGCCCGCCTCGACGGTCTCCGCGGACATCGGCGCCACGATCGCGCGCTCCGGCTCGCCGCTTGCCTCGGAGGTGCCCACCACCTCGACCGTGCGCGCGTCCGGCGCGTCGACGGTCGCGTCCGCCTCGGGGGCCACCCCCTCGATCGCGCGCGCGTCCGGCGCGTCCGCCTCGGGGGCCACCCCCGCCGTCTCTCCCGCCGAGACCTCCCACCCCGCGAGCGCGCGCTCCACGCGCCCGGAGGAGAACGCCCACGTCGTCGCGTTCGACGCGAGCACCAGCACGGCCAGGGCGCTCCAGCGGCGCATGCTCCGCCGGCGCTCGGCGACGGCGACCGAGCGGAGGACCCGCTGGCGGGTCGCGGCGGCGTCGGTGCGCGGCGCGCTCCGGGTCTCCGTGTAGGCGGCGAGGGCGTGATCGAGCGGGTCGTCGCTCATGGGATCCCCTCCGAGGCGAGGTGGGCGCGCAGGCTCTCGCGGGCGCGCGACATGCGCGTGCGGACGGTCACCTCGTTCACGCCGAGGATCTCCGCCGCCTCGCGGCTCGTCCGCTCGTCGAGCACGCACAGCGTGAACGCGAGGCGCTGGTCGATGGGCAGGGTGTCGAGCGCCCGGGCGAGCGCCTCGGCGAGCTCCGCGCGGGCGCGGCCGGCGGACGGGAGCGGCACGTCCTCCCGCACGTCCCGCCGGGCCACGCGCTCGCGGGCCCCGCGCAGCCGCGTCGCGGCGCGGACGTGCTTGTGGCAGAGGCGCACGGCGATGGCGACGAGGAACGTGCGCAGCGAGGAGCGGCCCTCGAAGCGCCGGATGGCGGTCGGCAGCGCCAGGAACGTGTCGTGGACGAGGTCCTCGGCGGCCGACGGATCCCCCACGAGCTTGTTCGCGAAGGCCCGCAGCGCCGCGTGGTGCCGGTCGTAGGCCTCCGCCAGCGCCGAGCGCTCCCCCGCGCGCAGGCGCACGAGGAGGTCGAGGACGTCGTCGTCCTCGCGGTCGGCGGCCACGGTCGGGGCCAGGAGCTCGTCGCCGCGGGCCATTCAGAAGTGGACCGCCGTGGAGAGCGCCGCGGAGACGGGCACGACCCCGCGCGCGAGGCGGACCCCGCCGAGGGTGAGCTCGTCGGTGACCACCAGGTGCGCGCTCGCCTCGAGCCCCACGGAGAAGCCCCGGGTCGGGTACACCCGCGCGCCCCCGCCCAGGTAGGGGGCGGCCTCCAGAAGCAGGTCGCGCTCGGGGGTGTCCGCGTGGCCGCGCAGGAGGACCCCGGCGCGCCCGTACGGCTCCACGCGGGCCCCGACGAAACGGGACACCTCGACAAACGGCGTGCCGTGCACGAACGCCACCGTGCCCTCCGCCCCGGCGTTGAAGCCGGCCGTGTTCATGATGCCGATGGAGACGCCGCGGCCGAGGCGCACGCCGGTCTCCGTGCGCCACTCGTAGAGCGGGACGGCCTCCCCGTCCACCACCGCGGCGCCGGCGAGCACCCGCCCGCCGATGCGGACCCGCCGCTCGGCGGGCTCGCGGGGGGCCGGGGCGGCGCTGTCGGCGGCGCCTTCGTCGGCGAGCGCGAGGGCGGGGGCGAGGAGCACGAGGCTCGCGAGGACGTGGGGCTTCATGCGCGTTGGTACCCGGTCGGGGTCGGGGTGTTCCGGGCCGCGCGAAGAAAGTCCGTCCACGCGGCGCCCGGCGAGGCGACGACTCGAAGCCTCGCGGCGTCGCGCGCCTAGAACATGGAGGACCGGCCCTTCGAGCGGAGAGCCCCATGGACGACCCTTCGGCCCGTCGCCGCGCCCCCGTCCCCATCGGCACGGCCCTGCGGCGCGCGCTCCGGAAGGGCTACGGCCTGGCGGACCTCCGCGCCGACGTGCTCGCCGGGCTCGTCGTCGGCGTGGTCGCGCTCCCGCTGTCGATGGCGCTCGCGATCGCGGTCGGCGCGCCGCCTCAGCACGGCCTGTACACCGCGATCTTCGCCGGGTCGGTGACCGCGCTCCTGGGCGGCAGCAAGTTCCAGGTCACCGGTCCGACGGCGGCGTTCGTCGTCATCCTGGCCCCGATCTTCACGCGGTACGGCCTCGGGGGCCTGCTCACCGCCGGGTTTTTGGCCGGGATCCTGCTCGTGGTGCTCGGGCTCGCGCGGCTCGGGAGCCTCATCCGCTTCGTGCCGTACCCGGTGACCACCGGGTTCACCACGGGCATCGCCGTCGTGATCGCCACGCTGCAGGTCAAGGACGTGTTCGGGCTCGAGATCGCGGAGATGCCGGAGCCCTGGCACGAGAAGGTGCTCGCGTTGTGGGCCGCCCGCGGGACGGCGGACGTGCGGGAGCTCGTCGTCGCCGCGGCGACCCTCGCGCTCCTGTTGCTCCTCCCGCGGGTGATCCAGAAGGTCCCGGCGCCGCTCCTCGCGATCGGCGCCGTGGCGGCCGCCGTCGCGGGGGCGCACGCGCTCTGGCCCGACTTCGAGGTCGCCACGATCGGAAGCCGGTTCCAGTCGACCGTCGACGGCGTCCGCGTGGCGGGGATCCCGCCCGTGTTGCCGCGCCCCAGCCTGCCCTGGGCCGGGCTCGACCTCGACTTCCAGAAGGTCCAGGCGCTCCTCCCCGCCGCCTTCGCCATCGCCCTGCTCGGCGCCATCGAGTCGCTGCTCTCGTCCGTCATCGCGGACGGCATGACCGGCACCCGGCACGACCCCAACGCCGAGCTCGTGGGGCAGGGGATCGGGAACCTCGTGGCGCCGCTGTTCGGCGGCATCGCCGCCACCGGCGCGCTGGCCCGCACCGCAACCGCCATCCGGGCCGGCGCCCGGTCGCCGTTCGCCGCCGTGACCCACGCGCTGGTGGTCTTCGCGGCGATGGTCTTCCTCGCGCCGCTGGTCGCCTACATCCCGATGGCGTCCCTGGCGGCGCTCCTGCTGCTCGTGGCCTGGAACATGTCGGAGATCCGGCACTTCGCGGGTGTCCTGCGCATCGCGCCCCGCAGCGACGTGTTCGTGCTCCTCACCTGCTTCGTGCTCACGGTCGTGTTCGACATGGTGTGGGCCGTCAGCGTCGGCTTCCTGCTCGCCGCCGTCCTCTTCATGCGGCGGATGGCGGACGCCACGCAGAGCGGGTTCGCGCTCGACGGCACGGAGGAGGAGCACGCCCTGCCCAACCTCCCGCGCGGGGTGGCCATCTACGAGGTCAACGGGCCGCTCTTCTTCGGCGCGGCGCAGCAGGCGATGGAGTCGCTGCACGCCTCGCACGGCGACACGTTCCACACGCTCATCCTCGACCTCGGGCGCGTCCCGGTCATCGACGCGACGGGGTTCGCCGCGCTGGGGAACACGATCCGGGCGCTCCGCGCCCGCGGGAAGCGCGTGGTGCTGGCGGGGCCGCTGCCGGAGCCCGCCGGCATCTGGGAGCGCGCGGCTGAGCAGGGGCGGACCGCGGGCATCGTCGTCACCCCGAGCCGGGACGCGGCCCTCGCCCACGCGCGGGCGACCGCGACCGCCGCGCCGGAGCACGTGCACTGACGAGGCCGCGCGCGCAGTGCGCGGGAGATGCGCGCGCGTTCACGCGCATGGCCGGCGAGGCCCCGCCCCACGGGAGGAGGCCCGTTTTCGCGGGGAGAGGGGGCTGGCACGGGGCGTGCAGTCACCCCCCGCGACCACCCGGTCCCCACCCCCCGAGGAACTCGACATGATCCGCTCTCTCCGCATCCGCTCCAACGTCCGCGCCGGCATCATCAGCCTGAACCACGGCCTCCGCGTCCGCACCGCGGTCAAGGCCGGCGCCCTCAACGTGAACCACGGCCTCCGCGTCCGCACCGCGGTCAAGGCCGGCGGTCTCAGCTCCGGCAACCACGGCCTCCGCGTCCGCACCGCGGTCAAGGCCGGCGGCCTCGACTCCACCAACCACGGCCTCCGCGTCCGCACCGCCGTCAAGGCGGGCGCCGCCCCTTGCGTCACCTGCAACAGCAACCACGGCCTCCGCGTCCGCACCGCGGTCAAGGCCGGCGCCCTCAACGTGAACCACGGCCTCCGCGTCCGCACCGCCGTCAAGGCGGGCGGGATGAGCCTCAACCACGGCCTCCGCGTCCGCACGGCGGTCAAGGCCGGCGGCGTCAAGTGGAACCACGGCCTCCGCGTCCGCACGGCGGTCAAGGCCGGTGGCCTCATGCCAAACCATGGCCTCCGCGTCCGCACCTCGGTCAAGGCGGGTGGCCTCGGCACCACCAACCACGGCCTCCGCGTCCGCACCGCCGTCAAGGCGGGCGGGATGGGCCTCAACCACGGCCTCCGCGTCCGCACCGCCGTCCGGGCGGGCGGCCTCAACTCCACCAACCACGGCCTCCGCGTCCGCACCGCCGTCAAGGCGGGCGGGATGGGCCTCAACCACGGCCTCCGCGTCCGCACGGCGGTCAAGGCCGGCGGCCTCAACACCAACAACCACGGCCTCAGCGTCCGCACGGCGGTCAAGGCCGGCGGCCTCGACACCAACAACCACGGCCTCCGCGTCCGCACCGCGGTCAAGGCCGGCGCCCTCACCAAGAACCACGGCCTCCGCGTCCGCACCCGTTAGAAGCTCGGCCGGAGGCCCCCGATGGACGACACCGAGCTCGAAGCCCGCTGGGAGGCCGCCGCCGCCCAGCTCGACCGCGCCGGTGAGGCGCTCGCCGACTGCCGCTTCGCCGACGCCCGCGCGCTCGCGGAGGGCGCCCGCGACGCGCTCGCCGAGCTCCTCGGCCCCGAGCACCCCGACCACGCCAACGCGCTCCACACCCTCGGCCTCGTCGCCGCGGCCGAGGGGGACGCCGAGACCGCGGCCGGGTTCTTCGAGGCCGCCCTCGCCGTCTACGACGCCTTCTCGGGCGACGAGGAGGACGCCGCCGTCGTCCGCCCGCTCCGCGCGGAGGCCCTCGCCAACCTGGGCGAGGCGCGCTACCGCACCGGCCGCCTGCCCGAGGCCGAGCCGCTCCTGCGCGAGGCGCTCGCCGAGGCCGCGCTCGCCCACGGCGCCGACGCGCTCGACCTCGACCGCTTCCACAACGCGCTCGGGGTCTGCCTCCGCTTCGCCGGCCGCTACGAGGAGGCCGAGGCCGCCTACCTCCGCGCCGCCGCCCTCCGCGACGCGCACGGCGTGCCCCACTCGTCGACGCACTTCCACAACCTCTCCGGCCTCGCGTCCGCCCGCGGCGACTTCGCCCGCGCCGAGGCCCACGCGCGCGCCGCCATCACGCTCTCCGAGGCGGACCCGCGCGACGGGATCACCCTCGGCGCCGACCTCTGCGGCCTCGGGGACGCCCTCGCCGGCCAGGAGCGCTTCGCCGAGGCCGAGCACGCCTACCGCCGCGGCCTCGCGTGCTTCGCGGCGTCGTCGCGCCCCGACCACCCCGAGGTCGCCTACGCCCTCCACAACCTGGCCGACTGCCTCGCCGCCCTCGGCCGCGCCGCCGAGGCCGAGGCCGCGTACGGCGCGTCCATCGACCGCAAGCGCGCCGCGTTCGGCGACCGCCACCCCGAGATCGCCGCCACGCTCTCCAACCTCGCGGCGCTGCAGGCCGAGACCGGCCGCCTCGCCGAGGCGCGGGCCACCTCCGCGCGGGCGGTCGAGCTGGCGCGCGCGCTCCTGCCCGCCGACGCCCCGATCCGCCAGGGCGTGGAGGCCTTCGCGCGGAGCCTCGCAGCCGCGCGCTGAGCGGGGGCGGGCACGCGCCGAGCGGGGGCGCTCCGAGCCTCCGGGACGTGCGTCCGGGTCCCGGTCTGGGCAGCCGCTCCGCGCTGCGTCGGCGTGGGTGCCGCCGGCGGTCGTCGGCGGTTCGGGTGCCGTCTCGCGCTGCCCGCGGCCGCCGGGCGCGGTCACGGAGGCGGGGTCATCCGGGATGACCCCCCGTGGATGACCGCCCCGCGATGCGTCGGCGTGGGTGCAGCCGGGCGGCCCCTGCACGCCCCGCACGAACCCGCGCGCGGACGGCGCGCCGCGGCTACAGTGGCCGGCCATGGGCCTGCTCCTCCTGACCGCGTGGCTCGGCGCGGCCCGGGCCGGCGTCCCCGTCGCGCTCCCACCCGGCGAACCCGCGACCGCGTGGGCGGAGGCGGCGCGCCTCGCCGGGGTGGACCTCCGCCCCGCGGCCGGGCCGCCCTCTGCGACCATCGTGGCGTCCGGCGGGCGCTGGACGGTGCACGTCGTCGCGCGCGACGGGAGCCGGCACACCCTGGTCGTGCCCGCGCCGACGGACGGCGCCGCGCGCGAGGACCTCCTCGCCACGGTCGTGAGCCTCGCGGAGCCGGTCCGCGCGACGCTGCCGAGCGTGGCGTTCCCGCCGGTGCCTCCGCCGGCGCCCCCCGCGCCGTCGAAGCCCGTCCCGCGGAAGCGCGCGCCGCCCGCCGCGCCGCCGCCCGCCGAGCCCGTCGCCGTCGCGCC
>CAYWGD010000011.1:75877-101454 GCA_964457335.1 uncultured Enterobacteriaceae bacterium | reverse complement strand
CACGGACACGGACACCGACACGGACACCGACACGGACACCGACACGGACACCGACACGGACACGGACACGGACACGGACACCGACTCGGGCGGGGACACCGACTCCGGCTCCGACACCGACTCCGGGTCCCACTCCGACACCGACTCCGGGTCCGACTCCGACACCGACACCGGCGCGGACACCGACACCGGCGCGGACACCGACACCGACACCGGCACGGACACCGACGACACCCCTCCCCCCGACACGGACACCGGGCCGGGTGACACCGGTCCCGGCACCTCCCCGACGGACGATACCGCCGCCCCCGACACCGGGCCCACCGTGGACACGAGCACGTCCGTCGAGACGGGCGCGCGCGACACGGGCACGTCCGTCGACACGGCCGACACCGACACCACCACGACCGCGCCGACCGACACCGCGGACACCGACACGGGGGCGACCTCCCCCACGGACACCGCCGACACGGCGGTCGCGGACACCGGGGACACCGACACCGCCGCGACCTCCCCCACCGACACCGCGGACAGCGCCGCCGCGGACAGCGGCGGCGACACCTCGGCCACCTCGGACACCGCCGACACCGGCGACACCGGCGACACCGGCGGCTCGTCCACCCCCGTGCGCTTCGTGGCGCTCGGCGACGCCGGCACCGGCTTCGCGGGCCAGTACGACGTCGCGAGCGGCATCGCCACGGTCTGCGCGGCCAACGGCTGCGACTTCGCGCTCTACCTCGGGGACAACTTCTACCCGGGGGGCGTCGTCGACACGGCCGACGTGCAGTGGACCGACAAGTTCGAGCTCCCCTACGCCGCGCTCACCTTCCCCTTCTACGCCATCCTCGGGAACCACGACTACGGCGGCGCCTACGACGTCACGCGCGCGCAGGCGCAGGTCGACTACACCACCTCCGGCCTCTCGTCGAAGTGGGTCATGGAGGACTTCTACTGGTCGCAGGACTTCGGCGACCTGAGCATCATCGCCATCGACACCATGGCCATCTACGAGGGCTTCGGCGCCGCCCAGGAGGCCTGGTTCTCCGGCGAGCTCGCGGCGCTCACCGGCACCTGGAAGATCGCGATCGGGCACCACCCCTACCTGTCGAACGGCCCGCACGGGAACGCCGGCGAGTACGACGGCATGGCCGGCGACGGCACCGCGGTCCAGACCTTCATCGACACCTACGTGTGCGGCCAGGTCGACCTCTACCTCTGCGGGCACGACCACTCGCTGCAGTGGCTCGAGGAGACCTGCGGCACGCAGTTCATCGTGTCCGGGAGCGGCGCGAGCCCGTCCGCGCTGGTCGGGACGAACCCGTCCTACTTCGAGGACGCCGCCCTCGGCTTCCTGTGGGTGGAGATCGACGGGAACACGTTCACGGGCGTGTTCTACGACGAGACGGGCACGGAGCTCTACCGCGGCACGCTGACGAAGTAGGTCAGCGGCGGGGGCCGGACCCGCGCGGCTGCGGCCACGACTTCTGCGGGCGCGGCGCCTGCTGCGGGTTGATGCCGTGCATCTCCATCAGCCGCTCCCGGGGGATGTCCTCGGGGAACAGCTGGAACCAGGCGTCCCCGAGCACCTTCATGTCGGGGCGCTTCTTGTTCGCCAGGGCCTCCTGGATGGCCTTGAGCGCCTTGTTGTCCTTGTTCGCGACGAGCCCGCGGCCGACCACCTGCAGCGCCTCGTCGCGGCGCTTCGCCTCGTTCAGGACGTAGGTGTAGAGCCCCCAGAACAGGGCCTCCCCCGCGCCCGCGCCGCTCGCGGCCTCGAGCACCTTCACCGCGTCGTCCGGGCGGCCCTCGCGGTGGTGGATCGCGGCGAGCGTGGCCTTCCCGCGCCAGTCGCGCGACCACGCCTTCTCCAGGTGCTCACGGCCCGCGGCGAAGCGCGCCTTCGCCTGGGAGGCCTGCTTCTGCACGCTGTGGCCGACGCCCTGGAGGTAGTCGAGCTGCCCCAGCTGGGAGTGGATCTGCTCGGTGACGAGGATCTGCCACTTCCCGAGCGGCATCCCGCTCTCGAGGACGGCGCGCGCCTCGTCCATCTTCCCCGCCTGGAGCGCGGCCATGGCCTTCTGGAACAGCGCCTCCACCTGCTTGCCGGTGCGACGCGCGAGGAAGAACCACGCCCCACCGAGCGCGAGGAGCGCCGGGATGATGCCGGCGAGCCAGCCGGCGGCCGCGGCACCCACGAGGTACCCGAGGACGCCCGCGCCGACGGCGATCAGGATGTTGTACATCGTCGCCGCATAACCCGGCGCCTGCGGCCGGGGCGGCGCTTCGCTGCGCGCGCGCCCGAGCGGCGGGCCGAGGCGACGTTCGCCGCGCTACTCCGCGAAGTCCGCGTCGAAGTCGTCGAGTTGGAGCGTGCCCGACACCTCGCCGGAGGCCTTGTCGAGCGCGCCGGAGATCGTGTTGCCGTCGCCGTCGGTGCCCGTGAAGGTGTCCGTGTAGGTGAACGTGCCGCTCACGTGCTCGCCGCTGAACACGAGGTCCGCGTCGTAGACGAACGTGTGCGTGGTCGACGCCGTGGTGTCGAAGTCACCCTCGAAGTGCACCGCGAAGGCGTTGCAGTTGTCGTCGCTGGCGGTCACGCTGCCGGAGAAGGGCTGCGTGATGGGGTCGGCCTCGTTGTAGTCGCCCTGCGTGTCCGCCACGTCGGTGATGTCGGTGTTCAGCGAGCCGCTGGTGGTCGACGCCTTGATCTTCCACTTGGACCAGCCGTTCACGAAGACGAGGTAGCTCGGGTAGTTCTCGGACACCGTGGCGGTGCCGCCCTGGCCCACGTTGGTGACCGAGTGCCACATGGCGTAGGTCCCGTTGGCGCGCGAGGCGTCGGCGCAGTCCGAGTCGCAGCCGGTGGCCAGGATCGCGACGAGCGAGACGGGCAGGATCGTGCGGAACATACGGGGAGCTCCTCTTCGGCGGCGCGACCATAGCACAACGCGCCGCGCAAGTGTACGTGGCCCCATGACGGCGCGCTTCCCGACGCTCGACCCCGCGCGCTGCACGCCCTGCGGCGCGTGCGAGGTGGCCTGCGTCGAGGCCCGCTACGGCCTCGACGGGCTCGCGCCCGACGACGCGATCGTGCTCGAGCGGCGCCGCCTCGCCATCCGCGTGGTGGCCGACCTGCCGCGCCTCGACGTGTGCACCAACTGCGAAGGCAGCCCCTGCGTGCCCGTCTGCCCGCACTACGCGCTCCTGCGCTTCCCGGACGGGCGCGTGGAGCTCATCGAGGACCGGTGCACCGGCTGCGGCCACTGCATCGCGGCGTGCCCCTTCCGCGCGATCCGGCGCGCCACGGCGCTCGACATCGCGGTCAAGTGCGACGCCTGCCGCGGGATCCACGGCGGCCCGGCGTGCGTGCCCGCGTGCCCGTCCGGCGCGCTCTCGATGGCGGGCCCCGAGTGATTGACGCGTCCCCTCCGCGTCGGTAGAACGGCGCATGGCTTCGAACATCGAGCTGCGCTGCTTCACGTACATCGACATCCTGCAGCCCCAGACGGCGGCCTTCCTCGGCACCGTCTCGCGCGGGTACATGCCCCTCAAGAACCAGGCGGCCGTGTTCTTCGAGGTCGCGCCGGGGATGGACATCAACCTCGTCACCGACATCGCGCTCAAGCAGACCACCTGCACGCCCGGCATGCAGATCGTCGAGCGCCAGTTCGGCTGCCTCCAGCTCCAGCACTACGACCAGGGGCAGGTGCGGGCCGCCGGGGACGCCGTCCTCGACGCGCTCTCGCTCAAGGAGACCGACCGGCTCAAGCCCCGCGTCGTGAGCGCGCAGACGATCACCGGCATCACCGGCTACCACGCGCAGATGACGAACCGCATGCGCCACGGCAACTTCATCGACGAGGGGCAAACCTTCTACGTCATGGAGTGCCACCCCGCCGGCTACGCGCTCATCGCGGCGAACGAGGCCGAGAAGGCCGCGAACATCGACATCCTCGAGATCGTGTCCTTCGGCGCGTTCGGCCGCCTCTACCTCGGCGGCAGCGAGGACGAGATCGCCGAGGCCGCCAAGGCCGCCATCGCGGCCCTCGAGGCGATCGACGGGCGCGCCAACGAAGGCCCGGGCGCGGTCTTCTACTAGCTGCTCTTGGGGCGGGGGGTGCCCCCCCGCAACGCCCCCCACCCGACCGGCTGGTGAGCCACCGCCGCCCCCCGAAGGCACCGACGTCGCCGCAGCGGCGGAGCCGGCTGCCCGGAGATCGGAGCGGGCGACCCTACGGTACGACCGCCGGCGCCCCGCCCTTCCGCGGATCGGAGGCGGCCTGGAAGCCCGTCGGGGTGCGGCGCACGGCCTGGACCGCCGAGAACGCCGGCATGTCCTTGATCGTGTGGCCGGCGGCGACGAGCGCGTCGCGGTCGGGGTGGGCGGGCTCGAGGAACACCAGGTCGGGCAGCCACTGGTGGTGCCAGCGCAGGTCGGCCACGGCCTGCTCGGGCGTCTCGCCGTCGTGCAGGACGCCGCGGATCACCTGGTAGGTGGACGTGATGATGGTCGGGCCGCCGCTCCCGCCCACCGCGAGCTCGGGCTCTCGGTCGGCGCCGAGCACGATCGTAGGCGTCATGCTGGAGAGCGGGCGCTTGCCGGGCGCGACCGCGTTCGCCTCGCCCTGCACGAGCCCGAAGGCGTTCGGAACGCCCGGGCGGGCGGCGAAGTCGTCCATCTCGTTGTTCAGGACGATGCCGCTCTTCGGGGCGATGACCTTGCTGCCGAAGCTCGTGTTGATCGTCGTCGTGAGCGCGACCGCCATGCCGCTCGCGTCGATGACGCTGATGTGCAGCGTGCCGGCGTCCTGGAGCGGCGCGGCCGGCGGGGCGTAGTGCTCGGGCGGGAAGGTCTTCGGGCCGCAGTCGGCGCGGATGGCCGCGACGCGCTCCGGCGCGAGGAGCGCGGTCGTGTCGACCTTCACGAAGCCGGGGTCGCCGCCGAAGGCCGCGCGGTCGGCCATGGCGTGCTTGGCCGCCTCGACCGCGCAGTGGGTGCTCGCGACGTTCTCGGTGGCGCCGAGCATCTGCAGGAGCGCCACGCCGCCGGAGGAAGGCGGCGGCATCGTCAGGACGGTGCGGCCCGCCCAGGTCCCGCGCAACGGCTCGCGCTCGACGGGCCGGTAGGCGGCGATGTCCGCGGCGGTCAGGACGCCGCCGGCGGCGCGCGCGCCGTCCGCCAGGTCCTGCGCGACCCACCCGCTCCGGAAGGCCTCGCCGCCCGTGGAGACCCACGCGCGCAGCGCCTCCGCGAGCCCCGGGCGCGTGCTGGCCGGGCCGAACAGGAGGTTCATCTCCGGCGCCTTGAGCAGCGCCTCGACGAGGTGCGGCCCCTTCTCGAAGCCGTCCGCGGCCTGCGCGATGGCCGGTGCGGCGATCGTCGCGAGCGGCGCGCGCCCGAAGCGGCGGTGGAGCTCGGCGAGGCCGATGCCCTCGGACGGGACGGCCACGGCGAGCCCGCCGAGCGTGCTCGACGCGCCCTCCGCGAGGAACATGTCGCGGGTGGCCGCCGCGGGCGCGACTTCGCGGAAGTCGAGCACGACCGCGTCGTTCTCGGGCGTGTACACCACCGCGAAGCCGCCGCCGCCGAGCCCGGAGCCGGTGGGCTGGACGACGCCGGAGGAGAGCGCGGCCGCGATCGCGGCGTCCACGGCGTTCCCGCCCGCGCGCAGCACGTCGGCGCCCGCCTTGCTGGCGAGCGGGTGGTCGGCGGCGACGGCGCCGGAGGTGGGGGCGGCGACGGGCGGCTCGGGCGGCTTCCCGCCGATCGCGCAGCCGAACAGGACTAGCGGAAGTACAACCATGCGGTCACCACTCCGAGCTGCGCGAGCCAGAGCGGGACCCCTACCCTGAGGCGGCTCCCCGTGGCGAGGAGCAGGGGCAATCCCCCGCCCACCGCGAGGCCCGCGCGGAGGGCCATCGGGATGGCGTCGCCCCGCAGGGAGAGCGCGCGGAGCTCGATCTCGCGGGCGAGCAGCGCGAAGAGCCCCTCGTCCCCGATCGCGCCCGCGGCGACCGCGCCGCCGAACACCGCGAGGTCGCCCCGCGGCATCGCGAGGTACGGGATCTGCTCGATCCCGTAGGCGACGACCTCGAGCGCCCCGCCGACGATCGCGAGCCACGCGACGATCGCGCCGAGCAGCGGGACGACGAGCGCGGCGCCGGCGGCCTTGGCGTCGGGCTTCGCGCGGGTCACGTCGCCGCCGCCCGCGTAGCCGAGCACCGCGAGCACGAGGCCCACGGCCACGGCCTCGAGCCCGCCCCAGCCGAGCAGGAGCGGCGCCGCGCCGCTCGTGACGCCGATCAGCGACGCGCCGCTGGCCGCGAGGACGAGCCGGGCGCGCCGGGCGGGGTCGGGCTCGGACGCCGCGAGGCCCATGGCGACGAAGCGATCGCCGAGGAGCGCGGTGGCCAGGACCACGACGGGCCAGGAGCGCGCCCGCAGCCAGCGGGACTCGGCGTGCGCGGACCAGAGGGCCAGCAGCACCGCGGCGCCCCAGGGGGCGTCCGCCAGGAGCGAGGCGCCCATCCACGAGGTGGCCACCACGTCGAGCACGAACGCGGCCCCGATGCCGGCGATGACGAGCGCCGGGAACCACTTCCACCCCGAGCGCACCCGGGCGACGATCGCGAGCACCGCGGTGATCCCGCCGAGAACGGCGGCGTTGCGCCAGGCCTCGACGGTGGGGATCATCGGTCGTCGCGGTCGACCACGGGGTTCGCGAGCACGCCCAGGCCCTCGACCTCGACCTCCACGCGATCCCCGTCGACGAGCGGTCCGACGCCGGCGGGCGTGCCCGTGGCGATGAGGTCCCCGGGCTCGAGCGTCATCACGCTGGAGACGTAGGCGATCAGCGTGGCGACGTCGAACACCATGTCGGCGGTGGTCCCGTCCTGGCGGACCTGCCCGTTCACCGTGCAGCGCACGCGGAGCGCGCGCGGGTCGAGGCCGGTGACGATCGCGGGCCCGACGGGGCAGAAGGTGTCGAAACCCTTGGCGCGGGCGAACACGCCGTCGGCCTTCTGGAAGTCGCGCGCGGTCACGTCGTTCACGTTGGTGTAGCCGAACACGTGGTCCAGCGCGTCGGCGGCCGACACGCGGCGGCAGCGGCGGCCGATCACCACGCCGAGCTCGGCCTCGTGGTCGACCCGCGTGGTGCGGGGCGGGATCTCGATGCGCTCCTCGGGGCCGATGACGGCGGAGGGCGCCTTCAGGAAGATCTTCGGCTCGGCGGGGACGGGCTTGCCCATCTCCGCGGCGTGGTCGCGGTAGTTCTGGCCGATCCCGACGATCTTGGACGGCTCCACCGGCGCGAGGAGGCGCCCGAGGCGCACCTGCCCGGTGGGGACGCCGCCGCGCCAGGGCGCCGCGTTGAGCACGCGGTACACGCCGCCCTCGTCGACCGCCCAGAAGGGCGCCCCCTGCGAGAACGCGCGCACGTACCGGGTGATCATCCGACCCGCGCCTCCAGCTCGGTCAGGCACTCGATCGGATCGGCCGTGAAGAGCAGGAGCCCGCGCCAGACCCACTTCTGCCAGAGGTAGTCGTCGATGGGGCCCTGCGCCGCCGCGAGGTGGCAGCGGGGGAGCTCGCCGCCGTAGGCGTCGGAGAGCTCGCCGAAGAGCCGCTCGAACTCCTCCTCGTCCGGCCGGTAGCCGACGAAGAGGACCACCTGCTGGCGGATGAGCGTCCGGAGCTGCTTCTTCAGCGCGTCGGGGAGCGGGCGGGCCGCGAAGTCCGCCCCGGTCAGCACGAGCGTGTCGGGCCGCTCGAAGCCGCCGCGCAGCTTCACGAGCACCCGCCGGGACGGATCGATGTCCGGCAGGCGGTCGCCGCGGCCGAGCACGTCGAGCCGCACGCCGTCCTTCGCCGCCGCGCGCTCGAGCAGGTCGTCGGCGCAGGTGGTGAAGATCATGGGGAAGTGCTTCAACGCGCCCGCGTGGGCGGCGGTCGGCGCGACGTCCTTCGCGCCCACGCTCGCCTCGAGCTGCCGCACGAGCGCGGCGCGCCCGTTGGCCGCCTCGTACGCGGCGGCGCCCTCCTCGACCGACGGGATCGCCGGCTTCGGCTTCTGCCCGGGCACGACCTTGGGCTTCTTCCAGCCGAGGTCCCGCGCGAGCGTCTTGTTGTCGGGGTACGCGGCGCCCTGGAGCTCCGCGGCCTCGAAGCTCGCGCGCGAGCCCACGAACACCACGCAGCGCTTCGCCTTGACGGCCTCGATGACCTCGACCGGCAGGTTCATCGGTCGATCACCATCGAGCGGGCCGCGGCGAGGCCGGAGCGGTCGCGGCACACGGCGCCGACCTGCGACACCGTCAGCGCGGCCACGCGCGAGCCGAGCTCGCCCGCGCGCTCGGGGGGCCAGCCGTTGAGCCAGCCGTAGAGGAAGCCGCCGGCGTAGGCGTCCCCGGCGCCCGTCGTGTCCGCGACCTGCACGGGGAAGGCCTGGACGCGGTGGGTGACGCCGTCCTGGCGGACCAGCGAGCCCTCGCCGCCGAGCTTGACGACCGCGGTGGAGCACCACGCGCCGAGGATCTCGACGGCCTCGTGCGCCGGCTTGCCGGTGACGACCTCGGCCTCCTCGCGGTTGAGGAAGCAGACGTCGACGTAGTCGCGCAGAAGCCCGCGGATGTCCTCGGTGATCGTGTGCGCGACGAAGGGGTCGGCCACGTCGAAGGAGATGGCGACACCGGCCTCCTTCGCGACCTTGGCCGCCTCGAACGCCGCCTCCCGCCCCGCGCCGCCGAGGAACAGGTAGCCCTCGAGGTGCAGCAGGCGGGCCTTGCGGATCTGGTCGGCGAACTCGCCGATCTTCGGGAGGTGCACGGCCGCGCCGAGGTCGGTGAGCATCGTGCGCTCGGCGTCGCGCGCCGAGATGAGCGCGAGGCACTTGCCGGTGACGTGGTCGCGCGTCGTCTTGAGCGCGTGGGCGCCGCAGGCGTCGAGCATCGACTGGGCGTACAGCTCGCCGAAGGCGTCCTCGCCGACCTGGCCGCAGTACAGCACCTTGGCGCCGACGAGGCCGAGCGTCTGGATCGTGTTCGCGCACGAGCCGCCCGAGTAGACCTCGACGCCCAGCTCGTGCACGCGCTGGTACGCGGCGTGCCAGGCGCGGTGATCGACCGGATGCATCTGCCCACGCTGCAGGCCGAGCTCGGCGATCACCGAGTCGTCGACGCGCACGAGCGCGTCCATGATGGCGTTTCCGAGCCCGACGGCCTCGTAGGACACGACGGCACCTCCTCAGCCGCGCCCGTGTAGCGCGGACCTGCGGCGAGCGCCACGGAAGACCGTGGTATGGTCCGCTCGTGCCGAAGCGCCTCCTGCGCCTGCTTCCGGGGCTGATCGTCAGCGTCGGCTTCACCCTCTGGTTCGTCCTGGACGCGCACTGGGGGGACGTGGCGCGCGCGCTGCGCGGCGTGGACCTGCCGCTGGTGCTGCTCTCCGCGGCGGTGCTCTTCACCGAGTTCATCATCCGCACCCTCCGCTGGAAGGTGCTGCTCCGGCCGCTGGCGCCGGCGGCCCGGGCGTGGCGCCTGTTCGTCGCGACCGTCATCGGGATGAGCCTCAACGTGGTCCTCCCCTTCCGCGCCGGCGACCTCGCGCGCCCCTGGCTCGGCTCCCGGGAGACGGGCACGCCGGTCCTGCCGCTCGTCACGATCGCGGTCATCGAGCGCGTGTTCGACATCCTCGGGCTGGTCAGCGTGCTCGTCATCATGGTGCTGATCCTCCCGGCGAACGCCGAGGCTCACGGCGAGCTCGTGTGGAACCTGAAGCTCTACGGGAGCGTCTTCGGCGTCGCCGGGGTGGTCGGGCTCGGCATCTTCCTCGTCCTCGCCTCCCGCGAGGAGGCCGCGCGGAGCCTGTTCGCGCGCATCGTGTCGATCGCGCCGCCGCCCGTGGCCGATCGCTTCCTCTTCCTCTTCGACGGCTTCGTGAAGGGCCTCGCGAGCGTGCGCTCCCGCCGGGCGTTGTGGGAGGCCGGCGCGCTCTCCCTCGTGCACTGGCTCAACGGTTCCATCTCCATCTACGTGTTGTTCCAGGCCTTCTCGATCGATCTCCCCTTCGCGGCCGCCTGCTTCATGACCGTCGCCATCGCGCTGACCGTCGCGCTCCCGCAGGCGCCGGGCTTCTTCGGGGTGTTCCACGTGGCGATCGAGACCACGCTCGTGCTCTGGGGCCTCGACCCCGCGCCCGCGCAGGCCTTCGCCATCGTGTTCTGGGCCGTGAGCTTCGTGCCCGTGGCGTCGGCGGGGGCGCTGCTCTCGTGGAAGGAGGGCTTCTCGCTGGCCGCCCTGCGCGCGCAGGCCGATCGGCTGGAGCCGGCGAGCCAGGTCGGTGCGAGCACGTAGGCGCACGCGGGGAGGGGGAGGCTCGCCGTTCGCCCGGGCGGGCTCCAGATTCCAGGTATGACCTGGTTGTTCCTGCTCGCCTGCCATGCCGACGGGTGGCCGCCCGGCGCCGACGGCCGCCACGAGGGCCACGAGGGCCACGGGGAGGGCCGCTCCGTCCCCTCGCCCGACACCGCGTCCGCGGACCCCGACCCGCTCAAGCGCCTCTTCGGCGACCGACCCGTGGAGGTCGCGCTCACGCTCGACGCCGCGGCCATCGCCGGCCTCGCGCGCTCGGCCGCGGAGAGCCCGCCCGACGTCGAGGGGACCTTCACCTTCGAGGGCGTCGAGCAGCCCGTCGGCGTGCGGCTCAAGGGGGGCATGGGGTCCTTCCGGACCATCGACCAGAAGCCGTCCTTCACCCTCGACTTCGAGGGCTTCGGGGGCGAGCCGCTGCACGGGCTGCGGCGGCTGCACCTCAACAACCTCGTCCAGGACCGCTCCATGCTCGGGGAGCACGCCGCCTACGAGCTCTTCGCGGCGCGCGACCTCGCCGGCCCGCGCCACGGCTACGCGCGGGTGACGGTGAACGGCGAGCCGTTCGGGCTCTACGGCGTGGTCGACAAGGTCGACGTCGACGTGCTCCGCCACCACTTCGGGCAGGAGGGCGGCGTGCTCTTCGAGGGCGAGATGGACGACCTCGAGGACTCCCTCATCGACGACTTCGTCGTGGTGCGCGACGGCGGGCTCGCGGACCCCTACGCGACGCTCTACGCGCTGCTCGACGAGCTCGACGCCGCCCCGTGGAACGCCCGCGGCGCGGTGCTCGAGGCGCGCTTCGACCGCGAGCGGCTCCTCGACGCCTTCGCGACCGAGCTCGTGAGCGGGAACGACGACGGCTACGTCACCTGGAACAACAACTTCTTCCTCTGGCAGGACCCGGAGAGCGGCCGCTTCACGATGTTGCCGTGGGGCCCGGACCAGGCCTTCCAGGAGGAGGTGGATCCGCTGGACGACTGGAGCGCGCGGCTCTGGCAGGACTGTCGGAACGATCCCGCGTGCGACGCCGAGCTCCGCGCCAGCCTCTCGGCCGCCGCCGATGTGCTCGGAGACCCGCACTGGCGCACGAAGATCGAGGCCATCGCCGACCGCACGCAGTCGGACTGCCTGGAGGATCCGCGCGCGGAGGCCGTCGGCGACGCCTGCGTCTCCGCGCGGGAGGACTTCTTCGCCTTCCTGGACGAGCGGCCCGACCAGATCCGCGCGGCGCTCGGCGGGGGGCCCTGATCGCGGGCCGCGCCTACGCGCGGTCGGACACGCCGGCGCTCTCGAACGTCGCCATCTCGCGGAGCACCCTGGCCGCGAGGCGCACGCTGTCGATGGCGAGCACGGCCCCGGTCCCCTCCCCCAGCTTCAGGTCGAGGTCGTGGAGCGGCTCCTTGCGCAGGTAGCGGCTCATCGCCCAGTGCGCGTTCTCCGCGCTGCGGTGCGACACCGCGAAGAAGGGCACGCTCCCGGGCGCCAGGACCGACGCGACGAGGCCGCCCGCCGTCGAGATGAAGCCGTCGAGGAGCACCGGGACGCCCACCTCGGCGCCCCCGATGCAGAGCCCGGCGATCGCGGCGATCTCGAGCCCGCCCACCGCGGAGAGGATCGCGACGCCGTCCTCCCGCCCCGGGTCGTGCCGCGCGATGCCCGCGTCGATCGCCTCGACCTTCCGCTTCAGGCCCGCGTCGTCGACGCCGGTGCCGCGGCCCGCGGTGAGCTTGCCGGGCATGGCCGCGACCGCGGAGAGCACCGCGGCCGCCGAGGTCGTGTTGCCGATGCCCATCTCGCCCGCGCCGAGGATCTCGACGCCCTCGGCCGCCGCCTGCCGCGCGAGCGCGATGCCCACGTTCACGGCGCGCTCCGCCTCGTCCCGCGTCATGGCGAGCTCGCGGACGAAGTTCCCCGTGCCCGGGCGCACCCGCCGGTCGAGGAACCGGGCGTGCTCGGTGTCCGCGGCGCCCGCGAGGTCCCCCGCGACCCCCACGTCCACGACCACGAGCTCCACCGCGTGGTGCCGCGCGAACACGTTCACCGCGGCCCCGCCCGCGAGGAAATTCCGCACCATCTGCACGGTCACGGCCGACGGGTACGGGCTCACGCCCTCCGCCGTCACGCCGTGGTCGCCCGCGAAGGTGTAGAGCCGCGCCCGCGCCGGGACGCGGGCCGGGTACCCGGTCGCGCCGCACCACCAGGCCGCGAGGTGCTCGAGCTTTCCGAGGCTCCCGGGCGGCTTCGTGAGCCGGTCGAGGTGGGCCCGCGCGCGGGCGACCGCGTCCTCGTCGTACGTCCGGAGGCTGGGAAGAAGCATCCGCGCCGCTTATGAGCGGCCGGCATGTCGCGCCAGCTGCGCCCCCTCGGCCTTCTCCGTCGCCCGCGCGTCACCTGGCCCGAGGTGTTCGCCCGGCGGCAGACCGGCTGGTCCCTGGCGTTCGCGCTGGCGGCCGCGTGGGCCGTGCTCCCCGCGCTCCCGGCGCTCGCCCGCGGCGAGCTCCTCGGCTCTCCGTTCACCGACCTCTACCCCTCGGTGTGGGGCCTCGCGTGGTTCGCGGGGCAGCAGCCGGGCCTCCCCACCACCACGACCGCCCTCGCCGCCCCCGGCGGCATGCCGTTCTACTACTCGTCCCCGCTCCACGGCTGGGCGGGGACCGTGCCCTTCTGGCTCGGCGGCGCCGCGTTCGCGTACAACCTCACGCTGCTCATGGCCCGCTTCGCCACGGTCGCCGTGTCCTTCGGCTGCTTCCGGGCCGGCGGGCTCGGCATTCCGGGCGCGCTCGCCGCCGCCGCGGTCTACGGCGCCTCGCCGTACTTCCACGGCTACGCGGTGGAGGGCATCGTCGAGGGCACCGACGGCTGGACGCTCCCGCTGTGGGCCTGGACCGTGCTGCGCAAGGAGCGCGCCGCCAGCGTCGCCACCTTCGCGCTCGTGGTCATCTCGAGCTGGTACCTCGGCATGGTCGCGTGCCTGCTCGCCGTGTGCTGGGGGCTCCGGACGCGGCTCGCGTGGCAGTCCATGCTGGGCGGGCTCCTGCTCGCCTCGCCCTTCCTGCTGCTGTTCGTGAAGGGCTTCTCCGCCGCCGCGCCGCTCCCCGACGGGATCCGCGCCGCGATGGGCATGCCGCTCGAGCTCGTGCCGCCCGGCGTGCTCGCGGGCTTCAACCCCTTCGCCATCACCACCTTCGTCGGCCTCTCCACGCTCGTCCTCGCGCTGCGCGCCGGCCGGGAGCGGCCCTGGTTCCTGCTCGGCGCGCTGATCTGCGCGGTGCTCTCGCTCGGGCGCGGCCCCTGGTACGACCTGCCCGTGCTCGAGGCCGTGCGCTTCCCCTACCGCTGGCACGCCGGCACGCTCTTCTGCCTCGCGCCGCTCGTGGGGCTGGCCGTGGACCGCATCGGGAAGCCCTGGCTCGCGCTCCTGCCGGTGGTCGAGGGGCTGCTCCTCTCCCGCGTCGAGCCCGTGCTGCCGGGCGCGCCCGCCGACGTGCCGACGATCTACGACAACGTGCGCGGGCCCATGCTGCTCGAGGTGCCCGGGCCCGTCTCCATGCCGCCGGGCGAGGTCAACCGCTCCCGCCCCCGCGCGCGCTACCTCCTCTACTACCAGGCCTTCCACGGCGCGGCGTCCCCCTGGGCGCCCGACTTCAACGGCGTGGCGGCCACGCTGCCCGCGCCCTGGCTCGCGAGCTTCGCGTCGTGGGACCCGCTGATGAAGAGCACGGCCGTCCCGCCGGACCTCGAGGGGGCGAAGGCCGCGGGGGTCACGCAGATCCTCGTGCACCGCGACGAGCTCGGCGGCAACGCCGACGCCTTCGAGCACGCGCTCCGCGAGGCCGGCGCCCAGCAGGAGGCCCGCGAGGGCGACATGGTCCTGTTCCGGCTGCCGTAGGGCCGCGACGGCCCCCTGGGAGCGTTCGGGGCGATGCGGACGCCAGCGCGCGACGGGAGCACTTTCCCGAACGCTCCTACAGCTCCGGCAGCCCCTCGACCGTGACCACCCAGGCGTCGCACGCGCCGCAGGCGGTCTCCTCCAGGACCCAGGCGCCGTCGGCGTCGCGGGCGGCCGAGAGCACGGGCGTGTAGAGCTGGAGCGCGCCGTCCTCGCCCTGCAGCGAGCCGTCCAGGGCGCCCGGTGCGCCGCCGTCGCAGGTGGCGGAGAAGGCCTCGGTCCACGTCGCGGACACCGACGCGGCCTGCCCGAGCGCGTCGAGCTCCACGGCGTAGCTGGCGGGCGCGAGGAACTGGATCGTGGCGCGCTCCACCCCGTCGCAGGCCGCGGCCACGCGCACGGAGGCCCACGCCGACGGGCTCATCGGGCAGGTGGCGGGCCACGGCGCGGACCAGGCGTCCGAGACGGCGTCCGCGGTGAACGTGCCCCCGTCGAAGGTCATCTCCCACGTGCCGCCCTCGCTCCAGGCCTCGGGGAGGCCGGCGAGCGTGACGCTCCCGGCGCCCGTGGCGGCGTCGCAGGTGGTGTCGCCGTCGGTGAGCGTCACGTGGGGCGCCTCGGGGACCTCGGGCACGGACGGGACGAAGCCGACCTCCACGACGGAGGAGGTGTCCCGCGCGTAGAAGCCCAGGGCGCCCGAGCGGTGCCCGAGAGACAACGTCCCGCCCGCGGGAGTGGCGCCCGTGGCGACGAAACCGAGCCCGTCCCAGCCCTCGCCGCGCACGCCCCCCAGGATCGTGGCCGCGCCCCACTCGAACGAGGCCTCGACGCTCGTGCCCGCCGCGGCGCAGCGCACGTCCGCGGAAACGGCGTCGAAGGTGTCGCCGACGCGGCAGGGATCCACCGGGAAGGCGGTGGCGGGGACGTCGCAGCCGGCGAGACCCGAGATCAACAGCGCGAGCAGGGTCACTCCAGGAGCACCGGGGGCAGCGTGGTGGCGACGTCCACCGAGATGACGACGGTGCGCGTCTGCGAGCGGCCGCTCACGGGATCGCGCACGGCCACCTCGTGCGAGCCGACGGGGAGCCGGTGGAGGCGGAGCGGCGTGGTGCCGACCTTCTTCCCGTCCACGTACACGTCGAGCTTCATCGGGCGGCTCGTGAGGTTGAGGAAGCCCTCCTCGCCGCGGGGGGCCGGGGTCGAGGCGGCGGTCGCGCCGGACGTGGCCGGGACCGTGGCGGGCGCGGCGGCGGTCGCGGCCGGGGTGGTCGTCGTCGCGGCGGTCGGGCCCGGGGCGGTCGCGGCCGGCGAGGTCGTGCCCGGATCGGCGGGGGGCCTGGACGGGGGGCTCGCGGGCGCGGAGGGGCTGGTCGACGCGGGGGTGCCGGTCGCGGCGCCGGCCGGTGCCGTGCCCGCCGATGGCGCGCCGGCCGGTGGTGCGCCAGTGGGCGGCGCGCCGATCGAAGCGGTGCCGGTCGGAGCGGGTGTGCCGGCGGAAGCGGACGGCTGCTTCGACGCGGTCGCCGCGGCGCCGGTGGTGGTGCCCGGGTTCGCCGGCGAGCGGGGCACGGAGCCGGCGGCCGGGATGGCGGCGCCCGTCGCGGGGTCCGCCGCGCCCGGTCCCGCGGATGGGGCCGGATCCGCGGCCGGCGCACCGGCCGGCGCAGCGTCGGCGACGGGCGCCTCCGCCGCGGTCGACTCGCGCGACCAGCTCCACCACGCCGCCAGCGCACCCACGAGCCCGAGCCCGATGAGCACGACGCCCGAGAACCCGACGCCCGCCGCGGCCCACGCCAGCCAGCTCGTCCGCACGACGGGGGGCGCCTCGATCGACGCCACGTTGAGCGTGCCGGAGGACTCGAGCGGCGGCGGCGGCGCGACGACCGGGCGCGGCCCCGTCCCGACGCCGTCGCGGTAGGAGCGGAGCCGGCGCGTGATGTCGGCCACCCCCTCCCCCGCGGCGTCGCGGAGCAGCTCCGCGATCCAGAGCGGCGGGGCGAGGCCCCCGATCGGGGAGAGCGCCGCCTCGAGGTCCACCCGGAATGCATCGGCGCTCGGGTAGCGGTCGGCCGCGCGGATCGCGAGCCCGCGCGCGTGGATGCGGCGGAGGAGCGGCAGGTCGGGGTGGTCGATGCCGTCCGGGAGCGGCGGGATCTTCCCCGACAGGATGCGGTGGAGGATCTGGACCTCGGTGAGGCCCGAGAACGGGCTCCGGCCGGTGAGGAGCTCGTGGAGGACGAGCGCCACGGCGAAGAGGTCGGCCCGCCCGTCCACCGACGCGCTCCCGTCGATCTGCTCGGGCGCCATGTACGCGAACTTGCCCTTGACCGCGTTGCCCTCGGTCTTCTCGAGGCGGTCCGACGCCTTGGCCACCCCGAAGTCGATGAGCTTCACCTCGCCGTTCACCGAGATCATCACGTTCCGCGGGTTCACGTCGCGGTGGACGATGTTCATCGGCCGGCCGAGCTGGTCGACGCGGGTGTGGGCGTACTGGAGCGCGCGGAGCACGCCGCAGAGGATGGTGAGCGCGATCCGCACGGGCAGGAGCTTCCCGCGCTTCGCGAGCGCGATCTGCACGGCCCGGAGGTCCATCCCCGGGACGTACTCCATCGCCATGTAGAACTCTTCGCCTTCGCGGCCGAAGTCGTACACCTGCGCGATGTTCTCGTGGGAGAGCTCCGCGGTGATGCGGGCCTCGTCCTGGAACATGCGGACGTACTGCTCCTCGACGTGGTTGCCCGTCCGGATCCGCTTGATCACCACGAAGCGGACGAAGCTCCCGTCCCCGACCGTGCGCCGGGCGAGGTCGACCTCCGACATGCCGCCCGCACCCAGCCGCTCGAGCAGGGTGTAGGAGCCGTACGGCCGGGGGTAGGCGGGCTCGATCACCCCCTCAGCGTACCAGGGAACCGGCGGGCCCTTCGCCGCCCAGGCGGCCGAGCAGGGCGAACTTGAGGTAGCGCCCCTCGGGGTGCCCGACGGCGACGGGGTGATCGGGCGGCTCCCCGGCGCGCGCGAGCCACGCCCAGCCGCCCCGCACGCCGTCGCGCACGGCCTCCTCCCAGCGGTCCCAGGAGAGGCGCGCGGTGCAGGAGGAGGTGGCGAACAGCTCCCCGGCGAGGCCCGAGGCGTGGCGGTTGAGGTCTCGGTACGCCTTCTTCGCGGCGGCGTCGGCGTCCTTGTCGTGCGCGAGCGAAGGCGGGTCGAGGATCACGAGGTCGGCGCGCTCGCCGGCCCAGGCGAAGGCGTCCGCGACCTCGAAGCCGTGGGCCCCGGGGTCGAGGCCGTTGAGGAGGAAGTTCTCCTTCGCGTCGGCGATGGCCGCGGGGGCGATGTCCACGCTCACGACCCGGCGGGCGCCGCCCAGCGCGGCAGCCACCGAGAAGCCGCCGTTGTAGCTGAAGAGGTTGACCACGCTGCGGCCGGCCGACCACGCCCGGATCGAGCGGCGGTTCTCGCGCTGGTCCAGGAAAAGCCCCGTCTTCTGACCGGTCTTCACGCGGGCGAGGAGCTTCATCCCGTGCTCGCGCACCACGACGCCGTCGGCCGGCTCGGGACCGTGCAGGGCCACGCCGCCCTCCTTCTCGTCCACGCGCGCCACGCCGAAGCGCCGCCAGATCGACGTGAAGCGGGGGCGCAACACGTCGACGATCGCGCCGAGGTGCCGCTCCCAGGCGTTGCTGTACAGGCGCAGCACGGCGACGTCGCCGTAGCGGTCGACCACCACGCCGCCGAGCCCGTCGCCCTCCCCGTTCAGCAGGCGGTAGCTGTCCGTGTCGCCGCCCACGAGCGAGCGCCGGCGCTCGGCCGCGGCGATGCGCGTCGCGAGGAGCCGCTCCACGCTCACCGGCTCGCGCCCGAGCACCCGCACCGCGATGGGCCCCTGGTCGAAGAGCCCCCACGCGACGGCCTTGTTCTTGTCGTCCACGAGGAGCACCGGCTCCCCGACCGCGGCCGAGCCGCGGACGCCGTCCCGGTACACCCACGGGTGCCCGCGTGCGACGGTGCCGACCGTGTCCCGGGTCAAGGCGAGGCGCTTCATCGGCCCACCGCGCGAAGGAAGCCCGCGACGACCCCGAGGTGCACCCGGTCGAGCCCCGCGGGGTCGCCGGGAATGTCGAGCTCGGGCGCGGCCCGCACCGTCGCCTCGTCCGCCTCCGGGTGGAACATCACCCCGACCACCCGCTCGCCGTACCGCACCACCACCCGGTCTCCCTCCTCGCCCTCGGCGAGTGTTGCCCCGCCCCCCCCGAACACGCCCCACCGGCGGTTCTCCAGCGTGGGGGCCCCGTCGAGCGCCGCGAAGAGCGCGTCGCCGCGGCCCGCCCCGGTGAGCCGGAGCGGGACGACCCCCACGCGCGGCCGCCGCAGGAGCGCGAGCTCGGCGCCGAGCGCGAGCGACAGGAGCTCCATCCCGTAACAGATCGCCAGCGTCGGAGATCCGGCGCGCACGCGCGCGCGGAGCGCCGCGAGCACGGGCGCGCGCCAGGGCCCCTCCTCCAGCGGCGATCCCGGGCCGCCGGTGAGCACCCACACGCCGTCCTCGGTAGGCGGCAGCTCCCCGACCTCGCGCGTGCGCCAGCGCCGCGCGCCCCCGCCCAGCATGCCGAGGAGCGCGCCGGTGCCGCGGTTCGTCACGCCACCGTTGAAATCGAGCAGATGAAGCGGCATCGGCACGGTAGGATACGTCATGCTCCTGCTCGCCCTCCTGCTGGCTTGCGCCCCGGACAACGAGATCGTCGGTGGTGAGACCCCCGCTGGCGACGACACCGACCGCGTGATCGACCCCACCACGCACGACGCCGATCACGACGGCACCCCGGACGCCGAGGACTGCGCCCCGGAGGACGTCACGATCTTCCCCGGCGCGACCGAGCTCTGCGACGGCATCGACAACGACTGCGACGCCGAGCTCGACGAGGGCTTCGACGACGACGGCGACGGCTTCTGGGACGTGGCCGACTGCTACCTGATGGACGGCGAGTGGGACTGCAACGACGCCTTCGCCGAGATGTACCCGGGCAACGACGAGGTCTGCGACGGGCTCGACAACGACTGCAACGGCGAGATCGACGAGATCGACGGGGACGACGACGGTCTCACCGCCTGCGAGGACTGCGACGACGAGGACCCCTTCATCTTCGACGGCGCGCCCGAGGCCTGCGACGGCATCGACAACGACTGCGACGGCGAGGTCGACGAGATCTGGGACTTCGACGGCGACGGCTGGTCCGCGTGCGCGGGCGACTGCGACGACGAGGACCCCGACTTCTCGCCGTCCGAGCGCGAGGTCTGCGACGGCATCGACAACGACTGCGACGCGCTGATCGACGAGGACGACGATCTCGACGCCGACGGGCAGGCGACCTGCGCGGGCGACTGCGACGACACCAACGCCGCCGTCTACGTGGGCGCGGCCGAGGTGTGCGACGGCTTCGACAACGACTGCGACGCCTCGACGCCCGAGTCCGTCGACGTCGACGGCGACGGCGTGAGCATCTGCGACGGCGACTGCGACGACACCTCGGCCGCCGCGTACCCGGGCGGCAGCGAGGCGTGCGACGGGGTCGACAACGACTGCAACGGCTACTTCGACGAGCTCGAGTCCTGCTGGGCCTGCACGAGCTCGACGCCGTACCTCCTGTGCGACACCGCGGCCTCCTGGGAGACCGCGGCGCAGGTCTGCGAGGGCCTCGGCGGCATGCTCGCCCGCATCACCAGCTCGGCGGAGAACACCGACGTGGCCAACCTCGCGATCACGCCGACCTGGATCGGCGCGAACGACATCGCCGTCGAGGGCGACTGGGTGTGGCCCGACGGGAGCAGCGTCAGCTACGACGACTGGGGCAGCGGCGAGCCGGACGACGCGGGCGAGGCCGACTGCGCGATGACGAACACCTCGGGGCGCCGCGGCGAGTGGTCCGACACGCGGTGCAGCAGCGAGTACCAGTTCGTCTGCGAGCTCTGAAGGCGCCTGCCCGCCCGGCTCGGGAGGTCAAGCCCCGGCTCGCCGGGGTTGGTCACGTTGAACCACGACCCTTCCCGGGGCGCGCCTGCCCCCGTGCCGGTGGGTACGGTTCAGCGTGAATGCCCCCGCTCGCATGCACGTACATCAACGCAGCAGGAGGAAACCATGCTTCGCGCCGCTGCCGTCATCGCCGCCACCCTCACCCTTCCTGGCTGCTTCGTGTACACCGACGATCCGGGGCCCAAGCCGACGCCGAACGCGGCGCCGTACTTCACCTTCACGGAAGCGTGGTGCGAGCCGGACGAGTACTACCACGACTTCGTCTGGTCCTTCGACGCCGACGTCGAAGACCCCGACGGCTCCAACGACGTGAGCGACGTGTACGTGGACGTGTACGACGCCTGGAACGGCGAGTGGGTCGACGGTTTCCCGCTCGACCGCATCGACGGGATCACCTGGTACAGCGCCTGGGTCGGGAGCTCGACCTACCTCGACTGCACCTACCCGGACTACGAGGTCGACTTCACCGCCGTGGACATCTTCGGCGCGTCCGACACGATCACCGTCGTGCCCTACACCTGGTAGCCGACCCCGCGTTCGGCCGGCCGCGACGCGACCGCGGCCTTGCCATGCGTCGGCACGCGCTTAGTGGATGCCATGGCCAAGGTCATCATCTACTCCACCGACTACTGCGGCTACTGCCGCGCGGCGAAGCGCTTCTTCGAGCAGAAGGGCGTTCCTTACGAGGAGATCGACCTGTCCGGCGACGACGCCGGGCGGAACGCGCTCCGGGAGCGCACCGGCCGCACGACCGTCCCCCAGATCTTCGTGGGGGACGTGCACGTGGGCGGCTACGACGACCTGCGCGCGCTCGACGGACGCGGCGGGCTCGAACCCCTCCTGCGCGCGTAGCGGGGGATGCCCCCCCTCTGGTGGGCGGCGCTCGTCGCGGGCCTCGCCTACCTCGGCGTGGTCGCGTCCGGCGCGAAGGGCCCCGTGCGCGCGATCAAGCCGGCGCCCGCGCTGCTCCTCGCGGGCCTGCTCGCGCCGACGCACCCCCTCGGCGCCGCCGGCATGCTGCTCTCCGCGGCGGGCGACGCCTTCCTGCTCGACAAGGACCGCTTCCTGCTGCACGGGCTCGCGTCGTTCCTGGTCGGGCACCTGCTGTTCGTCCCGGCCTTCCTCGCCGCCTCGGGCGACACGCCCTCGCCGATCCGCATCGTCGTGCTGCTGGCGTTCGCGCTCGCGCTCGTGGCGTACCTGCGCCCGCGCAAGAGCGTGCTGAAGCTGGCGGTGCCCGTCTACGCCGTCGTGTTGTGCGGGATGGTCGCCGCGGCGAGCACGCTCGGGCCGGTCGGCGAAGCGGGCGGGCTCCTCTTCCTCGTCTCGGACGCGGTGCTGGCGGTGCGCCTCTTCAAGCGCGACTTCCGCGGGGGCGACCTCGTCGTGATGATCACCTACTACGCCGCGCTGCTCGCGCTTGCCGGGGCGCTGGTCGGGACGATCGGGGGCTGACGGGGCCGAACGAGCCGAACCTCGTTTCTTACCCACCCCTTGACCCGACAAGATTCTCTTTGCATCCGCCGCGGCCAACGTGGTAGTCTCCGTGCATCCCCCCGCTGGGCTCCCGCTCGGCGCTCCTCCCCGGCCTCCCCGGCCCCCCTCCCTCCTCCCGCCCCCCAAGGCCCACGAGCCTCCATGGCGAACCCCGCCGTCACGCCGAGCGTTTCCGCGCGGCCTGCTCCGTTCTCCCTGCGCAGCGTGCCGGGGGGAGCGTTGGTGTTGGAGCTGGCGCCGGGCGCGAGCTTCGACACCCTGCGCGCGGCCCTGCGCGCCGAGCTGGGTGCCGAGCCCGGCCGCTACCAGGGCGCGACGGTGCGCATCGACCTGGGCCGCCGGGACATCGATCTCTTCGACCTCCGCCGCCTGATCCACCTCGCGAAGGACGAGTTCGGGATGGACGTGGTGGGCCTGTACTGCACGACGGAGACGCTCCAGCGGCAGGCCGAGCGCGAGCTCAAGATCAAGGTCTACGTCAACGCTCCGGCGCCGGAGCCACCGCCGGTCGTGGTCGCCGCCGCTCCCGCGACCCCCGCGCCGACCGTGGCTCCGGCCCTCGCCGGACAGGCGGAGGAAGGCCCCACCGAGCTCGTACGCGAGGCGGCCACGGCCGACGAGGACGAGGAGCCCGACGGCACCGGCCGCGTCCTCACCCTCCCGGGCACCGTCCGCTCCGGCGCCGTCGTCCGCTTCGCGGGCGACATCCAGGTGTTCGGCGACGTGAACCCCGGCGCCCAGCTCATCGCGGGCGGCAACGTGCTCGTCTTCGGCGCGCTGAAGGGCCTCGCCCACGCCGGCGCCCGCGGGGACCTGCCGTCCTCGACGGGCGTGGGGGCGGTCATCCTCGCCTTCGACATGCGACCCACGCAGCTGCGCATCGGCAAGGTGATCTTGCTGCCGGCGCACGCCCCCGAGCAGGCGGGGCGCCACGTCGCGCCGGAGATCGCGTGGTTGTCCGCCGGCAGCATCGTGATCGAACCCTATCGCGGCCGGCTCCCCCCCGTGGCGGGCGGGGCCGCGACCTCCAAGGAGTCCACATGAGTGAGTGCATCGTCGTCACCTCTGGCAAGGGCGGCGTCGGCAAGACGACGACGACCGCCAACCTGGGCGTGGCGCTGGCGCTGCTGGGCAAGAAGGTCGTCGTGGTCGACGCGGACATCGGTCTGCGCAACCTCGACGTGATCCTCGGCCTCGAGAACCGGATCGTGTACGACCTCGTGCACGTCATCGAGGGCGAGTGCCGGCTCCGGCAGGCGCTCATCAAGGACAAGCGCGTCGACACGCTCTTCCTGCTCCCCGCGGCCCAGACGCGCGACAAGAACGCCGTCAGCCCCGAGGCGATGCGCAAGCTCGTGTCCGACCTGAAGGCCGAGTTCGACTACGTCCTCATCGACTGCCCCGCGGGCATCGAGCAGGGCTTCAAGAACGCGATCGCCGGCGCCGACCGCGCCGTCATCGTCGTCACGCCCGAGGTCAGCTCCATCCGCGACGCCGACCGCATCATCGGGCTCGTCGAGGCCGCCGAGCTCCCCGAGCCGCAGCTCATCGTGAACCGCTTCCGCGCCAAGATGGTCAAGCGCGGCGACATGATGAACAAGGACGACATCCTCGAGATCCTCGCCATCCCGCTCGTGGGCATGGTCCCGGACCACGAGGACGTCATCGTGAGCGCGAACAAGGGCATGCCCGCGGTGTTCGACGAGAAGTCGGTGGTCGGCGAGGCCTACCGCCGCATCGCGCGGCGCCTCACCGGCGAGGCCGACGTCCCCTTCGTCGCGCTCGAGGAGCCCGACACCTTCTGGACCGTCATGAAGCGCTGGATCGGGCTCGGCCCCGCCAAGGAGGTGGCACAGTGATGAACCTTCTGGATCGGTTCTTCGGCCGCGTGCCGGCCGGGTCGAAGGAGGACGCCAAGTCCCGCCTGAAGATCCTGCTCGTCCACGACCAGGTCGACCTCACGCCCAGCCAGATGCAGGCGATGAAGGCCGAGATCCTCGACGTCATCGCGCGCTACTGCGAGGTGGACCGCGAGCACGTCGACGTGCGCCTCGAGAAGGCGGACAACGGCATCTCCGTGGTGAGCTCCGTGCCCGTGCGGCGCGTGACGCAGCGGGCGGCCGAGGCCACTTAGGAGCCATCTCCGCGGTTCTCTGCGGGATGCTCTTGGGGCGGGGGGGCGAGCCCCCCCGCAACGCCCCCCCTCGCTTCGAGCGGGGGTTTCGGTGTTTTTGGGGCGCGACGCCGGCGCCCTCTGTCCGGGGCAGGCGCAGCGCCACGCCCCCGGATCAGCGCGCCCCGAGCCCCGCGATCCACGCCTCGAGCGCCACCGTGTCCGCCATGTCGCCCGCGAAGCGCTCGGTCGGCGTGAAGGGGCCCACGCGGGCGGGCGTGCCGAGCGCCGCCTTCTGGAGGGTCGTGAAGGTCGCGAGGCCCGAGGGGAGCGTCACCTCGCGCACCTCCATGTACCGGGTGGCAGCGTCCGTCTCCTCGCCCACGTGGAGGCCGCCCACGGCCCGCACCTGCGCGGCGAGCAGCAGGCACGAGCTGAAGCACTGGTTGTCGGTGAGGAGGACCAGGCGCCCCTTCAACTCGGAGCGGAGCTGCCGGGCCGGCGGGCGGGGCGGCGTGGCGCGGCAGGGCGTGAGCGGTTCGTCGAAGGGGCGCCCGGCCGCCACGGCGTCGGCGAGCGCGGTCTCGAGCGCGTCGTAGTACGCCCGGGTGCCCGCGTCCTGGCCCGGGCTGCGCTCCTTGCGCCACTGGCGGAGCGCCGCGAGGTTGCCCGGGGAGGCGCGCCAGGGCGACGGGCAGTCGGCGGCGCCGGCGGCGTCGATCTCGGCGCGCCGTCCCTCGCCCATCAGCGCGAGGAGGAGCGCGCGGCCGTAGGCCGAGTCCCCGCCCCCGTTGCCCCGCACGTCGAGGACCACCATCGGCGCGCGACGCAGCTCAGCGGCGCGCTCCCGAACCTCGTCGACCACGGGGCCGGCGCGCTCGTCGAGGCGCTCCAGCGCGACCCACCAGCCGCCCGCGAAGGGCCGCACGCCGAAGCCCGCGTGCGCGAGTGTGCGCTCCGCGGCCGCGGCGAGGTGCGGCTGCAGGTCCGCAGGCGCGACGGAGGCCCACGCGAGGTCGACCTCGACCGGCGCGCCGTCCCGGGCGAAGGTGCAGCGCGCGGGCCGCCCGAGGAGCGGGTTGCCGTCGTCCACGAGGAGCCACGGCGAGCTCTGGACCCGCTGGGCCTCCACGGACCAGTCCGCGCGGAAGCCGCCGAGGCGCTCCTCCGCGAGGGCGTCCGCGGTGCGGCCGTCGCACCCGAGCAGCGTGGCGCCGCGGAGGGCGCCCCCGGCCCCGGGCCGCTCGTCGGCGGTGACCACGAACGTGCCGGCCTCCCGCACGACCAGGAGGCCCGCCCAGGCGTAGCGCGCGCCCCGGACGAGCATGCGGGCGTAGAGGTGCTTGTCCCCCAGCGACGCCGCGAACCCCTGGATCACCGCCGCGTGGCCGAAGTAGTCGCGCACCTCCGCGGCCCGCGCGCGTGCGAGCGCCGCGCCGCGCTCGAGCCGCGCGAGGAAGTCCACGTCGCCGAGCGCCTGCACGGCCCCCGGGTGGTTCTCCACCTGGAGGCGCCGCGCCGCCTCGACGTCGACCTCGGCGAGCCCGCGCCAGTGCGCCGCGGCGGCCTCTTCGGGCGTGGGGGCGGCCAGTCCCGCGGTGGCGGCCGCTTCCTCGGGCGTGGGGGCGGCCGCTCCCGCGGTGGGCGCGTCCTCCTCGGGCGTGGCGGCGTGCGCTCGG
>CAYWGD010000011.1:6774-75777 GCA_964457335.1 uncultured Enterobacteriaceae bacterium | reverse complement strand
GGCGGCCGCTCCCGCGGTGGGCGCGTCCTCCTCGGGCGTGGCGGCGTGCGCTCGGGCAGCCGCGGCGAGCACCACCGCCACGCACAGCGCCGAGGCCAGGGGGACGAGGATCCGCATGCGTGCTCTCCGGCCGGCCATGTAGCCGAGCGTCGGTGGTACAGAGGCGGAATGTCCCTCCTCCTCCTCGTCGCCTGCGAATCCGGCGTCTCGGTCGGCCTCACCCTGGACGTGCCCGACGACGTCGGCGCGGCCTCCACCCCGGACGCGCCCGGGCTTTTGCGCGCAGACGCGGACGGCTTCCTCGTGAACGTCGCGCCCGTCTGCGGCGAGCCGTTCGCCGAGGCGATCGAGGTCTACGTCGACTTCGGCTTCGGCTGCCTCGACGACCGGGAGGGCACAGACGCCTCCCTGCGCGCCTGGATCGAGCCGGCGCCCGCCGGGTGGGACCTCGAGGCGCTCTGCGCGCTCGCGCCCGCGGACGGCCTCGACCTCACCGCGGTCGGTCCCACCGACGCCCTCGCCGCCTCGCCGGACCCGAGCTGGCCGGCCGGCGAGGCCTCGGCGCCCTGGCGCCGCGACCTCTCTCCCTGCGGCGGGTCGGTGAGCGGCGCGATCACGGTCGAGTGAGGCCACGGGGGGATCCACGAAGCGGCGCGCTGGGGCTCAGTGGGCCCCCTCCCCGGGCAGCGGATCCGACCACACCGCGAGCTCATGTCCGCTCGGATCGCGGAAGTGGAAGCGCCGCCCGCCCGGGAACGGGAAGGTGGGCACCGTGACGGTGCCGCCGTGCTCGACGATGCGGGCCTCCGTCGCGGGTAGATCCACGGCGTAGAGGATCACGAGCGGGCCGCCGGGCACGACCGCCTCCCCGCCGCGAAAGCCCCCGGTGAGGCGCCCGTCCTCGAAGCTCACGTAGTCGGGGCCCCAGTCCTGCATCTTCCAGCCGAACACGGCCTCGTAGAAGCGCTTCGCCACGGCGGCGTCGGGGACGGGGAACTCGATGTAGTCGATGCGGCGATCGTGCTCGGCGGGCATGTGGACTCCGGGCTGGCTCGAACCTGTAGCTCGATGCTGAACACCTGTCCAGCCCGTTCGCCGTAGTAGCATCCACGAATGCCGACGGTCAGCTCCCTGCATTGCCGCCTCCTCGCCGCGAGCGCGGCCGCCTACTCCATCGACGTGCACGGCCGCTACGCGCCGATCGAGGCCTGGCACCGCGCGGCGGGCTTCGTGGCCGCGCCCACCCCGATCACGGGCGGACCGCGCCACATCGACGGCGCCCTGGTCGGCCCCACGGCCGACGGTGTGGTGGTGGCGTTCCGGGGCACGCTCTCGGGCGCGGCGAACCTGCGCACGGGTTTGGACTGGTTCCAGGACCTGCGGGCCGAGCCCGTCGGGCAGCCCGGCTTCCCCGGGAAGGTGCACCGGGGCTTCCACGGCGCCTGGGCGCGCGTCGAGGAGGGCGTGATGGCCGCCGTTCGCGACCAGCTCCGCCCGGGTGGAAGGCTCTACGTGACGGGCCACAGCAAGGGAGGCTCGATGGCGAGCCTCGGCGCCTGGGCGCTGCAGGAGGCGGGCCTCCCGCCGACGGAGGTGGTCACGTTCGCCGCGGCGCTGGTGGGCGACGCCGCGTTCGCGTCGCTCTACGACGCCGTGTTCACGCAGGTGCGCTACGAGAACCACCTGGATCTCGTCCCCTTCGTGCCGCCGACGCCGACGCTGGCGGAGGCGCTCGACCACATCCCGCTCGTCGGGCGGCTGTTCGAGGCCGATGGCCGCTGGAGCTACACCCACGTCGGGCGGCTGCGCCACCTCACCGCCGACGGCGCGGTGATCGGCGACGAGCCGGGCCTCGCCGAGCTCCGCGTGGCGCAGATCGCCGCGTCGGTCGGCCGCGACGAGGGCGCGGAGGTGCTCGCCGCCCACTCGCTCTCCGGTGGCTACTGCCGCGCGGTGTGCCCGCCGGGGACCTGCCCGGCCGGGGACGCGGACGCCTGACGGAGCGGGCGGACAATTTCTGGTCGTGACGCGGGCGCGCGGGAGGCTAAGGTGCGGCCGTGTCCAGCGTCCTGATCGCGCACAACTACCACCTCCCGCTCGACCCCCGGGAGGCGAAGGCGGGCAAGCCCTACCCGCCGCTCGGCACGCTCGTCAGCGCCGCCGCGGCGGAGGCGGCCGGGCACGACGTGGCGGTGTACGACCCGATGTTCACGCACCGGGTCGAGACCTTCGCGGACGCGCTGGACGGCCACCGCCCACGCAAGGTGGCGATCCTCGCGGACCCGCACGCCGTCGCGCAGAAGATGTGCCTCACGGTCATGCGCGAAGCGGCGTTCAAGATGATCCGGCTCGCGAACGAGCGCGGCGCCGCCGTGCTCGTGGCCGGTCCGGACGCCTCCGACCGGCCCGCGATGTACCGGGACGCCGGCGCCGACGTCGTGGTGGTCGGCGAGCACGACCAGCCCGTGCTGGAGTGGCTCGACGGGGCCCCCCTGGAGGGCGTGCTGCCGCGGCGGCCGGCGATGACCGACCTCTCGGCGCTCCCCTCCCCCGCCTGGGACCGCGTGGACCTCCGCCGCTACGCCGACACCTGGCGGGCGAAACACGGCGCGTGGGAGGTGAACGTCTCGACCGCGCGCGGCTGCCCCTACCGCTGCAACTGGTGCGCGAAGCCGACCTGGGGCCGGACCTACCACGCGCGGCCCGCGGATCGCGTCGCGGCCGAGGTCCGCGCGCTGGTCGACGGCCGCGGGGCCGACCGCATCTGGTTCACGGACGACATCTTCGCCATCAAGCCGGGGTGGCTCCGGGCCTACCGCGACGCGATCGGCCCCCCCGTGCCGTTCCGCTGCCTCACGCGCGCGGACCTCGTGCGGGACCCGGCCTACGTGGCCGACCTCGCGGCGTCGGGCTGCCGCGAGGTGTGGATGGGCGTCGAGAGCGGCGCCCAGCACGTGCTCGACGCGATGGACAAGGACTGCTCTCTCGAGGAGATTCGCCGGGCCTCCGGGCTCTTGCGCGACCACGGCATCCGCCGCGGCTTCTTCCTCCAGCTCGGCTACCCGGGGGAGACCTACGCGGACGTGCTCGCGACCTCCCGGCTGATCCGGGAGCTCGATCCCGAGGAGATCGGCATCACGGTGAGCTACCCGCTCCCCGGCACGCCGTTTTTCGACCGCGTGAAGGAGCGCCTGAAGGCGACCAACTGGCAGGCGGCGATGGACAACGCGGTGCTCTTCGAAGCCGACTACCCGCAGGCCTTCTACGACGCCGCCCGCGAGCTCATCCGCGCCGAGCACGCGCTCATCCGCTTCCGGCCGGAGCTCTCGCGCGCGGGGGCCCGGCGCGCGGCCGGCGCGGTGTACCACCTCGCGCGGTGGCCCGTGCAACGCGGCAAGCTGGCGCTGCACGCGCGGGGGCGGGCCGGGTAGCCGCCCCCCCCAAGAGGATCGGAGCGTCGCGGAGCGGGTTTCGCCTGTGTCGCAGGCCCCGATGCGCGGCGCCGGCCCCGGATCAGCCCTCGAACAGCTGCTCGGCCGGGTCGGGGTCGGCGGGGCCGCGGTTGCGGAAGAGGACGAGCTCGGGGCGGATGGCGGCCACGCGGTCGGCGGTCTCGGCGTCGACGACCACGATCTCGGGCTCGGTGCCGCCGTCGATCCACGCGATCGCCGCCCGGCCCCTGCGCAGGTCCTCGGCGACGCGCTCGGGGAGCCAGAGCTTCCACAGCTCGCGGCCGTCGGGAGATCGGTGCCAGAAGCGCTGGGGTCCGGCGCGGAACTTCAGGCGGTGGGAGCGGAGGATCTGGCGGCCCTGCCAGAGCAGGGTGTCGCGGCGGGCGGTCTCCTCGGCGGCCTTGCGGCGCGCGAGCCGCTCGGCCTCGCGGGCCAGCCGCTCGCGCTCGCGCTCCTCGGCAGCGCGCTGCTCGAGCACCTTCTTGGATTCCTGGTGCCCTTTCTGGACGTTCTGCTGCTTGCGGGCGTCGCGCGCGGCGGCGTCGGCGTCCTTCTTCGAGACGAGCCCGGCCTTCAGGAACTGGTCGCGGAGGTTCATGCCGTCTGGCTATCCACGTCAGTGCCCAAAACCCCGCAGGACCTCGAGGTAGTCGACGCCGACGGGCGGCGCGGGCGGGCGGTACGGGAAGGGGCCGCGGCGCAGCTCCTGCTCGGCGGCGGCCCACATGGGGTCGGGCGGGACCTCGCTCAACAGGCGCGCCATGGCGACGTCCTCGACGGCGCCGCGGGCGAGCACGCTCGCGAAGTAGCCGACGAGCTCGCCGTCGGAGAGCCCGATGGTGGCGCGGACCCGCGCGACGCCGTCGCCGGAGAGCTCGCCCGCGCCGTAGAGCACGAGCGCGGCCTCGAACCAGGAGCGCACGGGCACGACGCGGCTCCCGAGCGGCTCGAACACGGTCAGGGGGCGCCCGCGGTCGAGGCGGATGAAGATGCGGTCGACGGCGTCGGCGAGCGCGACCTGCCGGAGGGCGGCGAGCGCGTCCACGATGTGGTCGGGGTAGGCCCCCGCGGCGGCGAGCACGCGCGAGAGCTCGCTGGGGCCGATGCGGCCGGCGATCGCGTCGGCGTAGACGGAGTAGACGAGCGCGTCGACCTCGGCGTCGTCCCCGAAGAGGCTCTCGCGCACCGCCCCACCGAGCCCCACGCGCCCCCGCAACAGCTGCGGCAGCTTGTAGCCGAACTGCCCGCGCACCGCGCGCAGGCGGCCGCGCTTGAGGTTGTGAAGGTTGTCCTTGAGGATGAACTCGTCGAAGCGCACGCCGTCCATGCGCAGCTTCTGCTCGAGCACCGGGCGCATCTGCGTGGGCGAGCCGGAGAGGATGTAGATGCGCGGACGCCAGCCGGGCCGCTCACGCGCGAGC
Source organism: uncultured Enterobacteriaceae bacterium (assembly GCA_964457335.1). Lineage (GTDB taxonomy): Bacteria > Myxococcota_A > UBA796 > UBA796 > SXON01 > CAJBVW01. The sequence goes on along the minus strand of CAYWGD010000011.1, from coordinate 70,904 downwards.
TCCCGCAAGAGCGCCGGCGCCCCGGGGACGGCGCGCTTGGCCCGGGCGGGCTCGATCGCGCTGCGCACGAGCCCCCGCACCGAGTCGATGTCGGTCTGCAGGTAGGTCTTGTCGAGGTCCCAGCGGTAGACCTGCATCCGGGGGCGGCTCCCGTGGGGCTTCTATCCCACCCGCTTGAGCCCCTTCAGCCTCGCGGCGACACGCGGCGCCATCGCCGCGGCCACCGCGCCGTCGTGCCCGGGCTGGTTGGACACGCGGAACTCGACGGGGAGCCCCTCTTCGAGGCGCGCCGCGAGCCCCTTCCCGGCGGGCCCCTGCAGCATCGAACCGCCGCACTCCACGGTCGTCACCCCGGGCAGCACCGCGTGCAGCTCCGCGACCACGCCGCGCATCGTCTCGGCCATCCGGTCGAGCGCCGCGACGCCGCGCGGATCCCCGGCCGCGAGCACCTCGCGGAGCCGGTGGCCGGCCGTGCGCTGGTCGATCGTCTCGCCGAGGCGCCGCCCGAGGTCCTCGGCCACGCCGCGGTTGGACAGGTACGCCCGCGCGGCGCCGGCGAGGGGCAGGTAGGGGTGCGGCACCGCGTCGGGCCCGGCGTCGACGACGAGGCGGCCCATCTCGGTGGCGTACACCGTGCCGTTGGCGTCGATCCAGCAGCCACCGAAGCTCGTGCCGATCTGGAGGCGCACCATGCGCCGCACGCCCTGCGCCGAGAGGTGCCGGCCCAGGTTGGCGAGATCGTTGAACATCGCCACGGGTCCGTCCACGAGCCCGCTCGCGACGCGGCCGGCGAAGCCGTCGAAGGCGTGCACGTCGCCCACCTTCTGGCGCATGACGGTCGAGAGCTCGATCACCCGCCCGTCGACGCCCATCGGGGACGCGAAGCCGATACCGAGGGAGCCGACGCGCTCGCCCTGCGCGACCTCTTCGACCAGCGCGCGCGCGCGGCGGACGATGGAGTCGATGCCCGCCTCGCCGTCCGGCCACGTGGGGGCGGACGCGACGCGCAACAGGTGCATGTCCCGCAGGACGCAGGCCTTCATGCCCGTGCCGCCGATGTCGAGGCCGGCGGCGAGGCCCTCGCCCGGGACCATGTGGACGGGCACGTCGATGCTGGGCAGGTCGAAGTCGGGGCGCGTGGGGCGGATCGCCTCCCCCGCGAGGAAGAGCCCGACGTGGTGGATCGCCTTCAGCTGTGAGAAGAGCGGCTCGAGCTTCTCGGGCTCCACGGGGGCCTCGAGCTCGGCGGCGGCCGGGTTCGAGAGGAGGACGGCGTTGTGCAGGCGGGCGAGGACGTAGCGGGCCGCGTCCGCGCTCGGAGGCGCGAACAACACGTAGTCCCGCGCCATGCCCGAGGACGAGTAGCCGCTGTGCAGCCGGATCGTCCAGGGGACGGCCCTGGGGTGCGCCCCGAGCTCCGCGAGGCGGTCGTGCAGCGTGATCATCGTGGTGGGACCTATCTCGCCGGCGAGCGATGGACCGGTGGACGGACCACCGACCGGCGGGACGGGCTACCGGAGCGAGAGGTCACCGCCGGGGTCCGGGGGCGCGGCGCCGGGTTCCCCGTCGCGCTCGCGTCACGTCGCCCACCCGCGCGCTACGCGCGGTCCTCGAGCTTCCGGACGCGGTCGAGGAGCTTCCGATTCTCCTCGACGAACGCCTCGAGCTGACCACGCATCGTCGCGAGGCCCGCCTCGGAGGTGCGCCCCTCGTTGATGTTCGCCATCGCCTCGTACGCGAGGCGGCGGCAGCGGCCGTCCCCCGCCGAGCCGTGGATGCGGCCGAGCACACCGAGCGCGCGCGGATCGCGGAGGGTGCCGAGCGCGTTGATGGCGGCCACCTGCACCCGGAAGTTCGCGTCCTCCGCGAGCTCGACCAGCCGCTCGACGGCCTGGAGCCGGGTGGACTCGACCTCGTCGCCGAGCTTCGCGAGGGCCGCGCACGCGGCCGCGCGGGCGCGGGGCGGCCGGTCGTCGCCGGTCTGGGCGATCAGCGTGGCGAGCACGCTCCCGTCGCGCAGGTTGCCGAGCCCCTCGATGGCGCGCGCCCGGAGCACCTCGCCCCAGGACGGCTCATCGAGCAGGGCCTCGCACGCCGCGCGCGCGTCGGGCGCCCGGAGCCGGCCGAGCGACCGCGCGACCTCGCCCCGGACCTGCGCGGACACGTCCGCCGGGAGCGCCGCGAGCGCAGCCGCGGCCTCGGGCCGCCGCACCGCCCCGAGCGCCGCGACGATGCGCCGCCGGGCCTTCGGGTTCGCGTCGCCGAGCGCCGCGATCAACGCCTGGGCCGCGCGGGGGCCGCCGCGGGCCGCGAGCAGGTCCGCGACCTCGGCGCGGACGCCCCAGAACCGGTCGCCGCTCAGCGCCGCGATCAGCGCCGTCTCGGCCTCGACGGAGCCCTCCTCCGCGAGCGCGCGGGCCGCGCGGACCCGGCCGATCACGTTGGGATCACCCGCGAGCGCCGCCGCGAGCATCGAACGGGGCGCCTCGAGCTTGATCTCGGCGAGCACGGCGAAGTCGGGGTCGACGCGCACGAAGGCGGGCCGCTCCTCGCAGGGCAGCACGTAGGCGCGCTCGCGCGCGTCGAGCTTGAGCGTGACGCGGCGGTCGCCGAACGCCACCACGAGCGGCAGGTGGAAGGCGGGTGCGACGCCGTCGCCCTCCTGCGTCTGCTTCACCTTCACGGTGAGCTGCCCGTCGGCGTGCTCGAGCCCGACGGTGAGCTGGGGGTGCCCGGCGCCGTGGATCCACTGTGCGAAGAAGCGGTCGAGGTTGCGGCCGGTCGCGTCCTCCAGCGCGCGCTGGAAGTCGCGGGTGTGGACCGTGCCGAAGCGGTGCCGCTCGAGGTACAGCCGCACGCCCGCCCAGAAGGGCTCGTCGCCGAGCGTGTGGCGGAGCGTGTGGATCACGAGCGCCGCCTTCTCGTAGAGGTGCCGGTCGAAGAGATCGATCGGCGCCTTGAAGTGGTAGCTCACGATGGGCCGGCGGTACCGCGCGCCGTCCTCGCCGAGGTAGTTCCCGAGGTGCTCGAAGAGGTGCCAGTCGGCCTCGTCGACGCCCTTGTCGACGCGCGCCCAGAGGTGCTCCGTCCACGTGGCCCAGCCCTCGTTGAGCCAGCCCTGCGACCAGTCGACGCAGGTGACGAGGTCGCCGAACCACTGGTGCGCCAGCTCGTGGACGATCAGGTCGTCGAGGTCGCCGTCCAGCGCCGCCGTGTCGTCCATGAGCACGAGGTCGGTGAGCGTGGTGGCGGCGACGTTCTCCATGCCGCCGAAGATGAAGTCGTGGACGACGACCTGGTCGTAGCGGGGCCAGGGGTAGCGCCCGAAGATCGTGGAGAGGTGCGCGACCATCGCGGGCGTGCGCCCGAACGTGCGGGTGACGAGCGCCTCGGGCGTGCCCGCGGGCACGGCGTAGCGGACCGGGATGCCGTCCCACTCCTCCTCGTAGACGTCCATCTTCAGGACGACCACCGTGACGAGGTAGGCCGGCATCGGCTCGGCCTGCTCCCACGTCCAGGTGTTGCCCACGCGCGACGCGAGCCGCCCGTTCGAGATCGTCCCGTAGCCCTCGGGCGCGGTGATCCGGATGGTCCAGGGATGCTTGACGGAGGGGTGGTCGAAGCACGGGAACAGGAAGTGCCCGTCCTCGTCCTGGCACTGGGTCCAGGCCTCGGGGGCGCGGTTCGGCTCGGCGGCGGTGGGGCCCACGAACCAGAGCCCGCGGCGCGGCGAGCCGTGCCAGCGCACGACGACCTCGGCGGCGGGCGCGACGTGCAGCTTGCCGTCGGCGTGGCGCCAGCCGTGGGCGGCGCCGTCGGGGGTGGTCACCGCATCCACCGTGACCTCGTCGAGATCGAGGGTGTACCAGCCCGTCTGCCCGGGGAGCGCGCCGAAGCGGACGCGCGCGACGCCGCGCATGGTGCGGGCCACCGGGTCGATCGCGAGGTCGAGCGCGACGTGCTCGAGGCGGTAGCCACGGTCCGGCGCGTAGTTCGGCTCGGTGCCGGGCTCCGCGAACGCGCGGCGCTTCGCCAGCGCCCAGCCGCCGAAACGGGCCTCGCCTTCGAGGCTCTTGTCAGTCAGGAAGCTGGGCATGCCGGACCTCGGGAAGCCGGCCGTCTAACATGGAGGTGTCGGGGGCGCATGCCGGGCGGGCCCCCCCGGATGCGGGGTTCGGCGGGGTCGCGAGCGAGCGGCATTGCCCACGGCAGAGCTACGGGCTACCCCGTACACCCTTCGAGGTCCCATGAGCACCGGCAAGTTCACGTGGTTCGATCTGATGACCACCGACGTCGCGGCGGCCCGCGCGTTCTACACCCAGCTGTTCGGCTGGGAGACGCGCGAGGTCGACTTCGCGCCCGGCTACCCCATCCTCCACGTGGCGGGCTTCGGCATCGGCGGCATCGCGCAGAAGCCGGCCGGGGACCCCTCCCCCAGCCACTGGCTCTCCGTGCTCACCACCGACGACATCGACGGCACGCTCGCGAAGCTCCAGGAGCGCGGCGGCCGCGTGTACGCGCCCCCGATGCCCATCCCGGGCGTGGGCCGCTACGCCGTCGTCGCCGACCCGCAGGGCGCGGCGTTCGGGCTCTTGCAGCACGAGAACGAGCAGCCCAAGCCCACGTTCCCGAAGGGCGCCACCAACATCTCCTGGTCGGAGCTCGACACGCCCGACCCGGAGGCCGCGCTGGCCTTCTACAACGAGCTGCTCGGCTGGCCGGCCCCGCAGGAGTGGGACATGGGCCCGATGGGCACCTACTACGGCGTCGGGCACGCCCACGACGCGGGCATCATGCGCGCTCCCCCCGGCGTGCCCCCGCACTGGCTCGTCTACGTCGACGTCGAGGACACGGACGCCACCGCCGGCAAGGTGAAGGAGCTCGGCGGGCAGGTGCTCCACGGGCCGGCCGACATCCCGAACGTCGGCCGTTTCGCCGTGTTCGCCGACCCGCAGGGCGCGGCGTTCGCGGTGATGCAGAGCGCGCGGCGCGACTGATCCGCCTTCGACGGTCGAAATAGTGCGATTGCGACGCCGAAATGCTACGGGCACCCCCTCCGCTTCGGGGAAAGGGTCGAATGCGATGGAGCAGGAGCTGCGCGCGCGGCTGGTCGCGGCGGGGATCCCCCCCGACCGCCACGACGTCGCGGGCCTCTCCCGCTACTTCCCGCCGGAGTTCCGCATCCACGAGGCGCGGCTCGACGAGCCGATGCTGGCCGAGCTGCTCCTCTGCTTCCTGCGGCACGGCGTGATCTCGGTCGCGCAGGAGCTCGACGCCCGCGCGATCTCGCGCCGCGGCGCGGGCAGCCACATCTGCCACTTCTACCGCACGCCGGACGAGTGCCTGGCCTTCGTGCCCGCCTTCCTCGCCGCCGGCCTCGAGGCGGGCCAGCGCTGCGCGTGGGTCCTGCCCGAGTGGCTCACGCCCGACGCCGCGCGGGACGCCATCCGCGACGCCGGGCTCGGGGACACGCTCTCGGACGGCCGGCTCCTCCTGTTCGACCAGGGTGAGCTCCACGAGGACGCGAGCGGCGCGCCGCGGCCCGCCCAGGACGTGATCGCGACCTGGCGGTCCAAGGAGCTGGAGGCGCGCGCGGCGGGGTTCACCGGGCTCCGGTTCTGCGGCGACGCGACCGCGCGGCAGCGGGGCGACGCCGAGTGGAGCGCCCTCGTCGCGTACGAGCACGCGCTCGGGCCGGCGATGTCCGCGTCGAACCTGGTCGCGCTCTGCACGTTCGCCCTGGGCGAGGTGCCGCCGGACCGGCTCGCCGCCACGCTGCGCGAGCACGACTGCGGCGTGGTGCACCGGCGCGGGGCCTGGGACGAGATCTACGCCGGCGACGCCGCCGAGGCCGTCCTCCGCGCGCTCTCGGAGGCGCCGTGACGGGGGCCTGCCGTCGGCACGGCCTGCACGTGTACCGGACGGCGGAGCACCTCGTCGGCTGCGTGGCGGCCTTCGCGCTCCAGGGCCTGGAGCGCGGCGAGCCCGCGATCCTCGTGCCCGCGCGCGCCAACCGGGCGCCGCTGGTCGGCCGCCTCCGCGAGTCCGGCTTCGACGTGGACGCCGCGCTCGCCGCGGGCCGCCTCGTCCTCGCGGACGCCGACGAGCTGGTCCAGCGGTCCCTCGCCGCCTCGCCGGCCTCGGTCGACGGCATGTGGGAGAGCTTCCGCTCCCTGGTCGCCAGCCTGCGCGCGCGCGGCGCCCGGGGCGTCACGGTGTGGGGCGAAGGCCCCGACCGCCTCCTGAAGGCCGGCCACCCCGCGCTGTTCACGGACCTCGAGCGCCGCTGGTGCGACGCGACCCGCAACGACACGCGCCTCAACCTGCTCTGCTCCTACCGGGCCGATCCGCTCGACGCGTCCGTCTACGACGGGGAGCTCCAGGCCGTCTGCGCGCTCCACTCCCACGTGCTCGAGCTCGAGGACGCCGCCGAGCTCGGGGCGGTCGTCGAGTCCGCGGTCGCCGAGGTGCTCGGCGCCCGCATGACGGGCATGGCCTGGTCGCTGGCCGACGCCGCCGTGCCCCTCACGGCGGAGCTCCCCCTCCCCTTCGCGCGGCTCCTCTGGCTCAAGGAGCAGATGCCGTCGACCTGGGGCCGCGTCCTCGCGCTCGCGCGGGCCAAGGTCCGGTAGCTCGGGCCGATCTGGGCGCGCCCCCGCCGAAGACGGCGGGGTCGGCGCCCTGCGGGGTCGGGCCGGAGGCCCTCCGTCGGCCGGCTGCGCGCCGGCCGACCGACGCGGGCCCCGAACGCCCCTCGTGGCCTCCGGCCCGCCGCGCTCTCGCGCCCGCGTCGCCCTCCGGTCGCCTCGCGCTGCTGTGATGCGAGCCCGGTCGCGCCTACTTCTTCTTCTTTCGCTCGACGAACAGCTCGATCGCCTCCAACAGCATCGAGACGAGCGGACCGGCGCCCGGCACGGGGATGAAGCCGGCGAGCGTCTTCAGCCCCTCCTTCCCGCCGATCTTCCAGAGGGCGAGCGCGAGCTCGCGGCGCTCCCCGTCCGCCGGCACGCCCCCGAGCTCTCCGGCGTGGGCCTCGAACTGCTGGAGCTCCGCCTCGGTGATCGGCTCGGCGGCGAGCTTCTCGACCGCGGCGAGGAGCTCCGCGCGGGACGTGTCGCCCTTCGTGCCCAGGCGGCCGAGCTCGAGGCGGAGCTCGAGGACCGCCTTCTCCACGGCGTCCGTGGTGCGGAGGGCCGCCTCGTCGCGCGCGAGCCAGCGCCCCGACGCCGCGGCGTTCCTCAAGAGCGCGATGCCCTCGTCGAGCCCCCTCACGGGCACCTGCGCCTTCTTCAGCCGGACGAGGGACTCCTCGGCGGTCCGCAACATCCACGGGTCGTCGGGGTCGTCGAGGAGGGGGGCGACGCGCCGCGCATCGCGGATGCCCGCCTGGAGGTCGCTCAGGAAGCGGGCGAGGTTGGGCTCGAGGTAGTGGTAGCCCCGCGCCACGTCGAACGCCGCCCAGGGCGCGTCGACCTGCTTCTGGTACTGCGCCGCCCGCCGGGCGAGCGCCTTCTGGAGCCGGCGCCGCTCCTCCGGGCCCCGGACCAGCGGCTGCGTGGGCTCCCGGACGGCGCGCTCCTCGATGAAGTTGAGCAGCGGGTAGGCGTGATCCGTCAGCTGCGCTCCGCGCCAGTACGACGCGAGCATCCGCTCGGAGAGCCGGGCCCCCTCCTCCGCGCTGCCCGCCCAGTCGGCCATGCGCTTGAGGTGCCCGCCGAGGGAGCCCCAGGCATCCGGGTCATCGGGCAGGAGCTCGGTCGCGCGCACCAGCGCGTCGCGGGCCTCCGCGCTGCGCATGAGCAGCGGCTCGCTCACCCCCCCGGCGGCCGCCTCGGCTTCGGCCTGCTTCCGGATGGCCCCCGCGATCGCGACGCCCCGCGCGAGCCAGGCCTCGCCGTTGGCGGGCGCGACGTCGAGCAGCGCGTCGGCCACGAGCACCACGCGCTCGGAGCGTACGCCGAACGCCGTGCGACAGAGCCGGAGGACCTCGGTGAGCGCGTCGATCGCGTCCTCCGGGGTGACCCGGCGCCGGTCGCGCTCCCAGCGCTGCCAGAACTCCCGGAACCCCCGGTCCGCATCGAGGCGCTCGACCGCGTCGCGGAAGCTGCCCACCACCACCTGCACGTCCGCGCGGTCGAGCGGCGCGCGGGGAGACGCATGGTGCTCGATCACCCACCGCGAGACGTCGGCGACGACCTGCGTGGCGAGGTTCTCCGCGGAGGTGAACGTCGAACGCACGCGCTTGTCGCTCAAGAAGCTCCGGAGCTCCCGGAGGGCGAGCACGTTCTTCCAGACCGCGACCGCCTCCTCGGGGGACCTCGCCTCGGCCACCCGGTCCGTCTCCCGCCCGTGCGGCCACTCGTAGGCGGGGTCGACCAGGTACACGAACACGGGCCGGCCCCCCGCGGCCTCCACCTCGTGCCAGGTGATGCTGCGGTAGTCGTCGCCTCCCTCCCGCGCCGTCGGCACCCACCCGTAGCGGTGGGCGACGATGACGACGACGAGCTCGGCCTGCTGCACTTTCTGCCGGCAGACGTCGAGCGGCGCGCCCGGATCGGCCCCGAAGGACTCCATCCGGACCGTCCCGAAGTCGAGGCGGAGCAGGGACTCGTGTACCGCCTTGCGATGCGCCTGCAGATCGGTGCTGGTGGAGGAGAGGAAGACGCGGACCAGGTCACACCCCGGATGGCGTCGCGAAGAGTACCACGCACGCCCCGGCCGCCACCTCGATGTCCGCGGTTCCTCCGCTACTCCTGCGGCTGCTGCTGCTGCAGCCGCGACGGATCCGGCAGGAGGATGTACCCCTGGTCGAGGTCCCCGAGGAACGCGCAGCCGTCGGTGCCGACCTGGCCCAGGTACGCCGCGACGTAGGCGCAGATGAGCGCCTCGAGGCGCTCTTCGAGCTCGCCGAGGCGCGTGCCGTTGAGGTCGGGCAGGTGCGCGTTCATGAGCTGGTCGAGCTCGGGCGACTCGTGGAGCCGCGGCGGGCCGCCGTTCATCAGGCGCTCGTCGATGAGCTCGCGCAGGCGCTCCACCGACTCCTTGCGGCCGCCGATGGGGCCGGACTTCATGCGGATGGGGCGATCGACGCCGAGGAGCAGCACCTGGGCGGCCTGCGTGTGCGTCTCCACGATGCGGTCGCCTTCCGCGGCCGGGTTCGGGTCGAAGCCCATGCGCATGAGCGCGCGGCCCATCGTGCGCGGGTGGCTCGCGGACACCGTGTTGTTGGCGTACTCGTCGATGCGGTAGCGCGAGAAGTGCTCCAGGAGCTGCCGATCACAGGGCCGGCTGCCCGAGAGGTTCTCCACGATGAGCGGCGCGTTGATCGCGAGCGTGGCCTGCCCCCGCCCGCGGTTGCGGGTGATCCACCGCAGCGTGTCCTCGTGCGAGCGCAACGAGTCCGCCGAGACCAACCGCACCCCGCCGTCCTCGGTCGGCTCGAGCACCACACCACCCGAGCTGTCCCGCGGGGTCCAGCCGAGATCGAGGCCGAGGTATCGAATCCTGCGCAACCTGCCCTCCTACTTCCACCGATTCAACAGGCCGCTCACGGCCATCCGCGCACCGGACAGCCGCGCTCCCCCCGGACGCGTGAGCTCGACGAGCCCCCGCGCCATCGTCACCAGGTTGTCCCCATAGGGGTACCACCACATCTCCTTCTTCTGCCGCGAGCGGTCGACGACGACCGTGCGCGGCGCCACGAGGGCGTCCAGGCCGAAGCGGGAGCCGGTCACGCCGTACCCGCTCTCCTTCCGGCCGCCCCAGCTCGCGCCGGCCATGGGGCCGGTGAAGGAGCAGTTGTTCACGTAGGACACGCCGCAGCGGATGCGGGCCGCGAGCGCCTCGGCCCGGCCGATGTCGCGGCTCCAGACGGACGCGCAGAGCCCGTAGGGCGTGTCGTTGGCCCGCGCCACCGCCTCGTCCTCCGTGGAGAACTTCGCGATGGGCAGGATCGGGCCGAAGGTCTCCTCGCGCATCACCGCCATGTCGTCGGTGACGTCCGTGAGCACCGTGGCCGGGTAGTGCCAGCCCTGCCCGGTCGGCTCGCCGCCGCAGCGGATCGCCGCGCCGGCCGCCACCGCGCTGGTGACGTGCCCGTGCACCTTCCGCAGCGCCGCCTCGTCGATGAGCGGGCCCACGTCGGCCCCGGAGCGCAGCGCCTTCGCGGCCGCGACCACCTTCTCGACGAAGGCGTCGTGGATCCGCGCGTCGACGTACACGCGCTCGACGGAGGAGCAGTCCTGGCCCGCGTTGTGGAACGCGCCCCACACGAGCCCGTTCACCGTCCGGTCGAGGTCGGCGTCGTGGAGCACGATCGCGGGGTCCTTGCTGCCGAGCTCGAGCGAGCAGGGCACGAGCCGCGCCGCCGCCCGCTGGGCCACGACGCGCCCCGTGGGCACGCTGCCGGTGAACACGACCCGATCGACGCCCGCGTCGATCAGCGCCCCGCCCTGCGCGCCGCCGCCCTGGACGGTGATCACGAGGTCGGGCGGGAGCGACGCACGGAAGATCTCGTCGAGGATCGCGCCGCAACGCGCCGCGTGCTCCGACGGCTTCCACACCACCGCGTCCCCCGCGAGCACGGCCGGCACGATCGTGCGGAGCGGCAGGTGCACGGGGTAGTTCCACGGCATGATCATGCCGACGACGCCGATGGGCTCGAGCCGCACCAGCACGTCCTTGCCCGGGTAGTTCACCGGGTTGAGCGGGACGGGCACGTCGGCCAGCTCGTCGTCGATCATCTCGAGCCAGCCGTCGAAGAGCTCCTGCGCGGTGACGACCTCGCTCGTCCACGCCTCGCCGGCCGGCTTGCCGATCTCGCTCACCAGCGCGTCGACGAGGTCCGCCGCGCGGCCCATGAACACTCGGGCGAGCGAACGGATCGCGGCCTTGCGATCGTCCAGCGTGCGTCCGGCCCACGCGACCTGCGCGGACCGCGCCCGCGCCACGAGATCCGCCACCGCCTCCACCGGGGTCACCGGGAGCTGCCCGACGACCTCCCCCGTCCGGGGATCTTGCAAGCTGATGTGGGTCTCGCCGACGTTCGCCATCAACCCCCAGTATCGCGTCTACCGCCGGCGCGCTCCCCGAGGGCCCAGCGCGTGGACGACGCCTCCACGAAGCGCTCCCGGAGCGTCCCGAAGAGCCCGTCGAGCACCTGCGTGCAGATGGCGGCGGCCTCGCCGCCCGCGGGGTCCCGGCGGGCGTGGAGGACGCGCAGGAGCAGCATCCGGTCGCCCGCCGCGCGCGCCTCCGCCTCGGCGGCTTCGAGCACCTCCGCGTCCCGACCCGTCACCCCCCCGAGCAGGAGCATGCGGGCCATGCGGGCGGGGATGCCGAAGCCGGCCAGCGCGTCCATGGCGGCGCCCACCCCGGCGCTGTCCGCGGTGAGGATCGCGACCATGCCGGCGTGGAAGGCGTGGACGGGCGCGTCGGGGACGGCGGACGCGCCCTCGGCGGCCCGCAGGTGCGCCGCGAGGGCCGACGGCGTGTCGCCGAGGGCCTCGCGCAGCTCGGCGAGGAGCGCCAGGTACGGCTGCCGGATCGGCCATGGGGCCACGGGGTCGCCGCAGGTGGCGTGGTTCGCGAGGAGGGCCTCGGCGGTCTCGGGGTCGCCGCCCGCGAGGTGCACACGCGCCCGGCCGATGGCGATGGTGGCGAGCGTCCACGGGCCGGCGCGGTCGCCGGCGAGGTCCTGGGCCGCGCGCAGGCTCTCCAGCGCGGCGGCGAGCCGCCCCTCCGCGCCGTGGATCTCGGCGAGCCGGACGAGAGCCTCGCAGGCCGCGAGCGGCCGGTCGACGGCGCGGAGCTCGGCGGCGAGCCCCCGGTACAGCATCGCCGCGCGCGGCAGGTCCCCGCGGAGCGCCGCCACGCGCCCCACCCCGAGCCGCGCGGTGACGGCGAGGCGGTCCACGGGCCCGGGCGCCGCGCGGTCCAGCGCGCGGGTGAAGGCGGCCTCGGCGCCGTCGAGGCTCCCGGCCATCAGGTGGAGGGTCGCCGCGGCCAGGAGCAGCCGGGGGCTCGACGCCTCCGTCACGTCGCGCACGAGCGCGCGGGCCCCGTCCGGGATGCGCCCGCCGGCCGCGAGCGCGAGGTCGAGGTGGGCGAGCTCCACCCGCCGCGCGAGCGCCGGGTCGTCCGAGGCCTGCGCCAGCGCGCGCCCCGCCTCCAGCGCCCGGCGCGCCTCGGGGAGGCGGCCGAGGAGGACGAGCGCGTCGCAGCGGGCGAGGGCCAACGCGCCGAGGGTCGCGCCGTCCCCGAGCGGGAGCCGCGTGGCCGCGTCGAGGACCTCCAGGGCCGTCTGCGGGCGCCCGCCGGAGACGAGCCAGTCGCCCAGCTCCACGAGCCGCGCGGTGTCCTCGGGCTCGCGCGCGCCCAGCGCGAGGTGCAGGAGCAGGAAGCGCTGCTCCCATTCGCGGATGGGGCGCAGCCGCGCCGCGTCCGCCAGGAGCAGGTGCAGCTCGCGTTCGCGCTCCTCGTCCACGCTCGCGAGCAGGATCGGCTCCAGCACGGCCCGCCGGATCGACACCCACTCCTCGCCGGCCTGCAGCCCGACGGCGAGGAGCCCGTGCCGGAGCGCCGGGCCGAGGTCCGCGCCCGAGGGGTCCGCGCCGGCGGCGGTCAGGAGGAGCTCCAGCGGCACCGGCTCCCCGGCCACGGCGAGCCCCGCGACGATGCGCCGGGTGGCCTCCGGCAGGGTCCGGAGCGCGCGGTCGAAGCGCCGCGTGGTGTCCTCGCCCGGCGAGAGCGGCGCCGTCGGGTCCCAGGCCCAGCGCGGCCGCCCGTCCTCGCCCATCCCCTCGCACCAGACCGCCCCGCGCGCCACGTGCTCGCGCAGGATCGCGACCACGATCGCGGGCAGCCCGCCGCTCGCGCGCTGCACGGCCGCGTCCAGGCCGGCGGGGAGCGTGGGCGTGCCGAGCATCCCCCCCACGAGCACGCGCACCTCGGCGAGCGTCAGCGGCCGGAGCACCACCTCGCGGCCCCCGAGCCGCTCGGGGAGGGAGCGCCCCGTGACGACGAGCGCGAGGTCCGGCACCTCCCGGAGCCGCTCGATCACCTCGGCCACGCCCTCCGGGGCGAGGTCGAGGTCCTCCACCACCACGAGGAAGCGGCCGTCCTGCCGCGCCACGGTCCGGAGCGCGTCGAGCACCGCGGGCAGCTCCGGCGCCACGGCCCCCACGACGGGCTCCAGCTCCCGGGCGAGCGCGCCCACGATCTCCGCGGGGCCCAGGCGCGCCCGGCAGCGCACCGAGGCGTACTCGACCCGGTCGGCGCGGGCGAGGGCGAGCGCGTGGCGCGCCGCGAGGCCGAGGCCGCTCCCGAGCTCCCCGGTGACGCGGAGCGTCCCCCCCGCGTCCAGGACCGCCTGGATGGCGCCCTGCGCCGCCTCGCGCCCCACCGGCCGCGGGGCTTCGAGCTCGCGGCGGAGGCCGGCGCTCCCGGTGAGGAGCGCCAGCGCGACGGCGGCCGAGGCCGGCCGCGCCGCCGGGTCGCGGGCCATCAGCCGGTCGATCAGCGAGGCGAGGCGGACGGGCACGCCCGGCACGCGCTCCACGATGGGGGTCGCGCCCGCGGCCCGGTGCGCCTGCAGGTAGCCGGCGAGCCCGCTCGCCTCGTACGGGCGCGCGCCGCAGAGCGCCTCGTACAACGTGATGCCGAGGCTGTAGAGGTCGCAGCGGTGGTCGGTCTCCGCGCCCGCGATCTGCTCGGGCGCCATGTAGGCGTGGGTGCCGAGCACGTCGCCGAGCGTGGTGGTGAGCGGGTCGGAGCTGTCGGCGGCGAGCCCGAGGTCCACGAGGACGACGCGGCGGTCGACCCCGAGCCACACGTTCGACGCCTTCAGATCGCGGTGCACGATGCCGTTCTCGTGCAGGTACGCGAGCGCGCGCAGGGCGGAGGACGCGAGCAGCACGCCGTCCTCGGGCGGGATCGGCCCCTCCTCCAGGAGCCGGATGTCGAGCGAAGCCCCGAGGAGGAGCTCCAGCACGAGCACCGGCTGGGGGCCCTCGAGCACCGCGTGGCAGCGGACGAGCCCGGGGTGGGAGAGCCGCTGGAGCAGCCGGCCCTCGCGCACGAACCGCGTCCGGAGGCCGGGGCGGTCGGGCTCGCGCAGGACCTTCAGCGCGACCTCGCGCCCCTTCCACACGCCCCGGAACACGTCGGCGATGCCGCCTTCGCCGATGCGCTCGTGGAGCTCGATGCCCGGTGGGAGGGGGGCCGCCATGCGTCACGATGGTACCGCGCGCGCCTCCGTCGGAGCCCGCCCGGCGGCCGGCGCGGGGAGCCCCTCCGGCCCCTCCTCCCGCGCGGACGCTCCTAGTTCCAGCGCTCCGATCGCACGAGCGCGGTCCGGATGCGCCCGCCCTCGTCCACCCACTCGCGCACGAGGTCGCGCGTCCCGTCCGCGTAGTCGTAGCGCCAGAGGTTCCCGCCCGGGTCGGTGAGGAAGCCCGACACGTGCCGGTGATCGACCAGCTCCTGCTCCCGCTGCGTGTACGCGCCGCCGTCCGCGGAGGCGTCCCCCGACCCGCCCGGCCCGCCCGACCCGGTCGACGGGGAGCCCTCCTCCTCCTCCTCCTCGACGAGCCCGTAGGCCTCCTCGACCATCCCGACGAGCTCCTCGACCTTCCCGATCATCCCCTCGTAGTCGCCCTTCTCCCAGTCCGCCCTCGCCTCGCCCCAGCCCTTCCGGTAGGCGTCGTACCCGGTCTCCCCCGGGAGGGCGCCGACGACCGTGTCCACCAGGTCGAGGAAGGCCGCGAGGTCCACGGACGGCCCGAAGAACGTCGCGTCCTCGGACGCCTTCGTGGCGATGCTGCGGTCGCCCGAGCTCGACTCGCCGTAGAGCTGCACGCCGAACGACTGCGTGGCGTCCTTGTCGACCATGCGGTCGTCCCAGTTCTCGGGGCGGCCCGTCTGCACGAGCCCCTCGTCGAAGCGCCGGAGCGCGTCACGGAGGCGGTCGAGCCACGTCGGCTCGGGCGCCACGACGTCGGTGCGATCGTAGGTCGCGACGTGGGTGGTGACCGCGGGCGCCACCTCCCCGCCCTTCGGCTCGAGCTCGGGCCGCCGCTGGAGGGTGAGCGGCGCGTCCTGCCCGCCGCCGGGACCGTGGGCCTTCGCGATGCGGTCCTGGTTGCTGCCGAAGTCGCGGCGGCTGCGCGTCAGCGCGGTCGCGGCGGAGCCGTCCTTGGGGGGCGTGGTCTGGGTCGTGCGGGTCTGTCCGGGCATGGGCACCTCGACCCACACCAAGGGGCGGCCCGGCGCGCCGTTACGCGGATGCGCGAGAAGATCCCGCTCAGCGCGCCTGCATCCAGTCCCGGAGCATCGGCCAGACGTGCAGGGGCGCGTGCTTCCCGAGCACGAGGTCGAGGTGCCCCCAGTGCACGCCGGTGCCGTAGTCGTCGAGCAGCGCGAGCGTGCGGTCGGAGCTGCCCGAGAGGTCGAACGCGGTGCGCGCGTCCTCCGGGAGCATGAGGTGGTCGAGGTCGCCACCCACGACGAGCAGCGGCACGTCGGTCCCCGCCCAGGCGTCCTCGTAGTCGAAGCGGCCGGACGTGCCCCACCGCGCCATGTCGAACCACACGTTCGCGCTCGTCCAGTCGAAGCCGCGCTTCAGGCGCTCCGCGAGCAGGTCCTGCTCCATGCTGCCGGGCGCCCACCCGCTCACGGGGAAGGCGTAGCCGGCGATGTCGGAGACGCTGTAGAGCCGCGCGAGCAGCCGCCCCGCGAGGTTGGTGCGCACGTTCAGCGCGCCCATGAGCTCGCGGCCCTGCACCATGCCCGAGAAGCGGCACAAGAGCTGGAGCGCCGCGTTCGCCTGCGCGAAGCGGAACAACGCGCCGATCCCGATCACCCCGCGCATCGGCGCGACCGTCGCCCCCGCGTAGACCGCGGCGCCGCCGAGGCTGTGGCCCATCCAGAACGCCGGCTCGCCGAGCACCTCCGCCACCCGGCGGATGTCCTCGACGTACGCCGCGAACGCCGCCGACCCCGCCGGCGAGCGCGAGTTCCCGTGGCCCGGGAGCTCCAGGTTGTAGGTGTCGAATCCTTCCCCCGCGAGCCAGGCCGAGAGCGAGCGCTTCGAGAGGTGCCACGTGTAGCGGTTCTGCGCGAAGCCGTGGACGAGCACGACGCGCGGCCCCCGCAGCCCCGCGAGCCGCTTGCGCACGATCGCGATCCGCCCGTCGACGAGCAGCCGCTCCTTGCGGAGCCGCACGGTCACGCCGCCGTGGGTCTCCTGCTCGACCTCCTCCTCTCCCAGGATCTGCAGGCCCTGCACCTGGGGCAAGGCCCCGGCGTCGGTGGGGGGGGCGTTGCGGGGGGGGCTCGCCCCCCCTGCCCCAAGAAGATCCGGACCCGACCGCCGCGCCGCTGCGCTCATGTGCTCAAGGTTCGCACGATCTCCTCGACGTTGTCGCGGTCTCCGATGAAGAGCGACGTGCGCTCGTGGATGGAGCCCGGGACCTTGTCCAGGATCGGAGTCGTCCCGTCGCTGGCGGCGCCCCCCGCCGCTTCGACCAGGAACGCGAGGGGGAACGCCTCGTACAGGAGGCGCAGCTTGCCCTTGGGGGCCTTCGCGGTGGGCGGGTAGAGGAAGACGCCGCCCTTCACGAGGTTGCGGTGGAAGTCGCCGACGAGCGAGCCGATGTAGCGGGCCGACCAGCCGAGCGACGGGTCCTTGACCTTCGCGAGCCAGCCCTGGAGCCGCGGGTCCCACTGCGCCGCGTAGGCCTCGTTGCAGGAGTAGGTCTTCGACTTCGCGCCGAGCCGAACGTCGCGGTGCGACAGGAAGAACTCGCCCACCGTGGGGTCGAGCGTGAACCCGTGCACGCCCTTGCCGGTCGAGAGCATCAGCACGGTGCCGGCGCCGTAGACGATGTAGCCCGCGGCCACGATGTCGCGGCCGCTCCGGAGCACGTCCTCGGTGACGCCGCAGCCGTTCCCCTCGGACCTGCGACGGAAGATGCAGAAGATGGTCCCGATGGAGGCGTTGGTGTCGATGTTCGAGGAGCCGTCGAGCGGATCCATGCAGAACACGTAGCTGCCGTGCTCGAAGGGCTCGGGGACGGAGATCGGCGCGTCCTCCTCCTCCGACACCATCATGCAGACCACGCCCGCGTGCTCGAGCGCCCGCTTGAACGTCTCGTTCGCGTAGATGTCCATCTTCTGGACGTACTCGCCCTGGATGTTCATCGACCCGGTGGCGCCGAACATCCCCGCGAGGCCGGCGCGGTTCACGCGCGCGCTGACGAGCTTGCCGGCGAGCGCCACCTGCTTGAGCAGCGTGACGAACTGCCCCGTCGCCTCGGGGTGCTCGCGGGTGGTCTCGAGCAGGAAGCGGTCGAGGGTGGTGCCTTCTTCGAACTGCGCCATGGGACCTCCGGGCGCGCCAATCTAAGCGCGCGGCGGGGCTCCGGCCGCGGGCTCAGCCGAAGAGGAGCCGCACGGTCCCGAAGTACACGAGGAGCGAGAGCACGTCCTGCACGATCGTCGCGAGCGGGCCGCTCCCGAAGGCGGGGTCGCGACCGCTGGCGTGCAGGGCCCAGGGCAGGAGCAGCCCGATCGTCGTCGCGAGGGTGCCGGCCACGAGCACGGCGATGCCGACCGCGAGCGCGAGGCGCGCGTCGCCCCAGCCGAGCCACACGATCGGCCCCAGGAAGGCCCCGAGCGCCGCGCCCACGAGCGCGCCCGTCCAGAGCTCGCCCTTGAGCATGCGCCGGAGCGGCAGGCGCGTGAGCGAGATGGCGCGCACCGTGATCGCCTCCGTCTGCGTGCCGACGGCGTCCGCGAGGTAGACGATCGCGGGCACGAAGTAGGCGACGGCGACGTTGGCGCGCAGCGACGCCTCGGCGCCGTCCATCACCACCGCGGAGAGCACGCTCCCGAGGAGCCCGACCACGAGCCAGGGCAGGCGGTGCCGCACCCGTCGTGTCGGCGGCGCCTCGGCGGCCTCGCGCACCTGGTCCTCCTCGCGCGCGATGCCGGCGAGCCGGTGCAGGTCCTCGACGTGCTCGCGCCGCAGGATGCGCATCAGCGCGGCGGAGGGGACGACGCCGAGGAAGCGGCCGTGCACGTCCACGACGGGGAGCTCGGCGAGCCCGTGGACGAGGGCGCGGTGCGCGAGATGGTCCGTGTCCTCGGACCCGTGCGCGCGGGGCGGATCCGGGTGCATGAAGTCCCGGAGCCGCGCCGTGCCGGGCCGCGCGAGGAGCTCGTGCAGGCGCGCCCGCCCGACCAGGCGGCGATCGTCGTCGAGCACGTACACCGCGTCGACGCTCTCGTGGGTGCCGGGCAGCGCCGTGAGCACGTCGGACACGGTGTCGTCGGGGCGCGCGAGCGGGACGCGCGTGAGGACGTGCGAGGCGGCGGTGTCGCGTCGGGGCATCCCTACCCGCCGTCCGCGAGCGCCGGTGTCCGGCAACTCACGCCGCGCGCGCCGTGCGGCGCTCCAGGATCCGGATCCGCGCGCCGCCGGCGGGCGCGATCGCGAGGTTCCGGCGCTCGGGCACGGGCGCGGGCATGTCCCCGAGGCGCACCGTCCGCAGGATCGTCGCGAGCGCGATCTTCATCTCGTAGAGCGCGAAGGCCGCGCCGATGCAGCGCCGCGCGCCGCCCCCGAAGGGGATGAACTCGCTCGCCCCGTAGGTGCGCTCCAGGAAGCGCTCCGGGCGGAAGCGCCTGGGCTCGGGGTAGAGGTCCTCGCGGGTGTGCACGAGGTGGATGCACGGCGCGACGCTCACCCCTTCGGGCAGCTCCCACGGCCCGAGGCTCCAGGGCGCGCCGAGCACGCGGCGCACGATCGGGAACACCGGGTGGAGCCGGAGCACCTCGTTGCAGAAGGCGCCCAGGTACGGGAGCTTCGCGAGGGCCTCGGGGTCGGCGTCGGCGCCGTCGATCTCGGCGACGAGGCGATCGTGGACGGCGCGCTCGGAGCCGAGCCAGCCGAGCGCCCACGCGAGCGCGTTCGCGGTGGTCTCGTGCCCGGCGATGAGCAGGGTGACGAGCTCGCCGTAGAGCTCCTCCGCGGAGAGCGCGGCGCCGGCCTCGTCGCGCGCGGCGAGCAGCAGCGAGAGGATGTCCTCGCCGGGCGTGTCCCGGCGGCGGCGCACCTCCCCGCCCACGATGCGCTCGGCCTCGGCGCGCTGGCGGAGGTAGCGCCCCCAGGGCGACCACGGCCCGAGGTCCTTCCGGAGGAAGCCGAGGAACAGGAGCGCGGGCGTGGTCCGCTCCAAGAGCTCGGCGAGCGCCGCGCCCGACTCGGCGAGGCGGGCCTCCTCCTCGATGCCGAACACGGCGCGGAGGATCACCTCGAGCGAGACCGCCTGCAGCGTGGCGTGGGTCGGCAGCTCGCCGGGGCCCCAGCCCGCGACCGCCTTCCGGGTCGCCGCCTGGATCGCGGCGCCGTAGGCGCGCATGCGCTGGCCGTGGAAGGGCGGGGTCATGAGCCGCCGATCGCGGGCGTGGCGCGGACCGTCCATCGTGAGCAGCGAATGCTCGCCGAGGAAGGGCACCAGCACGTCGTTCCCCTTCCCCGCGAGCAGCACCGCGGGGTCGCCGGTGAAGACGGCGTGGACCAGCGCGGGATCCCCGGTCATCACCATCGGCGCGTAGCCGAAGAGCCGGAGCGAGAAGGTGTGGCCGTGCTCGGCGCGACACCGGTCGAGGAACGGGAACGGCTCCCGCAACCACGCGCGCGTCTGGAGGAGCGGGAGGGTCGACGGGCCGGGGGGGAGGGCCACGCTGGGCTCCGGGTGGATCGCCGCCTATCGCGGAGCGAGGAGCATGGGGAGCCCGCCCCGCGGGCGCACGGTGAACAGCGCCTCGGGCACCACCGCGTGCCCCGGCGCGACCCGCGCCGCGAAGCGACGCGCGAGTGTCGCCAGGATCAGCGTGCCCTCCATCCAGGCGAAGGCCTCGCCGATACACACGCGGGCGCCGCCGCCGAAGGGGAAGTACGCGAACCTGGGGCGCGCCGCCTTCACGTCCGGCGCCCAGCGCTCGGGGCGGAAGGCCTCCGGCTCGTCCCAGAAGCGCGGGTCGCGGTGCAGCGTCCACGCGCCCGCCATGACGACGGCGCCCGTGGGGACCGTGTAGCCGCCGAGCACGACGGGCTTCACCGCCTGCCGCGCGAGCGCGGTCGCCGACGGGTAGAGCCGCAGCGTCTCGGCGAACACCATCTCCGCGTACTTCAGCTTCGGGAGGTCCTCGACCGTCGGGTCGCGATCCCCGACGGCGGCGGCGATCTCGGCGTGGAGCTTCGCGGCCACGTCGGGGTTCGCGTCGAGCAGCGACCAGGCCCACGCGAGCGTCGCGCCGGTGGTCTCGTGCCCGGCGACGAGCAGCGTGATCGCCTCGTCGTGGATGTGCTCGTCCGCCATCGCGGCGCCGTCGCCCTCCGCGTCGCGCGCGAACACGAGCATGGAGAGGATGTCGCCCGTGTCGCCCCCCTCCCGGCGCGCGCGGATCATCCGATCGACGACGGCCCCGAGCTTCCGCCTGCCGGCCCGGAAGTCGCGCGTGGCGGCCGTGGGGAGGAGCTGCAGGAGCGGCCCCAGCGGGTGCGTGGTCTGGTGGTACCACGACGTGAACGCGGCCATCGCCTCGGCCACGTCGCGGGCCTCGTCGTCCGTGACGCCCGCCCCGAAGAGCGTCCGCGCCGCGACGGTGAGCGTGAGGCGGTTCATCTCCACGTCCATGTCGACGCGCGCGCCGGGGCCGAGCGCGGCCCAGCGGGCGGCCAGGGCGCGGGCCTCCTCGACCATCACCTCCGCGTAGCCGAGCACGCGCTGCCGGTGGAAGGCGGGCTGCATCATGCGGCGCTGGCGCCGGTGCGAGGTGCCTTCGTTGAGCAGGAGCCCGGTCCCCACCAGCGGGCGGAAGCCCTCCAACGGCACGCCCTTGATGAAGGCGTCGTCGGGGTCGACGAGGATCGTGCGCACGTCGTCGGGGTTCGTCGCCAAAAACACCGGCAAGTGCATGAAGCGGAAGCGCGCGAGGTCGCCGTACGCGCGGGCCGTGCGCACCTGGAAGCCCACGGGATCCTCGTGGAACTCCCACAAGCAGCCGTAGATCGGGTGCCCCGTCGGCCCGGGGGGGCGCGCGCCGCGCGGCTGGAGCGGGGCGGCGCCGTTGGACGCGGACGGAGCGGGATCGGACACGGGGGCTCCCGAACGAGAGCAACTGCTCGCGTTCGGGAGCCCCCTAATCCGGGCAGTGAGACACGAGCAAGCGCTCGCGTCTCGGCGTGTCGGAGGGCCCCGCCGGGCGGGGCCCTCGCGGCCTACTTCGTGACGGTGCCCTGGTACATCTCGTTCCCGTCGGTGTCGTAGAAGATGCCGGTCATCTTGTTCCCCTCGATCTCCACCCACATGAACCCGAGCTCGGCGCGCTCGAAGTTGGTCGGGTTGCCACCGACGATGTCGCGCGTCATCGCCGCCGCGCCCGAGATGATGAACTCGGTGCCGCACTGCGGCTGGAGCCACTGCAGGTCGTGGTCGTGACCGGCGAAGTAGATGTCGACCTTGCCGCAGAGGTTCGCGTCGACGAACTCGCCGAACGAGCCCCCCGTGTCCCCGTGATCGCCGTTGGAGATGTAGGGATGGTGGCCGAAGGCGATCTTCCAGCCGCTCGTCGAGCCCGCCAGCCCCTCGGCCAGCCACGCCTCCTGCGGGCCGCCGTCGCCGTCGCGGATGGCCTGGGAGTCGATCGCGAAGAAGTGCACATCGCCCTGGGTGAAGTCGTAGTACTGGCTCGGCATCGTCCAGCGCTCGGACCGCGCCGTGTACTCGACCTGGGCCTGCACGTCGCCGCGCCAGTCGTGGTTGCCGAGCGCCATGTAGAACTTGAAGTGCAGGTTCTGGTACGGGGCCTCGAACTTGTCCTCGAACTGCGAGTCGTCGACGCTGCTGACGCCGTCGTCGTAGATGTTGTCGCCCGAGTAGATCGCGAAGTCGCAGCCCTTGCTGGCGCAGACGGCCTCCATCGCGGCCGCCACGTCGTACTGGGCCGTGGTGCCCTTGCCACCGTCGCCGAGGGCGATGAAGCGCACGGCGGTCCGCTCGGGCTCGCCCGAGTCGCCGGTGTCTTCACCCGGTCCGGTGTCGGTGTCGGCGTCGGTGTCGGCGTCCGTGTCGGCGTCCGTGTCGGCGTCGGAGTCGGCGTCGGTGTCCGCGTCGGTGTCGGCGTCGGCGTCGCCCGAGCCGTCGCCCGCGCCGGGGTCGGTCGCGGGATCGGAAGGCGTCTTGGAGACGCCCGCGTCGGAGGCACAGGCGCCGAGGCCGAAGAGGGCCAGGGCGAGAGGAAGGAGGGAGCGCGTCATCGGGATCTCCGGTGCCGGGGGTTGTCGTGATGCATTTCTGCACTCATACGACCACGAGCCAGATAGGCACGCTGTCGTAGAGGCGGATGAATCACGTTCCGAGCGACCCCTGCCAAGCTCGAGCGATTCCGTGTCGTCTCAAGGCGCTGGCCGGACCGGGCTGAGGGGACGGCCGCCTACCTGCCTTCCCGCCGAACGTCAGGAGAGTGTCAGGGACGCGCTCGCCGTTCGAGGATGCCGTCGTGGTCGAGCTTTGCGAGGGTCTGGCGGAGGCGCCGCGCACGCTGTCGCGGCGCGCGTGGCGCGGCAACCCACGCGGGACGCGAGCAACTGCTCGTGTCATGCTCGGAGCATGTCCCGTCCCATCCGCCGCGCGCCCGTCCAGGCCCGGAGCCGCGCCCGCGTCGACGCCATCCTCGACGCCGCCGACGCCGTCTTCCTGGAGAGGGGCTACGCCGCCGCCACCACGAACCACGTGGCCGCCCGCGCGGGCACCTCCATCGGCTCGTTGTACCGCTTCTTCCCCGACAAGGAGGCGCTGCTCGTCGCGCTCGCCGCGCGCTACGGCGAGCGGATCCGCGCCATCGCCCGCGACGTGACGCCCGACCCGGGCGGCCGCACCCTCGCGGGGCTGCTCGCGAACGGGATCGACACGTTCAACCACTTCCTCGTCGCGAACCCCGGCTTCCGCACGATCGTCGAGCAGCAGGGCCACCCCGCCCTCCGCGAGGGCGCCGCCGCGCACACGGCCGCGATGGTCGCGCTGATGCAGGCGAGCCAGGCCCGCATCGCGCCCGGCCTCCCGCCCGAGGAGCTCGCCGTCGTCACCGAGGTGACGCACGCCGTCCTCGGCACGCTGCAGTCGCTCTCCGTGAGCCGCGACGAGGCCTTCCGCGCGCGCGTCATCGCGGAGGCGAAGGTGCTCCTGACCGGGTACCTCGCGCGGCGGCTGGGCGTGCCGGAGGACGCGCCGGTCGCGGCCCTCCCGCGTTGATCTTCGGGGCAACCGCTCCGCGTTGCGTCAGCCACGGTGCCTCCGGGGCGCGTCGGCGGTTCGGGTGCCCTACCGCGCGCGGTGCTCGGTCCCCTCGCCCGCCGTGATGAACAGCGCGGTGGCCTCGCCCTCCACGTCGGCCGTGTGCCACACTCCGGGCGGGTTGATCACCGCCTCGCCGGGCCGCAGGACCGCGGTGTGCACGCGCCCGTCGCGCTCCTGGTGCAGCGTCATCGTCCCCGCCACGCACACGACCAGCTCCGCGCCGTGCGGGTGTTTCTCCCAGCTGTCCCACGGCCGGTCGAACGTGTGGAGGCTCACGAGCCGCCCCTCGACGCCGTCGGCGGCGTTGCGCTCGCCGTAGCGCCCATACCAGTCCATGGAGCCGGTGAAGACCTCCTGGACGTCGGCCCGGGCGCCGAGACCGAGGTGGACGGGGAAGCGACGGAGGTCGAAGACGGTGCTCATTCCCCTCCTTTCCGCCGCCGGAGCGGCGCTGTCAAGGCGCCCGCGTGCCGACGAGCTTCCCGAGGGAGCCGCCGCCTCCTCCGGGTGCAAGTCCCCGCGCAGCGCGGCCGGCCGCGCGTCAGGGTACGCTTCCGCGTCCCGAGAGCCCCGCCATGCGCCTCTTCCTCCTCCTCGCCCTCGCCGCCTGCTCCGGCGCGCCCGCCGACAAGCCCGTCGACACCGGCGAGGCGGACGCCGACACGGACGCGGACACCGACGCCGACACGGACGCGGACACCGACACCGACACCGACACCGACACCAGCCAGGACGGCGACGGCGACGGCGCGCTCCCCTCCATCGACTGCGACGACGCCGACCCCACGCGCCACCCGGGCGCGGAGGAGACCTGCAACGAGGTCGACGACGACTGCGACGGCGAGGTGGACGAGGGCGTGACGTGGACGGGCTGGCTCGACGGCGACGGGGACGGCTACGGCGACCCCGCGACGGCGCTGACCGCCTGCGCGCACGACGACATCTACATCGGCAACGGCGACGACTGCGACGACACCGACGCCGCCGTGTTCCCCGGGGCGCCGGAGCCCGACTGCGCCGACCCCGTCGACTACGACTGCGACGGCGAGACCGCCTACGCCGACGAGGACGGCGACGGGACCGCGGCCTGCGAGGACTGCGACGACGACGACGCCACCGCGTTCCCGGGCGCGTCCGAGACCTGCGACGGCGTCGACAACGACTGCGACGGCGCGGCCGACGACGGCGTCACCGGCACCTACTACGGCGATGCGGACGCCGACGGCTTCGGCGGAACCCGCTTCGTCGAGGAGGGCTGCGACGCCCCCGCCGGCTTCGTCGCGAGCGCCGACGACTGCGACGACCTCGACGCCGCCGACTTCCCCGGCGCCTCGGAGCGCTGCGACGGCGAGGACGACGACTGCGACGGCACCGCGGACGAGGACGCCACCGACGCATCCACCTGGTACGCCGACACCGACGCCGACGGCTTCGGCGACGCGACGAGCACGGCGCTCTCCTGCGACGCGCCCGCCGGCTATGTCACGAGCGGCACCGACTGCGACGACACGCTCGCGACGACCTTCCCCGGCGCCGCCGAGGCCTGCGACGGGATCGACCACGACTGCGACGGCGCCGTGAACGAGAGCGACTCGGCCGACGCCGGCACCTTCTGGCTCGACCGCGACGGCGACGGCTACGGCGGCGACGCCTTCTCCGTGACCGCGTGCACCCTGCCCGCGGGCTTCGCGGCCGACTCCACCGACTGCGACGACGCCGATGCCGTGGCGTTCCCCGGCGCCACCGAGACCTGCGACGGCGACGACGACGACTGCGACGGCAGCGTGGACGAGCCCGGCTCGACCGGCGAGACCACCTGGTACCAGGACGCCGACGGCGACGGCTACGGCAGCGCCACCGCCACGCTCGACGCCTGCGACCTGCCCACCGGCTACACGACCAACGACGACGACTGCGACGACACGCTCGCGAGCGTCAGCCCCGCGGGCTCCGAGACCTGCAACGATCTCGACGACGACTGCAATGGCGACGTGGACGACACCACCGTCGGCGGCACCGACTACTACCCCGACGACGACGGCGACGGCTTCGGCGACGACGCCGCGGCGGCCACCACCGCCTGCGACGCCCCCGTCGGCTACCGCCTCGACAACACCGACTGCGACGACGCCGACGTGGGGGTGCACCCCTACGCCTACGAGTCGACGTCCGACGGCGTCGACAACGACTGCGACGGCGCCACCGACGGCACGGACCGCGACACGCGCCGCACCGGCCCCTCCGGCAACGACGCCGGCAGCTCGGTCAGCCTCTCCTCGATCTCCTTCCCCTTCTGCGGCACCGACTACACGTCGATGTACATGCAGTCGAACGGCCGCGTGACCTTCGGCAGCAACGACACCGACGCCACCGAGACGAGCGCCGAGCTCAGCGGCGACACGATGGTGGCCGGGCTCTGGGACGACCTGCGCTCCTCCTCGTCGAGCACGATGGAGTGGACCGAGTACGCCGACGCGGTCGGCTTCCACTGGGTCGACGTGCCCGAGTCCGCGGGCTCCACGGTCAGCACCTTCTCGATCGTGCTCTTCGACGACGGCCGCATCCTCCTCGACTACGGCGCCGTCGGCATCAACGACGGCATGGCCGGCTGGAGCTGCGGGCGCAGCTCGGTCGGCTCCGAGACCGACCTGTCGGCGGGCATGGACGCGCTCGGCGAGGGCCGCTGGGGCATCGGCACCGCCACCGAGGACGAGACCTACGAGCTCTTCAATGGCGACAACGACCTCGACGACACCGTGATCCGCCTGTGCGGCAACCCCGACGACGCCACGGACCCCTGCGCGGAGTAGGGCTTCTTCTTCTTGGGGCGGGGGGGCCGAGCCCCCCCGCAACTCCCCCCCGATCGTGGTGGGGGCGGGCACGCCCGTTCCAGGCTAGAGGGGGACCTTCGCCGAGGAGCCCCCGTGCCGACCACCCCCGCCGTCGACCCCCTCGTCACCGACCACTTCACGGCCCGCGCCGCCCGCTACAACATCTCGAGCCACTGGGTCGACGACCCGGAGCTCGGCGAGTTCACCGTGCGCGCGCTGGCGCCGGAGCCCCACCACGTGCTGCTGGACGTGGCGTGCGGCACCGGCCTCGTGTCGAAGCACTTCGTGGGCAAGGTCGCGCGCATCGTCGGCGCCGACATCACCGCCGCGATGTTCGAGCAGGCCCGCCCCTACGTGGACGAGCTGGTCGTGGCCCCCGGGGAGGCCCTCCCCTTCCCCGACGCGAGCTTCGACCTCGTGGTGTGCCGCCAGGGCATCCAGTTCATGCGGGACGAGGCCGCGGTGCGCGAGATGTTGCGCGTGCTCAAGCCGGGCGGGCGCGCCTGCCTCGTGCACCTCTGCGCCTACGGCGAGGCCGACCAGGCCGAGTACTTCGAGATCCTGCGGCTCCGGAACGAGGCGCGCAAGAACTTCTACCTCCGCGAGGACCTCGCGCGGCTGCTCACCGAGGCCGGTGCGGTCGACGTGAAGGTGCACGACTTCGTCTCCATCGAGGACGTCGACGTGTGGTCGAACACCGGCGCCATCACCGAGGAGGCCCGCGAGGGCATCCGGCGGGTGTACCGCAACGCCTCCCCCGCGTTCGCGCAGCTCCACGCCGTGCAGGTCGGCGACCGCATCGTCGACCACATGCTCTTCGGCGTGGCGGTCGGCAGCAAGCCGCGGGCCTGATCGTGCGGGCGGCCGTGCTCCTGCTCGTCGCCGGCTGCGCCGCCCGCCACGCGGCCGCGCCCGTGGCATCCGGCGCCGCGCCGGTCGAGCGGGTCGCGTCGGACAAGGGCCGCGCCCTGCCGAAGGAGGCGCCCGCCCCGCCCCACGTCGATGCCGCGCCCGCACCCGACGGGCGCCCGATCCCCGACCTCCCGCGCACCCTCGTGCTCCCCGACGGCTTCGGCATGTACGCCAAGGCGCCCGCCGACACGCCGGTGCTCGCGGTGGGGGTCTCCGTGATCGGCGAGGGCCCGGTCGTGGTCCCCCTCGGCGAGGGCACGGGCGTCGAGGTCAGCCAGGACGACGACCCCGCGTGCGCCGGGAACGTCGCCTTCACCCCGGACTGGGCCTGGGAGGAGGCGACGGGGCGCTCCGTCACCACGGTCGACGAGGCGGACGCGCGCCCCGCGCTCGAAGCCGCGCTCGGGCGCGCCGAGTTCGCGGTCGCGGGCGCGTGGCGCGTGGATCTCGACGGGGACGGCGAAGAGGAGCTGCTCGCGACGCTGTCCGTCGACGAGCCGACCCGCGGGTGGAGCTGGGTCGGGATCCTGGCCGGCGGCGCGGTCACGACGCTGCACGAGGGCGAGTGGGACGCCGGTGAGCCCGAAACCTCGGACCCGGAGGTCTCCGAGGAGGAGGCCCTCGCCCGCGCGGTGGAGCAGGCACGACCGCTCTTCGAGCGCGCCGAGCTCCACGGCCTCACCGACGTGGAGGGCGACGGCGTCCTCGAGCTCGTGCTCGCCTACTCGGGCTGGGAGTCTTCCGGGCACGGTGTCTCGAGGCAAGACGGCACGCGTATCGGCGGGGCCGGCTGCGGCGTGTAGGGGTAGGGCGCGTCGGTTTCGGGCCGCGTGGTAGAGTTCGGGCCCATGTGCGCCCTGCTGCTCGCGATCGGCGTCGCGCTCGCCGGCGAGGTCGAGCACCACGTCGGGCTCACCGCCCACGCCTTCCAGTACCCCCTGCTCTACGAGGGCATCCCGGTGCGGCTCGGGCCCGCCGTCGAGTACGGGGCCCGCTTCCCCATCGGGGTGGAGGTCGGCGCCGCGGCGCGGCTCGTGCTGCCCGCCGAGGCCGAGCCTTCCTGGGCGTTCGAGGGTGCGGTGCACGTCGACGCGGTCGGCACGATCGGCCGCTGGCGCCCGGCCGCGGGGTTCGAGCTCGGCGCCTCGACACGCACGCGCTCGGAGGTGCTCGAGGAGGAGCGCCCGCCCGGCTCCTACTTCGCGGACCTCGGCGCGCCCGAGCCCCGCTGGATCGACTTCACCGCCACCCCCGCGCGCTTCCGCGTGGGGGCCTGGGAGCTCGGCGCGGCGCGGATCGGCGTGGGCGTGTCCCTGCTCCACCTCGGGCTCTCCGGGCGCTGGCGGGCCGACCTCCTCACGATCTCGCGGGTGTTCTGATGCTGACCCTGCTGCTCGCCGGCTGCACGGCCTCGCCCACGTTCACGGAGGCCCAGCGCGCGGCCGGCGCCGCCGCCGCCGCCGAGATCGACGGGGAGGCGCTTATGGCGCACGTCGCGGCGCTCGTGACCACGCGGGGCGGCGAGGAGCCGTACTACCCGCCGGAGGCCCGCTACGACGGGATGCCGTTCACGCACGTGAACTCCGCCGACTACGTCGCCGCCGCCCTGATCGACGCCGGGCTGGAGGCGCGGGTCGACACCTCCGGGCTCGACGGCCGGGAGATCCGCACCGTCTGGGCCGACGTGCCCGGCGGCTCCCACGCCGACGAGATCGTGCTCGTCTCCGCGCACCACGACGCCTGGTTCGTCGGCGCGGACGACAACGCCACGGGCGTGGCGGTGATCCTCGAGGTCGCGCGCGCCCTCGCGGACGCCGGGCCCGACCGCACCGTGCGGATCATCTCGTTCGACCGCGAGGAGGAGGGCCTCGTCGGCGCCGCGGCCTACGCGGCGACGAACGCCGAGGCGCGCTTCCACCGCGTCGTGAACCTCGACAGCGTGGGCTTCACCGACCCGACGCCCGGCTCGCAGCAGTCCCTGCTCGGGCTCGACGCGCCGGACACCGGCGACTTCCTCGCCGTCATCGCGCCCGAGCACGCGACGGACGACCTGATGGCCAGCCTCGCGCTCGCCGCCGAGCAAGCCGACCCCGTGAAGACGGCGGGCGTGCTCGCCAACGGCGACGCGCACTTCTCGCTCACGACGGATCTGCTCCGGAGCGACCACGCCCCCTTCTGGGACATGGGCGTGCCGGGCGTGTTCCTCACCGACACGACCGAGTTCCGGAACCCGCGCTACCACACCGAGGAGGACACCATCGAGACGCTCGACGGCGCGTTCCTCGGGCAGGTGGGCGCGTTCACGGCCGCGCTGGTCGCCGCGTACGCGGAGGCCGATTGATCGCCGCCGTGGCGCTCCTGGCCACGACGGCCGCCGCGGCGCCCGCGGTCCCGGACGCGACCCGGCCGCGGGTGACCGTCGGCTGGGGCACCGGCGTGGACGCGCGCCTCGGGAAGGGCGCGGTGTTCGTGGGCGCGGGCGGCGGCCCGACGGTCGAGGTGGCGCTCTCCGAGCATCTCGACGCCCACGCGGAGGTCCGCTGGCTCACGCTCGCCGGGAGCACCTGGCTCGTGCGCGGGGGCGTCGGGGCGCGACTCGTCGTGGGCACGTGGCGCCCGGGCGTGGGCCTCGACGCCACGGGCTACCTCGGCGCCACGCTCCGCGCGGTCACCGCCGAGAACCCCGACCTCGCGCCCGACTCCGCGCTCGCGCTCCAGGCGCGGCTCGACCCGCTCCGGTTCACGAAGGGGCGCTGGGCCGCCGAGGCGCTCCGGATCGAGGTCGGCGCCGGGTGGGACCGCGGTGCGCCCGCGCTCGCGTTCGGGGTCACGCTCGCGGAGGTCGGCGTCCGGTTCTGACGCGGGAACCGTGACGGACCGCCCGGCGACGCGGCCCCCACCCGCGCAAAACCGGGGGCGTTGCGGGGGGCCGGGCCCCCCGCCCCAAGATCCAGCTACTCCAACGCCGCGAACGCCGCCCGGTACACGGGCCAGCGCACCGCGTTGCGCACGAGGTCCCGCGGGGCGCGCTCGCGCACGGCCCGCCGGAGCCCCTGGTCCGCCCAGATCATGCGCTGGGCGACCTCGTAGAGCCGCGCGCTGTGGCGCATCTCGAAGGTGAGCCGCCCGCCGTGCTCGCCGGTGACGCGGTCCTTCACCTGGTCGTAGAAGGGCGTGCCCTTCATGGGGTGCGCGACGGAGAGCAACGTGACCTCGGGGTCGAGGCGCCGGAGCAGGTCGCGCGTGGCGAGGATGTCGGGCTTCTCCTCGCCCGGGTAGCCGAGCATGACGAACACGCCGATCTCCACGCCCGCGTCGCGGAGGAGGCCGGCCCCGCGCTCGATCTCGACGAGGGTGGTCTCCTTGCGCATGGCGTCGAGCACGTGCTGCGCGCCGCTCTCCGCGGAGAGGTACATCCGGTAGAGGCCGGCGCGCCGGAGCGCCGCGACCATGTCGGCGTCGAGCGTCTCGGGCCGCCCGACCAGGTAGAACGGCGTGACGGCGCCGCGCGCGACCACGCGCTCGCTGAAGCGGTGCACCCAGCTCCGGTTGATCGTGAACATGTCGTCCACGAACCAGAGCTGGTCGGGGCCGAAGCGCGCCCGCACGTCGAGGATCTCGTCGATCACCGCGTCGGGATCGCGGCGGCGGAAGGTGTCGCCGTACACCTGCTTGCTGCACCAGGAGCAGTGGTAGGGGCAGCCGCGGCTCGTCGTGAGCGACATGGCGGTCTCGCCGTGCCGGGCGCGCCAGGCCTGGAAGTAGGTGTCCAGGTCGCGGCGCTCCCGGTGCGGCCAAGGGAGCGTGTCGAGCTTGCGGACGAGCGCGCGCGGTTTCGTGCGCACGAGCGTGCCGTCGGGCGCGCGGAACGCGACGCCGTCGATGTCCGCGAGCGTCGCGAAGTCCCAGCGCCAGCGGTTGGCGCGCAGGTGCGCCATCAGCGCCTGGAGGGTGAGCTCGCCCTCGCCCACCACGACGACCTCGACGCCCATGTCCAGGTATTCGTCGAGGTACTGGACCGGGTCGGGCCCGCCCGCGACGATGCGGCGGCCCTCCGCGACGCAGCGGGCGATCATCCCCTTCGCGACCGGCCGCGTGATCGTGTGCCCGTAGAAGCCGACCACGCGCGGGTCGGCGTCGGCCAGCACGCCCGCGAAGGCCTCCGGGCCGGGGTGGAACGTCGTGTCCCACCAGTCGGTGTCCGGGAAGCCCTCGCGCCTCATGTAGGACACGAGGTACTGCAGTCCAAGTGGCGGAAATGGCCGCATGATCTGCGCCTCGTGGGGGTCGCCCGCGAGGAAGTAGGCGTGGGTGAGGAGCAGGTCCATGCGGGGCCAGTGTAGCGGGGCGGGGGTGCCGGACGCGACGGAATCGAGCGGTTCGGGGGTCAGGGCCACTCGACGAGCTGCACGCCGAGGAGCGCGACGGTGTCGGTCGGCTCCGAGGCGGCGACGATCTGGCGGACCTCCCGGTAGAACGCCGACAGCCGCTCGCGGATGCGCGCGAGGTCGGCCGTGGACACCGAGAAGACGTTGTAGGCGAAGACGTCGTCCGGGAGCGGGCGCGCGGCCCGGTCCCGCGCGGCGGTCAGCCAGTGCGCGCGCGTGTGGCCGAGCACCTCGGGCGGCGCGGCCGTGTCGACGACCAGGGGCCCGCGGAGCACGAGCCGGGGACCCTCCCGCGCGACGACGCCCGCGGCGACGAGGTCGTCGAGGCAGGCACGCTCCAGCTCGGGGGCGAAGCCGAAGCGGGCGGCGAGCGCGCCCTCGGGATGCGCGGGCAGCGCGCGGTACCCGGCGGTGTCGAGCGCGGCCACGACCGCCTGCGACCACGGCTGCGCGTGCGCGAGGCGGCGGCTCGACTCGAGCACCGCCCGCCTCGCCGCGAGCGCGGGCACCCGCTCGATCGGCACGAGGAGCGCGACGAGATCGGCCACGCGCCCGGTGAGGACCTCGACCAGCGCGAGGAAGTCGGGGAGGCGCGGCTCCGCCTTCCCTGAGAGCAAGCGCGCCACCGCGAAGCGCGACCGGCCCGCGGCGCGCGCGACGTCGACCACCGGCCGGTCGCCGCGCAGCGCGTCGAGCCACGCGCCGACCCGATCCGGCTGGATGCCCGGGGGGAACGCTGCGAACGCGCGGTCGACGTCCACCCCCGCCACCCGACACGCGCGCAACGCCTCCGCCGCGGTCGGGAAGCGGCGGCCCGCCTCCCACTCGCCCACGGGGTTGCTCCGGTAGCCGAGCCGGCGCGAGAACGCCTGTTGGGACCTCGATCCCCGCGCGGCCCGGAGCACCTGCCTCGCCACGTCGTCCACACGAACCCCCGCGGATTCGCACAGGATACCGCGTTACCGCCACCCGGAAAGTGCGTTTACGAGGGGCTCGGGCGTGGTGGCGCGCGCGGTCCCGGGCCAGACTGGGAGCACACCCGGAGCGCTCCATGCTCGCCTTCCTCCTCCTCGCCTGCGGCACCCAGTCCGGCACCGAGAAACACGACACCGGCGAGGACCCCTGCCGCTCGTCCAGCACCGAGGTCGGGCCGGACGAGGCCTCGCCGGGCGGCTTCTCCGCGGACGAGGTGCTGGCCTGGCTCGAGGCGGGCGCGAGCGGGTCGCTCACGTGGTCCGCGGGCGGCTCCACCACGATCTCCCTCGGCTTCGCCGCCGCCGAGGGCACGCCGTCGTGGACCGACCTCGAGCAGAACCCCGACTCCGCGGAGACCTGCGAGACGCCCGACCGGCTCTACATCCCCGTGTCGTGGAGCGTCGTCACCGCGGACGGCGCCGTGGACGAGGACGGGGTCTACGTGGTCTGGGCCACGAACGCCTCCACGGTCCACTTCGTGACCACGATCGGCGGCTACGGCGAGCTCGACCCGGCCTGCACCGAGGGCGGGAGCGACCCGGAGCTCCAGATCGAGGCCGAGGTCACGACGACCGGGACCACGGGCCACCTCGAGTGCGGATCCGCGGGGACCTCGATCGCGACGTGGTGAGCGGTCAGACCGATTCGAGGAGGAAGCTCCGCAGCCACGGGATCTCGACGTCGGGCTCGACCGGCCGCGGGGAGTGGTCGGTCTCCACGAAGACGACGAGCGACTCGGGGTGCCGACGCCGGAACAGGTTCACGTTCGACGGCTCGTTGTCGAGGTAGAGCACGACGTGGCCGATGGCGGCGACGATCTCGAGCGCCTGCTCCTTGAACGCCGTGTCGTCCTGCCGGAAGTCGGGCTTCACGAGCAGCGTGGAGCGCGGCACGTCGTAGGGGAAGCCGAAGCGGCGGAGGGCGTCCTCGGTGCCGGGCTTCATCGTCTCGTCGCGGCCGGTCAGGTACACGACGTGCACGCCGGCGTCGTGGACGGCCCGCACGAGCGCGGGCGCGCCGGGCATCGCGTGGTCGTAGAGCACGTACTCGCTCGTGAAGAAGTGCCGCTCCCACCAGCCCCGGACCTCCTCGTGGTGGGCGAGGATCCAGTCCGGGGCGAGCCCGGCGTTCGCCATCGTGTCGCGGAGCGACCAGTCGACGAAGTGCTCGGTGGTGACGCGGTAGAGCGGGTCGAAGCCGCGGCGCGCGGCGAGCTCGCGGAAGATCTGCACCTGGCGGGGCCGGGTGTCGAAGAGGCAGCCGTCGAGGTCGAAGACCGCGACGTGCCCTTCGCCGCTCGTCGTCGCGCGCTCCACGATGCGGGCGAGCAGCGCGGCGTCCGCCTCCGACCACGCCAGCGGCGCGTAGCCGCGGGCGCGACGCGGAGAGCTCACTGCCCCGCCTCCAGCTCCGCGAGGATCTCGCGCACGGTGTCGGCGGCCTCGCTGCCCATCGCGTCGAGCTGGCCGAGGCTGCCGCGCAGGTAGGACAGCCCCTCGTCGACCTCGCCCGCCGCGACCAGCACCTGGCCGATCATGCCGGCGGACACGGCGGCCTCGTGCGCGAGCCCGAGCTTCTGCTGCAGGTCGTGCGCGGACGCGAAGTGGCGCCTGGCGCCCGCGAGGTCCCCGTGGCCGGCGAGGCGCGTGGCGAGCGCGAAGTGCGCGGCGGCCTCGGCCTCCTGGTCGCCCGTGCGGCCCGCCGCGGCGATGAGCTCGGTGGCGGCCTGGACGGCCTTCTCGGGGCGGCCGTGCTCGTCGGCGAGCGCCTGGAGGAGCTGCAGGACGGTGATCTCGCCGACCCAGCTCTCGGCGTCGCGCAGCGAGCGCACCGCGTAGTCGAGCCGGCCGAAGGCCTCGTCGGCGAGCCCCATGGAGAGCTCGACGCCGGCGAGCTCGCGCAGCACGTTCGCGCGGCCCTCCGCGTCCTTCATGAGCTCGCGGCCGACGAGCACCTCCTCGAGCACCTTGCGCGCCGTCGGGTACTCGCCCTTGAGCGCGTGGATGGTGCCGACGTGCTGGAGCGCGTCGACCTCCGCCTGCCGGTTCTTCGCCTGCCGCGCGAGGTCGAGCGCCCGGCGCGCGTGGGTGAGCGCGCGGTCGTAGTCCTGCCGCGCCATCCACACGCTCGCGAAGAGGATCTCGAGCGCCGAGCGGCCCCGCTCCGTGCCCGGATTGTCGAGCGCCCACAGGCCCTTCTGGACCAGCTCCTCAGCCGCCGCGTCATCCCCCATCTGCAGCACCACCTGCGCGAGCTGGTGCACCGCGTGGGCGAGCGCCTCGCGATCCCCGGTGCGCTCGGCCGCGGCCACGTGCTGCTCGCCGGCGTTGCGCGCGCCCGCGAGATCTCCGAGGCGGATGGAGAGCTCGAAGCGCTCCTGCCAGAGCGACGCCACGCCCTCCCAGTCGCCGGTCGTCTCGCGGAGCGGGATCGCGGCGTCGATGTGCGCGAGCGCGAACTCGAAGCGGCCGCCCATGATGTGCGTGATGGCGAGCACCTGGTGGGCCGCGGCGGCGCCGGTGCGGTCATTGCCCGTCGTGAACCCCTCGAGCGCCTCCTCGGCCGCGGCGCGCGCCGCCTCCGGCTTGTTCTGCTGGAGCGCGGTGAGCGCGGCATGGAGCTTCTGGGCGGCCGGTCCGGTGTCGTTCATGGGTCCTCGCGGAGGGCCGGGCTTAACCGGGTCGTGCGGCTTTTCTTCATGGGGCGGGGGGGCTCCGCCCCCCCGCAACGCCCCCCCCGTAGCGGACTGCACTCAGGCTGCGGGCGGCCGTCGCGCCGCGCAGGAGGCCGGGCGAACGTCACGCCGTGTCACGACCGCCCGGTTTTTCACCATCCCGGTCGAAGGTCTGCCGCGACCGCGCGTCCATGAGCCGACCCCCAAGGAGACGCCATGACGCTCATCGCCCTCGTCCTCGCCTCGCTCGCCTTCGCCGGCGACCGCTCCGACGCCGAGCGGGCCGACCGCTCGGACGGCGAGCGCGCCGACCGCTCGGACGCGCGCGAGGAGCGTGCCGACGAGCGCTCGGACCGGGCCGAGGCCCGCAGCCGCCACGCCCGCGCGACGCGCGGCAGCGGCCACCACACGCGCGCCCACTCGGCGGCGCCCCACGGCCACGCCCGGTACCGGTACCACCACGTCCGCGCGCCCTACCGCGGCCCGCGCCACGTGGTCGTGCACCGCACGCCCCCGCCGCCGCCGGCGCACGCCCACGCGACGGTCCGCCGCGCTCCCGAGGCCGATCACGACGTGTCCATCATGCTGAACCTCGTCGACGTGCCCGCGCCGCTGTTCTCGGCCGGCGTCGAGGTGGCGATGGGCCGCCACTTCGGCCTCGTCGGCAACGCCGGCCTGGGCGTCGGCGAGACGGGCGCGCTCTACGACGTGGGCGCCGACCTCCGCGGCTACGTGATCGGCGACTTCGACCGCGGCATCTTCCTCGGCGGCGGCGCCGGTGTGACCAACCACACGCCCTTCGCGATGGGCGACACCGCGACGACGCTCGAGGGCTTCGTCGGCGCCAAGTACACCGCCAGCTTCGGCCTCGCGGTCGAAGGCTCGCTCGGCGTCGAGGGCGCCGCCCACGAGCAGATCGGCGGCATCTACCCCACCGCGAAGATCGGCATCGGCTGGGCGTTCTGACGCGCGGTCGGCCGACCTGCCCTCCTGGGCGGGCCGGGCCGGCGCCGCCGTGCGCCCGGACGGTCGGCGCGTCGCAGGCGCGGCGGGTTAGGGCGGCCGGATGCGGGCCGTAGACCACCTGACCGCCGTGCTCGACGACCTCGGCTACCGCGCCGATCCCGAGGGCCTCGACACCCCCGCGCGCTTCCACGAGGTGCTGCGGGAGTTCGCGCCCGGGCAGCCCACGCCGCCCCTCGACTGCTTCCCGGCCCCCGGCCAGGACCTCGTCGTGTTGCGGGCGCTGCCCTTCCACAGCCTCTGCGCGCACCACCTGCTCCCCTTCTTCGGGGAGGCCGACATCGCCTACCGGCCGGCCGCGAAGGTCGCCGGGCTGGGCGGCATCGCGCGCGCGCTCCGCCACTTCGCGCGGCAGCCGCAGCTCCAGGAGCGGCTCGGCGCCGCGCTCGCGGAGCACCTCCACGCGGCGCTCGGGGCCCCGGTCGGGGTGCGCCTGCGCGCGCGCCAGCTCTGCATGGAGATGCGCGGCATCGAGTCGCCGGGCGCGGTC
Organism: uncultured Enterobacteriaceae bacterium; assembly: GCA_964457335.1. GTDB lineage: Bacteria > Myxococcota_A > UBA796 > UBA796 > SXON01 > CAJBVW01. The sequence goes on along the minus strand of CAYWGD010000011.1, from coordinate 34,248 downwards.
GAGACGCGCGCGTGGCGCGGCCCCGCGGACGAGGAGCTGCGGCGGGCCCTGGCGTGAACGGCTCCGCCGCGGCGGGCGCCTCCCCGATCCGCCTCGACGGCGTGCGCTGGGCGCCCGACGGGCACCCGATCCTCGACGACTTCGACCTCGTGCTGGAGCCGGGCCGGATCACCGCCGTCGTCGGCCCGAGCGGCTGCGGAAAGAGCTCGCTGCTGCGGCTCGTGGCGGGGCTGCGGCCGCCCGACGGGGGGACCATCACCGGGGTGCCGCGGCGCAAGGCGTTCGTGTTCCAGGACGCGGCGCTCCTCCCGTGGCGCACGCTCCGCGAGAACGTGGCGCTGCCCGGCCGCTTCGGGCCCATCGGGAACGTGGACGAGGCGCTCGCGCGCGTGGGGCTCGCCGCGCACGCGGAGAAGTTGCCCGCGGCGCTCTCCGGCGGCCAGCGGATGCGCGGCTCGCTCGCGCGGGCGCTCGTCGCGCGCCCGGAGCTCGTGCTCCTCGACGAGGCCTTCGCCGCGCTCGACGGGCTCACCCGGGCCTCGGTGCAGCGCGAGTTCCTGGCGCTCCAGGCCGAACACGCCTGGACGGTCGTGATGGTGACGCACGAGCTCGTCGACGCGGTCGCGCTCTCAGACCGGGTGGTGGCGGTGGCCGGACCACCGCTGGTCGTGCGCGACGACGTCCCCGTCCCCCTCCCCCGCCCGCGTGACCCCGCGGCCCTCCCGCCGCTCGTGGCGCGCCTCGCGGCGGTGTACGCGGAGGCGCCGTGACCCCGGGCGCGGTGAAGCGCCTCGGGCCCGCGCTCGCCGTGCTCGGCGGGCTCGTGTTGTGGGCGGTCGTCGCCGAGCGCGTCGGCCCGCTGCTCCTCGCCGGGCCGGTCGACGTTGCGCGTGCGCTGGTCGCCGAGCGCGCGCGCCTGGGCGAGGCCACGCTCCGCACCGCGGTGTCCGCGATCGGCGGGCTCGGCGCCGCCGCGCTCCTCGGGGTGGCCCTCGCCGTGGGCGCGTGGTGGAGCCGCGCGCTGCGGGCCGCGCTCCTGCCGTACACCGTCGTGCTGCAGGTGGTGCCGATCGTCGCCATCGCGCCGCTGCTCGTGGTGTGGCTCGGCTACGGCACCGCCGTCGCGCTCACCACCGCGGTCATCGCCGCCTTCTACCCCGTGTACTCTGCCGCCACGACGGGCCTCGCCGCGCCGCCGCGCGAGCTCGTGGACCTGTTCGCGCTCTACGGCGCGGGGCGACCGCGCGAGCTCTGGCTCCTCCGCCTGCCCGCCGCGCTGCCGGCCCTGTTCTCGGGGCTCCGCTCGGCCGCGGGCCTGTCCGTCATCGGCGCCATCGTGGGCGAGTTCGTCGGCAGCAACGGCTACCCGCCCACGCTCGGCTACCTCGTGGTGTTCTCGGCCCGCTCGGCGCGCCCCGACCTCTGCTTCGCGGCGATTGTGTGCGCGGCCGCGCTCGCGCTCGCGCAGCACGGCGCGCTGCGCCTCCTGGAGCGGCGGGCGATCGGGCGGTGGTACGGCGCCTGAGCGCGGTCAGGGCTGATCGACGTAGGCGCGCGCGGTGGTCGGGCGGTCGAGGACGATGGCGCGGACGAGCTGGTACTCGGCCGCGGCCACGTCGTCGGTGAACCCGTTGGCCACGAGCAGCGCCTGCATCCGGTCGATCTCCCCGACCGCGTCGGCCGCCTCCCACTCGTCGGCCACGGCCAGGAGCTCGTCGTGGAAATCGTCCCGGCACGCGCCGATGGCGAGGCAGCGGCTCACCAGCGTGTTCATCTCCGTGATCGCGAGGCCCTTCTCCCAGCCGAACGTCTGGTCGAGCGACCAGGGGATCAGGAAGAAGCGCTCGCGCGTGGGCTCCCAGTAGACCCGGAAGTTGCCCCCGGTGCACGAGAACCCGTCGTTCTGCTGGACCATCGCCTCGATCGCCCAGAAGCGCAGGTACGCCTCCCAGTCGAGGTACGCGCTCACCTCCTCCACGAAGCGGTCGTCCGGGGCGTTCACGATCGCGTCGCCGAGCGCGTCGAGCCTGCTCGTGTCGGTGCAGTCCCCGCGGTCGCAGTAGAGCCCGCCGCTGTTGTCGAGGCCCCCGCCGGCGCTCTCCCACATCGGCCCGCTCGGGTCCTCGAACCACGACTCGAGGAAGTCGCCGTTGATGGCCTCCACCACCACGTAGAGGTTGTTGGGCTCCCAGTCGGTGGTGCCCCGGTCGAGGACCGCGACGTGGGTGGCGCGCGCCCCGGGCGAGCCGAGCTCCCGGAAGGCCCACCACGCCATCGCCTCGCGCAGGTACGACGGGTCCTTCACCAGGTTGTGGAGCGCCACCCGATCGACGCCGTCCACGTCCTGCCCGGGCACGAACTCGTCGAGCTTCATCTTGAGCGAGGCCTTGCCCGGCCACGCCACGAACGTGGAGGAGCCCTTCACCTGGAGCCCGACGCGGTCGAGCACCCGCGGCTCGCCGCCCAGGGAGAGCTCCACGCGCGACTCCACCCACGTGGTGGAGCCCTCGTCCGAGGCGAGCGTCGCGGACGCGGCGTCGGTGAGCTGCAGGTCGATGGTCCCGATGTGCGTGCGGTCGAAGAACGTCCCGTCGCCGGGCTCCTGGCCGGGGTCGGCCGGCTCGTCGGGGTCGGACGGGCGCGGGTCGGGCGAGGTGGCGGGGTCGGTGCAGGCGGCGAAGAGCAGCGCGAGCAGGGGCATGTTCGGCTCCGGGACTCCTGGACGGTAGACGCCGGCCCGGCCGCCCCCGAACGAACGATTTGTTACGGTGCGCCGATGCTCCTCCTCCTCGCCCTGGCCTGCTCGAACGAGCCCGCGCCCACCGTCGACGCCCCCGCGGAGAAGGCCGCCGCGCCCGCGCCGCGCGCGGTCACCGTCGCGCTCAACTGGTACCCCGAGCCCGAGTTCGGCGGCTTCTACGAGGCGGCGCTCTCCGGCGGCTACGAGAAGGCGGGCCTCGCGGTGGAGATCCTCCCCGGCGGGCCCGGCGTCCCCGTGCTGGAGATGCTCGCGGCCGGCAAGGCCGACGTGGCCGTGTCCGGCGCCGACGACCTCCTGCTCCGGCGCGCGCAGGGGCTCGACGCGGTGGCGGTGTTCCCCGGCTTCCAGGACACGCCGGTGGGGCTCATGGTCCACACCGCGAGCGGCGTCACGCGCTTCGAGGACATCCGCGGCCGCGTCGCCATCGAGGCCGGCTCGCCGTTCCAGCAGTTCCTCTGGGGGAAGTTCGGTTGGGAGGGCAAGGTGGAGCCCGTGCCGACCACGGGCTCGATCGGGCTCTTCGCGGGGGACCCGAAGCTCGCGCAGCAGGCCTACATCACGTCGGAGCCGTGCGTCGCGGAGGGCCAGGGCCTGGCCGTGACGTTCCTGCCGGGCCGCGACGCGGGCTGGAACCCCTACAACTCGCTCGCGGTCGTGCGCGGCGCGGACAAGGGCGAGGCCTGGGTGAAGGCGTTCCACGACGCCACGCTCGACGGGTGGCGCGCCTACCTGGCCGACCCGACGCGCGCGAACGCGGAGATCACCCGGCTCAACCCGAACATGCCCGCCGACCGCATGGGGTGCATCGTGGCGCGGCAGCGCCCCTTCGTCGAGGGCACCGACGGCGTCGGCGTCATGACGGCGGCGCGGTGGGAGGAGGCCGCGGCCGCGCTCCGCTCGGTGGGCCAGCAGGTGGACGCCGCGGGCGCGTGGGTGGACCTCCGCGACCCCACGCCGCGCCCGCCGGACGCCACGGTCGGCACGGACGCCGGGCCCGCGGTGCCGGTGCCGGCGGAGGCGCTCGACCGGTAGCCGGCACCAGGAGTCGCCTCGAATTCGACCGACTCCTGCCCGGGCGCGGGCGCCGGGACCCACCGCGGCAGGCGCCTGGAGGGCGGCCAGATCAGCCCGGCAGCAGCCGATGGACGACCAGCTCCGTCGCGATGCCCATACGCGGGGGGATGCCGGTGTGCCAGTTGCCGCGGTGCACCCAGAGGCGCGTGCGGCCGCGCGTCCAGCTGCCCTGGTCGTAGACGCCGAGGGGCCGCAGCACCGACCAGGGCACGCCGAACATGTCCGTGCCGATCTGGCCGCCGTGGGTGTGGCCGGAGAGCACGAGGTCGAAGCGGCCGTCGGGGACCCACGCGAAGAGCCGCGGATCGTGGGCGAGGAGCACGCGCGCGTCGGCCGGCCCCGGCGGCAGGCGATCCAGCGCCCGGAGGAGCCGCCCGCGCGCGTCCCGCCAGTGGAAGTCCACCCCGACGACCTCGACGCGCACGGCCTCTCCGTCGCGCGGCACCTCGACGACGGCGGCCTCGTCGACGAGCACGCGCACCCCCACCTCCGCGAGCTCGCGCACGAGCCGGCCGGCGATGGGCAGATCATGGTTTCCGAGGCACACGAAGGTCGGGGCGCCGAGCCGGCCCAACCCCTCGATGAGGTAGCCGTGCTCCTCCTCGGAGAAGGGCATGACGAGGTCGCCGGTGACGACGACGAGGTCGGGCGCGAGGGTGTTGGTGCGGTCCACGAGCGCGAGCAGGTCGACGCGGCGCATCGTCGCGCACACGTGCAGGTCGGAGAGGTGCGCGATCCGAACGGGCGCGCGCAGGCCGGCCACGGCCACGTCGTGCGTGCGCTCGCGGTGCCCCACCAGCGTGAACACCGCGCCCCAGAGCGCGAGCAGCGCGGGGCCGAGCAGCCAGGCGCCGGGCCAGGTCACGGCCGCGCCGGTCCAGGCCGCGTAGGGGCCGCGCACCACCAGGAGGAGCCCGCCCCACAACGAGAACGCGATGGCGGGCTGCGAGAGGCGGGCCAGCCAGAACAGCGCGCCCGGGTCCCGCCGCCCGTCGAGCACGTGGAAGAGGCCGTACACGCTCACCGCGCCGAGGGCGAAGAGCACCCCGAGCGCGCCGAGCGCCGCCCCGCCCACCCCGGCGTCGCGCGCGCCCAGCCAGAGGAGCGGGTAGACCGCGATGCAGCCGACGACGACCGTGGCAACGGCGTGGTCGTTGGGCGTGGTGCCACCGCGGTACACGCGCGACGCGGCCGCGCCGGCCACCACCAGCCCTCCGCCCGCGGCGAGCGCCTCCACGATCACGGTGCCGCCACAGTCGGAGCGGGGTCCACGGCCGTCCTCGCCCGGCAACATACCAACCGCGACGCGACGCGCCTCCCCCTTCCGCCGCGGGCCGAGCCCGCGGTAGCCTCCGCGACCCATGCCACCCAAACCCCGCCGCCCGCCCGCCGGACCCGGCCCGACCGACCCCGGGCCGCACCGCAAGCCGCCCGCCCCCGAGTCGCTCGACCCGGCGCACGTCCTGCTCATGCTCGACGACGCGGACGCGCGCCGCCGCGTCACCTCCTGGCTCGGCCCGAAGAACGTCGACGAGATGCTCGACTTCGCGCGGCGCGACGCGCTCCCGGGCAGCGGCCGGCGCCGCGTGATCCTCCTGCACGGCATCATGGGCGGCCAGCTCATCGACCGCCGCGGGCTCCTCGACGACGTCATCTGGTTCGACCTGCCGCAGCTCCTCTACGCGGGCGGGCTCGAGCGCCTGCGCCTGACCGTGGACGGCCTGGGCGACGCCATGCCCCAGGCCCGCCTGGAGCCCAGCCGCCCCCTGCGCGTCGTCTACGATCTGCTCTGGTGGCACCTCGCGGGCGTGGGCGGCTTCCGCGTGCACCCGATCGCCTACGACTGGCGCAAGAGCATCGACCGCGCCGCCGAGCGCCTCGCCGGGCAGATCGAGTCCCTCGCGGCGGGGGACGTCGAGGCGCGCTTCTCGGTGGTGGCGCACTCCATGGGGGGCGTCGTCGCGACCCGCTACGCGATGCTCTACCCCGAGCAGGCCCGGCGGCGGCTCGACCGGCTCGTGTTCCTGGGCGTGCCGCTCGCCGGCTGCTTCGAGCCCTTCCAGCTCTGGGCGGGCGTGCACCCGACCGCCGCCCGGGTCGACCGCGTCGCGCCCGGCCGCGGCGAGACCGTGCGGCAGGTGTGGGCCACCTTCCCCGGCATGGCCGAGCTCTGCCCCGACCCGGCCCAGTTCGACTGCGAGACGCTGCTCGACCCCGCGACCTGGCCCGACCTCGCCCCCCTCGCCGGCTGGCTGAAACACGCGCGCGGCTGGCGCAGCGCGTTCCGCGTGCCCGACTTCCTCCGCGAGCGCCTGGACGTCGTGCTCTCCGCGGACCACGACACCTGCGTGGGGCTCGTGCGGGGCCCCGACGGCGTGCGCCAGCGCCACGCCCCCGGCGACGGCGCCGTGCCCGCGGCCTCGGCGTGGTGTGACGGCGCGCGCCACTGGCTCGCCCCGGCGTTCCACCCGCTGCTCCCGCTCGACCACACCGTGCGCACGGCGGTCGTGGCGCTGCTCGCGACCGGGGAGTGCGGGCTCCGCCGCGTGGGCGAGCGCGCCGACCTCCCCGGCGACAGCCACGAGCACGGCCCCGGCGAGCTCGACACCACCCGCGACCCCACCGGGCTCTTCGACCTCCCCGAGGAGGGCGCGCCCGCCGGTCCGCCCGGCTCCGTCGGCGACCCCGGCCCCGAGACCCCGGGCGATCCGTCCCTCCCCGACCTCCGCGACCGCGCCGGCCGCGGCGAGCTCTGCAACGGCGACGCCATGTGGCTCTTCGGCTGCGACGCCGAGCGCAGCCCGGGCTCCTCGGAGACGGTCGCGCGCGCGCCCCGGAACACGCCGCCGCGCGGCCCGGGGCGCCCCGACCTCGGAGGGGCGGACCGCGGTCCCCGCTGATCCCGGGATCCATTCGTCGAGGTCGCGGCATCGCGAGGGGAGGGACTCCCCATGCAGCTCGCACCTCGCGTCCGTCCGCCCTGCCCCGTCGCCCAGGCGTTCGTCTCCACGTGGGAGACCGGCCTCGGCGAGAACGACCGCCGCCGCATCGTGGCGCCGCTGCGCGCCCGGCTCGGCGGCACGCGCACCGCCGCTGGCAGCGCCATCGGCAAGTCCGCCACGGCCTGCGACTGGCTCGTGCACACCTGCGCGCCCACGTGGCTCGAGGTCGCGCACGTCGACCCCGCCGCGCTCGCCGCCCTGCGCGCCTGCCCGCCGCTCACCGTCGACACCGACACGCGCAAGGGCCGCATCGCCGTGGACAAGGCCATCCAGGCCGTGCTCGCCGCGCGCATGCTCGCGTGCAACGCCGCCTGGTCGCGCAGCCGCCCGCCCCGCGAGGACATCGGCGACGAGGCGCGCGCCATCGTCGAGCAGCTGCTCCCCCTCGCCTCCGGCGCGCTGCTCGGCCGCACCGGCTTCGGCGCCGCCATGGCCGCCGCCGACCGCGCCCCCTTCACGAACCGCTGGTCCACGCTGCGCGACCACCTCTCGGGCCTCGCGCAGGCCGCCGTCTCCACGCTCGCCTGGGAGGCCGTGTGGTCCTCCCTCGCCGCGCGCGACTCCGGCACCTGGACCATGGCCGCCCAACGCCGCCTCGACCGCGAGATCGCCGTGCTCACCCAGCGGCTCCAGCCGCACGCGCTGACGCTCGCGCAGCGGATGCTCGCGCCGTAGGTCCTCTTCCGGGCAGCCGGCCGAGCCGCTGCGGAGACGTCGGCGCGGGGGATGGCCGCCGGTGGCTCGGGTGCCCCGGAGGCAGCCCCCCCGGCAGGCCTACTCCCCGCAGGCCGCCTTCGCGCTCTCCCCGACCGCCGCGAGCCAGGGCGCCGCCGTGGCGCAGCCCCCGAGCGTCGTGGCCGCCGAGGCGGCGAGGAGCTCCACGTCGTGCCGGCGGGCCCCGGGGGGCCCGGAGAGGTAGGCGCGCGCGGCGTCGAGGGCCGCGACATGCCGGCCGAGGTCCACCAGCGCGCGCACGCGGCTGGCGGCGATCTCGTCGGCCACGGCCGGGGTCTTCTCGGACATCCCCATCGCGCGGTCGAGCGTCTCGAGCACCTCGGCCGCGGACCCGCCCTCCGCCTGGAGCGCGCGCGCCCGGCCGAGCAGGCCGGCGGCGGACCGGGGGAGGCACGTCACGCCGTCGCCTGCTTCGAGCAGGCGCGTGACCTCGCTGCCGCAGTCCACCTCGACGCGGCCGTGGCGCACGTCCACCCGCGTCCCGAGGGAGCCGCGCACGACGGTGAAGCCCGTGCCCACCACGCGCACGTGCGCCTCGCGCGTCTCCACCGCGAGCTCGATGCCCTGGTCGGGCGTGACCTCGACGTTGAGCGTGCCCGCGTCCCAGCGGATGCGCGGCGCGTCCGACGTGCCGGTGATCGTCCCGCTGCCCTCGTAGCTGAGCGCCACGTCGGGGATCGACGTGTCGATGGCCCAGGTCCCCGTGGCGGCGAGCGACGCCTCCACGGGCTCCGCCACGGGTGGCGGCGGCTCGAGGGCCTCCCGGGTGATGAGCAGCAGGGCGGCCGCGGCGAGCCCCGCCACGCCGGCCACCGTGACGAGCCGCAGGCCGCGGTCGGCCACGGATGGGCGCGTGGACGCCACCACGCGCGCGCGGACGCGCTGCTCGAGCGCCGGCGAGCCCGTGGGGAGGTTGGCGAGCAGCCGCGCGGCGCGCGCGTCGTCGACGAGCTCCTGTTCCTCGCTCCTCATCCCTCCTCCACGTTCACGCCCATCCGCTGGGCGATCTCCAGGAAGCGCGCGCGGGCGCGGCGCATCCGGCTCTTCACCGTGCCGTGCGGCACGCCGAGCATCTCGGCGACCTCGCGGTCCGAGCGCTCCTCCACGAGGCAGAGCACCAGCACGTCCCGCTCGGCCGCGGGGAGCTGGTCGAGCACCGCCTGCACCCGCGCCGCGGTCTCGCTCACGGAGACGAGCGCGGCGGGCCCGCGGGCCTTGTCGGCCGGGTCGATCGAGAGCCCCGGCACCCAGCGGCGCACCCAGGCGCGGCGGCGGTGCTGCGCGAGCACGCGGCGGGTGATCCCGAAGAGCCAGGCCGCGGTGTGCGCCTCGTCGTAGAGCCGATCGAGGCGGCGCAGCGCGACGATGAACACGTCGTGCGCCGCGTCCTCCGCGTCGACGCCGGGGCCGCCGAGGTGGGCGCACCAGCGCACCACCACCGGGAGCCACGTGTCGAGCAGGCGATCACGATCGCCGGTGCCGCCCCGGACGGGGGTGAGCTTCACGGTTCGGGCGGGGACGTCCATCGCTGCCCTTCATGCCACGAACGCGGCGTTCGGATCATGGCGTTCGTGGTTTTTCCGTCGACGGCCGGAACCCGATCGACGCGCGCACCGACCAGTCCCCGAAGCGCACGGGCACGCGCACCCCCTCGCGCCACTCCTCCACGTCCACCTCGACCGTGTCGAGCACCACGTGGACGCCCGGCTCGACCAAAAGCCACGGCGTCACGCGCACCGGCGCCTCCACGCGCGTGGCCACCACGGGCACCCAGGCCACACCCTTCGAGGCGCCCTCCTGCACGAACGCGCGGGCCGCCACGCCCACGGCGAGCCCGAAGTCGAAGCGCACGGGCGCCTCGGCGGCGTACCAGGCGCCGAGCCAGGCCTCGCCGCCCCAGAAGTCCACGTCCGCCTGCACCTTCGGGAGCCCCGTGGGCGGCGTCACCGCCACGCCGAGCGCCGGCCGGAACGGGTGCCCGACGAGCTGCAGCTCGGCCCAGGCGAGGCCCGTGAGGTTCGTGTAGGGGCGCGCCTCGCCGGCGAGCCCCAGCCGCCCGGAGAGCGCGAGCGCCGGCGCCGGCGGGGGCGGGGCCACCGGCTCGGGGACCGGCTCCGGCTGCGGCTCCGGCGGAGGTGGCTCGGGGGGTGGCGGGGCGGGGGCCTCCACCACCACGGGCTTGGGCTTCGGCGGCGGCGGCGCGGGGGGCGGCGGCTTCGGCGGCGCCTGCACGGCCATCGGCTGGAGCAGGCTCGCGGCCAGGAGCGCGAGGTCCTCCCGCTCCTGCGCCGTGCGGGGCGGCGGCACCGTCGACTCGTGCACCGCGCCCGCGCGGTCGCGCACGCGAACCACCCACTGCGACGGCCCGGCCACGATCTCGACCCACGGCCCCTCGCCGGGCGTGCCGACGCCGAGCCCCGCGAGCGCGAGGGCCTCGGCCCAGTCCGACGGCGCCTCCTGCGCGGGCAGGCGGACCGGGACCGCGGCCCGGGCGAGCGACAGGAGCAGGAGCAGCAGCATGCGGCGCCCTACCTCTACTCGGTCCCGACCGTCCGGTGCACTGCGGACCGACTCTTTGACATCGCGGAGTGTGAGCCGCCCCGCGGGACTTCCCGTCCTCGAGCAGCTACCATCGCGCCATGCTGCTCATCGCCGCGCCCGCGCTCGCGGCGCTCGTCGCCGAGGTGCCCGCGGACGAAGAGGCCGTCGCGCTGCTCGTGTGCCCCTCCGACGACGTGTGTGACGCCGACGCCGAGTGGGCCGACGCCTCGCTCGACGAGACCATCGTGCCGCTCGAGCTCCTCTTCGAGCGCGACAACGCGGGCTGGGAGGGCGGCATCGACACGCGCGCGGCGCTCGCCGCCGCGTTGGAGCGCGCCGAGGTCGCCGCGGCGAAGGGCCGCTGGGGCGCCGTCCGGACCGCCATCGACGAGGCCAAGGCCGCCCTCGCCGAGGTCAAGGGCGACGTGCGCACGAAGACGCTCTTCCGCGTCTGGTTCCTCGACGGGGCCGCGGCCGTCGAGCGCGGGAAGGACCGCGCCCACGAGTACAGCTTCCGGCAGGCCGCGGCGCTCGCCGACGGCGCCGCGGTCGACCTCCCGCCCCACACCGAGGCCGCCGCCCGGGCCTGGGCCGACGAGCGGCGCAAGCTCGCCGTCGCCGGCGCGGGCACCCTCGCCCTGCAAGCCCCACCGGGCACCTCCTGGTCGGTCGACGGCGTGCCGCTCGGTGAGGACGCGACGGGTCGCCGGCTCCTCCCGGGCAACCACCGGGTCGTCGCCACGCGCGAGGGCTCGATCAAGAGCTGGCAGGCCGACGTGCCCGTGCTCGCCGGCCGCACCGTGACGGTCAGCGCCCGCTTCGACGACCCCACCTCCTCCACGTGGCTCCTCGCCCGCCTCGAGGAGGCCTTCGACACGCTCCAGGGCCCGCCCGAGCTCACGCGGCTCCTCGCCGACTGGTCGCGCCGGCACGGGCTCGCCCGCGTCCGGCTCGTGCGGGTGGAGACCTTCGACCCCGCGGCCGGCGCCACCCCCGCCCGCATCGGCCCCGCCGACCCCGCGCGCCCCGTCGCCGCCGACGGCGAGCGCGCCGACCACGGCGACGGCATCCCCAGCACCTACGCCGAGGAGGTCCTCGCCGTCGACGAGGCCGCCCGCGAGCGCCCCACCACCGAGCGCCGCCTCCGCGTCATGTGGTTCGACCCCGCGCTGGAGCGCTTCTCCCTCGACGCCGCCCCCGTCGCGCGCCCCGAGACCGCCCCGACGCGCTTCCGCGTGGGCCTCCAGCTCGGCTACACCGGCATGATGGCGCACCACCACGCCGCCGCGGACCTCGTGGGCGCGTGGGACCTCGGCCCCGTCGAGCTCGAAGCCCGCCTCGGCCTCGTGCGCGCGGACGCGCCTTACAACCTCTACGCCGACTGGGTCGACCAGCAGCTCTACCACGTGGCCGTGGCCGCCCGCTGGGCGCCCGACTGGCGCGTCGCGCCCTTCGTGGCCGCGGGCCCGGAGCTCTACGTGCCTGTCGCCGTCGGGGGCCGCCTCTCCGCCGGCGGGCAGGTGCGGATCGAGCGCTGGCTCGGCGTCGTGGAGCTCCACGGCGGCCTCACCGACCAGGGCCCGGGCTGGGGCGTGGGCGTCGGCGTCGCGCGCGCCTACTGAAGACTTTCCGTCACGGGTGCGCGCCGGGGAGCGCGCCGCGCACGGGTTAGACCCCCGCCAGCGGAGCCGCGCATGGAAGAGAATCGCCTCGTCGAGACCATCCGGAGCTCGATCATCGGGGATGACCGCGTCATCGAGGGGCCCTACGGCCCGCGTCGCGTGACGTACGCCGACTACACGGCGTCGGGGCGGTCGTTGTCCTTCGTCGAGGACTTCATCCGCAACGAGGTGATGCCGCTCTACGCGAACACGCACACCGAGACCTCCGGCACCGGGCTCCAGACCACCCGCTTCCGCGAGGACGCCCGCGCCATCATCCACGAGGCCGTCGGCGGCGGCGCCGACGACGTCGTCATCTTCTCGGGCACCGGCGCCACGGCGGCCATCAACAAGCTCATCGACATCCTGAACCTGCGGCTGCCGCGCGAGCTCGACCAGCGCTACCACCTGCGCGACCAGATCCCCGCGAACGAGCGCCCCGTCGTCTTCATCGGGCCCTACGAGCACCACAGCAACGAGCTCCCCTGGCGCGAGACCATCGCCGACGTGGTGACCATCTGCGAGGGGCCCGACGGCAAGATCGACGTCGCCCAGCTCGAGGAGGAGCTGATCCGCCACAAGGATCGCCCGCTCAAGATCGGGAGCTTCTCCGCGGCTAGCAACGTCACCGGCATCGGGACCAACACCCGCTCGGTCGCCATCACGCTCCACCGGCACGGCGCCTTGTCCTTCTGGGACTTCGCCGCGGCCGGCCCGTACGTGCAGATCGAGATGAACATGCGGGATGACGGTCCCGACGGGCAGCTCGCCTACAAGGACGCCATCTTCATCTCGCCGCACAAGTTCATCGGCGGCCCCGGCACGCCCGGGATCCTCGTGGCCAAGCGGCACCTGTTCAAGAACCACGTCCCGTCGGTCCCGGGCGGCGGCACGGTCGCGTACGTCACGGCCGACCACCACCTCTACGTGTCCAAGCTGGAACGCAAGGAAGAAGGCGGCACGCCGGGCATCATCGAGTCCATCCGCGCCGGGCTGGTGTTCCAGCTCAAGGAGGCGGTGGGGGTCAAGACCATCCGCGCGCGCGAGGAGCACTTCATCAAGCGCGCGATCGACACCTGGTCCAGGCACCCGAACATCCGCATCCTCGGGAACATGAACGCCTGGCGGCTCTCCATCGTGAGCTTCGTCATGCGGCACGGCGAGGGCAACCTCCACCACACCTTCGTCGTCGCGCTGCTCAACGACCTCTTCGGCATCCAGGCCCGCGGCGGCTGCTCCTGCGCCGGCCCCTACGCCCACCGCCTGCTCGGCATCGGCCCGGCGGTCAGCGACGGCTTCGAGTGCATGATCACCCGCGGGCTCGAGGGCATCCGCCCGGGTTGGATCCGTGTCAACTTCAACTACTTCATCTCCGAGCCCCAGTTCCAGTACATCCTCGACGCGGTGAGCTGGGTGGCCGAGCACGGCTGGAAGCTCCTGCCGCACTACCGCTTCGACATCCGCACCGGGTCCTGGCGCCACCGCAACGCCCGCCCGCCCGAGGTGCTGCGGCTCAAGGACCTCTCCTACCGCCACGGCGGCCTCTCCTACCGGGCCCGCCACCTCACCGAGCCCGAATGGGCGCTCGCCGGCTACCTCGAGGAGGCCACGACCAAGCTCGCCGAGGCCGTCTCCGACTACCCCAACCTCGTGCTGGACGACCCGCCGCTGCCCGAAGCCGCCGAGCAGCTGCGTTGGTTCCCCCTCCCCTGCGAGGTCCTCTCCGAGCTCACCCAGGCGGACGGCTGCCCGCCGGCCGTCCCGGTGCACCTGGGTCCGTAGGATCTTGGGGCGGGGGGCGGGGGAGCGCTCGCCAGGGGGGCCGGCCCCGTGCGCCCCGGGTCCGGCGGCGCGGGGCCCCCTGGGAGGGACCCGCCGGGGGCCCCGGGGCGCGGTTCTCGGGGCCGGCCCCCCTGGCGAGCGCGGACGGCGGCCCCCCGCAACGCCCCCCCTCGTATCGATTGGGTCCGGCCGCTCAGGCCCGACGTCTCCGCCCGCAGAGCAGCGCGAGCGGCCCGAACAGGCCCGCCGCCGCGCCCCCACACCCGCGGTCGCCTCCGGAGCGCGGCGGGGTGTCCTCCTCCTCCACCTCGGGACAATCCTCCACGGCCGGCACGCTTACGCCACTCCGAGGTCTCCGCCGCGCCGCGCGCGTCGCCGCCCCACCACCCCGACCAACCCGACCAATGTCACCCACAACCCCACCGGTGCCGAGGTCCCGCACCGCCACCCCACGTACTGCTCGACCTGCCCGTCGCAGTCGTTGTCCGCCCCGTCGTTGAGCTCGGGCGCGTCCGGGTAGCTCTCGAAGTCGGCGTCGTCGCAGTCGCCCTCGTCCTCGGTGAAGCCGTCGTCGTCGTCGTCGTAGAGCGTCGTGCCCTCGTCGACCACGCCGTCGCAGTCGTTGTCGAACAGGTCGGGCAGCTCGTCCGCGCCGGGGAAGATGCTGCCGTCGCCGTCCGAGCAGTCGCCGTCGTGCTCAGTGTACCCGTCGGTGTCGTCGTCGAACGCGGCGGTGCCCTCGTCCACCACGCTGTCACAATCGTTGTCCTTCCCGTCCTCGGACTCGGGCGCGCCCGCGTAGGTCCAGGCGTCGGCGTCGTCGCAGTCGCCGTCGTCCTCGCTCGTGCCGTCCCCGTCGTCGTCGTGGACGGACGTGCCCTCGTCCACGAGCCCGTCACAGTCCTGGTCGAGGCCGTCGCCCACCTCGACGCCGCCGGGCAGCGTGGCGGGATCGCCGTCGTCGCAGTCGCCGTCGGCCTCGGCGTAGCCGTCGCCATCGTCGTCGTACACGTCGGTGCCGTCGTCCACGACCCCGTCGCAGTCGTTGTCCAGCCCGTCCGCGAACTCGGCCGCGCCCGGCCAGCACCACACGTTGCCGTCGTCGCAGTCGCCCGCGGACTCGGTCCAGCCGTCGCCGTCGTCGTCGAACACGTCGGTCTGGTCGTCGGCGAGCCCGTCGCAGTCGTTGTCCGCGAGGTCGACCGTCTCGCCCGCGCCGGGGTAGCTCGCCGCGTCGGCGTCGTCGCAGTCGCCGCCGGCCTCGGTCCAGCCGTCGCCGTCGTCGTCGTAGACGGGGGTGCCCTCGTCGGTGACGCCGTCGCAGTCGTTGTCCTGCGCGTCCTCCCACTCGAACCCGCCCGGGTACGACAGCGGGTTGGCGTCGTCGCAGTCGCCGCCGTCCTCGGCGTAACCGTCGCCGTCGTCGTCGTAGACGCTCGTGCCGTCGTCCACCCGGTAGTTGCAGTCGTCGTCCACGCCGTTGGCCGTCTCGGTGGCGCCCGGGTGGATGTCGGGCGCGGTGTCGTCGCAGTCGCCTTCGGCGGTGGTGTAGCCGTCGGCGTCGACGTCCTCGGTGGCGGAGGCGGGGCCGGCGAGGAGCGCGAGCAGGAGGAGCGTCACGGCCGAGCGGGCTGCAAACCGCGTGCCGCCCGGCCGATCACGACCGCAGGCGCGTTTTCACCACCCTGCGGCCCCGGTGGGGCGCCCCCGCCTCGTCGCGGTGCGGCGGGTCGGGGGCACCGGAGCCGCCGACGCCCCTCGGAGGCACCGCCGCCGCCGCACCGGCCGCGTCCGCGCGGTCCGGGTGCCCGAACGACCCCGGCGACCCCGGCACCGGCGCTCCGACGCGCACCCGCGCTCACCGCAGCCGCGTCACCACGACCTCGCCGCCGACGAGCCAACCCTTGTCCGTGAACCCGCCGCGCACCTCGGGTGCCACGCGCCACGACGTGGCGGGCGCGAGGTCCCAACCCGCGACGACCTGCCCGCCGAGCGCGTACGGGATCACGACCAGCGGCCCGCCGCTGACGTAGGGCCCGCCGCGCGCCCGGCCCCACCGCGCGCCGACGGACACGGGGTAGACGTTCTCGTCGAGCCAGTCCTCGTCGAGGTAGTAGGGCTGCGCGGAGTGGGCGAGGCCCAGGCGTGTGTCGATCGCGAGGGTGGGCAGCACGCGGATCTGCGCGGCGAGCTCGACGGTGACGTGGTCGTGCGCGGGGACGAAGTCGGTGTCGTCGAGCTCCTCGAGGCGGAGGTAGCCCAACGACACACCCAGGCGGAAGCGGTCGGGATCGCCGCCGACCACCATCGCGGCGGGGCCGGGCCCCCTCGGTCCCAAGCGGCCGGCGGCCACGTCGAGGTACACCGCGCGCACCTCCCAACCCGGCTTGGACGGGTCGGGGTCGGGGATCCGCTCCTCGGGCAGCGTCGCCACGGGGCCCAGCGCGTCGGGGCTCGACGCCGCGCCGCGCAGCTCCACGAACCGTACCCAGTCGAGCCCGTTGTCGCGCGCCCAGCCGCGCAGGGCCTCCACCGCGGCCTGGGGCGCGTTGGCGCCGCGGCCCGCGCCGAGCACGGCGGCCTCGAGCGCGGCCGAGCCGTCGTCGGGCGCCACGGACGCGCGCACGTCGAGGGTGCGCCCGGCCGGCACGTCCACCACGCCGACCCACGCGGTGAGCCGCCCGCTCCGCTCCACGCTGATCCGGTGCCAGCCCGGCGGCACCCGCACCTCGACGGGCGCCTCCCCCACCGGCACCCCGTCGACGAACACGCGGCCCGGCGCGTCCGTGCTGATCGCGAGGGTCGACCCGGGCTTCGCCTGCGCGGCGAGATCGAGGTAGCGCGCGAGCACGTCCTCGCGCAGCGGCCCGAGGTCGGTCACGCGCCCGTTCGACACCGACGCGGCGGCCATCAGCGCGCGATCGGCCTCGACCGACGGGAAGCGGTTGGCCCCCTCGGCGAGCCAGAGGCGGAACAGGTCCTCGTTCGTGACCGTGAACGGCAGCTCGCGCAGGCGCACCAGCGCGTCGGAGATCGCGGCGGCGTCGGCCTCGCCGCTGCGCACGGGCGCCATGGCGGCCTCCCACGCGAGCAGGCGGTCGCGGCCGCCGGGCCCGGACTCGGCGACCGCGTCGAAGTCGAGCACGGGCAGGGACAGCGGGGCGGCGTGGGCCACGAGCGCGCGCCAGGCGGCGTCGCAGCCGTCCGCGCGGGGGCACAACATCACGGTCACCGCGGACGCGCCCGGCGGCACCCGGGACACGGGCTGGGCGAGGGCGGCAGCGACGAGGAGCAGCATCGTGGCATGCTACCGCGCGACGATGTTGTGGATCCCGCTCGCGCTCGCCGGTGTCGTGTCGGACGTGCCCCCCGGGGAGACCCGCGTGGACCTCGTGGTGTGCCACGACGACCAGCCCTGCGCCCAGATGGCGTACTCGATCGAGCTCCTCCCGGGGCAGGCGGGGCGCGCCATCCTGCCGCTCGACCAGCTGCTCGAGCGCGACGGCGGCGAGTGGGAGGACGGCGAGAGCCTGGGCGCGCGCTTCGACGCGGCGATGGACCGGGCGCGCGCCGGCTGGGCCGCCGGCCGCGCCGACGACGCCGCGCGCGCGCTCGACGACGCCGCGGACGCCCTGGCCCGCTGGTCCGGCACCGCCGACCCCCAGCGCCTCTTCGACCTCGCCTACCTGCGCGGCGCCGTCGCCATCAAGCGCGGCGAGGACCCCGAGGCCGACTTCCGCCAGGCCGCCGCCGTCGCGTGGAACCGCTCCGTGACGCTGCTGGTCGAGGATCCCGCCGCGAAACCCTACTACGCCGTGCTCGACCGCCTCGTCGGCGAGGGCACCGCCACGCTGCGCTTCGACGAGCCCCCCGACGGCGCCACCTGGTACCTCGACGGCGTCGAGCTCGGCGCGCGCGCGCTCGAGGTGCAGGTCTTCCCCGGCACCCACCGCGTCACCGCGAGCCACGCCGGCAAGATCCGCACCTGGAAGCGCGACGTGTTGGTGCTCGCCGGCCGCACGCGCGCCGTCAGCGCCGCCTTCTCGCCCGCGGACGACGCGAGCTGGGTCCGCGCGCGCATCCGCGAGGCCTTCGCGACCCACACCCTCCCCAAGGAGGTCAAGGAGCTCCTCTCCGCGTGGTGCGCGCGCAAGAACGTCGCCGTCGCGCGGCTCGTCACGCTGGACGAAGCCGGGAAGCTCGTGACCGCGACCTACGACGCCCAGCTGCGGCGGCTCGGGCCGGGCTGAAGGTTCGACTACACCCCGCTCCGCTCGTACACGAATGGCGCCGTCCGGCGCTCCTCGCGCCGCCACCGCTCCGGGTCCTGCTGCGCCACGCGCCGCTCCACCGCCGCGCGGACCGCCCGGGCGGCGGGGCCCCGCTCCCCGCGATCCCGCTCGGAGCCGCGCTCCGGCTCCGCGTCTTCCCAGGCGGGGACCGGCTCCGTGCCCATCACCCGGTGGATCGTGTCCGCGACACGGTCCGCGTGCCGCGCGATGGTCTCCGCGTCGTCGAGCTCCCCGCCCGTGCCCTCGAGCATCTCGGGCGGGACGTCCCCCGCTCCCCGGCCCATGCGCACCTCCTTTCGTCTCTGGTAGTCACGCCGGGCCGCATCGCGAACCCCGCGCGCCAGGGGCTCAGAACCGCACGCTCGCCGCGAGCGATCCCATCCAGAAGCCCGACGCGTTCACGTCAATCGGCTCCGCGAGCGGGTCCATGCCCCACGCGAACTCCGCCTGCGCCCAGAGCCCGTCCTGGATCCCCCACGCGACGCCCAGCGGCACGCGCAACGGTTGCATCGACCGGAAGCCGAACGACGGCCCCGAGTAGAGCCACAGGTCGTGCGCGTCGAGCAGCTTGAACGACACGGGCAGCCCCGCCGCCGCCCACAACCAGCCGCCCTCGAGGTCCGTCCCGAAGCGGAAGCGGTCGGTCTCCACCCAGTGGAAGCGCGCCTGCACGCCCGCGCCCACGAAGCTCGACTGCCCGCCGAAGATCGTGCCACCCAGGCTGAAGCGCTCTCCGAAGCGGTGCTGGTACCAGAGCTGGCCGTTGAGCCCGCCCTGGCACACCAGGAGCTCCGTGCCGCAGCCCGTGCCATCCCCCGTGGGGCCCGTGACCGCCGCCCCGAGCCCGAACTCGTGCTCGCCCACGTCCAGCGTCATCGGGCGCAGCGTCGCGGCCGGCGCGCAGGCCCACAACGCGTAGTAGGCCGACACGACCACGGTGAGAGCCTGGACGACACGGCGGAAAGGCGACATCGGGACTCCGGGCTCCGCGAGGCGCGTACACTACCACGGTGCGACCGGTCCTCTTCTCGCTCGGAAGCGTCGATGTGCCCAGCTACGGCGTGCTCGTGGCGCTGGGGATCGTGCTCGCCGCGCTGGTGCGCCGTCGCGAGGTGGCGCGCCTGGGCTACGACCGCACGCCCGGGCACGCGATCATCGGCTTCGCGGCGCTCGTCGGCGGGCTCGTCGGGAGCAAGCTCGGCATGGCGCTGTTCGTGGCCCCCGCCGAGCTCGTCCGCCTCGGCTACGCCGCGCTCGACGGCGATCTCACCGGCAAGACCGTCGTTGGCGGCATCGCCGGCGGCTACCTCGGCGTCGAGGCCGCCAAGCGCCTGGTCGGCGTGCGCCACTCCACCGGCGACGCCTTCGCCGTCTCCCTCCCCCTCGCCCAGGGCGTCGGCCGCGTCGGCTGCTGGCTCCACGGCTGCTGTGGCGGCATCGCGACCGACTCACCGTTTGCCATCGGCGGCCACCACCCCGCCCAGCTCTACGAGGCCGCCCTCGACCTCACGCTCGCCGCCGCCCTCTGGGTCACCCGCGCCACCCCGCGCCCCGCCGGCCACCTCTTCCGCCTCGCGCTCGTCGGCTACGCGGCCATCCGCTTCGTGCTCGAGCCTTTGCGCGGCGACGCCGGCTGGCGCGTCGGCCCGCTCACCGCGGTCCAGGTCGTCTGCGCGCTCGCGATCGTCGGCTTCGGCGCCACGCTCGTCCGCGCCCGCCTCCGCCCCGCGGCCGCGTGACCCGCTGACGCCCGCATGAACAGCGTCCAGCTCCACGTCCTGTTCGAGGCGGCGTCCTACACCGTCGGCTTCGCGCTCTTCCGCCACCTCCGCGCGCGCCACGGCCACCCCACCGATCACCCCGACGGCGGCTGGGTCCTCGTTGGCGCCGTGCTCGGGGCGGCGCTCGGCTCCAAGCTGCTCGACCTCGCCCAGTACCACTCCTACGTGATCGAGCAGGTCTCGATGCTCTTGGGGCAGGGGGGCTCCGCCCCCCCGCAACGCCCCCCCGATCTGGCGGGCTTGTTCGGCGGGAAGACCATCGTGGGCGGTTTCTCGGGCGGCTGGCTCGGCGTGGAGATCGCCAAGCGACGCATCGGCCTCGCCCGCTCCACCGGCGATCTGCTCGTCCTCCCGCTGATCGTGGGCCTCGCCATCGGCCGGCTCGGCTGTCACTTCGCGGGCCCCGGGGACCACACCGGCGGCCACCTGGCGTCGGTCCCCTGGGCGCTCGACGCCGGCGACGGCCCGCGCCACCCCACGCAGCTCTACGAGGTCGCCTTCCTCGCGCTCTGCGCGGCGCTGGACCGCCTCCCCGCCCGCCGCGACGGCGACCGCTTCCTCCGCTTCATGGGCGCCTACCTCGGCTTCCGCTTCGTGGTCGACTTCTGGAAGGCCCCGTTCGGACCCGATCCGCTCCTCCCCGTCCCCGACCTCCTCCCCGTCGGCGTGACCCCCATCCAGGCCGTCGCGCTCCTGGGCGCGTGCTACGCTGCCGCCCGTCTCCTCCGGAGAAACGCTTGAACACCCCGGGTACCTCCGGCACGCGCGTCCGCCCGTACCTCTTCTACGACACCGCCGTGTCCGTCTGCTCCACCTGCCTCCGCCGCGTCGAGGGCAAGATCGTCATCGGCGACGACAAGGTGGTGCTCGACAAGTGGTGCCCCGTGCACGGACGCGAGCGCGTGCTGCTCGCCGACGACCCCGCGTACTACCGCCTCTGCCGCGAGGTGTACGTCAAGAAGCCGGAGATGCCGCGGCGCTTCAACACCCCGGTGAAGTACGGCTGCCCCTACGACTGCGGGCTCTGCCCCGAGCACATGCAGCACTCCTGCCTCTCGCTCATCGAGGTGACGGACCGCTGCAACCTCACCTGCCCCATCTGCTACGCGGACAGCGGCACCCACCGCAAGTCCCAACGCAGCCTCGCCGAGATCGAGGCGATGTTGGACGCCGTCGTCGCCAACGAGGGCGAGCCCGACGTGGTGCAGATCTCGGGCGGCGAGCCCACCATCCACCCCGACTTCTGGGCCATCCTCGACGCCGCGCGCGCCCGCCCCATCAAGCACCTGATGGTGAACACGAACGGCATCCGCATCGCGCGCGAGGCCGGCTTCGCCCAGCGCCTGGCAAGCTACGCGCCGGGCTTCGAGATCTACCTCCAATTCGACTCGCTGCGCGGCGAGGTCCACCAGGCCCTGCGAGGCCAGGACCTGCGCGACATCCGCCTCCGCGCTCTGGATGCGTTGGACGCCGCGGGTGTGTCCACCACGCTGGTCGTCACCGTGAAGCGGGGCCTCAACGACCACGAGCTCGGCGAGATCATCGACTTCGCGCTCACCCGCCCCTGCGTGCGGGGTGTCACCTTCCAGCCGGTGCAGGTCGCCGGCCGCCACGAGGACTTCGATCCGCTGCGCGACCGCATCACGCTCTCCGAGGTGCGCCGCCGCATCGCAGACCAGTCGAAGGTGTTCGCGGCCAGGGACATCGTGCCGGTGCCCTGCAACCCCGACTGCCTCGCGATGGCCTACGCGCTGAAGCTGGGTGACACCGTCCAGCCGCTCACCGGGCTCTTCGACCCGAGCGTGTACATCGAGGGCACGCGCAACACCATCGTGTTCGAGCGCGATCCCCAGGTGCGGGAGCACATCTTCAAGCTCTTCGCGACCAACCACTCGCCCGAGTCGCAGGCCAATTGCCTCTCGGATCTGTTGTGTTGCCTCCCGCAGGTGCAGGCCCCGCCGGAGCTCCGCTACGACAACGTGTTCCGCGTGCTCATCATGCAGTTCATCGACGCGCACAGCTTCGATCTGCGCGCGGTGAAGAAGAGCTGTGTCCACATCGCGCAGCCCGACGGCACGCTCATCCCCTTCGACACCTTCAACCTGTTCTACCGGGACGAGAACGCGAAGAAGCTCGCGCGCATCCGCGACGAGCTCGACGCGAGCT
The DNA here is from genome assembly GCA_964457335.1 of uncultured Enterobacteriaceae bacterium. GTDB lineage: Bacteria > Myxococcota_A > UBA796 > UBA796 > SXON01 > CAJBVW01. The sequence continues at coordinate 12,453 of CAYWGD010000011.1, read as the reverse complement.
ACGCCCGCATGAGGGAGCCATGAGCGATCCGATGATCGATCCCTTCACGGCCCCGGCCGTCGACGAGGGGAGCTGGTGGGTGGGCATCGGCCTGGGGGTGGCCGCGGTGGTCGTGACCTCCGGCGTCGCCGCGCTCCTGGGCGCCCTCGGCGTGAGCGGGAGCGAAGCGGCCTTGATGGCGCCGGGGCTCACGCAGCTCCTCGTGGTGCTCCCGCTCCTGTTCTGGTCCATGCGCCAGGGGAAGAAGCGCACCGTGTGGGGCCTCGCGGTCACCGCCGGGGTCGTCTTCCTGCTCAACGGCGCCTGCTGGGGCGTCGTGCTCGTCGGGCTCTCCGACATGTGACGCCGCCGGTTTGGGACGGCGGCGTCACAACACGCGGAGACCTCGACATCTCGCCGACCAGCGTCGCCCTTTCGCCCGAACCGCGACACAACCTGCCAGGACCTCGACATCTCGCCGACCTGCGTCGCCCTTTCGCCCGAAACCGCGACACAAGCAGCGAGGACCTCGACATCCGGTCGACTTGCGTCGCCTCCAGGGCTGAAGGCGCGACACAAGCAGCGAGGACCTCGACACCTGGTCCAGTTGCGTCGCGTCCTGGCCGAGCGCGACACCGCGAGCGCAGTCGCCCGTGGGCCCCGCCCCCCTACCCCGCGACCTTGCGCGCCCGCCGTCGCGCCGGCCGTGTCACCGCCGGCACGATCCCCACGAGCTCCCCGAAGCTGTCGACGGCGTAGTCCGGCGCGGTCCCCGCCGCCGTGGCGCGCAGCCGGGCCTCGCGGCGCACGTCCTCCGCCGTCCAGTGCGACACACGCACCACCGTGGCCCAATCCTCGTCGGTGTAACTCCGGCCGTAGCGCGCCCACACCGCGCACACCCCCGCGCGCCGCGCCATGTACATGTCGCGCACGAGGCTGTCCCCCACGTAGACCGCCTCCTCCACGCGCGCGCACTCCGACGCGCAGATGTCACGCAACAGCGCCGGGTTGGGCTTCCGATCCTCGCGCGGCACCACGTGGAGCGGCACCCCGCCCTTGTCCTGCCACGCCGGTGAAGGGTGCGGCTCGAGCCGGCTCTCCAGGCAGTACACACCCGCGAGGTGGTGCTCGATCCCGAGCCGCCGCAGCCGCTGCCGCGCGATCGGCCCGATGGCCTCGGTGTGCCCCACCACCACGGTGCCGTGCGCCCGCAGCTCCGCCAGTGTGTCGTCCACGCCCTCGTAGAGCTGGAGCCAGGTGGCGCGCGCGGTGTCGAACGCGGCGAGCGGCCGCTCCAGCGCCACGAGCAGCTCCGCCGGCGACGCCCCGGGGAACGCGCGCCGCACCGACGGGAGCTCGAAACACGCGAACGGGTGCTCCGAGTTGTGGTGCCGGCGGTGCACGAGCTTCAGCTCGTCGTAGAGCGTGTCCTCGCTCGACGGGACCAGGGCCGCGAGCTCCCGGACCATCGCGCGGATGGCGCGCGCGAAGGGTGTCACCCAATCGTAGAGCGTGTTGTCGAGATCGGTGACGAGGAGCCTCACCGCGCCTCCTCCCGGTAGGACACCCGGACCGCGAGGTTCTTCAGCTCTTCGCTCGGGTTGGTGCGGTGCACCGTGTGGAACGTGATGTCCACCGCCTCGTCCCCGAAGCGCAACAGCCCGAAGGTGTTCTTCGCCACCTCGCCCACGTGGTTGGGCTCGACGCCCGTGCTCCCCATCGCGGCGATGGTGATCGTGTGCCACTCGCCCGCCTCGTCCCGCATCGAGAGGCGCGTCACGTGGGGCTGGTGCATGTGCCCGTGCAGGATGAGCCGCACGCCGTGCCGGACACACCACCGGAGCAGCGCCACCGCGTCGAGCACCACGCTGTAGCTGGCGTTCGCCCGCGGGAGCTCGCGGTGTGTCACGGGCACCACGTGGTGGTGCAGCATCACCACCCGGAACGGGACCGCGCGCGGCGGGCGCTCGGCCCACCCCATCTCGCGCTCGACCAACTCCAGCTGGTCGTCCCCCAGCCAACCGTGCCCCTGGAACAGCTTCGGGTGCTGCTGGAGGTGGGAGCTGTTCAGGCACGCGATCTCGACGGGCACGGCGTTCCCGACGAGAAAGCGCCTCCCGGACGCGAGGCAGGGCGGCGGCGGCAGGTAGAAGAGCTTGGCCCAGAGCTCCTCCTCCCAGGCCTTCCGCGCCTCGGGCGCCGCGTTCTTGATCGGCGCGTCCTTCTTCGCGGGGTCCCTGGAGAACGCGATGTCGTGGTTCCCCGGACACAGCGCCACGCGGTAGGGCGAGCGGCGGCCCAGGAGCCGCCAGATCATCTCCCGCGCCTGCGCGAACTCCTCGGGCTCCGCGCGCCAGCTCACGTCCCCGGAGATCAAGAACCCGCCCACCTTGCGGCTCCCCACCTCCCGCTCCAGCGCGAGCTCCAGCGGCCGCTCCCCGGGGCGCTCCACCTGCCCGTCGGGCCGCGGGAAGGCGTGATGGTCGTCCACGCTGAAGTGGGTGTCCGACATCCAGAGCAGCGTGTCCTCCTCGAGCTGCTCGTAGATCGTCGGGAAGTTGGACGGCTTGAGCGTGCGCGCGTCGAGCAGCGACACGACGTTGGTGCGGTCCTCCGCGCGGAAGGGCCGCACGAACCAGATGCTCCGGTCCTGCTGGCGCAGCTCCTCGGCGGAGGAGACCTGCTTGTCGTAGAAGGCGTCGAAGCGGGACGGCCGGTCCTCGAAGAAGGCGTCCACCCGGTGGTAGGACCAGCGGCCGAGCTCGGCGGCGTCGACCTCTTCGTCGGCGATCGACGCGAGCTCGAACCACGCGAGGTACTGCTGGTCCCGGTAGTAGGCCGGCGTGGCCACGCGCTTGGGAGACACGAACGGGGCCGCCTTCCATTGGATGTCCGTGCACCGCGCCCGGTGCAGGCGCGAGCGGCCGGAGTCGAACAGGAACACGTCCAGCCCGGACTTGTGCGCCACGCCCTGCAGGTGCTGGAACAGCTCGGCCGGCGCCCGCTCGCCCGCCTTGTTCCACCAACCCCACCACACCCGCGGCTGCCTCCGCGTCCCACCGAGGATGTGCCGGTGCAGCGCCAGCGTGTCCCCGGGCGACGTCACGAGGTCTCGGAAGCGGAGGATCAGGGAGAGACCGTCGGGCCGCATGCGGAGGCGCTCCTGGCCCCTCCGGATAACCTGAGGCGGGGTTGCTCGGCTGTTTCTTCTTGGGGCGGGGGGCCAGCCCCCCGCAACGCCCCCCGCACCCTCGTGGGAAGCCGCTTGTCCCTCCGGGGTCGCACCCCGCGCCGGGACACCCCTACCCCAACCGGGCAGACGATCCGCCTGGCAGGCCAGTGGTCTGCCAGGCACGCCCCTTGCTTTCCCGTCCTCCGATGCCGCTGCTCCTCGCCCTCGCGCTCGCCGGGACCGCCTCCGCGGGGGACACCTGGTACACGCCCGGGCCGGGGCTACGCTACCTCGACCGGACCGCGTCGGGGCCCGTGCGCATCCACGCGATCTTCGTGGACCTGTGCGAGCCCGGCATCGCCGTCCGGGCGACCGCGAGCGGCGAGCGCCGCCAGAGCGTCCCCTCCTTCGCGAGCGACGTCGGCGCGGTCGCGGCGATCAACGGGGACTTCTTCTCCTACGCGGACTACTCGACCAGCGGCATCTCCTTCGGGAACGGGAGCGCCTGGTCCGACACATCCGACAACACGTGGAGCGCGGTGGTCGCCTTCGGCGAGGGCCGCGCGATGGTCATCCCCGAGAACAACGCGGTGAGCTCTACGAGCAGCTGGGTCGAGGACGCGGTCAGCGGCCACCCGGGGCTCCTCGAGGCGGGCGTGGACACCACGTCCGTGTGGGACGAGCGGCACCCCCGCTCCGCGGCCGGCATCACCGAGGACGGCGAGACGCTCATCCTGGTGGTGGTCGACGGGCGCTCGTCGTCCAGCGTCGGCATGACGGTGGCCGAGCTTCGCGACCTGATGCGGGATCTCGGCGCCTGGGACGCGACCAACCTCGACGGCGGCGGGTCGAGCACGCTCTGGACCGACGCCTACGGCACGGTGAACGACCCCTCCGACGGCTCGCCGCGCACCGTCGCGAACCACCTCGCCGTCACCTACGACCCCTCCGCGTGGCCCGAGGGCAAGCACTGCGGGGACTTCGACGGCGACGGCTGGACCACGAACGAGGGCGACTGCGACGACGAGGACCCCGCGATCAACCCCGGCGCCACCGAGCTCTGCGACGCGATCGACAACAACTGCGACGGAGACGAGGACGAGGGCTACGAGGAGGACGGCGACGGCTGGCGCACCTGCGACGGCGACTGCGACGACGCCGACGCGACGCGGCACCCGGGCGCCACCGAGGCCGAGAACGACCGCGACGACGACTGCGACTGGCGCGTGGACGAGGGCACGGCGTCCTACGACGACGACGGCGACGGCTGGACCGAGAACGCCGGCGACTGCGACGACGCCGACCGGCTCCGCTACCCACTCGCGCCCGAGCGCCCGGACGGCCGCGACGAGGACTGCGACGGCGTGGCCGACGAGGGCACGCGCGCCTACGACGACGACGGGGACGGCCTCTCGGAGCTGGCCGGCGACTGCGACGACACATCCGCGAGCGTCGCGCCCGGGGCGGCCGAGTCGCCGAACGGCCGCGACGACGACTGCGACGGCCGTGCCGACGAGGGCACGGTGCTGTCCGACGACGACGGCGACGGCTGGATGGAGGTCACGGGCGACTGCGACGACGCGGCCCCCTCCGCGCACCCCGACGCGCCCGAGACCGAGGACGCCCGCGACAACGACTGCAACGCGCTCGTCGACGACCGCACCCCGAGCTTCGACGACGACGGCGACGGCTGGATCGAGCGCGACGGCGACTGCGACGACGCCGCCCCGGACGTGTTCCCCGGCGCGCCGGAGGTGGCCGACCTCCGCGACGAGGACTGCGACGGCCTCGTGGACGACCACACCGCGGTGTTCGACGACGACGCCGACGGCTGGACCGAGGCCGACGGCGACTGCGACGACGCCGCGCCCGCGCGCTTCCCCGGCGCGCCCGAGGCCGTCGACGGCGTAGACGACGACTGCGACGGCGTGGCCGACCAGGGCACCGTCGCGTTCGACGACGACCAGGACGGCTTCGCGGAGCTCGACGGCGACTGCGACGACCTCGCGCCCACCACGTTCCCCGGCGCGGTCGAGGTGATCGACGCGCGCGACCAGGACTGCGACGGCCTTGCCGACGACCAGACCGACGCCTGGGACGACGACGCCGACGGCTGGACCGAGGCCGACGGCGACTGCGACGACGGCGACGCCCACACCTTCCCCGGCGCCCACGAGCGCATCGACGGCCGGGACGGCGACTGCGACGGCGCCGCCGAGGCCCCCGAGGGCTGGTTCGGCTGCTCGACGGGGCCGGTGTCACCGGGCCTGGGCCTGCTGCTCGGGCTGGCGGCGGTGGCGCGTCGGCGTGAGACGGCTCGATACAGGTGAGACGTATCGATACAGGTGAGACGTATCGATACAGGTGAGACGTCTCACCATGTATCGTTGATGTCTCACCGCGCGGGAGGGGGGGCGTTGCGGGGGGGGGCGCCCCCCCCCCCCCACCACCCCAACCCCCCCCCCCCCCACCCCCCCCCACCCCCCGGTGGCGCCACCCCGGGGCCCCGGGGGGCGCCCCCAGGGCCA
>CAYWGD010000011.1:0-6764 GCA_964457335.1 uncultured Enterobacteriaceae bacterium | reverse complement strand
TTTTTTTTTTATATTTATGTGTTATCCCACTCCTTTTTTTCCTGGGGGGCCCCGGGGGGGGGGGGGGGGGGGGGGGGGGGCCCCCCCCCCCCCCCGCCCCAAGAACATCAGCCTCGCCTCGCCGATCCCGTCACCACCGGCGTGAGGCTCCACGCGGTGCCGCGTGGCTCGGCCTCGATGTCCACCGCGCCCGCGCGTCGCAGGAGGTCGACGGGGTCGCGGGTGATGTGGCAGCCGCCCGAGAACCAGCCCCACGCGGGGTCGAGGGTGCGCTGCACGGAGGCGACCGCGGAGGCGGGGGACAGGACGTGCTCGGCGAAGAGCAGGCGACCGCCGGGGCGCAACACGCGGAGGGCCTCGGCGGCGGCGCGCTCCACGTCGGGGATGGTGCAGAACACGAAGGTGGCGACCACCGTGTCGAAGCTCGCGTCGGCGAACGGGAGCGCCTCGGCGCCGGCGGTGACGATGTCGACCCGGCGGCCCTCGCGCGCGGCGCGGGCCTCGGCGCGCTTGCGCATGTGCGGGTCGGGCTCCACGGCGACGAGCTCGACGTCGCCGTAGAGCGGCAGGTTCAGGCCCGTGCCCAGGCCGAGCTCGAGCACGCGCCCGGACGCGGCGCCGACCACGGGGGGCCGGAACTTCGCGAGGGATCGCATGCCCACGTCGAGGAACGCGGCGAGGAGGGGATGACCTTCGGGTCTGCGCACGGGGGGCCTCCACCGGAGAGGTATCCGCGCTACGTCGCCGCGATGCGCTACCACGCCGATCCTTTCGCCTGCATCGTGACCACCCGCGTGCTCGCGTGCGCCCCCGCCGAGGCCGCCGGGGCCGGCTGGGACGTGCTCCTCGCCGACACCGTGCTCTACCCGGAAGGCGGCGGGCAGCCCGACGACCACGGCACGGTCGGCGGCCACCCGGTCCTCGCGCTCCGGAAGGACGCGCGCGGGGTGGTCCACCGGCTCGCGGCGCCCGTCGAGGGCGAGGTGACCGTGGAGCTCGACTGGGCGCGCCGCTTCGACCACATGCAGCAGCACTCCGGCCAGCACCTGCTCTCGGCCGTGGCCCAGGACCGCTTCGGGCTGCCCACCGTGGCGTTCCACCTCGGCGCCGAGCGCTGCGACGTGGAGCTCGACGGGGACGTGCCGCCCGACACGCTCGCGGCGCTCGAGGCCGCGGTGAACGAGGCCATCCGCGACGACCGCCCGGTGCGCGTCCGCGAGGTCACCGTGGACGAGATGGCCGGGCTGCCGGTGCGCACGCGGGGCCTGCCGGAGGGCTTCGCGGGCACGGTCCGCCTCGTGGAGATCGACGGCATCGACCTCAACACCTGCGGCGGCACGCACGTCGACCGCACGGGCCGGCTCCAGGTCATCAAGCTCCTCGGCACCGAGCGGCTCAAGCGCGGCACCCGCGTCCACTTCGTGGTCGGCGGGCGCGTGCTGCGGCTCCTGGGTGAGACGTTGGCGCGCGAGGCCGCGCTCACGAAGCTGCTCTCCTGCGCGCCGGCCGACCACGCGGGGGCGGTCGAGCGGTCGCTCGACGGGGAGAAGCGCTGGGCCAAGTCCGCGAAGGTGCTGTCCGCCGAGCTCGCCGGCGCGATCGGCGCGACGTTGACCCCCGAGGGCGACACCCTCCGCTACCACCGCGACGACGCCGACCCCGCCTTCCTGAACGCCGTGGCCGACGCGGTCCGGGCACGCCACCCGGACGCGCTCTGCGTGCTCACGGGCGGGACGCGCGAGGGCGTGTTCCTGGTGGCCGGGCCCGAGGCGCGCGTGGCCGAGTGGGGGCCCCGCGTGGCCGCCGCGCTCGAAGGGCGGGGCGGCGGCGCGAAGGGCAAGTACCAGGGGAAGGCGGCGCGGGTGGACCGGCGGGGCGAGCTCGGCTGACCGCTACGGCCCCACCCGCTCCACGATGACCAGCGGCCCGTCGGGGTTGGTGTCCGCGCGCAGGTCGATGCGCCCCTCGACCACCCAGGTGGCGGCCTCCTCGCCGGCGTCGTCGGGGTTGTCGAAGCCCCAGGTGTCGGCGCCCTCCTCGACGCGCACGGGGAACAACGTCTGCCGCACGATCCAACGGTGGGCGCCGTCGGGCTTGATCGACGTGGCCGTGGCGAGCCGGGAGCGGTGATCGAACGCGACGCCGCCGTGCTCCTCGAGGAAGGGCGCGAGCGCGTCGGCGATGTCCTGCGGGCCCCAGGGTCCGTCCTCGTCGCGCCGGATACACTGCGCGGCCTCCTCCCAGTCCTGCTGCGCGAGCTGGCGCACGAGCGCGTGGAGCTCGGCGCGGATGCGCGCGAAGAACACCTTCCGATCCGCGGAGATGTCGATGGGGCGGGCCTCGGCGGCCGCCTCCTCGCCGTGCAGGAGCTTCTCCCACTCGGTGAGCAGCGAGGCGTCGACCATGCCCAACATGGCGCGGAGGTACGCGATGACATCGGTCAGCGCGTCGGTGTGGTGCTCGGTCGGGACGTTCTGGACGAGCGCCTTGTACGCCTCGGTGACGTAGCGCAGCAGCACACCTTCCGAGCGTTGGAGGCCGAGCTCCTTCACGTAGTCGGCGAACGAGATCTGTGTCTCCACCATCTCGCGCACGATCCCCTTGGGCCGGATCCCCTCCCCCTCCACCCACGGGTGCTTGTCCGCGTAGGTGTTGAAGAACTCGTAGATGAGGTCGGCGTTGGGCTTGGGCCAGGTCACGTCCTCGAGCGCGGCGATGCGCTCCTCGAAGGGCACGCCGTTCATCTTCAGCTCGTTCATCAGCTGGGTCCGCGCGCGGTCGGCCTGCCGCTCCAGCACGGCGCGCGGGTTCTCCAGGATCGCCTCCACCCAGCTCACCACGTCGAGCGGATGGTTGGGCGTGCCGGGATCCAACGTCGCGAGCGCGTCGAGCAGGAACAACGAGAGCGAGTGGTGCAGGCTGAAGTCGCGCTGGAGGTCGGGATCGAGGATGAGCGTGTCGCCGTCCTGCCCGACGACGCCGGCGTGCCGCAGGCTCTCCAGCAGCGTCTCGGCGGCCGTGCGGAGCTTGTCGCGCTCGGCCGGAGGCGCGTGGCTCTTCTCGACGAGGTCGAGCAGCGCGACATAGCCGCCGCGCGCGTCGCCGGTGGTGTCCTGGGCGTGCTGCATCAGCGACAACAACCGGCCGTGGTCCACGGTGAAGCGGCCCACGAGCGGCTCGGGCGGACGCTCGACCAGGGCCTGGAACGTGGCCTCGTCCCAGTGCTTGTACCCCTTGGTGGGCGGCTGGGCCTTCACGATCTTCCGGCGCTTCTTCGGGTCGGTCACCTTCGCGTCGATCCGCGCGTTCTCGATGACGTGGGCGGGCGCCTGGGCGACGACGTACCCGGCCGTGTCGAAGCCCGCGCGGCCCGCGCGCCCCGCGATCTGCTTGAAGTCGCGCACCTTGAGGATGTTGACGTTCTCCCCGTCGAACTTGCACAACTGGGTGAAGAGCACGGTGCGGATCGGCACGTTGATGCCGACGCCCAAGGTGTCCGTGCCGCAGATGATCTTGAGCAGGCCCTGCTGCGCGAGCCGCTCGACGAGCAGCCGGTAGCGTGGAAGCAGACCGGCGTGGTGGAGCCCGACGCCGTGGAGCACGTAGCGCCGCACCGTGGGCCCGAAGGGGCTGTGGAAGCGGAAGCCCTCCAACGCCGCGGCGATGGCGCGCTTCTCCTCCTTGGTGCAATAGTCCACGCTCATGAGCGCCTGCGCCTGCTCGGTGGCGGCGCCCTGCGTGAAGTGCACGACGTAGATCGGCGCCTTGCCCCTCTTCACGAGGTCGTCGAGCGCCTCGTGCACGGGCTTCATGCTGTAGCTGAACTCGAGCGGGACCGGCCGGTGCGCGCCGCGCACCTCGCTCACCGTCCGGCCCGTGCGCTGCTCCAGGTCCTCCCGGATGACACGGGTGTCGCCCAACGTGGCGGACATGAGCAGGAACGTCGTCTTCGGCAGGGTGAGCAGCGGGATCTGCCACGCCATGCCGCGGTCGCGGTCCGCGTAGTAGTGGAACTCGTCCATCACCACGCTGTCGACGCGCGCGTCCTCCCCTTCCCGGAGCGCGAGGTTGGCGAGGATCTCGGCGGTGCAGCAGATGATCGGCGCCGTGCGGTTCACCGCGCCGTCGCCCGTCATCATCCCCACGTGCTCGGCGCCGAAGATCTGGCAGAGCGCGAAGAACTTCTCGCTCACGAGCGCCTTGATGGGCGCGGTGTACCAGGTGCGGCCGAGCTCGCAGAAGGTCTTGAAGTGCATCGCGACCGCCACGAGCGACTTGCCCGAGCCGGTGGGGGCGTCGAGCACCACGTGGTTGCCCGAGAAGATCTCGAGGATCGCCTCTTCCTGGTGGGGGTAGAGCTCGACACCCTGGTCGCCCACCCAGGCGAGGAAGGCCTCCAGCATCTGGTCGGGGTGGGAGAAGCCCTTCTCGGGGATGCGCTCGTCGAGGCGCTTCGGGGGAGGTCCGGCGGTCATGCCGGCATCTATCGCGCCGTCAGCGCTCTTCTTCGGTGTTGCACAACGGGTGCCCCCACAGGTCCTCGATGGTGCACTCCCCCGTCGCGACCGGCCTCGGGTCGAGCACCGTCGTGGTGGGCGCGTGGATCACGGGCTCGGTCGGCTCGCCGCGGACGATCCGCTGCTCCTCGGGGGGCTCGGCGAGGTCGTCGCCCTCGAGCTCCAGCGGGAAGCTCGCGTCCCTCCCCTGCGTGAGCGGCGCCCGTACCGCCGCGCCCACGAGGCCGCCCGCGCGCTCGGGATCCTCCCGCTCGCGCGCGCCGAGGTCCGCGTCCGCGTCGTCGCCTCGCCGCTTCATGTCCCCTCCCCGACGACAGAAGCTAGTCACGCGACGCGCGTGGAGCCGGTGCTACGCTCCCGCGAGGAGACGCCATGCCGCTTTTCGCCCTCGCCCTGCCCGCGCTCGCCGCGAACTACGTCGTCGACGCCGGCGGCGGTGGGGACGCCACCACGATCACGGGCGCGGTCGCGCTCGCGTCCTCCGGGGACTCGATCGAGGTCCGGCCGGGGACCTACAACGAGGACGTGGACTTCCAGGCGAAGTCCGTCGTCCTCCAAGGGAGCGGCGCCGACACCACCTTCCTCGTCGGCACGGGCGGCGGGGCCGTGGTGCGCATCGACTCCGGCGAGGGCGCGGGCACCTGGCTCGGGGGGATGCGGATCAGCGGCGGGATCGCGGGCGAGGACACGAACGGCTCCGGCGGCGGGGTGTACGTGCGCAGCGTCCCGGTCACGCTCGACGCCCTGCACGTGATCGCCAACACCGCCGACTACGGCGGCGGCGCCATGCTCTACACGGTGGAGGGCGGCGTCGTGAACGGCTGCACGTTCGAAGCCAACACCGCGCCCGCGGCCGGCGGCGTCTACGTGTACGGCGGGAGCGTCACGTTCACGGACTCGGTCTTCGCGTCGAACGTCTCCGACGACGGCACCACCGGCTACGGCGGCGGCCTCGTGGTCTACGCGGGGACGGTCACCGGCGAGGGCCTCGCGTTCACGGGCAACGCCGCGCTGAGCGGGGGCGGGGGCCTGTACGCGACGGGGTCCACGGTCGGCTGCACGAGCTGCTCCTTCGAAGGGGGCTCCGCGGAGAACGGCGGCGGCGTGTACCTCTACGACTCGGTGGGCACGCTCGCGGACGTGCACGTCGAGGGCAACACGGCCGACTACGGCGGCGGGGTCCTCGTCGGCGGCGGCTCCACGCTCGACGGCACGCGGCTCCGGCTCGAGGGCAACGACGCGCTCGGGGGCGGCGGCGCCTACGTGAACCAGAGCGCGGCCACGCTGCGGAACGTGCTGGTGGCGGGCAACGTCGCGAGCACGTCGAACGGCGGCGGCATCGCGCTCGGGACCGGCACGCTCGACGCGGCGGCGTCGGTGTTCGCGGCCAACACGGGCTACTCGGGCGGCGCGCTGCACGTGAACGACGGCTCCGCCGCGACGCTCGCCAACCTCACGCTCACCGAGAACGGGAGCTCCAACTCCGCGGGCGGCATCCGCGTGACCGCCGCGGGCACGCTCACGATGGTCAACACCATCATCGGGTGGTCCACCGACGGCTCGGGCATCTCCGGCGCCGCGGGGGCCGCGATCTCGGTGCGCTACGGCGACCTCTACGCCAACGAGGGCGGCCCCGTCTCCAGCGACTACATCGACCCCACCGGCGCCGACGGCAACGTGGCGGTCGACCCCGTGTTCGTGCGCTTCGCCGACGACGGGACCTACGCGGACGACCTCCACCTCGCCGCGGGGAGCCCGCTCGTCGACGCCGGCGAGCCCGGCCTCACCGACCCGGACGGCAGCCCGGCCGACGTCGGCGCGTTCGGCGGGCCCTACGCCGCGGGCTGGGAGGAGGCCGACGCGGACACCGACGCCGACTCCGACACGGACACCGACGCCGACACGGACGCCGACACCGACACGGACGCCGACACCGATGCCGACTCCGACACGGACACCGGGGCCGACACGGACTCCGTCACGGGCGAAGACGGCGGCGGCAAGGACGGCGAGGACGGCTGCGGCTGCACGAGCGGCGGGTCGGCCGCGCCGATCCTGGGGCTCCTCGGGATTGGGCTCGTCGTCCGGCGGCGGCGGGGCTGACCCTCCCGTCTGGGGGGGCGTTGCGGGGGGGGCTCCCGTCCGCGTGCGCCGGGCGGGCGGCCCCGAGAACCGCGCCCGGGGCCCCCGGTGGTTCTCCCTACGGGCTGCCCCCCACCGTACCCGGGCACACGGGGCCGCCCGCCC
>CAYWGD010000010.1:95067-109355 GCA_964457335.1 uncultured Enterobacteriaceae bacterium | reverse complement strand
GGCCGCGGGCCCCGCGACGAGGCCGCGCTGCTGGACGCCACCTCCGCCCCCACGAGCGCCGGGCGCCCGGTGTCGACGGCGGGCAGCCCGCCGCGCCCCCCCGCGAGCGCGGCCCCGGTGCCGCCCGCCCCGCGCTCCGAGCGCACGGCGAGCGGCCGCACGTCCTCGCCCCCCTCCGCCGGCCGCGCCTCCGGTGCGCCGCCGGCCGGCAAGCCCCCGCAGAAGCCCCCGCGCGCCGGGAAGACCGCCCCGGGCGCGCCGAAGAAGAAGCGCAGCTGGTTCTGGCGCCTCGCCTTCGGCTCCGTCGCGCTCGGCGGGGCCGGCCTCCTCCTCGGCGCCGCCGTGGTGGGGGGCGTCGCCTGGCACCACTCGAAGGACCTCCCGACGGTCGAGGCGCTCGCCGTCTACCGTCCGCCCACGGTCACGGTCGTGTACGACCAGAAGGGCCGCCTCATGGGCGAGATCTACGAGAAGCGGCGCTACGTCGTCGAGCTCGACCAGATCCCGCAACACATGAAGGACGCCTTCCTCTCCGCGGAGGACGCGGGCTTCTACGAGCACGACGGCGTCGACTACATGGGCATCGTGCGCGCCGTGCTCCGGAACGCCGCGAAGGGCCGCAAGGCCCAGGGCGCCTCGACGATCACCCAGCAGGTCGCCCGCAACTTCCTGCTCTCGAACGAGAAGACCTACACCCGCAAGATCAAGGAGGTCCTCCTCGCCTGGCGCGTGGAGGAGACCTTCGACAAGGACCACATCCTCCACCTCTACCTGAACCAGATCTACCTGGGCTCGGGCGCCTATGGGGTGGAGGCCGCCGCGCGCGTGTACTTCGGGAAGTCCGTGCAGGACCTCGACGTGGCCGAGGCGGCGATGATCGCGGGGCTGCCGCAGCGCCCGAGCGACTACTCGCCGCACCGCCACTTCGAGAAGGCGAAGGCGCGCCAGAAGTACGTGCTCGACCAGATGGTCGACAACGGCAAGCTCACCCGCGAAGAGGCCGACGCGGCCTACGCGAAGCCGCTCGAGATCGTCGAGCGCACCAACGAGTTCCTGCTGAAGGCACCTTGGTTCACCGAGCACGTGCGCCGCTACCTCGTGGAGACCTACGGCTCGGACCGGGTGCTCAACGAGGGCCTCGTGGTCGAGAGCACCTGTGACCTCGAGCTCCAGCAGAAGGCGCAGCAGGCCGTGACCGACGGGGTCACCGGCACCGACGAGAAGGTCGGCTGGCGCGGCGCCAGGGAGACGCTCGCGGAGGCGGACATCGCCGCGCGGCTCGCGGAGCTCGCGAAGAAGAACACGGGCCTCGAGGAGGGCGCCCGCTACGACGGCGTCGTCGTCTCCGTCGAGAAGAAGCACGCGGTCGTGGGCCTCGGCGAGTCGGAGGTGATCGTCCCGCTCGCGTGGACGGAGTGGGCCTACAAGCCCGACCCGAACCGCAACAGCAAGTACCGCAAGCAGGACGACCTCACGCGCGCGCTCGCGCGGGGCGACGTGGTGACCGTCGAGGTGGTCAACCGCGACTTCCGCACGGCGAAGCCCTTCGCCGGGGACGAGTGGGCCGGCAAGGGGCCCTACGCCGCGGCGGAGCTCTACCAGGCCCCCGAGGTGCAGGGCGCGCTCTACAGCTACCGGCTCACCGACGGGGCCGTGCTCGCGATGGTCGGTGGCGTGGACTTCAAGGCCACCGAGTTCAACCGCGCGACGCAGGCCTCGCGGCAGGTCGGCTCGACGTTCAAGCCCGTCGTCTACGCGGCGGCGATCGAGTCGAAGAAGTTCACCGCCGGCACGATCGTCCAGGACGCGCCGATCGTGTTCAACACGCTGAAGTCCCAGCTCTGGAAGCCGGAGAACTACGGCGAGGACTACCTCGGCGACATCACGCTCCGGAACGCGCTGGCGCAGTCGCGCAACGTCGTGACCATCCGCGTGCTCGACGTGATCGGGCTCGACCCCGTCTACCAGATGGCGCGCCGCCTCGGCATCACGAGCCCGATGGAGGTCGACCTCTCCATGGGCCTCGGCTCCTCGTCGCTCACGATGCCGGAGATGGCGCGGGCCTACTCCCCGTTCGCGACGGGGGGCAAGCTCGTCGAGCCGCACACGGTCAACCGCGTCCTCGACCGCGACGGCAACGCGCTCGAGACCTGGTCGCAGCCCGCGTTCCAGCAGGTGCTCGACCCGAACGTGGCCGGGGTGATGAACTACCTGCTGCAGGAGGTCGCCTCCTCCGGCACGGCGGCCAAGGCCCAGAAGCTCAAGCTGCACGTGGCCGGCAAGACCGGCACCACCAACGACTTCCACGACGCCTGGTTCGTCGGCTACACGGCCGAGGTCCTCACGGCCGTGTGGGTGGGCTACGACCAGCCGAAGTCGCTCGGCTCCTCCTCCACGGGCGGCTACACGGCGCTCCCGATCTGGATGGACTACACCTCGGTGGCCGTGCCCGAGGAGAACGACAAGCCCTTCCCGACGGCGCCGAACCTCAACTGGGTCGCGATCGACGAGAAGACGGGCCGGCCCATGCAGGGCGGGCGCTCGATCCCCTTCCTCGCCGGCACCGCCCCCACGGGCGTCGCGGCCGCCGCCGGCCAGAAGACCTCCGAAGACCTCCTCACCTCCGAGTTCTGATGCTCACCCTGCTCCTCCTGGCGGCGTGCGAAACCACGAGCACCTCCGGAACGGCCACCTGCTCGCTCGGCGTGCCGACGCTCGCCCCCACCAGCGCGGCGCCCGGGGAGCAGGTCACGATGACCGCCACGCCGCTCTCCGAGGCCTGGGACACCGCCGTCACGGTGGGCGCGTCGCGCGCCACCATCGTGGACCTCGATCGCTCCACCTGCGAGGAGTGCGACGACTGCCGCGACACGGGCGGGTGCTCGCGGTGCGGCGAGTGCACCGACTGCGAGGAGACCTGCGCCACCTGCGTGGAGACGGTCACCTTCGTGGTGCCCGAGCTCGAGCCCGGCACCTGGACCGTCGAGCTCGTCAACCGCTACGGCCGGAGCGAGCAGGTGCAGCTGACGGTCACGGCCGCGGCCGACACCGCCGCGCCCTGAAGAAGCTGATCGGCCCCGTGAAGAGGTCGCCAAAAAAGAACCGGGGCGCCCGAGGGCGCCCCGATGAACCGCCGCGGGTGCGACTACTTGGAGACGCGCTCGCGGAGGGTCTTGCCCGGCTTGAAGAAGGCGTAGTTCTTCGCCTCGATCTTGATCTTCGAGCCGTTCGCCGGGTTGGTGCCCGTGCGCGCCGCGCGCTGCTTGGTGCCGAAGGTCCCGAAGCCCGGGATCGTCACCTTGCGGCCCGCGTCGAGCTCGATCGCGATGAGGCCCTTGCCCGTGTCCGCGTCGAAGAGGGCGTTGAGGACCTCGCCCGCCTTGGCCTGGGAGAGGCCGGTGGACTTGGCGAGCTTCGCGATGAGTTCCTTCTTGTTCATGAGAGCCTCCGGTTGAGCAGTTGGGGGTCCGTACGTGCGCCGAAGCGCGAGCTCGGCGACGCGATGTGTATACCAGAATTCGGCGTTGGCGAGCGGTCGGCCGAGACCACGAAAAACCGCATCGCAGCGCGATCCACAGGGGGGTTGCCGTTACACGAACATTTCGCTTTTCGTGTAATGTCAAGAGTTACGAGCAGTTGCGCTCGTGCTCGCCCCAGGATGTCGTGAGGACGGGCGTTCGCGGGGGGGCCGTGCACACGGTCGCTGCGTCGCGACGCGACGTGGCGCAGGTTCAGATTCTGTAGGTACAGCTACATTTCGTGACCCGGGACCGGCTTCACCCCCGCGCGCCTGTCCCGCTTGCGCCGGACCCCCGATCTGGTGTATCAGAGGCACTTCCTCCGGGAGCCGTCGCTCGATGCGTCCCATCCTTCCCCTCGCCCTCCTCGCCCTCGCCCCCCTCCCCGCCTTCGCCGGGGGCTTCGGCGTCGTCACCACCGCCGGCATCCACGGCGACCGCGTCTATTCCTACGACGTGGACGTGAACGGGGTCGCCACCCAGGCCGATCCCGAGAACCAGATCAACCCGAACTACGGGGCTGGGCTCGAGGTGGTGCTGGGCGACAAGGACCTGAAGGTCGCGGGCATCTTCCGCGGCTTCTACCTCCAGGACTCCCCGCTGCAGGAGCCCAAGAACGGCGACACGTTCAACGTGCGCTCCGTCCCGCGCGACCTCGGCATCGTCACCGCCGGGCTCCAGTGGGGCGTGCTGGGCGACCCCGGGAACCTCCAGATGACCGTGATCGGCACCATCGGCGCCGGCGTCTTCACGGCGGACATGACCGGCTACGTCACGGGCGAGGCCGGCGTCGGCGGGACCTGGATGGCGGCGCGCCGCGTGCAGGTCGCCGCGTCCGTGGCCGGCGGCACGCGCTACTACAAGCGCTTCTACCCGACCGTGAACGCGTACGCGGGCGTCCGCTACCTCTTCGACTGATCGTGCGGGTCGGGATCGGCCTCGCGCTCGCGCTGGGGGGTTGCTCCTTCGCCGAGACCGGGGAGGACTGGCGCGCCGGGCTCGAGCCCGCGGGCCCCTGCTACGAGGCCAACCTCCTCGACGGGCTGGACACGGCGTCCACCGACGAGGCCCACGCCGTCTTCGCCTGCCTGAACGCGACCGGCGCGCTCGACGCCTACGGCCCGCTCGACGCGGCGCTCGACGGCGAGACGCGCGACGGCGCCGTCGGGCTCGTCCTCGCGCGCTGGGTGGCCGAGCTGCCGCTCGCCGATCTCTCGCTGGCCACGCTGCTGGAAGAGGGCATCGCGCTGCTGGAGGATCCGACCGGCCTCTTCGACCTCCTGCACATCGGCTTCGAGCTCGTCTACGGCGCGCCCTGGCCCTGGCTCGGCGCGTCCGTGGCGCTCAACAGCCAGACCGCGCTCGACGACGGCCTCCTGGTCCCGCTGCTGCCCGTCGCGGGCCTCGTCGCCGGCACCGTGCTCGACGAGGACCTCGCGCCGCTCGCCCCCCTCGCCGACGCGGCCCGCGCCGACGCGACGAAGCGCCTCCTCTGGACGTTGGCGAGCGTCGGCACCTCCGACGACCCCACCCTCGCCGGCCTCGCCGACGACTGGGCGCCCGACCTCGCCGACGCGCTCGGGCGCATGGCCGACGGCTCGAACGACCGCTGGTCGGACGCGACCGGCCACTCCCTGCGCGACCTCGCCACGGTGCTCCTGACCTACGAGGGCGACGGGCGGATCACGCTCGACCACCTCGCCGAGCCAGCTGGGCCGCTTCTCGCGGACACGCGCCTCCGCGACGCCCTCGGCGTCGTGCTCGAAGACCAGCTCGCCGCGGGCCGCGTGGACGAGCTCCCCGCGCAGGTGCTCTACCTCGCCTCGGTCGACGCCCGCGGCGGCGCCCTCTCCTCCGGCGAGGACAGCGCGCTCGTCGCGCTCCTGCGCTTGCTGCACGACGCCGACACGCAGGTCACCTGCTCCGTCGACCTCGGCGTCTTCGAGGTCGACATCGACCTCGGCAACCTCTCCGTGGAGCTCCTCCAGCTCCTCGCCCGCCAGGACCCGGACACGGTGGACGGCGGCGTCGGCCTGCTCGGGGAGCTGCTGGGCGTCTCGCTCACCGAGGACATCCTCGACGGCATCGCGGACAGCGGGGTGTGCCCCGTCATCGACGCGCAGCTCGTCGACGACCTCCAGTCCATCGACCGCCTGACCGACCCCGAGACCGACGAGCTCCTCTACGTGCTCCTCGACGTGCTCGCGGCCACCGACGACCAGGGCCAGGTGCCCGCGCTCGTGGACGTGCTCGGCGAGGCGCACGCCCTCGGGCTCGTCCCGCCGGTCGAGGAGCTCCTCCGCGACAGCGCGGACACCGCGCTCGCCGGCGATCTCGTGGCGTTCCTCCCCGCGCTGCTCGACCCCTGGGCGCACCACGACGCCGACTACTTCCCCGCGGGTTTCCCCCCGCTCGACTTCCCCGCCGCCTGGGACGTCGCCGCCGACCTCCTCGCCGTGGACGGGGACGGGCGCACCCCGATCGCCGCCCTCGCCGGGCCCGCCAAGACCGCGATCGGGCAGGACGCGACGTGGGACGTGCTCGACCGCTTCGCCACGCTCGTGGCGCTGCCGGACGCCGAGAGCGCCGACCTGCTGCTGCTCGTCGACGCCGCCTGCCAGGCGGATCCCGCGCTCGAGGCCCTCGACGCCGCCGCCGACACGCTCGAGGACCGCGCCCTCGTCGGGCCGCTCCTCGTGGTCGTGGAGGCCGACGCGCTCCGCGACGCGCTCTCCCGCACCGAGCTCACGCGGGAGGGCCCCGTGCCCTTCACGGCGAAGCTCGTGCACGGCGGGACGCTCCAGCTGCTCCTCGACACGCTCCAGCTCTTCACCACCCTGCTCCCCGAGGACGACGGATGAAGGACATCGCGCATTCGACCCGGGTGGGGGCCTGCCCCGAGGCGGCCCACGCCTACGGCCCGAACCTGCACCTGCACGGCACCCCGCTCGCGCTCTCCATGCTGGCGCGGCTCGGCCACCCCGACACCCACCAGCCCGAGGTCGGCCGGCTCGCCGCCCGCCTGTTCGAGTACCTGTTCACCCAGGTCGCCAACGCCGAGCTCCCCACGGACGTGGAGCGCGTCCCGACGCGCATGACGGCCGTTCACGCCGCGGAGGCCTACGAGGGCGTGGTGCTGCGGCGCTCCCAGCGCGTCGTGGTCGTCGACGTGGCGCGCGCCGGCATCCTGTCCGCGCAGCTGTTCTACGACCGCTTCAACGAGGCGCTCGACCCCGCGGGCGTGCGGCAGGACCACATGTTCGTCAGCCGCACGACCGGCGCGGCGGGCGAGGTCACGGGCGCGTCCATCAGCGCCGCGAAGATCGGCGGGCCGATCGAGGGCGCGCTCCTCGTCATCCCCGACCCGATGGGCGCCACCGGCGGATCGTTGTGCCGCGTGCTGGACCACTACGCCGCGATCGGCGCCGGCCGGCCCGCGCGCGTCGTGTTCGTGCACCTGATCGTCACGCCGGAGTACGTGCAGCGCGTGCACGCCGCGCACCCCGAGGTCTCGATCCACGCCATCCGGCTCGATCGCGCCTTCTCCACCCCGGCGGCGCTCGAGCGCCCGCCCGGAACGCTCCCGGCCGAGGAGCGCGGGCTCGACGATCACCAGTACATCGTGCCCGGCGCCGGCGGCCTGGGCGAGGTCCTCAACAACTCGTGGGTCTGACAATGAACGGCACCCTCCGCACCCTCATCTCCGAAGAGCAGATCCAGGCGCGCGTGCGCGAGCTCGGCGCGCGCATCCGCGCCGACTTCGGGGACGAGCCCGTCACCGTCATCACCGTGCTCAAGGGCTCGTTCCTGTTCGCGGCCGACCTCGTGCGGGCCATCTCCGGCGAGGTGCGCGTCGAGTTCCTCGCCGTCGCGAGCTACCACGGCGGCACGTCCTCGAGCGGCGTCGTCCAGATCATCCAGGACCTCCGACACGGCATCGAGGGCCAGAACGTCGTGATCGTCGAGGACATCGTCGATACCGGGTTGACCATCGACTACCTCGTACGCATGCTGAAGGTCCGCGGGCCGCGCGCCCTGCGGGTCGCCACCCTCCTCGACAAGCCGGACCACCGGGAGGTCGAAGTGGAGCTCAGCTACGTGGGGTTCACCATCCCAGACGAGTTCGTGGTCGGCTACGGCCTCGACCTCGGCGAGCTCTACCGGAACCTCCCCTACGTCGCGGTCTACTCGCCCTGATCGGAGCCCGCATGACCGTCGTGACCACCCCGAACGCCCCTGCCGCGATCGGCCCCTACTCCCAGGCGATGGTGCACGGAGGCTTCGTGTACTGCTCGGGGCAGATCGCGCTCGACCCCGAGTCCGGCAACCTCGTCGACGGCGACGTCGGCGCCCAGACGCGACAGGCCCTGCGCAACCTCGACGCGGTGCTCCACGCCGCGGGCACCGGGCGCAGCCGCGTGCTCAAGACCACCGTGTACCTTCGCGACATGGCGGACTTCGGCGCGATGAACGCGGTGTACGCCGAGTTCTTCGGAGACGCACGCCCGGCGCGCGCCACCGTCGCCGTTGCCGGACTGCCTCGCGACGCGCGCGTCGAGATCGACTGCATCGCGGCGGTTGGCTAGCGTTCGTTGTCCCGCGCGCCCTGACTGACTAAAGGGCTCGCCTATGTTCGGTGACACGCCCCTCATCATGGTCGAGAGCGACGCGGCGCTCCTCGACGCCGTCAGCCGCCTGCGCCGGGCAACCGTTCTCGGGATCGACACCGAGTCGGACAGCTTCCACCACTACCAGGAGAAGGTCTGCCTCGTGCAGATCTCCGACTTCGAGGCCGATTACGTGATCGACCCGCTGTCGGTCTCCGACATGTCGCCGCTCGGCGAGCTCATGGCGGATCCCCTGGTGGTGAAGGTCTTCCACGGCGCCGACTACGACGTCGTGAGCCTCAAGCGCGACTTCGGCTACCGCTTCTCGAACCTGTTCGACACGATGATCGCGAGCCAGTTCCTCGGGCTGCCGCGCATCGGGCTCGCCGATCTCATCGGCCAGTTCTTCGGGCACGTGATCGACAAGAAGTACCAGCGCCACGACTGGGCTGCGCGCCCGCTCGAGGACGAGCACCTCGACTACGCCCGCGGCGACACCCACTGGCTCCCCGCGCTCCGCGAGATCCTCACCGCCAAGCTCGAGCGTGCCGGGCGGCTCCGCCCGGTGCTCGAGGAGTGCCGGATGATGGAGGCCCGCGAGTGGCAGGGCCGCGTGCACGACCCCGCCGACTTCCTGCGCGTGAAGGGCGCCCGGCAGCTCGACGAGGAAGGCCAGCGCGTGCTCCGCGCGCTCTACGCCTACCGGGACCAGGAGGCCGCGGCCATGGACCGGCCGGCCTTCAAGGTCATCCCCGACCCCGTGCTGCTCGAGATCGCCCGGGCCCGCCCGGAGACGCCCGAGGGCATCGCGTCGATGATGCGGAGGGGCTCCGGGCTCGTGCGCCGCCACGGCGTGCGGCTCGCCGAGACGGTCACCGCCGGCCTCGCCGACGAGACGCCCCTCCCCGTCCCGCCGCCCCGCGAGCCCGCGGCCCCGTCCGGCGGCGCCAACCTGCGCGGCCGGGACGCCGAGCGCCTCCTCGCGCGGCTCAAGGAGTGGCGCAACGAGATGGTCGCGAAGGACAACGTCGCGCCCGTCACCATCGCCGCGAACGGGATCCTGCGGGAGATCACGCGGCGCGCGCCCCGCACGATGGAGGAGCTCGCCAAGGTCCCCGAGATCCGGGACTGGCAGCTCGAGGCCCACGGCGCCGCGCTGGTGCGCCTCGTCAACGAGGTCCTGGACGAGGCGGCGGTCGTCGCGCCGGTCGAGGGTGCCGCCAGCAAGAAGCGCCGCCGTCGGCGTGGTCGTCGCCCCGCGGCGGCGGGCGCCCCCGCCGAGTCCGCGTCGGAGTAGCGCCCGGGCGCGCTCGGGCGTGCCCGCAGGCCCTGTTTCGGGGCACCCGCTGCGCGGTGCGTCGGCAGCCGTGCCTTCGTTCGACGTCGGCGGCTCAGGTGCCCGGGCGGGGGAGAGGCACGCGAACCACCGACGCCCCTCTCGGGCGCCGACGTCGCCGCAGCGCGCCAGCGGCTGCCCTGGACCAGCGCCCGCGGAGCTACCCGGCCTGCCCCTTGCGGATCGCGCCGAGCACCACCTCGGGGTCGAAACCCGCGGGGAGGAAGCCGCGCACGGTCTCCTCGAGGACGTCTCCGTCGAGGTTCGCGCACAACACGAAGGCGTCGGCGCCGAACTCGTGCAGGACCTGGCGGCAGGAGCCGCACGGGGACGCGGGCGGGTTCGTGTCGGTGACGATCGCGACGCCCAGGATGCGGGTCTCGCCCTCGGAGATCGCCTTGAACACCGCGGTGCGCTCGGCGCAGCAGGTGTGCGAGAAGCTCGCGTTCTCCACGTTGCAGCCGGTGTAGGTGCGCCCGCTCGCCCCGAGCACGGCGGCGCCCACCTTGAAGCGGCTGTACGGGGCGTAGGCGAACTCCCGGGCCTCGCGGGCGAGCGCGAGGAGCTCGGCGTGCGTCACCATGCGGCCACCACGTCGCGCACGAGCGTCGAGAAGCGGCTCGCGGCCGCGCTCACGGACGCGGTCACGTCGGTGTGGAGCAGCTTCTCCTCGGTGAGCCCGGCCGCCGCGTTCGCGACGACCGCAACGGCGAGCACCTCGAGCCCGGCGTGGGACGCCGCGATGGCCTCGGGGACGAGGCTCATGCCCACGAGATCCCCGCCGAGGAGGCGGAGCATCCGCACCTCCGCGGGCGTCTCGTACGAGGGGCCCGGCATCGCGGCGTACACCCCCTCGCGCAGCGGCCCGCCTGCCACGGAGCGCGCGAGCGCGCGGAGGCGCGGCGAGTAGACGTGGGAGAGGTCCGGGAAGCGGGGCCCGAGCTCGTCGATGTTGGGGCCGCGGAGCGGGTTGGCGCCGAGGAAGTTGATGTGGTCGGACACCAGCACGAGCTCGCCGTTGCCGAGCTCGGGGTTGACGCCGCCGACGGCGCTCGACAGGATCACGCCGCGGGCCCCCCAGCGCGCCAGCGCGCGGATGCCGAGCACGGCGGTGGCGGCGTCGTGCCCCTCGTAGAGGTGCAGGCGGCCGGAGAAGCACGCGATCTTGCGCCCGGAGAGGCGGCCCACGACGAGCTCGCCGGCGTGCCCGGCAACCCCGGAGCCGGGCAGCCCGAGCTCGGGGTAGGGCGCGCGCGTCGCGTCCTCCAACGTGGCCGTGAAGGCCCCCAGGCCACTCCCGAGCACCACGCCCAGGTCCGGGGCGGCCCCGAAACGCTCGCGCAGCCGCCGCGCCACCCCGTCGATCCGATCCAGCATTCCTCGAAACCTCTCGGTGCCCGTAACCTGAAACGCGGGGGCGCCCCCGCGGGAGCGCGCGTCTCCCCGGGCCTCCTGCACGCCTGGCTCCCGAATATCGGGCGTCTCCTACCCGCCCGTGGACCCGCGCACCGAGCGTCGGCCCCGGCCTTCGCCGGCATCGCGCCCGCCCCCGGGCTGCGCCGCCCGTCCGGGCCCGCGGGGACGTCCGCCGGCCTCCGCCGGAGCACCTTCGGCCGCGGGGCGGCCGATCTGCGCGTCCGACGGCGCGGGGGCCGCCTCGCCCTCGGGATCCGCGGCCCCGGCGCCGGCCCCGGCGGGCGCGACGGGCGCGGCGGGCGACAACCCGGCGATGTACGCCCCCAGGTCGAGCCAGCCGGCGGGGGCCGGGTCGTCGATGCCGTGGAGCGACTCGGCGACCGGGGCGCGCACCGGGCCGGTCGCGTCCACGCGGTAGAGGTCCACCTCGCCGGCGTGATCGCGCTGCGGGGCGCCGTAGAGCTTGAAGAGCACCGGATCCACGAGGGCCAGGGCACCGGGCGGGAAGAGCCGCCGATGCACCACGATCTCGGTGACGCCGAGCCCGCGGAGCACCTCGCCGGGCCGCGTGGGCGGGAGCAGGAGGCGGTCCGCGCCGAGGGAGAGGACCACCGCGGGCTCG
Source organism: uncultured Enterobacteriaceae bacterium (assembly GCA_964457335.1). Classification (GTDB taxonomy): domain Bacteria; phylum Myxococcota_A; class UBA796; order UBA796; family SXON01; genus CAJBVW01. Next base: position 97,856 of record CAYWGD010000010.1, on the reverse strand, counting down.
CCGTAGAGCGGGTCGGTCGCGCCGAGCGGCGCCGGGCCGGTCGCGAGCGCGCGCCCGTGGAGCGGCTGCTGCGCGAGGTAGAGCGCGTGCGCGCCGGGCGGCCCGCCCAGCCGCTTCTCGCCGGCCTCCGCGCGCACCGGGAGGTTCAGGACGCCGCCCTGCCGCTCGCCGAGCGCCCGGACGGCGACCGGTGCGTCGACGACGAGGCAGGTCGGAGCGGGCCCGGCGACACGGGCGGCCTCGACGACGGCGAGGGGCGCGAGCAGGAGCGCGAGGCGGGGCTTCGCGAGCCGACCGAGGCCCAGCGCCGTGGCGACCGCGGCGACGACGAGGCCGCCCGTCCACCCCTGCCCGCCCGGCGTGAACGCGGCGACGAGCGCGGCGGGCAGCGGCACGGCTGCGTCCCCGACCGTCAACGTGTCCCCGAACGCCGCGAGCACCGGCCCGAGCGCGCAGACGAAGCCCACCAGGGCGCCGCGGCGGAGCCGCCCCTCCTCCACGCCCCAGAGCGCGCCGGCGAGCGCCGCGAGGCCCGGGGCCACGGCGTCGGCGCGGAGCGCGACGAAGGGCGCGGGCAGGTCGACCGGATCGAGCGCCCCGACGGCGGGCGCCGCCGCCTGGGTGCCCGTGGCGAGGATCGCGGCGAGGAGCGCCCAGCCGCCCCCGCCCGCGGCGGCCGCGGCGAGGCCGACGATCGCGCCCGTGCGGGCGTCGCACGCGCCACACAGGAGCGCCGCTACGAAGCCGACCACCCGGGCTGCCGACTCCTTGCGGGGCAGGAGCGCGAGCGCGAGCGCGGCGAAGGGCACCACGGCGAGGTCCACGCCGCCGTCCGCGAGGTGCCGCGCCACGACCGGCGGCAGGGCCCCGACGATCACGGCCAGCGCGGCGCTGACGGGCCCCGCGCCGGCGGCCCGCGTGAGGCCCCAGAGCGCCGCCGCGCCGCCCCCGATCGCGAGCGCGATCGAGGCGAGCCAGGCGCCGGTGAGCCCGAGCAGCGGCTCGAGCACCGCGCCGAACGCGACGTACGGCAGCCCCGCGACGGGCACGGCCGCGCCGTGATCGCCGGCGAGCGGGGCCGTCCCGGCGCGCCAGGCGTCGAGCTGCCCGAGGCGCCACGCGAACGCGGCCCCCTCCGAGCCGCACACCGCGCTCGCCTCGGGCGCGAACCAGGCGGCCGCGAGGGCGCCCACCAGGGCTCCCAGCAGCAGGCTCTCGGCGGCGACACGGCGCATCCCGCCCCCGGTAACATCGGCGGGCACGGGCGGACCCCCGCAGGCCGACATGCGCGCGAGCGGGCGGGGTCCGGCCGCGGCCCCGGTGATAAGGCAGGCCCGTGACCGACCTCCTCATCACCGCGGGCGCCACGCGGAACCCCATCGACGCGATCCGCTACCTCTCGGCCCACGCGAGCGGCCGCACGGGGATCGAGCTCGCGGCGCGCCTCGCCCCGACCCACGCGGTCCACCTGCTCGGCAGCGCCGAGGCCTGCCTGCGCGCGCCGCCGACGCTCTCCACCGAGGAGTTCACCAGCACCCGGGACCTGATGGCCCGCATGGAGCGGTGGATCACCGCCCACCCGCGCGGCGTGGTGATCCACTCCGCGGCGGTCGGCGACTACGAGGCCGAGCCCGTAGCGACGAAGATCCCCAGCGGCTCGCCGGAGCTCGTCATCCGGCTGCGCCCCGGCCCGAAGATCGTGGACCACGTGCGCGGCTGGGCGCCCGACGTGTTCCTGGTGAGCTTCAAGGCGGGCGCGCCCGGGCTCACGCCGGAGGAGCTCGAAGGCATCGCCCGGCGCCAGCTGGAGCGCACGGGCAGCGACCTCGTGTTCGCCAACGTGCTCGGCGCGCTCGAGACGACGGTGCTGCTCGTGAGCGCGCGCGAGACGACGGCGTTCGGGAAGCGCGCGGACGCGATCGCCGCGTTGAGCGCGCGCCTCCCGCGCTGACTACTTCTTCGCGAGAAAACCGTTGTCCTCGAGGTACTGGATGACGAGGGCGGCGCTCTCGTCCACGTTCAGCTCGCCCGTGCGGATGACCAGCTCGGCGGACGCCGGCTCCTCGTAGGGGGCCGAGATGCCGGTGAACTCGGGGATCTGGCCCGCGCGCGCCTTCTTGTAGAGGCCCTTGGGGTCGCGCGCCTCGCACGTCTCGACCGACGCGGAGACGTAGGCCTCGACGAAGGTGCCCTCGGGCATGATGGCGCGGACCTTGTCGCGGTCGGCGCGGTACGGCGAGATGAACGCCGTGAGCGTGATGACGCAGGCGTCGGCGAACAGCTTGGCCACCTCGCCGATGCGGCGGATGTTCTCGGTGCGGTCCTCCGGCGAGAAGCCGAGGTCCTTGTTGAGGCCGAAGCGGATGTTGTCGCCGTCGAGCACGTACACGATCGAGCCGCGCTCGAGCAGCATCTGCTCCGCCCGGCGCGCGATGGTGCTCTTGCCCGACGCGCTAAGCCCGGTGAGCCACACGACCGCGCCCTTCTGCCCCACGACCTGCTGGCGCTCTTCGGGGGTGACGTTGGCGCCGTGCCACGTGATGTTCGTGCTCTTCTGCATGCGGGCTCCTCTGAGGGGCGCCGAAGGTAGCGCCGAGCCTCGGCGGGAGCAAGCGGATCGGGGTGTGGGAACCACCGGCCGCCCGGAGCGGCAGGATCCACGCCACGTTGGGGGGGCGTTGCGGGGGGGGTCACCCCCCCGCCCCAAGAGCCCTCAGCACACCCGCACGCCCCCGCCCATCGTCAGCCCCCGCGCCCTCACGGGGACCAGCGGGGTAACGCCCAGGGCG
>CAYWGD010000010.1:37381-95057 GCA_964457335.1 uncultured Enterobacteriaceae bacterium | reverse complement strand
CCGCCCCCCGGCGCGCGCGGGCCGCGCCCCCCCCCCCCCGGGGGGCGGGCCCCCCCCCCCCCCCCCCCCCCCCCCCCCCGCCCCAGGATCGATCAGCTCACCTGCACGCGCCCGCCGATCGTCAGCCCCAGCGCCATCACGGTGACCTGCGGGTTCACGCCGAGGGAGGTCGGGAACACGCTGGCGTCGGCCACGTAGAGGTTCTCCCAGCCCCACACGCGGCCCTCGGGGCTCACCACCGAGTCGTCCTCGCGGGCGCCCATGCGGCAGGTGCCCATCGGGTGGCTCGCGTAGAGCCCGATGTCGTGCGCGGGGATGTCGTCGGGCAGGGCGGGGTCGATCGCGTCGACGGAGCGGATGATCGGCACGCCGTGCACGCCGGCGACCACCTCGGTGGCGCCCGCCGCGAAGAACACGCGCGCGGCCATGCGCAGCCCGGCCAGGATGCGCGTGCGGTCGAGCTCCCCGAGGTCGTAGAGGAGCCCCGTGTCGGTGACCGCCCCCTTCGAGTCCTCGTCGTGGACCACCACGCCCGCCGAGGCGTAGTGGCGCAGGTCGCGCATGAGCCCGAGGAGCTCGTCCCCGGCGAGCGGGATCGACAGGAAGTACTGGTCGGGCGGCATCGAGAAGGTCTGGAGCAGGTAGCCCTTGTCCCAGCAGTCCACGTAGTAGCCCTGCGTGACGCCCTCCCAGGCCACGATCTCCTGCCGGAAGCGCGCCACGACGCCCGCCGTGGGGTGGATGTGCAGGTTCTCGCCGACCGGCCCGTCGGAGAGCCCGTTGGCGAGCAGGAAGCGCGGCGACCCGATGGGGCCCGCGCTCGACACGAACGCGCGCGCCCGCACGCGGAACGTGCCCGCGTCCTCGTAGGTTCCGGGCTGCACCGTGCGCCCGGTGACGGCGACGACGCGCTCCCCTTCCGTCTCCACGCCGACCACGCGACAGTCGGCGTGCACCGCGACGCGCCCCGTGTTCACGGCCTGGGCGAGGAAGGTGCGGTCGATCGAGAGCTTCCCGCCCGTGGCGCAGCCCTGCTGGCAGGTGCCGCAGCCCTGGCAGCCGGGCGCCGAGCGCGCCATCCACGCGCCGTTCAGCCCCAGCGCCTCGGTGCCCTGGCGGAAGATGTCGTTGTTGTTCCGCTGCACCTCGGGCGGGTTGACCGTGACCCCGATCGTCTTCCAGATGCGATCGAAGCAGGTGTCCATCCAGTCGTCGGTGAGGTGCTCGCAGCCGTGGTTGTCGCGCCAGTCCGCGAGCACGGCCGGCGGCGTCCGGAAGCAGATCGCGCTGTTGATGAGCGTGCTGCCGCCCACCCCGCGGCCGCCCGGCATCGGGATGATGCAGTTGCCGCGCGTGGCCCGGGTGCCGCGCCCCGCGTACAGGTGCTTGAACGCCCACGGCGCGCGCGCCTGGAACTGCTCGGGGGCCCAGCGCCGCCCCTCCTCGAGCACGATCACCGTGAGGCCGCGCTCGGCGAGCGCCGCCGCGGTGGAGCTGCCGCCCGCGCCCGAGCCGATGACGCACACGTCCGCCTCGAGGTCGAGGTGGCCGGGGTAGCCCTCGAAGCCGAAGTAGCCGCCCTTCACGACGTGGCCTCGTGGCAGCGCGGGAACCAGCCGATGCGCGCGGTGACCGCGTCGGCGTTGAAGAACGCCATGCCCATCACGCTCTTGAGCGCGTCGTGCGCGAGCCGGCGCGGGAAGATCGCGTTGTCGGACCAGTTCTCCAGCACGTCCCGCCTCTCTTCGAGCGAAAGCCCCGTGAACGTGCTCCCGCGGGACGCGAGCGTGCCCGCGTCGAGCCCCTTCAGGAGGTAGCGGAACACCGGCTGGACCACCGGGTCGAGCTCCTCCGCCATGAGCTCGTCGACCAGCAGGGGGAGATCGACCTCCGCCGCGGACACGCCCACCGGGTTGCCCGGCGGGAAGAAGGCCTCGCCCAACGCCGTGATGAGCTCCGCCTCGCCCTCGGACAGCACCCGGAAGCCCGGCGCGGCCGGCGGCAACACCGAGACGGGCACGCCCAACGCCGTGAGCCCCGCCGCGGCGGCGCCGCCGAGAAACAAGGTCCGACGGGACAGGAGCATCATGGCTCGGACACGATAGCTCCCGAAGCTCAAACCGACCATGGGGTCGATTCGCAAGGTGCGAAATATTTTTCGCACCCGCCGCCGGACCCTCCCCCACCTACGTTCAACCGACGGAATCGCCCACCCCACCTCCCCCGCGGTCCCGCCGCGGGTTAGCTGGCGCGGCCCCCGGAGCCCCGATGCCTCACGTCCACGGTGGAACCCTCGTCGCCCAGGCCTTCGCCCGCGAGGGCGTGTCGCACGTGTTCACGCTCTGCGGCGGGCACATCCAGCACATCTACGACGGCTGCCTGGACGAGGGAATCCGTGTCGTCGACCTGCGCCACGAGCAGGCCGCGGGCCACTGCGCGGAGGGCTGGGCGCGCGCCACGGGGCAGCCCGGCGTGGCGCTCGTGACGGCCGGCCCCGGCGTCACCGACGCGGTCACCGCCGCGGCCAACGCGATGCGCGGCGGCGTCCCGATGATCCTGATCGGCGGCCAGGGCCCGCGCTTCTTCTCGGGCATGGGGAGCCTGCAGGAGATGGACCACGTCACGCTGATGCGCAGCATCACGAAGTGGTCCGTCACCGTCCCGGAGACGCGCCGCATCCCCGACTTTCTGGCCACCGCCTTCCGCAAGGCCACGACCGGCGTGCCCGGCCCCGTGTTCCTCGAGATGCCGCTCGACGTGTTGATGAACATGGAGGACACCGACAGCCTCCACATCCCGACCGACTACCGCACGCGGCACGTCGCGGGTGGTGATCCGGCCGGCATCCAGGCGGCGGCCGACATCCTGTCCAAGGCCGAGCGGCCCGTGGCCGTCGTCGGGACGCAGTGGTGGTGGAGCCCCTACCGCGCCGCCATCCACGAGCTGCTCGCGGCCTACGACCTCCCGGTCTTCCTGAACGGCGGCGCGCGCGGCGCGGTGCGCCCGGACGACCCGCGCTTCTTCCGCCTCTGCCGCAACAAGGCGCTCCAGAGCGCCGACGCCATCGTGATCTTCGGCACCCCCTGGGACTTCCGGCTCAACTACGGCGCCGACATCCCGGCCGGCACGAAGGTGATCCAGGTCGACCTCGACCCCGACGTGATCGGGCACAACCGCGGCGCCCAGGTCGGCATCGTGGGGGACACCGGCCTCGTCATGCAGCAGCTCGCGCAGGCCGGCCGCCGCGCGGGCGCGGGCTGGATCGCGCAGGTGCGCGCGCTCGAGGAGAGCCGCCGCCAGAAGATGACCGCCGAGATGAACAGCGACGCGGTGCCCATCAACCCGCTCCGCTTCTCGAAGGAGCTCGCCCGCTCCATCACCGAGACCACCACCATCGTGTGCGACGGCGGCGACATCGTCGGCACCGCCGCCAAGGTCGTCGACGTGTGGCGCCCCGGCCACTGGATGGATCCCGGTCCCCTCGGCACGCTCGGCGTGGGCCCGAGCTTCGCCATCGCCGCCAGGCTCGCCCGCCCCGCCGACCCCGCGATCATCATCTACGGCGACGGCTCCTTCGGCCTCAACGGCATGGAGTTCGAGGCGGCGGCCCGCCAGGGCATCCCCATCGTCGGCGTGATCGGCAACGACGCCGCGTGGACCCAGATCCGCCGCGGCCAGGTGCAGCTCTTCGGCGAAGGCCGCGCCCCCGCCACCAACCTCTCGTTCACCCGCTACGACAAGATGGTCGAGGCCCTCGGCGGCCACGGCGAGTACGTCGAGCGGCCCGAGGACATCCACCCGGCCATCCAGCGCGCGCTCGACAGCGGCAAGCCGGCGCTCGTCAACGTGAAGATCGGCACCTCGAATTTCCGCGAGGGCGCGATCAGCGTCTGATCCGGAGAAACGCTCGGCGCGCGCGTCGTCGCGGCGGATCCGTGGCCGATCCGACCGTTTCCTGTAGCATCGCGTCACGCCCCCCTTCACGGGCGCGTCCGCGTGGCTACGATACGAAGCCTACCCCCCCAAGGAGCCCCCATGGCCTTCCCCTCCATGAGCGTCCCGGTCGCCCGGGCCTCCGAGGCCGACCGCCTCGCCTTCCTGCGCCGCACCCTCGCGTGGACGTTCGGCGGCATCGCCATCGCCAGCACCACGAGCGTCGCCTCGGCGGTGGGCATCGCGACGATGCCCCAGCTCATGTCCGGGTACATGCCGATGATCCTCATCCTCGGCATGTGGGCGGTCACGAACTACGTCGCGCGCCCGATGGTGTTCGGCGGCGCCAAGGTCGCGGGTTTCGTCCTCGGCACGGCCGCGCAGGGCGTCGCGATGGGTTTCCTGCTCCTGGCCGCGATCATCGTGTCCGCCTCCGCGATCGGCAACCCCTTCGCGCTCATCGCCCTCGCCATGGGCATGACCTTCTTCGCGGGCCTCGGGATGACGGCGTACGTCTTCACCGTCCGCCGCGACTTCTCGCTCATCGGCGCGGGGCTCTCCGCCCTGTTCATCCCGATGCTCATCCTCATGGCCGTGAGCTTCGCGTTCCCCGCGGCGTTCGGCGGCGGCATCGGCATCGCGCTCTCCGCGGTGTTCGTGCTCATCTCCGCGGCCGGCCTGATCTACCAGCTCAACCAGGTCATCCACGACTTCCGCACGGACATGCACGTCGAGGGCGCCTACACGATCTCGATCGGCATCCTGGTCCTGTTCTGGAACATTCTCAGCCTGCTCATGCGGCTCACCCGCCGCTGATCGCGCCGTGACTCCGGACGCCGCGCCTCGTGCGCGGCGTTCGCGCTTTTTGGGGGTCGGGATCGGGGCACCCGGACCCGGCCCGGCTCCCTCCCGCCGTGCGCGTCGGCGTGCCGGTCCGGTGCGGAGGCCGCGTCACTCCGGTCGAGGCGTCGGCGGCTCCCGCGGCGGATCGGGCGACGTGACGGGCCACAGGGGGCTCAGGTCGACGACGTGGATCTCCCGGTACCCGCCCCCCTCCGGCGGCGCCGAGAACGCGAGCAAGGGCCACCCCGCCACGACGCCGAGCGCGGGATCGCGGGGGCCGGAGAGGCCCACGTCGGCGTGGAGCACCTCGCTGCCGTCGACGCGGGCCAGCACCACCTGCCGCTCCTCCGCCCGCACGGCCGCCGCCCACGCGCCGTCGGGCGACACGGCCGCGCGCCCCTCCTTCGGCGGCTCCACGTCCCGCGCCAGGACGCGCGCCTCCCCCCGGCGATCGACGAAGGCGAGGTCGTAGCGGTCGGCGCCGTCACGCCGGTAGAACACCAGGCCCTCGGCCGTCCAGGTCGCGTGGCTCCCGCCGGGCACGGTCAGGATCGGCTGCGCCGGGCCGTCGAGGTCGAGCACGACCAGCGCGGGCCTCCCGCTCCGCTCGGTCTCCACCGCGAGGTAGCGTCCCCCGGGGGCGAGCGCGGGCCGGAGCTCCACCTCCCGGGTGGGCCACACGGCGCGGACGCGGTTCGTCGCTTGCTCCCAGACGTACACGTCCCCGTTGCCGGAGGAGAGGGAGACCAGGGCGAAGCGGTGCGTCGACGCCGTCGGCGCCGAGAGGGAGCCCGGAAGCTGGCTGTCCGCCAGCAGCTCGGTGGGCGAGCTCCCGCGCGTCGGGTTGAAGTAGTAGACGCGGGCCAGGCCCCCGGCTTGACCGTGCTCGAAGAGCAGGAAGGGGAGCGTGGGATGCCAGGCGGGCGCGCCGCCGCGCCCTGCGCTCGCGCCGAACGAGGAGCTCGTGCCCGGAGCGCGGACCCGCAGCGGCTCGCCCAGGCGCGCGCCCCCGCCGACCTTGACCACGTACGGGCTGCTGTCCGACCAGCGCGTCTCCATGTACGCCAGCCAGGCGCCGTCGGGGCTCCACGCGGGGCCGTACGCGTGGCCGCCGCGCGAAGGGAGCGGGACGGGCGCGAGCCGCGCCGTGGCCCGCGCCGGAGGGGGCGCCATCCCGACCCAGTCCGGGGTCGGCGCCCGAGGCTCGAACGTGACCTCCGGCACCGCCACGCCCGCGGCGGGGCGGGCACCGGCGCCGCGAGCCTTCTCGACCCGGCCCGCGAGCGCCGCCGTCGTCCCCGCGCTGACCCGCACCCGCGCGGGGCCCGCGCCCGGGTCGGGCCCGACGGCGAACGCCGCGGAGAGCACGCGCCCGGCGGGATACCGCGCGTCGACCTGGTGATCGCCGGTCGGGAGGGTGACGGCCTCGTCGAGCACGAGCACCTTGCCGACGCGCGGCAGCCGGGAACGGCGCCAGCGCGGCGCCTCGACGCGGTCTCCGTCGATCCGGAGCTCCTCGGGGGGCGTCCAGCCCGGCACCACCACGTGATGCGGGACGCGCGGCGCGGGCGCGTAGTCCGCGGCCTGCGGGGGAGCGTCCACCAGCGGCGCCAGCGCCAGGGCAGCCCGCCGCTGTCCGCTCCGCGCGAGGCGCACGGCCTCCACCCGCGCACCGTCCGCGAGCGGCGTCAGCGTCCCCGCCGCGGAGACCTCCGCGGCCGCACCGCCGACGACGGAGGCCTCGAGCTCCCCCGCGCGGCAGATCCCGACGTGGTGGTCGCCCCCCCGGTCGAAGAGATCGTCGTCGGGGCTGACCGCGACCACGGCCCGACCCGTCCGCCGATCGAGGATCTGCACCGTGAAGGAGCTGCCGGGGTCGCACACCGAGAGCGCCGAGTCGCCGAGCAGGAAGGACTCGCGCGCTTCGGCCCATGGGAGCGTGGGCCGCTCGTCGAAGAGGTAGTACGAGGCGAAGCCGTCCACCTGCCGGAAGGGGACGCCCACGCGCAGCAGGCTCCCGCCGTAGAGGACGATCGCGGCGGTCGGCGCCGTCCGGTCCGCGCGGGTGCGGAGGACGGTGACCTGGGTGTCGTGCCAGGTCTGCACGAGGTCGCCTTCACAGAGCCGCATCCCCACGGCCACGGGCACGCGGGACGGCTCCACCTGCCGGGTGATCGGGCTGCGTGTCATCCGGTGCACGGCGACGTGGCGGGTGGCCGCGCCGCCGATCTCGTTGGAGCGCTCGTCGAGCACGTCCCCGAGGATCGCCACGGGATCCCCCCCGATGGGGCACACGACCTCGCCGCGCGGCGTGCCCGCCGCGGTCACGATCGGCGCCAGCAGCGCCAGGATCACCGGAGGTCCCCCGCGCTCCACGCCGCGAGCGCGTGCGCCTCGGCCCCCGCCACGAGCTGCCCGCCGAGCACGAACGCGTCCTGCCCCGCCGGAGTGGCGCGGGGATCACCCACCACCACGAGGCTCGTGCCCGCTCCGGCGCGCTCCGGGCACGCCACCGCCGGACCGCCGCGCAGCGGGTCGGTGCCCGGCGCCAGCCCGAGGAGCTCGCTCACCCAGCGCCGGTCCCACGCGCGACCGCAGACGTCCTCCGCCATCCCGAGCAGGGGGATCCCCGTGCGCGGGCAGGGCACCGCCGCCGTCGGCGCCCCGACGACCAGGAGCGCGAGCAGGTGCCCCGCCGTCGGGCGACCGCCCACGCAGGCGGGCCAGCTCTCCTCCGTGGCGCCCATCGGCCGCGGCGGGCCCCACGCGAGCCGCCCGGCCAGGCAGGACGACGCCTCGCCCTCGCCGCACACGGGCGCCGCGAGCCGCGCGGCCGGGCGCTCGACCGCGTAGACCTCGACCCCGGCGCGGCGGGCGAGGGAGAGCGCCTCGACGAACGAGGCCGGCACGGACAGCGCTTCGTCCACGGCGCCGACCGCGTCGACGTCGAGCACGATGGCACGCGCGCCCCCCGCGACGAGCGCGGGGACCAGCCGCTCCCCGAGGAACGCGAGCAGGGGGGGTCCCGCCGCGGGGACCCCGTCCCGCGCGTCGAAGAGGACGACCCGCACGGGGATCTCCGGAGGGGGATCCCGCGGAGCGCCCCACGGCAGGGAGGGATCCCGCGGGGAGCCCCACGGCAGGGACAGGACCACCGCCCCGATCGCGCCGAGCGCGAAGGCGAGCCCCCAGGGGCCGCGGCGCCGCCGCCCCACGGCCCGCGCGCGGCGGATCGACTCCGCCAGCGAGAGGACCCCCCGGACGACCTCCGCCCACGCCCGGTCGTCCGCGGGATCCTCGAGCCAGGTCCGCGGCGACGGCAAGGCGTTGAGCTCGGCCAGCGGAGCCGGGATCTCGCACGGTCGCAGGCGGACCGGCACGAGGTGCAGCCCATCGTCCCGACGCGCGAGCGCGCGCGGGAGCTCCTTCGGCAGGCACCACTCCGAGGCGAGGAAGTCCCGGCTCAGGAGGAAGAGGGCGATGTCGGCCTCGCGCAGGCGGGCGTCGATCCAGGGCTCGACCTCGACGCCCGGGAGCATCGCCTGGCGATCGACCACCAGCGTGATCCGCCCGACGCGGACCTCCTCGGCGAGGTGGCTCTGCAGGGCGCGCACGTAGGGCGCGTCGGCGCCGGCGTACGAGACGAAGATCACCACGGGGGAGGCGGGTGTCTCGCGCGAGCGCATCTCCAGTGACACGACGTAGTCTACCGCGGCCGTCCCCCCCGCCCGGGCACCCGAGCCGCTGACGCCTCGCCGCGGGCACCGCCGTCGCCGCACCGCGGAGCGGGTGCCCGGACCCCGCGCACAGGCGCGCCCCGCCGAGATAGGCCCCCCGGATGCTCCCGCGCATCGTCGGACGCGACGCCGAGACCGAGGCCCTGCACGCCTGCCTGGAAGCCGGGCGGCACGTCCTGCTCGAAGGGCCCGTCGGCGTGGGCAAGACCGCGCTCGCGCAGGCCGCCTGCGGCGCGCTCGGACGCGGCTTCGTGCGCGTGGACGGCGACGGCCGCTACACCGAGGCGCGCCTCGTCGGGGCGTTCGACCCGCCGGCCGTGCTCGCCTCGGGCTACCGCCCCGAGCACTTCCTCGCCGGGCCGCTCGTGCGCGCGATGCGCGAGGGCGCCGTGCTCTTCGTGAACGAGCTCAACCGGATGCCCGAGGGCGTCCAGAACGTGCTCCTGCCCGCGATGGACGAGGGGCGCGTGCAGGTGCCGCAGCTCGGCGAGGTGCGCGCCGCGGACGGCTTCGCGGTGGTCGCGACCCAGAACCCCGCGGAGTTCGTGGCGACGGGCGCGTTGTCGGAGGCGCTGCTCGACCGCTTCGAGCTCGTGCGCCTCGACTACCAGAGCGAGGCGGAGGAGCGCGCGATCGTCCACCAGGACGCCCGGTGCGCGCCCTCGCCGGAGATCGTCGCCCGCGCGGTCGCGCTCGCGCGGGCCACGCGGTCGGATCCGCGCGTGCGGCGCGGCGCGTCGGTGCGGGCGGCCATCGCCATCGCGGACATCGCGGCCCGGCTCGGCGGGGACGTGGCCCGCGCCGCGACGATCGCGCTGCCGACGCGCATCGAGCTGGTCGATCCGCAGGGCACCTCGCTGCGGGAGGTGCTGGAGGGGCTCGCAAAAAAAGCGTGGGGGGACCGGCCCGCGCCGTAGGCGACGCGGTGGCGGTCCCGGCGGCGGACGCGGACGCGGTGCTCCAGGAGGGCCTGGACGTCACCCTCGGCGACCTGCCGACCGGCTGGGACGCGGCCGTGGGCTGGCACCGCCTGCGCCAGTCGCTGCCGCCCGGACCCCGCCGCCGGGCGGTCCAGGATCGCGCCGTGGACGCGATCCTGGCGCACGCTCGCAGCCTGTTGCGTCACGCCGCGCGGCCCCGCCGCCTCGAGGCGGTCGCCTGGCCCGAAGCCGGCGACCTCGACCTGGAGGAGACGCTCGATCGCCCGCGCCCGTGGGCGCCCGCGGACGTCCACCTGGTGCGCCAGGCGCCCCGCGAGGTCGACGTCGTCGCGATCCTCGACCTCTCGCTGTCGATGACCGGCGAGAAGATCGCGCTCGTGGCCGTGGCGACCGCGATCCTCCGCCTGAAGCTGGAGCACGTGGCCGTGGTCGCGTTCGACACGCGCCCGCACGTGCTGGTGCGCACCGGCGAGGCCGTCTCCCCGCGCGAGCTCGTGCGCCGCGTGCTCGCCGTGCCGGCGCAGGGCTACACGAACATCGAGGGCGGGCTCGTGGCCGCGTCCGACGAGCTCCGGCGCTCCCGCCGCCGCGAGCGCGTCGGGCTCCTGCTCACCGACGGCATCGCCAACGTGGGCGGCGACCCCGTGGGCGCGGCCGCGCGGCTCCCGCGGCTGCACGTCGTGCACCTCGGCGACCACCACCCGCAGGGCGCGCGCACCTGCCGCGGCATGGCCCAGGCCGGGCGCGGCCGGCTCTACCGGGCGCGCACCTACGGCGATCTCCCCGGCGTCGTGCGGCGCGCGGTGCGGGAGCTGTTCCGGGGTTGACTCGCGGGCCCCCCGGGCGGCAGGAGCGGGGTCGAATCCCGGAGCCGCTGCTCACCCGATGCGCGCCTGCAACGCCTCGAGCTCCTCGTCGAACGGCCACTTTCGCCGCGCCTGGGCCACACGCGCGCGCGCCTCGTCGACCATCCCGGTCTCCACGAGCCGCTCGATCACGATGCAGGCCTCCGACGGGACCCCTGGCAGCGGCGGCTCCAGCGCGCGCTCCAGCGTCCGGAGCTGCGGCAGGCGCTTGCCCGTCGCCCGGAGCTGCGCGACGGCCTCGGCCGCGAGCGCCTTCCGCCCCTGCTCCAGGGCCTCCCGCGCCACGACCACCAGCCCGTCGGGACGCCCGGCCACGAGCGCCAGCGCCTCGCGCTCCATGCGCTCCCGCTCGGCCCCGCGCTCGCGCGACGCGCGCTTGAGCAGCTTCCGCGCGTCGTCGGTCCGCAGGTTCACCCGGATCCAGGGCCAGAACACCGCGATCGCCGCCACGAGCCCCGCCGGCGCCATCCAGGGCGCGAGGTGCACCCCGAGCAGATCCACCACCGAGTTGATCAGCTGCGCGATCCCGCCCATCCCCTACCCCCGGACGAACCGGTAGCCGCGCCCGCGCACGGTCTGGAGGTAGATCGGCTCCTCCGGGTCGGGCTCGAACAGCTTCCGCAGGCGCAGCACGTAGTTGTCCACGGTGCGTGCCGTCGGGAAGCGGTCCATGCCCCACACGTTCTCGAGGATCTCCGCGCGCGGCAAGAGCTCTCCCTCGCGCCCCGCGAGGTACTCGAGCAGCGCGCACTCCCGCTCGGTGAGCGTGACGCGGCCTTCGTTCGTCGTGGCCTCGCGCGTGTCGAAGTTGACCGCGTACACGCCGAAGCGCAGCTCGCGGCTCGACGGCACGCCGCGCGGCTGCGTGTGGCGGCGGATCAGCGCGCGCACCCGCGCCAGCAGCTCGGCCGTCGCGAAGGGCTTCGTCAGGTAGTCGTCGGCGCCCGCGTCGAGCCCCGCCACCTTCGCCTGCGTCTCCCCGCGGGCCGTCAGCATCAGGATCGGGGTCGCGACCCCGGTCTCGCGCGCCTTCCGCGCCACCTCGAAGCCGCTGAGCCCCGGGAGCATCACGTCGAGGAGCACGAGGTCGTAGGCCTGCGACTTGAGCCGCTGGAGCCCGTCCGTGCCGTTGCTGACGGCGTCCACCCGGAAGCCCGCGTGCTCCAGGTTCATGCGGACCATGTCCGCCACCAACGCCTCGTCTTCCACCAGCAGGATGCGCTCGGCCATGACGGCGCGCCCCTTATCGCGCCGCGCGACACGCGGGGCTCCGACCGGCGCGGAAACCCCGTCGGTTGACGCCCCGCCCCGAACGCGCGAAGTGGCCTCCGGATGCTCCTCTCCCTGCTCGGCGCCGCCGCGGCGTCGGGGACGATCGCCGTCCTCTTCGACGTGCCGCTCCCCGCCGGCGCCCTCGTGCTCTTCGACGTGGCCGCGTTCGGCGCGCTCGCCGGCGCGCTCCTGTCCACGCTCGGCGCGCGCCTCCGCAAGCGCCCCCTCCCCCTCCGCACGCTCGGCGCCACCGCGCTCGCGTCCGCCCTCGGCGCCGCACACCTCGCCTTCGCGCCCGCCGCCCCCGCCGTGATCGTGATGGTCGTCGACTGCCTGCGGGCCGACCGCTTCACCGCGGAGAAGATGCCGAAGCTCCACGCGCTCACGACGAGCGCCGTCCGCTTCGAGCGCGCGCGGTCGCAGTCCTCGTGGACGCGCTCGGCCATGCCGGCGCTGCTCTCGGGCCGCTACCCCGTCGAGCACGGGCTCTACCGCACGAAACCGCCCGACCGCATCCGGAGCGAGGTCACGATGGTCGCCGAGCGCTTCCGCGCCGCCGGCTGGCTCACCGGCGCCTTCGTGGAGCAGGCCCAGCTCGACGCCGCCTTCGGCTACGACCGCGGTTTTGGCCGCTACGGCTGGCGCGACGGCCAGGCCCCGCGCGTCAACGAGCGCTGGCTGCGCTGGAACACGCTCTTCCGCACGGTCCCGCGCTTCGTGCTCGTGCACTACATCGACGTGCACGGCCCCTACACGCCCAAGAAGCGCTTCCGCCCGAAGGACCTCCCGAAGTCGAGCCTCGCCACCCACCCCTCGTCGAAGTGGCGCGACACCATCCGCAAGGTCCGGGCCGGCAAGATCGTCCCGACCGCGCGGGACTGGGCGTTCCTCGCCGGCCTCTACGACGGCGAGGCCCGCCAGCTCGACGCCCGCGTAGGCCGCGCGCTCGCTGACCTCCGCGCCGACGGCACGCTCGACGCCGCCTGGCTCGTCTTCACCGCCGATCACGGCGAGCGCTTCGGCGAGCACGGCGACATCGAGCACATGGGCGCGCCCGACGAGACCGTGATCTCCGTCCCGCTGCTCGTCCGGCCCCCCGGCGGCACCACGCCCCGCGCCGTCGCCGACGTCGTCCAGCACGTCGACATCGTGCCGACGCTCCTCGCCGCCGTCGGTCTCCCCGGCGATCCCGCGCTGCCCGGTCGCGACCTCGCGCCGGCCCTCCGCGGCGAGCCCCTCGCGCCCGCCCCGAGCTTCGCCGAGGAGTGGTTCGGCGCGACCCACCGCGCGTCCGTGCGCGAAGGCGACTGGAAGCTCGTCCACGACCGCGTCCCGAAGCTCTACGACCTCGCGCGCGACCCGCTGGAGACCACCGACCTCGCCGCCGCGCACCCCGACGTCGCCACGCGCCTGGAGGGCCAGCTCGCCGCCTACTTCGCCGCCGCCGACGCGAAGAAGCCCATCGCGAGCGTCGACTGGGCTGCCGCCGCCACCTCCGGCGCGCGCTGGGTCCCCGGCGCCCGCCCCGCGGCCGAGGACATCGAGCCCTCCGACGGCACGATGGAGGCGCTCGAAGCGCTCGGCTACCTCGAGGACGAGGAGGAGTAGGTCCGGGCGCGTCCCCCGCGAAGACGCGGGGGCCGGCGCCCTGCGGGGTCGCCCTCCGGGCTCCGTCGGCGGCCCGCGCGGCCGCCGACCGGCGGGGGCCGGATCCCCGGCGCGGCCTCCGGCCCACGCGCCCCGGCCGCCCCCGCCGCCCTCCGGTCGCCTCGCGCGGTCACTCCCGCGGCATCACCACCCCCGCGCTGCCCCGCCGGTTCCGGATGTCCCACGTCAGGTGGTCGCCGAGCGCCTCGGGCTCGCCGAACCACGCGCGGAGCTGCCGGTCGAGCCAGGCCACGTCGCCGCGCCCGCGCTCGAGCTCGCGGTGCAGCACGATCCACCGGATGGCCGAGCCGTCCACGTTGATGTCGACGCGCGTGACCCCGGCGAGCGACGCCGCGAGGGACGCCGCCTCGTCCGGCCGGCCCGCGCTCGCCGCGAACAGCACGTTGAACCACGACGCGCCGAAGAGCCGGGCCGTGCCGCCGCGCGCGTCGGGCCGGTACGGGATCGGGAGCCCGCTCGCCGCCTGGTAGACGAGGTACCGCGAGCTCGCCATCGTCGAGCCGACCTCGGCGGGCAGGTCGAGCACCCCGATCTTGAGCTCCGACGCCGGGGTCGTCCGCCGCTCGATCTTCGCGAGCTCGCCGAGCCGCGCGTGCGCGCGCACGTCGAGGGCCTCGACCCGCGCGAGGGGCCACGGCGCCGACACGAGCAGGTCGAGCGCCACGAGCCCGCCGAGCGCCACGAGCGCGCGCCGCGGCCGCTCCGAGCGCGCCGCCAGCGTGTCGGCGCCCACCGCCGCGAGCGCCGCGACGCCCGCCACCACGGGCCACGCGAGCCGCTGAGCGTGCGTCGCGCCCGCGTCCGGGAGCACGGCCACGAGCCACGAGAACGGCAACGCGAGCCGCGCGCCGCCGATCTCCACCCACGCGCCGCCCCACCAGAGCCACGCCCCCAGCGAGAGCACCGCCGCCGGCACGAGCCCGAGCGCCGCGCGCCAGAGGCCGGGCCGCGCCCCCACCGCGACCGCGGCGAGCGCGAGCGCCACGAGCCCGAGGTAGCTGCTGTGCAGGAAGGCCTCGCCGCGCGCCGCGAGGTCCACGGACTGGAAGCCCCCTGGCGCCACGAACGCCCGCGGGTCCACGGCGTTGTGCGCGAGCAGGTACTCGCGCACGCCCGCGTCCACGTCTCCGCGGAGCACCAGCGACGCCGGGTCCGTGACGCTCCGCCGCACGAGCGCGAGCACGGGCGCCGCGATCACGCCGGCGAGGCCCCCCGCGAGCAGCGCGCCACCGATGCCACGGAGCGCGGCGCGCCGCTCCGTCGCGTCGCGCGTCAGCAGCGTCGCGAGCGCCCACGCGCCGATCGTCAGGCCCGTCGCGAGCCCGTAGTACCAGGTGCCCGCGGTCGCGACGCCGAGCCACGCGCCGGTCGCGGCCCACCACCGGAGCCCGCCGCCGCTCAGCGCCCGCCGTGCCGCCGCGAGCGCGAACGTCGACCACGCGACGCCCACCGCCTCGGACACGCCGTTGTGGATCTCGCAGAGGAGGTAGGGTCCGAGCGCCACGCCCACCGCCGCGATCCACGACGCCGCCCCCCCCGCGCCGAGCGCCCGCGCGAGCGAACGGCCTGCCGCCGCCGCGAGCACGACATACAGCAGGATGACGAGGTTGTAGGCGCCGACCACCCCGACCACGCCCACCATCGTGGCGCCCACGGCCGCGAGGAAGGGGTCGATGAACCAGAGGACGCCGCCGCCCGGCGCCGCGAGCAGCTTCGTCTCCCACGGGATCTCGCCGCGGCCGAGCGTGATCCACCACCACCAGGGCCCCCATGCGTGGTTGGTCGCGTCCACGTCGCCGTGGCCCACGAGGCGCCCGAGGGGGTCGGTCGCCATCGGGAAGGTCGCGACGAGCCCGAGCGCGACGAGGCCCGCGACGATCCACGCGCGACGGAGGGAGGGAGACACCGCGCGGATGATACCCCCTCGGCAGCTTCCACCCGGCCGGCCCGCCGCCGCCCCGGAGCGCACCCCCCGGTCAGCGGCTCCGCGGGTGCGCCTCGAAGAAGGCCCAGATCTGCTCGGTGCCCGAGAAGTCCCGCGGCACCTTCCCGATCAGCGACTCGCCGAAGTAGGGCCACCCGCCCGGCCAGGCGTGCCCGCCGCCGTCGATGCGCACCAGCACGGTGTCCGCGGCGCAACCCGTGCCGGCGATGCGGGTGGACGTTGTGCCGTCGTCCACCTCGTCCGGCATCACCTCCTCCACGGTCCCGGTGCAGCCGTTGTGGGCGCGCCACTCCGCGAAGCTGTCCTCCACCGCGCGGAACACCCCGTCCGCCTCGCAGAGGTCGAGGGTCGTCCCGCCGTCCCAGCCCCAGCAGGGGTCCGCGGTGCCGTGTTGGTGGAGGATCGGCACGGGCGCGCTGGGCGCGCAGCCCGGGAAGCCGCCGGCCTGGTTGGCGCCCGCGACCGGCGCGACCGCCGCGAACACGTCCGCGCGCTCGCAGGCGAGGCGGTGAGACATCGCGCCGCCGTTCGACATGCCCGTCGCGTAGATCCGGTCGGCGTCCACGCGGACGGCCCGCGCCACCTCCGCGAGCAGGTCGTCGACGTACGCCACGTCGTCCGACCCCGACGCGCACGCGAGCCCGCCGACGCACCGCCAGCCGTCCTCGCCGCCGCCCGCGTTCCAGCTGCGCTTCCGCACGCCGGGCGCGTCCACGCCGTCGGGGATCACCACGGCGAAGCCCTCGCGATCCGCCACCCCGAGGAGGCACAACTCGGAGCCGCGCTCGCCCTCGGGGCAGGTGCTGCGGTCGAAGCCCTCCTTGTCGCCGCCGCCGCCGTGGAAGCCGAGCACCACGGGCACGGGCGTGCCGGGATCGTAGGCGGGGGGCAGGTGGAGGATGTAGTCGCGATCGTCCCAGCCGGGCACCGACCACGTGCCGTGCGAGCCGGCGACGAGCGCGCCGGCGTCGCCCAGCGCAGGAGCCCGCGGTGTGACGCACGCGGTCGCGAGCAGGATCCACATGCGACCAGCGTGCCGCGCGGCGGCCGCCCGGGCAAGCGCCGCCCCGCCCGTCGCAGCCCGGACACGGCGTGACGTGCCCCGGCCCCGCGCATCGGCTACCTCCCCGCGGTGATCCTGCTCCTCGCGTCCGTGGCGTCCGCCGAGCCCGCCCCGACCGGGGCGGCGACGGCGCGGGCGCCGGTCGCGCCGGTGGCCGACGTCGAGGCCCCCTCCGGCACCGAGGGGCCCGACGCGACCGCGTCCGACGCGACGGGGCCCGACGGGACCGCGTCCGACGGGACCGCGTCCACCGACCCCTGGGATCGCGTCGCCGACGCGCACCCGGCCCTGGCGGCCGCGATCGTCGCCCGTCACCCGGACGACGCCACGCTCGACGCCGCGGCCGCGGTGCTCCTCGCCGCCGATGCGCGCCTCGTCGACCTCCTCGTGCCCGCGGCCCCGGACGGCCCGCTCGCGGACCTCGTCGGCGAGAGCCCCGGCGTGGACCTCGTGGACGCCGAGGTCTGGCTCGACGGCACGGTGCTGCGCGGCGCGGCGCGCGGCCGCGGCATCGTCGAGAACGGCGTGTGGCTCGACCTCGACCTGCAGGGCGGGCCCGCCGCCGACCTCCGGCTCGGCTTCGGACGCGGGTGGAGCCGCGCCAACGCGCTCGACGGCGGCGACCACCCGCCCCCGGGCCCGGCGCCCGTCCTCGGGGACGACCGCATCGACTTCGAGTACGACCTCGCGCGCGCGGGGCGCGCCTCCCGCGGGCTCGCCGGCGCCGTGACCGCCCGCCTCCGCACCGCCGACGGCCGCGTGGAGGACGTCGGCCCCGCCGGCGCGCTCGGCCCCCTCCCCGACGAGGCCGTCGACGTGCTGCTCGCGCTGCTGCACGCCGGGCCGATCGCCGACGCCGACCTCGCCGTCGCGATCGCGGTCACCTTCGGCGCGCTCCGCCCGCTCGTGGCCGACGACGTGGTCGCGACCGTGGACACCGACGCCGTCGCCTGGCTCCGCTACGGCGAGGGCCTGGACGCCTGGCTCGCGGAGAACGACGCCGACTGGCGCCTCGGCGAGCTCGACGCGCTGGGCAAGCTCGTCTGGGCCTGGCCCGCCGGGCAGGCGATCGTCTACGGCGCCGTGCCGCTCCTCGGCGAGCGCGCGCCGCTCGACGCCGCGCGCTGGCGCTTCGTCGTGCCCTCGGCCGCCACGTTGACACGTTTGCGTGACACGGCGCCCATCGGCACCCGGGTGGTCGCCGTGGCCCGCGCCGTCGACGACACGGTCAACGCGCGCCTCCGCTACCGTGCCCACGACGCGCTCATGGACAGCCTGTGCCGCCGCGGCGTCCGCACCGAGGAGGAGTGCCAGGGTTGGCTCGCGGACCGCAAGGCAAGCCGCACGCTCGGCACGTTGGGTGACACCCCCGTGCACCTCTGGGAGGGGGTCAGCGCGTCCTGGCAGGTCGACGTGTTCGCCCGCGAGGGCGCCTACGTCGGGGACTGCGCCACGGCCACGCAGCTCGCCATCGCGACGATGCAGGCCCTCGGCATCCCCGCGGTGGGCATGGGCTGGTCGGGCGCCGACCTCGACACCCCCACCCACGACGTGCCGCTCTGGTACGACGGCACCACCTTCCGCGCGACCCAACGCGGCCCCGGGCCGGCGTGGACACGCTCGAGCGCCTTCGTGTACGTGACGCTGCCCGCCATCCACCCCGTCAACGCCTGGACCGGCGCGCACGAGCCCGGCGCCTGGACGCGCGGCGGCGCCGTCGCCGGCGGCTGGACCACCTACGGCTCGCTCACCGGCGTCCTCCGCGACGGTCTGCCCGGCGCCACGGTGGGACGTTGGATCGACACGCAGGCGGCGGGGGGGTGGCCGGGGATTTAGGTCCTCTCGGCTCCACCCGGTGGCAAGGCTCACACCCACGAGAGTGCGGGGGGGACCCCTGGGGGAACCCCCCGCCCCGAGAAGAACCCCCTACTTCCCGCGCCCCAGCTCTACCACGCGCGCAAAGTGGGCCGCGTCGACGGGGTGCACCGACAGGCGCGAGCCCCGCTTCGTGACCTCCATGCCGTCCAGGGCCGGGTCGGCCTTGAGCGTCGCGAGCTCGACGACGTTCGGGAACTTCTCGACGAACCCCACGTCGACCGACACCCAGCGGGGCACGTCGGGCTTCGCGGTCTCGTCGTAGTAGGGCGACTTCGGGTCGAGCGCGTGCGGGTCGGGGTAGGCCTCGCGCACGATCTCAGCGAGGCCGGCGACGCCCTTGATGTCGGCGTTCGAGTGGTAGAAGAGCACCCGGTCGCCCACCTTCATGTCGTCGCGCATCCAGTTGCGGGCCGTGTAGTTGCGGACGCCCTCCCAGCTCGTGCGCCCGTCGCGCGCGAGGTCGTCGATCGAGTAGACATCGGGCTCGCTCTTCATGAGCCAGTAGCGCATGGGGCCTCCGGACGGGGCCGGTAACCGGGAGCGCGTCGGGGGGCCGCTCCCGCGTCAGCCGCGCCCCACCCACAGCGTGAAGGTGGCGCCTCTCCCCTCCCCCGGGCTCGTGGCGCGGAGGTCGCCCTCGATGCTGCGCGCGAGCGTGCGCGCGATGTAGAGGCCGAGCCCCGTGCCGTGGCGGCGCTCGACGCCGCCGCCGCGCTGGTAGGGCTCGAAGATCGCGTCGGCGTCCTCGGGCGCAAAACCCACGCCCTGGTCGATCACGTCGATGGCGACGCGCTCCCCGTCGAGCCGCGCCCGGATGCGCACCGGGTGGTCGCCCCCGTACTTGCGAGCGTTGTCGAGCAGGTTCTCGAGGATGACCCGGAAGGGGTCGGCGGCGGCGCGCACCCGGGTGTGCTCCAGCGCGCCCAGGTCGACCTCGACGCGCTCGTCGCCGGGCATCCCCATGCGGTGCTCCAGCACGCTCCCCACCCAATCCGAGAGCGGGCGTACCTCCAGGGCCTTCGTGCGTCGCGCCACGGCGGCCTGGTACGCGAGGACCCCCTCCACGAGGTGCTCCAGCCGCTCGGTCGAGGCGAGCCCCTTCGCGAGGTAGGGCCCCATCTTCTCCGGTGGGAGCACGCCGCTCTGGAGCGACTCGAGCAGCATCTTCACGCCCGCGATGGGCGTCTTGAGCTCGTGCGTGCTCGCCGCGAGCACGCCCTCGAGCCGTCGCATCTGGGCGCGCTCCTGGCGGGCGTACCGCACCACGAAGGCCGCGAGCGCCACGGCGAGGAGCGTGAGCGTCAGGCTCTCGCCGACCAGCATGAGCCGCTTGCGCTCGTACTCGCCCACCACGTCCGCGGTGGGGCCGTACAGCGCGAGGTTCAGGGCGTGGTTCTCGTCGACGAGCCGCGCGATGAGCACGGTCCACCACGCGCCGAGGAGCGCGAGGAGGAAGAGCGTGACGGCGTAGGCGAGGTTCGCCAGCCGCGCCTGCCGCTCACGCGTCGAGCGCACGCTCCGCGACCTCCACGAGGTGATCGAGGTCCCTGGTCGTGTGCGCGGAGCACAAGAACCCGACCTCGAACGCCGACGGCGGGAAGTACACCCCGGCGTCGAGCCAGGCGGCGTGCATCTTCGCGAAGGGCGCGCGCACCGACGACGGGATGTTGGTGTCCGTCCGCGGCCCGTCGCCTCCCCCGAGCCAGGGCCACAGGATCGGCCCCTGGCGCAACCAGCGGGTGTGTCGCTTGGGGATGGCGTCGAAGTGGCGGCCAAGCGCGTCGAGGTGGGCGTACACCTCGCCCTCGGCGAGCACGTCCAACGTAGCGATGCCGGCGGCCACGGCGACGGGGTTGCCCGCCATCGTGCCGGCCTGGTACACGGGCCCTTCAGGCGCGAGCAGGTCCATGTGCTCGGCGCGCCCGACGACCGCCGCGACGGGGAGCCCGCCGCCCACGATCTTGCCGAGGGTGGTGAGGTCGGCCGGCACGTCCACGACGCGCTCGTAGCCGTGGTAGCCGAAGCGGAAGCCGGTGATGACCTCGTCGAGGATCAGGAGCGCGCCGTGCCGCGTGCACGCGGCGCGCAGGTGGCGCAGCCACTCCGGACGTTGGATCAGGAGGCCGTTGTTGGCCGGGAGCGGCTCCACGATGGCGGCCGCGATGTCCGCGCCGAAGCGCGCGAAGGCGTCGTCGATGGCCTGCTCGTCGTCGAGCGGGACCACGACGGTGTCCGCGGCGACGGTGGCCGCAACGCCGGCGCTGTCACCGACCCCCAGCGTCACGAGGCCCGAGCCCGCCTTCACGAGCATGCTGTCCGCGTGCCCGTGGTAGCAGCCGCCGAACTTCAGGATCTTCGAGCGCCCGGTGGCCCCGCGCGCGATGCGCAGCGCGGTGAGCACCGCCTCGGTGCCGGTGCACACGAGCCGCGCGCGGTCACGCCCCGGGAACGCCGCCAGGATCTTCTCGCCGAGCTCGACCTCGCCCGGGTGGGTCGTGCCGAACGCGAGGCCGTCGCGCGCCGCCTTCTCGACGGCCTCGACCACGCGCGGGTGCGCGTGCCCGAGGATCATGGGACCCCAGGCGAGGCAGAAGTCGGTCCAGCGCTCGCCCTCGACGCCCACGAGCGTCGCCCCTTCGCCACGCGCGATGTACCGCGGGTGCCCGCCCACGGACTTGAACGCGCGGACGGGGCTCGAGACGCCCCCGGGGAGCACGCGGCGGGCGCGTGCGAAGAGCTCTTCGTGCCTATCCATGCCACTCCTCCCAATTGGGCCCCGACCAGCCCTCGCCCGCTTCCCCGGCCAGCAAGGCCCGGAGCGCCTCGTCCCCGGCCTCGACACCCACGCCCCGCCGGATGCGGAACGCGCCGTCCTTCGCGAGGCCCATCGTCCAATGGAGATCCGAACCGACCGACCACACCGCCGCCCCGAAGGGCACGGAGCAGCCGCCGCCCAACGCGCCGAGCCAGCCGCGCTCGATCGTGACCGCGCGCTCGGTTGCGGCGTCGTTCAAGGGCGCGAGCCGCGCGAGCACCTCGGCGGCGTCGGCCCGGCACTGCACCGCGAGCGCGCCCTGGCCGGCGGCGCAGGGCCAGTTGGCGGGCGCGAGCCGCGCGACGCGGAGCCCGTCGAGGGCGAGCCCGAGCCGGTGCACGCCCGCCTCGGCGAGCACGATGGCGTCGTACTTCCCTTCGCGGAGCCGCGTCACGCGCGTGGGCACGTTTCCCCGCAGGAACGCGGGCTCGCAGTCGGGCCGCAGCGTGCGCAGGATCCACTGGCGACGCTCCGACGCCGCGCCCACCTTCGCGCCGCTCCGGAGCGGCAGCATGGGGGCGGCGGCGTCCCAGGCCTCTTCGCGCACGAGCAGGAGGTCGGCCACCGACTCGCGCGCCGGGATCGCGCCCAGCACGAGCCCGTCGGGCTGCGCGAGGGGCAGGTCCTTGAGCGAGTGCACGGCAAGGTCGAGCGTGCCCCCGCGGAGCCCGCGCTCGAGCTCCTCGGTGAAGAAGCCCTTCCCGAGCTGCGCGTCGAGCGGCACGTCCACGAGGCGGTCGCCCGCCGTGGTGACGCCCACGAGCACGACGTCGGGGCCGATCGCGCGGGCGACCATGCCGCTCTGCGTGAGCGCGAGCTCGCTCTTGCGGGTGCCGAGGCGCAACGTCACTGGTTCTCCTCCGGGCGGCGCCCGGGCAAGGGGTCGTGGGCGGGGTCGAGCTCCTGCTTGATCCACGTCAGCATGCGATGGCTGTACTGCCGCAAGGCGCCGCGCGCCGCCTGCCGGACGCGACGCCGCTGCTCCTCCGGGAGCGCCGTGATCGCCTCGGCTAGCCAGGCGTCGAGCTCCTGGTCGAGGAACTGGTCGCGCAGCACGGCCGCGCCGGCGAGCCCGCGCTGCCAGTGCGCCGCGCGGAGCCGGGCGCAGAGCCCGCCGATCTCGCGCTCCACGGCATCCTCAGCGGCGCGCACCCGGTCCTCGGGCAGGCGGCGGGGATCACCGGCCAGGATCGCGTCGAGCCCGAGCACGTTCGGGCCGGGCGCGACCTGCGCGGGCAGGCCGAGGTCGATCACCACGGCGAGCCCGGGGGGCGGGGCGAACCAGCGCTCGGGTCCCGCCGTGCACACCACCGCGGCGGTGTGGCCGCCCTTCGCCACCGCGTCGAGCGGGCGCGTGTCGGGGCGCGGCGTGCGGTTGTACACGATGGGCTCGGCGGCGCCGGCGCGGCGGAGGGCCCCGACGACCCGGCCGCCGATCGACCCCGCCCCGAGCACCGCGACGGGCTGCGCCAGCGAGACGCCCCGCTCGATGAGGGCGGAGACGGAGAGCGCCCCGAGGCCGCGGTTCGGCCGGACGAAGCCCTGCTCGCGCCCCTCCGTGAGGAGCCGCGCGGCCGACTGCTGGAGGAGGTTCAGCGCGACGGCGGAGTGGCCGGCCGCCCGCGCGGCGTCGAAGGCGCCGAGGAACTGCCCGCCGATGTCGCTCTCGCCCTGCACGTAGGAGTCGAGCCCGACGGCCACGCGCAGGGCGTGCCGGGCCGCGTCGACGCCCTCGGACACGACGGGGAGCACGTCCCCGCCGGCGCGCGCGGCGACGCTCGACTGGAGCAGCGACCCCACCCACGCGCCGTTCTGCGCGGCGGCGAGCCAGAGCGAGCGCGCGCAGGTGTGGAGCTCCACGAGCCCCTCGACGCCGTGCGCGCGGAGCCCGTCGTAGAGCGCGTCCTCGAGCGGCGTCGCGGCGCGCGCGCGCACCGTGGTGGACGCCTCGCGCCAGGTGAGGGAGACCGCGACGAGGGGGATCTCAGCCGACATCCGCAGCCTCCGCGGCCCGGGTGATCACCGACGCGGCGTCGAAGCCCGCGCGCACCGCGTCGTCCATCGCGCCCGCGCCGCACCACGCGCCCGCGACCGCGAGCCCCGGCGGGACCGCCGCGCGGACGGCGGCGATACGCGCGGCGTGCCCGGGCGCGGGGGGCGCGACCGCGGCGGCGTGGCGCACGAGGTGGAGCCCCCCGAGCGTGACGGAGCGGCCCGTGAGCGCGCGGTGCTCGGCCTCGATGCGCCGCCGCGCCTCCTGGGCGTCGATCTCCGCGTCCCCGGGGCGACGCGCGCCGCCGAACATCGTCGCGAACGAGCGCGTGCCGGGCGGGACCCGGTCCGGGTACAGGTCGGAGACGAAGATCGTGCCGAGCGTCGGCCGGTCCTCGGCGTGCGCGGCCAGGAAGCCGAAGCCGTGCGGGAGCGCCGCGTCGGGGGAGAGCCAGTGCGCGACGGCGAGCGGCGCGTACCGGACGGCGCCGAGCGGTTCGACGGCGCCTGGGGCGATTCGGGCCAGGAGGCGGGCGGCCGCGGGCGCCTCGACCGCGAGGACGACGGCGTCCGCCTCGACGGGCCCGGCGGCGGTGTCGAGGTGGTAGCGCGCCCCGACGCGCGTGAGGCCGTCCACCCGCGCGTGCACGAAGGCGCCGGGCCCGAGGCGGTCGACGGCGGCGTCCGCGAGCGCGCCCATGCCGAGCGGGAAGCCGTAGGTCCCGGTGGGGCGCGCGCCCGCGCCGGGCTCGCGGGCGGCGGCGTCCGCGCGGGCGGCCCGCAGCGCGCCGAACACCGTCCCCCGCTCGCGGACCAGGCGCGCGACGGTCGGGAACGCGGCCTCCATCTCGACGGCCGCGGGGTCGCACGCCCAGATGCCCGTGATCATCGCGTCGAGCGGCCCGCGCGCGAAGGCCGTCCCGAAGCGGCGCGCGAACCAGTCGTACACGCTCTCGCCGGGCACGTCCGGCACCCGCCGGAACATCCCCCGCAACACGCCGGCCCACTCGGACACGGTGAACGCGCCGAGCGGCGCCTTCCGGAGCCGCCCGCCGCGCACGAGGTAGCGGGCCTTGGCCGCGGCCCCGAGCTTCATCGCCTGCTCGGCGATCCCGAGCTCCGCCGCGAGCGTCCAGAGCGCGTCGGCGCGGTGGAGGAAGGAGTGCGGCCCCCACTCGACGCGCCAGCCGGGCTGCGGCTCGAGGGTGCGCGCCTTCCCGCCGGCCGGGGCGGGGTCGTACACCCGCACGTCGAGCCCCGCCGCGCGGAGCCGGACGGCCGCCGACAGTCCGGCCAGCCCCGCGCCGATCACGACGGCGGAAGGTGGCAGGCGGGGGGTGGAAGGGGGCGCGCTCATCGGGTGCGGCCCTCATAGCGAAGCGCGGGCGACGAATGGTCAACGCCGGGTCACGGAAACGCGCCCCGGCGGCCCCTCCCCGATCAACCCCCGGAGACGGCCACGCGCACGGGCGGGGCCCACGCCACCGCGTCGTCGTCGTAGTAGAGGTACGCCCGCGAGGCCGGCGCCAGGTACTCGCCGGGCACCGTGGCGTAGAGCTCGACGGGCACCTCGCGGACCTCCCCCGGCGCGAGCGAGCGCAGGTACACGACCAGCTCGTTCGGGCGCGTCTCGTAGAAGTCCACGACGCCCCGGTCGCGGAGCTCGTCGAGCTGCCACGTCTGGACCGCCAGCCCGGCGGGGATCCCGACGCGGGCCAGGGTCATGGGCTGGCCCTCCGCGGTGAGGTTGCGGATCCGCGCCGTGAGCCGGACGGACTCGCCCATGTCGACCCGGTCCGCGGCCAGCGCGGTCTCCACGCCCACGACCACGTCCGGGTGCGACGGGGGGCTGCGGGTGCTCCACGCGGCGCCGAGGGTGTACGGGATCTCCGCGCCGTCGAGCCCGGCGAGCGTGACGGTGTGCCGGCCCGGAGCCACCGGGAGCTCCAGGCGCGGGGGGGCGGAGCCCGCGGCCGTCCACGACACGCGGCCCACCTCCGCGCCGTCGAGCTTCACGAGCGCGGCGCCGTCGCGGGCGGGCGGCCCCTCGGCCGCGTGGCGGGTGAGCGCCTTGAGCGCCAGCACCGTCGCCTGGGTGCTCCCCCACCGCCCGTCGCCGTCCCGCTGCTCGACGAGCCAGCGCGCGGCCGCCTCGGCAGCGCCGGCGTGGCGGCCGTCCTCCAGCAGCGCCAGGGTCGCGAGCGCCGTCGTCTCCACGCGGAGGTTGGCGCCCCCGCTCCGGGTGATGCTGTGGTCGGCGCCGTCCCAGGCCCCGTCGGCGCCCTGGAGCCGCGCGAGCCGGTCGACGGCGTCGTGGCCCGCGTCGGGTCGGGTGGCCAGCAGGCTGCCGGCGTCCAGCGCGAGGAGGTACGGGTCGCGCGTGGCCTCGGCGCGCCGGGCGGCCGCGTCGAGCTCCCGGTCGAGCCGGTGCCCCATCCCCGCCCCCGCGAGCGACCAGGTCACGTAGGCGTCCGTCACCTCCTGCGAGGCGCGCCCGAAGCTGTCGAGGGCCCGCGCCTCCCGCAACCAGCCGCCCGCGCCGTCGCGCCGCGAGCCGAGCCAGTCCGCGGTGCGGCGCACCATGGCGTCGTCCACGCCCGGGTAGACGGCGCGCATGTCGGTGAACTGCGCGATCCCGTAGGCGGACAGCGACTCGTGGGCCGGGAACCCCCCGAACCACTCGTAGCCGCCGCCCTTGCTCTCGAAGCGGGTGAGCCGCGCGTAGCCCTCCTCGAGCAGCGCCCGGCTCCGCTGGACGAGCGCGCCGTCCGCGACGCCGTGCTGCTCCAGGTACCGGAGCACGAGCAGGTTCGGGTAGTTGCTGCTGCTCGCCTGCTCGAAGCAGCCGGCGGGCACCTGGAGGAGCCCCTCGAGCCCGTCGACCATCGACGCGAGCGGGTTCGGGTAGAGCTTGACCCACGCCCGCGCGGTGCCGTCGGTGGCGTCGGCGAGGTCGAGCACGTGCGCGGCGTCGTCGCCGAGCCGCCCGGAGGCCGACCAGGCGCGCGGGTAGCCGGCGTCGATCACGTCGAGGGTGCGCGTGAAGGCGTCCGCGAGGCCGTCGCTCGTGGCGGAGAACGACACGGGCATCCGCTCGGTTGGGAGGAGCTCGTAGAAGAGCGTCCGGCCCGTGCGCGGGGGCAGGGTGAGCACGCGCGCGTCCGCGCCGAGCGCCGGGGAGACGGTCACGGTGACGGGGGCGTCGCGGTCGTTCGTGAGGGTGAGCGGCACGTGGAGGCGGTCGCCGCGCGTGGCCGCGACGGGGAGCTTCACGGCGAGGCTGAACGGCAGCGTGGACGCGATCACCACCTCCCCCCGCCCCACGAGCCCGCCGCCCACCCCTTCGGCCACGGCCCGGAAGGACGTGACGGCGTCGGAGAGGCGGAACGTCACCGTGGCCTTGCCCTTCGCGTCGGTGCGCACGGCGGGCGCCCACGCCACCGTGTCCCGGAAGTCGGCGCGTGGGCCGCCGGGGACGTGTTTCGGCGCCGGGAACACCCGGACGGTGTCGTAGCGGGGCGCCGCCTCCTGCGCGGGGCCGGGCGAGAACCGGAACGGGTACGACACGATCACGATGCCGCCGCCCTTCGGCTCCGGGAACTGGAAGCGCATGAACCGGCCGTTGATGCAGGACTCGACCGCGCGGTTGTCGAGGGTGCTCACCTTCGTGACGGCGCTCGACACCGCGCCGTCCTTCGCGATCACGAACTTGACGGTGACCTTCCCGGAGAGCGTCGGGTCCTTCGTCAGCTCGCGCTGGTAGCAGTAGCGGATCTGGCTGCTGTTCCGCTTGACCACGGCGTCGATGAGGCCCTTGTCGAGCGCGCCGAGCACGATGGCCTCGCCCGGGAGGACCACGTCCGCCGCACGCGCGCCGAAGGGGCCGCCGCCGGCGCCGTAGCCCGCGCCTCGGCCCACGAGCCCGCCCAGGCCCGCGGCGGTGCCCCCGCCGCCGAGCCCACCGAGCCCCCGAGCGCCGAGACCGCCGCCGCCGACGAGCCCGTCGACGGGCCCGATCGCGGCGTCGAGCCCGTCCACGCGGAGCGCGCCCAGGACCCCGGCGTTCGCGGCCACCTCCCGGTCGAGCTCCTGCCGCTGCATCAGGAGCTTGTCCCCCCGCGCCCGGTCCATCCGCGCGTCCTTCCGCCCGACCCTGCCCTCCGCGCGCGGGGCCACCGAGGCGACCGTGGCGACCTCCGCAGGCCCCCCCTCGGCCGGCTCGGCGAGCGGCGGCGGCGCCGCCGGCTCTTCGACCCGCGCGACCGGCGGAGCCGCCGCCGGCGCGACCGGCACCCGCTGGAAGCTGCGCCACCCCGCGGTCCCCAGGAGCAGGTCGAGCGCGTAGCCCGTCGGCTCCGCGAAGAAGGAGCGCGGCTCCTCCACCGGCCCGGCGAGCTCCGCCTCCACGAGCAGCCGGCTGACGATGTCCCCCTGCTTGTCGTCCGCGTAGCTGAGCACCGTGTCGTCCACGACGGCCACGGCCAGGTCGGCGGCGATCGGTGCTCCGGCCGGGTCGCGCGCGGTCACGTCCAGCGTGACCTCGTCCCGCGGCCCGTGCGCCTCCCCGCGCGCGCGGACCTCGACCTTCAGGCGCTGGTCGCGGTTCCGCATCACCACCCGCTCCGCGATCGGCGCCCCGTCGGCGTCGTGGACGGTCACGCGCGCGACCCCCGCGCGCCGCCCGACCGCGGGGTCCTCCGGCGCGAGGTACACCGTCGCGGGGCGCGCCCCGGGCACCCGCACCCGCGCCGCGTCGAGCCGCTCGCCGCGCAGCGTCCCGACGACCGAGACCTCGCGCGGCGAGGAGCACCGCACGTCCACCCGGAGCGCCGCGTGTCTCGAGAGGAAGTCGTCGTGGGCGCGGAGCACGCAGCCGTCGTCCGCGGCGGCCGGGATCGGCGTCCGCCCGGGGTGGCCGGCCACCTCGAGGTGGTAGGTGCGCCCGGCGCGCGGGGTCAGGTCGAAGCGCCCCAGGCCGTGGTGGAAGGAGCGGAAGCCGCCGAGCACCTCGCCGCGGTCGTCCACGACGCGGCCCGTCACGTCCGCGGGCTTGCCGTCGGCCTTGGTGGCCGCGAAGTACACGCGCGAGGGCAGCCCCGCCACGAGCGCGCCGCCCTCGGGGTACACCGCCAGCCGCACGCCCGCGAGCACGATGGGGATGCGCCGGGCGATCGACTCCGTCACGCCGCTCTCGGCCACGAGCACGGTGAGGAGGCCGTCCGGGTCCGCGACGTCCGCCGGCAGCGGGAAGCGCAGGAGCGCCTCGCCCGCCGCGTTCGTCACCGCGTCCACCGCCACGTCCTCGCCGTCCACCCGCACGATCGCCCGCACGGGGTGGTCCGCGAGGGCGGCCCCGGTCGGGCCCTCCACCTTCAGCGTGGCGGCCACCGTGTCGCCGGGCACGTACGCCTTCCGGACGAATTCCAGCGACTTCTTGAGCCGCGGCGCCTCGTAGCCGAGCACGACCACCTCGCGCTCCGCGAGCGCCCCGTCGGGCGCGATCGCGCGCACCCGCCACGTGCCGCCCGGCGCGTCCCCGGGGAGCGCGAAGTCGTTGGTCGCCGCCCCCGACCGCTGCTCCACGAACTTCTCGGCCACGAGGGAGCCGCGCGGGCTCACCAGCTCGTAGCGGATGCCGCCCGTGGCGCCGGCGGCGAACGCGGCGCTCGCGAGGTGCCACGTGCGCACCCACACGGTCTCGCCCGGGCGGTAGAGCGGCTTGTCGGTGAGGACGTGCACGCGCGTCGGGATCACGAAGGGCGTTGCCAGGGATGCCAGCGCGAGGTCCCCCGGCAGCCGCCGCGACGCCGGCGGCGCCTCGGCGAACGCGGCCGGGTCGGGCCGCGGCGCGGGGAACTCCGCCTCGCGCGGGGGCTCGGCGGGTGACGCCGAGGTCGGCACGTTGGCCGAGGGCGCCCCGCAGGCAGCCAGGACGAGCAGGGGGAGCAGGCGCATCGGTGACCTCCACGGGGTTCGGTCCGTGGAGAGCCGGGGGTTGTTCCCGCGGGGTGGTCAGGAGCTTGTGAGGTGGGTCCGCCGACGGGGCCCCGGCTGATTCCGCGGGCGGCTCTGCGCCCGCGGAATCAGTTGGGGTCAAGGAGGCGGGGGGGGCGTTGCGGGGGGCGGGCCCCCCGCCCCAAGATCCAGCGGATCTACGCCGTGTGCGAGTACCGCCGGGCGGCCACGTCCCCTTCGAGGTAGCGGTCGAACACCGCGCACACGTTCCGGATGAAGTGGCGCCCCAGCGGCGTCACCCGCAGCGTGTCCCCGTCGAGCGTCACGAAGCCGTCGGTGACCATCGGCGCGAGGCGGGCGCGCTCGTCGGCGAACTCCCCGGGCTCGAGGCGGACGGCGAAGTTGCAGAAGAGGTCCATGATGACGGCGCGGCGGCGCACGTCGTCGGCCGACAGCACGAAGCCGCGGTCGGTGGGGATCTCGCCGGCGGCGATCTTCGCGGCCCAGCCGGCGCGGTCCTTGAGATCCTGGTGGTAGACGCCGCCGAAGCTCCCGATCGCGCTGACGCCGAGCCCCACGAGATCCAAGCCAGCGCGGGTGGTGTAACCCATGAAGTTGCGCTGGAGCGTCCCGGCGGCCTGCGCCGAGAGGAGCTCGTCGCCCGGGAGGGCGAAGTGGTCCATGCCGATGGGCTCGTAGCCGGCGGCGCCGAGCACCTCGTTCGCGAGGCCGAAGAGCTGCGCGCGCGTGGTCGCCTCGGGGAGCCCCTGCTTCTCGACGAGCTTCTGCGCGGGCTTCATCCACGGGACGTGCGCGTAGAGGAACAGCGCGATGCGCGTCGGCCGCATCGCCACGACCGTGTCGAGGGTGGTGCGGAAGCTCTCCGGCGTCTGGTGCGGGAGGCCGTACATCAGGTCGAAGTTGAGGTCGAACCGACCGTGGCCGCGGAGGCGCTGGACGGCGCGCAGCGTGAGGTCGGCGGGCTGGGGGCGGTGCACCGCGGCGAGCACGGTCTCGTCGAAGTCCTGGACGCCGAAGGAGAAGCGCCGGTAGCCCATGGCCACGAGGCGATCGAGGTACTCGTCGTCGATGGTGCGGGGGTCGACCTCGATGGAGATGTCGGCGTCCGGCGTGAAGGGCCAGCGCGCGCGCAGGCCGGCCACGAGCCGCTCCATGTCGTCCGGGAAGAGGAAGGTGGGCGTGCCGCCGCCGAGCGAGAGCTGGTCGAGCGTGCGGCCGGGGCGGAGGCGCGCGGCCAGCAGGTCGGCCTCGGCGAGCAGGTGGTCGACGTACTCGCGGCCGATCTCGCGGCGCGCGTGGATCTCGACGTGGCAGCCGCAGTAGTGACACAAGGACCGGCAGAACGGCACGTGCACGTACGCGGCCATCGGGCCGTCGTTCCGGCCGAGCGCGGCGTTCACGGCCTCGGGCGTGATGGGGCCGAAGTGCGGCGCCGTCGGGTAGCTCGTGTAGCGGGGCGCGCGCGTGCGGTAGCGGGCGACGAGCTCGTCGGGCACCACGAGCGCCCGGGACGTGGTCATGTCGGGGTTGGTCATCCGCGCCTCCGGACCTCGTCCACGAGCGCGGAGACCGCGTCGGGCGGCGTCTGGGGGAGCACGCCGTGGCCGAGGTTCACGATGTGGTCGCGGCGCCGGCCGAGCGCGGCGAAGATGCGCTCGACGCCCTCGGCGATGGCCGCGCGGGGCCCGAGGAGCCGCGTGTTGTCGAGGTTCCCCTGGGTCGGGACGCCGGACACGCCGGCGAGGTCCACCGTGCTGTCGAGCGACAGCCCGGAGAAGCCGAGGCGGCGCGTGACCTCGACGAGGTGCCCGCCGGCCCGCACGTAGAGGATCGAGGGGATGCCCTCGGCGGCGAGGCGCGCGGTGATGCGGCGGAGGCCCGGCGCCGCGATCGCGGCGTAGTCGGCCGCGGGGAGGAGCCCGCCCCAGGTGTCGAAGACCTGCACCACGTCGGCGCCGGCGCGCGCCTGCCGCACGAGGTGCTCGGCGACGATGTCCGCGAGCCCGTCGAGCACCCGGCGCGAGCGCTCGGGGTTCGCCCACAACGCGGCGCGGGCGCTCGCGAACTCGCCGCCGCCCGCCCCCTGCGTCATGTAGCAGAAGAGCGTCCAGGGCGAGCCGGCGAAGCCGAAGAGCGCGTGGTCCGGCGCCGCGGCGCGGAGCTGGCGGACGGCCTCGTACACGTAGGGGAGCCGGTCGCAGACGCCGTCCCAGTCGAGCGCGTCCACCGCGGCGTCGTCCTGCAGCGGGCGCGCGAGCTTCGGGCCGTCCCCCTTCTCGAAGGAGAGCCCGGCGCCCAGCGCGTCCGGGATCACCAGGATGTCGGAGAAGACGATGGTGGCGTCGAGATCGAAGCGCCGGAGGGGCTGGAGCGCGACCTCGGTGCACAACGCGGGGTCGCGCACGAGGTCCAAAAACGGCACGTCGGCGCGGACGGCGCGGTACTCGGGGAGGAACCGCCCAGCCTGGCGCATGAGCCAGAGCGGGAGGTGATCGGGGGCTTCGCCGCGGAGGACGGCGAGGACGCGGGCGCGGCCGTTGGTCGACATGGGGCCCTCTTAGCGGGGGCCGGGGGCGGGATGGTCAACGGCAGGTCACCGGTGCGGCGTCGGGTGAGGTAGAACCGTTCGCACCATGTTCTTCCTCCTCCTCGCCTGTGCCGAGCGGATCGGCACCGTCCGCACCGCCGAGCCCTCCGACGGGCGCGGGCCCGCCGTGGTGGACCCGCCGATCCCCGCGTTCGAGCTCGGGATGATGGACCACGTGACCGTCGCCGGCTGGTCGGCCGACGGCGCCGAGCTCGGCTGGTGCGCGGACGGGATGGTGCGCCGCTGCGTGTTCCGCGCGCTGGACGGGACCGAGACCACGCTCCAGGACCGCCCGGGCCCCGACGTGGACCCCGACCCGGCGTTCGACGCCGCGATGGACGCGCGACTCGCCGCCCGCGGCTACGGCACGGTCGCCGGGACGTGGCCCTACCGCGACACCCTCGCGCTCACGTGGGCGGTCGCGCCGGGTGAGCCCGACGTGCGCGACGCCGTGCTCCAGGCCGGGGCGAAGCTCGTGGGCGGGCGCCCCGTGTACCCGGCGACGCTGTCCGAGCCCGGCTTCGACCGCATCCACCTCGAGTTTCTCGGCCTCTCCCCCGATGGCTCGCACGTGGGCGTGATCTCCCACGCCTTCCGCGGCGAGTACAGCGACACGTTCCGGATCGTGATCGTGCCGATCTCGACGGTCGTGCACGGGGCCTTCAGCGCCGGGAAGTGACGGTCACCGGCGCGTCAACGCCGCGGCCCGCCCGCACGCGGACCGGCTACGACGGGCCCGTGATCCCGCTGCTCGTGACCCGCCCGGCTGAGGAGGCCGCCGCCCTCTGCGCCCGCCTCGGTCCGCACGCGATCCCCGCGCCCTGCCTCGCCTTCGCGGCCGTCGGCTCGCCGCGCCCCGACCTCGCGGACGCCGACCTCCTCGTCGCGAGCCCCCGCGCCGTCGGCCCGCTCGCCGCGGTGGGCGTCCCGCCGCGCTGGAACGTCCTCGCCCTCGCGCCCGCCACCGTCGCGGCCCTGCGCGACGCCGGGCTTCCCGTGCACCGGGCGATCGAGGGCGGCGGGGCCGACCTGGCCGCCGCGGCCCGCCCGGACGCGCCCGTGGTCGCGGCCACGTCCACCCTCGGCGGCGACGAGGTGCTGCGCGTCCGCCCGGACGCTTTCGTGTGGGTGCTCTACGCGACGATCTGCCCGGCGGAGCTGCCCGCGCCGGCCCGCGCGGCCCTCGACGCCCCCTTCGACGTGCTGTTCACCAGCCCCTCGGCCGTCCGGAACTTCGCCCAGCTCGCGCCGGGCGTGCTCGATCGGGCGCGCCGCGTCCTCTGCCACGGCGGCACCACGCTGGCCGAGGTCGCGCGGCACGGACGCGCCGGCGAGCGCTTCACCCTGCCGGATCGCTGACCCCGAGCCGGTCCCGCAGCCCCTCGCGCTGCCGGGTCACGTCCGCGATCGTCACCCCGTCCAGCACCGCGAGGAACGCCTCGGTGGCGGCCCCGAGCACCGGCTGGAGCCCGCACACCCCGGCGATCGGGCAGGTGTTGTCCGGCGCGAGGCACTCCACCACCGCGATGGGCTCGAGCGCCCGCACCACGTCCCCCACCCGGATCGCCTCGGGGGGCCGGGCGAGCGTCATGCCGCCCGAGCGACCGGGCACGGTGGCGAGGAAGCCGGCGCGGGCCAGCCCCTGTGCAACTTTTGCGAGGTGGGCCTCCGAAACGCGGAACGCGCGCGCGACCGTCGCGACGGACACCCTCTCGGGATGCACCGCGAGGAACACGAGAAGTCGCAGGCCGTAGTCGGTGCGGTCGGTGAGGTGCACACGTTCCTGGGTAGCCCGGAAACCCGGTATCGGCTAAACGGCGAATCCCGAATTCCGGGATTATTTCCATCTCAGGAGATTCAAGATGACCGACAAGGAGCTTCTCTACGAGTCCCTCGGCTGGGCCGCCGAGCGTGAGCCGGTGATCACGCGCCGCTTCTACGAGATCCTCTTCGAGCGCTACCCGCAGGTCCAGCCCCTGTTCGGCAAGAACGCGCGGGACGCGCAGGCGAAGATGCTGCAGGACGCGATCGTCATGGCGCTCGAGCACCTCGACGACGCGCAGTGGCTCACCGACACCATCGGCGCGGTGGGCGCCAAGCACGTGGACTACGGCGTCACCGACGAGATGTACCCCATGGTCGGCGAGAGCCTCGTCGCCACGCTCGCCGAGCACTGCGGCGCGCGCTGGACCGAGGACCACCAGGCCGCCTGGGTCCGCACCTGGGGCGCGCTCCAGTCCCTCGCGCTCGCCGGGGCGGCCCGCGCGCGCGCGGAGACCGCCGCGTAGTGACACACGGTTGACCGAGGCGCCCCTGCGGCGCCTCGGACTCCGATAAAGGCGCGCGATGCAACGCCTCCGCCGCCTCCGCCGCACCGAGTCCCTCCTCCGCCTCTTCACCGAGGCGGAGGTCCCCGCCCGCTCGCTCGTCCCCGCGTACTTCGTGGTCGAAGGCGCGGGCATCCGCCGCGAGGTGCCCCAGGACGGCGGCATGTGGCAGCTCTCCGTCGACATGCTGCCCGCCGAGGTCGACCGCGCCCGGGCCGGCGGCGCCGAGGCGCTGATGCTCTTCGGCGTGCCGCCCGAGAAGGGCCTGCACCACGCCACCGACCCGAACGGGCTCGTGGCGCGCGCGGCCGCGAGCCTGAAGGGCAGCGGCATCACGGTCATGGCCGACGTGTGCCTCTGCTCCTACACGGCGGACGGGCACTGCGGCATCTGGCGCGACGGCATGGTCCAGAACGACGAGTCCGTCGGCTACCTCGCCAGGATGGCCATCACGCTGGCGGACGCCGGCGTCGACGTGGTGTGCCCCAGCGACATGATGGACGGCCGCGTCGGCGCCATCCGCGACGCGCTCGACGGCGCCGGCCACTCCTACACGCTCATCATGAGCTACGCCGCCAAGATGGCCTCGGCGTTCTACGGGCCCTTCCGCGTGGCGGCCGAGAGCGCGCCCCAGCACGGGGACCGCCGCGGCTACCAGATGAACCCCGCCAACCGCCGCGAGGCGATGCGCGAGATCGACGCCGACGTGCACGAAGGCGCCGACCTGCTGATGATCAAGCCCGCGCTCACCAACCTCGACCTCATCGCCGAGACGCGCCGCCGCTACGACCTGCCCATCGTCGCCTACCAGGTGAGCGGCGAGTACGCGATGCTCAAGGAGGCGGGGAAGGCCGGCCGCATCGACTTCGCGCGCGCCTCCCGCGAGGCGCTCCTCTCCATCCGCCGCGCCGGCGCCGACCTGATCGTGACCTACCTCGGCCCGGAGGTCTGGGACGGGCGGGTCAAGATCTAGGTCTTGGGGCGGGGGGGCAAGCCCCCCCGCAACGCCCCCCCTCACGCGCCGGCCAGCGATACACCCGGATGTATCACCACCGCCCATCCACCCGGGCGATGAAGTCGTACGGGTAGCCCCACTCCTCGGGCTTCGTCGCGGCGTCGAGCCGCGCGAGGATCTCCGGCGGCACCACCAGCGCGTCCGCGGCGAGGTTGTCGGCGAGCTGCTCCACGGTGCGGGCGCCGATGATCACGGAGGTCATCCCGGGCTTCGCGAGCGCCCAGGCGAGCGCGAGCGTGGCCGAGGTCGTGCCGAGCTCCCCGGCGCAGGCGGCGAGCTCCTCGACGACCTTCCACTTCCCCTCGCGGTCCAGCCGCTTCATCGTGTCCTTCCACGCGGCGAGCCGGCTCCCCTCGGGCGCCGGCATGTCGCGCCGGTACTTGCCCGAGAGCAGGCCCGAGGCGAGCGGGCTCCAGGCGATGAAGCCCACGCCGAAGGTGTTGCAGGCCGGCAGGAGCTCCCGGTCGGCATCGCGCGCGACCAGGCTGTACTGGGCCTGGAGGCAGTCGTAGCGCGTGATCCGGCGCCGGTCGGCCGCCCAGAGGCTCTCCACGAGGCGGTAGCCGGTGTAGTTCGAGCAGCCCGCGTAGAGGATCTTCCCCTCCTTCACGAGCCGGTCGAGCGCCTCGAGCGTCTCCTCGACGGGCGTGCGCGCGTCCTGCATGTGGACCTGGTACAAGTCGATGTAGTCGGTGTTCAACCTGCGCAGGCTCGCCTCGACCGCCTGCTTCAGGTGCAGGCGGGAGAGCCCGCTGTCGTTGGGCCCCTCCCCCATCTTGAAGCGGCCCTTCGTCGCGAGGACCACGCGGTCGCGCCGGGGCTTGATCCAGCGCCCGACGATCTCCTCGGACACGCCGTTGCCATACACGTCGGCGGTGTCGACGAAGTTCACGCCCGCCTCGAAGGCGCGGTCGAGGATGGCGCGGGAGGTGGACTCGTCGCAGGCGACGCCCTGCATGAAGCCGGGGGCCTCGCCGAAGGTCATGGCGCCGAGGCAGATCGTGGACACACGCAGGCCGGTCCGGCCCATCTGGCGGTACTGCATGGAATTCTCCGGGGGGAAGGTACCCGGAGCTAACCTCGGGCGCGTCAGCGTGTGCCGTAGCGTCCGTCCGGGTACTGCTCATACCGGCGCCAGTCCTCCCAGGCCCGCGTGGTCGCCTTCGTGAGCCGCTCGTGCTCGCGCTCCTGCTCGTCGTAGAGCTCCTGGGCGACGTCGACCTGGTCGGCGAAGTCGCTCCGCCGGTAGTCGAGCCCCCGCCCGGATCGTTCGAGCAGGTCGTACCGGGCGAGCTCCAGCTCCGCCTCGCGGAGCTCGACGCGCGACTCGGCGAGGTCGATCGCGTGCTCGGCGAGCCGGCGCGACGCCTCCTGCCAGTCCAGCCGGGCCTTCGCCATCTCCACGTCGTACCGCGCGCTCTCCTCCACCCCCTCCGCCGAGCCGATGCGCAGCGGGTCGCGGCTCGCCCGGGCGGCGTCCAACGCGGCGCGCGCGGTGTCGTGCTCGAGCCGCGTCTGGTCGAGGA
Organism: uncultured Enterobacteriaceae bacterium; assembly: GCA_964457335.1. Taxonomy (GTDB): domain Bacteria; phylum Myxococcota_A; class UBA796; order UBA796; family SXON01; genus CAJBVW01. The sequence goes on along the minus strand of CAYWGD010000010.1, from coordinate 58,673 downwards.
TCGCGCGCGCCTCGTCCACGCGCAGGTCCGACCGCTCGGCCTCGGCGCGGGCGCCCTCCAGCATCGTGAGCGCGATGGACACGGCGTGCTCTTCGTCCCCCAGGGCCGCGAGCTCCCTGGCCCCGAGCGGCGCGAGATCGGCGAGGTCCACCTCGTGACGCGCTCCGCCGAGACAAGCGATCAACCAGAACATCCACATGGCGCCCCCGCTCGCGGAAACATAGGCGCGTGACGGCGTCGGCTGATACACGACCGGAGTATCAAGATGTATCAGTGGCTCACCAGCCGGTCACCACGTAGACCGAGCCCGACCCGCTCCCGCCCGCGTCCGCGCCCGGCGCGCCCACGAGCAGGTCCTCGAGCCCGTCGCCGTCCGCGTCGCCGCCGCCGGCGAGCCCCTGCCCGAAGCCGTCACCCGCGGCGTCCCCGTAGAGCGTGGCGCGCGCCGCGGTGGCGGTGACGGTGCCCGAGACCCCGACGAGCGAGAACACGTAGGCCGCGCCGGCGTCGGTGCCCGCCACGTCGTCGCCGCCGGAGCCGAGGACGAGGTCGTCCGCCCCGTCGCCGTCGAGGTCGGAGGCCGCGGTGGCCACGGTGGTCGTGTCGCCGCTCGTGCCGGTGACCGTAGAGTCGGCGGCCGTGAGGCTCATGGTGCCGGTGAGGTGGGATCCGTCGAAGAAGACGTAGGCCGACGTGGAGGCGAGCACGAGGTCCAGCAAACCGTCGCCGTCGAGGTCGCCCGGCTCGGGCAGCCCGTACGTGCCGAGCGCGCCGCCGGCCGTGCCGGTGAAGATCGCCTCCGCCGCGAGGTCGGCGGTGTCGCTCCAGGTCAGGGTCGCGCTGCCGAGCAGCAGGTACGCGGCGCCCGCGGAGGTGCCGCCGGAGTCCTCGCCGGGGGCGCTCGCGAGCACGTCGGCGTAGCCGTCGGCGTCGTAGTCGCCGACCGCGAGCGAGTAGCCGAGCCAGTCGTCGTCCGCCGCGCCGTGGATCTCGTCGTCGGCGTCGGAGAGGTCGTAGTTGCGGGCGAGCGAGCCGCCCTGGAACACCGCGACGTTCCCGCAGTCCTCGGTCGACGAGGTCCAGCCGCTCAGGTCGTCGTCGTACGGCGCGCCGGTCACCACGTCGTTCACGCCGTCCCCGTCGAGGTCGCCGGCCGTGGCCGCGCGCAGCCCGTCCGTGCTGCTCGAGTCGCCGGTGAACGACGCGGTGCGGCTGGACGTGGAGATCGACCCGCTGGTCGTGCCCGAGATCAGGTAGGCATAGCCGTAGTTCCGGGAGGAGGTCGCCGCGGCCGCCGCCGCCACGAGCACGTCCGCGGTCCCGTCGCCGGTGAGGTCGCGGGACGGCCCCGTCACCCACCCGACCGGGTAGTAGCTGGATTGCCCCGAGATCTGCGTGGTGTCGTAGCTCGACACCGCGCCGGCGGCGGACGCGGCCGAGGCGCCGCTCACCACCCAGGCGTACCCGTTCCCGGTGCCCGGCGCGCCGAGCACGAGGTCGTCCACGCCGTCCCCGGTGAGGTCACCCCCGAGCGAGAGCGTCTGCGCGGCGCCGAGCCCGGCGGACGCGGCGCCGTGGAGCACCCCCGCGGCGGCGTCGGTGGCCACGAGCTCGTCGAGCGTGCCGTCGCAGTCGTTGTCCCGCCCGTCGAGGGTCTCGGCCTCGGGCGCGCCCACCGCGGCGTCCACGTCATCGCAGTCGTCGTCCACCGACACGCCGTCGGCGTCCTGGTCGTCGTCGTCGTCCCCGGCGCAGTCGGCGTCGATGCCGTCGTACCAGGTCTCGGTCGCCCCGGGCGCGATCGCGGCGTCAGCGTCGTCGCAGTCGGTCGAGAGCGTCGACCAGCCGGCCAGCACCTCGCACGCGAGCGAGGCCGCGCCCGCGCCGTACCCGTCGCCGTCCGCGTCCACGTAGACGGAGGACATGCTCGGCACGGACGTGGACGGGTCGGCGTCGTCGGCCCGCCCGTCGCAGTCCTCGTCGGCGTCCGCCGCGTCGCACACCTCGGTCGCCCCCGGGCTCACCCCGGCGTCGGTGTCGTCGCAGTCCGCGCCGACGGAGACGTGCCCGGAGGGCGCCTCGCACGCGCGGGTGGTCGTCCCGGCGTCGCCGAAGCCGTCCCCGTCAGCGTCCGGGTGCCACGCCGTGTCCGGGTTCCGCGCCGCGTCGCCGTCGTCGCAGTCCGTCGCGTCCGCGACGTAGCCGTCGGGCTGCTCGCAGGCGCTCGCGAGCGACCCGGCGTCCCCGAAGCCGTCGCCGTCGGCGTCGGCGTACCAGGGCGTCTCGGGGTTGCGCGTGGCGTCCGCGTCGTCGCAGTCCGAGGCGTCCGCGACCGTCCCGTCCGGCTGCTCGCAGCCCGTGGTCGCGCTCCCCGCGGCGCCGTACCCGTCGCCGTCGGCGTCCGGGTGCCACGCGGTGGCGGGGTTGCGCGCGGGGTCGGCGTCGTCGCAGTCGCCCGCGACCTCGGCGTAGCCCTCGGACAGCTCGCACACGATCACGTCGTCGTCGCCATACCCGTCCCCGTCGGCGTCCACGTACACGGTGAGCCCGTCCGACACGCCCGGATCCGCGCCGTCCGCGAGGCCGTTGCAGTCCTCGTCGACGTCCGCGGGGTCGCAGACCTCGGCGGCGCCGGGGTTGATGGCGGCGTCGGTGTCGTCGCAGTCGACCTCCGCGGGGTAGCCGTCGTCATCCGCGTCGGCGTTGTTGGGGTCGGTGTCGGTGTCGGTGGCGGTGTCCTCCGGCTCCTCCAGCGGCTCGTCCCCCTGCTTCGGCGGCGGCTCCCCGCACGCGACGAACAGGGTGGCGGAGAGGAGGAGCGGAAGGATGCGCATGGCGGGACCTGGAGCGTCGCGAGGGTAGCTCAGCCGCCCCCGACACACGAGAGCCCCGGACACACGAGAGGCCCCGTCCGAGGGGACGAGGCCTCACGATGGGAGGGGGGGCGTTGCGGGGGGGCCTGCCCCCCCGCCCCAAGAACCAACTGTGTCAGTAGCGGTAGTGCTCGGCCTTGTACGGGCCCTCGACCGTCACGCCGATGTACGCGGCCTGCTCGGCGGTGAGCTGGGTGAGCTTCGCGCCGAACTTGACGAGGTGGAGGCGGGCCACCTTCTCGTCGAGGTGCTTCGGCAGGGTGATGACGGTCGGCTTCTTGCCGGCCGGGCTCGCCACCTGGTTCACGCCGTAGGACTCGGCGTTCGCGTGGAGCTCCATCTGCGCGATGGTCTGGTTGGTGAAGCTCGCCGACATCACGAGGCTCGGGTGGCCGGTGGCGCAGCCGAGGTTCACGAGCCGGCCCTCGGCCAGGATGATGACCGAGTGGCCGCCGCCATTGGGCCCGTGGGTGGTGCGCTTGAACTTCCACTCGTGGACCTGGGGCTTGATCTCGATCTTCTCGACGAGGCCCTCGGCCTGGAGCTTCTCGAGCCCGGCCATGTCGATCTCGTTGTCGAAGTGGCCGATGTTGCACACGATCGCGTTGTGCTTCATCTTCGCCATGTGGGCGGCGGAGATGATCGCCTTGTTGCCCGTGGCGGTCACGAACACGTCGTAGTCGGCGACCACGTCGTCCACGGTGACCACGTCGATGCCCATCATGCAGGCCTGGAGCGCGCAGATCGGGTCGACCTCGGAGACCGCCACGCGGGCGTACTGGCCGCGGAGCGACTCGACGGAGCCCTTGCCCACGTCGCCGTAGCCGCACACGAGCACGCGCTTGCCGGAGAGCAGCACGTCGGTGGCGCGCATGATCGCGTCCACGAGGCTGTGGCGGCAGCCGTACACGTTGTCGAACTTCGACTTGGTGACACTGTCGTTGACGTTGATGCCGGGGAACAGGAGCGAGCCGTTCTGGGAGCGCTCGTACAGGCGGTGCACGCCGGTGGTGGTCTCCTCGGACACGCCGCGGATCTGGGCAGCAAAACCGTGCCAGTAGCGGTCACCCTTGGCGAGGCGCACGTCCTTCAGCAGCTGGAGGATGATGCTCTCCTCGTGGCTGCCGGCCTTGGTCGGGTCGGGCATCTCGCCCTTGACCTCGAGCTCGTAGCCGAGGTGGACCAGCAGCGTGGCGTCGCCGCCGTCGTCGAGGATGAGGTTGGGCCCGGAGCCGTCCGGCCACACGAGCGCCTGCATCGTGCACCACCAGTACTCCTCGAGCGTCTCGCCCTTCCAGGCGTAGACGGGCACGCCGGAGGGGTTCTCCGTGGTGCCGTTCGGGCCCACGACCGTGGCGGCCGCGGCGTGATCCTGGGTGGAGAAGATGTTGCAGCTGACCCAGCGCACGTCGGCGCCGAGGAGCACCAGCGTCTCGATCAGCACGGCGGTCTGCACGGTCATGTGCAGCGAGCCCATGATCTTCGCGCCCTTCAGCGGCTGCGCTGCGCCGAACTCCTCGCGCAGCGAGGCGAGGCCCGGCATCTCGACGAGCGCGAGCTCGAGCTCCTTGCGGCCGAAGCGGACGGTCGCGGGCGAGAGGTCGCGGACCTTGAAGGGCAGGTCCGCGAAGAGCGCGAGGCCGGTGTTCATGAAGGTCGGCTGGGTCGGGAGCGGGGTGGTGATCATGGGGTCCTCGGAGAAGGGGGTCGCGGGCCGGGGGTCCGGGCAGCGCTTCATTCGTTTATCCGAATAGACGAATGGAACGCAAGCGGATAGTGAGGCCCGACCGCGGAAAGCGGTGGGAAGAATACGGATGACGAGCCCCGTCTTCGATCGCCTGGCCGCCCTCTCCGAGCCCATCCGGGCGCGGCTGTTGCGCGTGCTCGCGCGGGAGGAGCTCGCCGTCGGGGAGCTCGCGCGGGTTCTGCAGACCTCGCAGCCCACGGTGAGCCGGCACCTGAAGCAGCTCGACGAGGGCGGCTGGGTGCTCAAGCGCAAGGCGGGCACGGCCAGCTACTTCCGGGTGTCGCCCGACGCGCTGGACGAGGAGGCGCGCCGCCTCTGGGAGCTCGTGTCCGCCGAGATCGAGGCCGAGGCCGACGACCCCGCCAGCCACTACGCGGAGGACCTGCGCCGCCTCGACGGCGTGCTCGCCGAGCGCACGGGCGACAGCGAGGAGCTGTTCCGGCGCCTGGGCGGGCGCTGGGACGTCGTGCGCCGCGAGCTCTTCGGCGACAGCTACGTGCTGCCCGCGCTGCTCGCGCTCTTGCCGCCCGGGCAGGTCATCGTGGACCTGGGGTGTGGCACCGGCGCGATGCTGCCGCTCCTCGCGCCCGTCGCGGGCCGGGTGGTGGGCGTCGACCGCGAGGAGGCGATGCTCGCGGTGGCCGAGGAGCGCGTGGCGGGTATCACGAACATCGAGCTCCGACGTGGGTTGTTGGACGCGCTTCCGCTCGAGGACGGCTCGGTGGACCTCGCGCTGTGTCAGCTCGTGCTCCACCACGTGCGTGAGCTGGCGCCGGTGTATCAGGAAGTATCACGGGTGCTCGCCCCCGCAGGACGCTGGATGATCCTCGACATGGTCGAGCACGACCGCGAGGAGTACCGCGCCACGATGGGGCACCAGCACCTCGGCTTCTCGGAGGCGGGCGTGCGGCGGCTCGCGGCGGACGCGGGGCTCCGGGTGCAGAGCTGGCGCGTGTTGCCACCGGACTCGGCGGCGCAGGGGCCGGCGTTGTTCGTGGCGGTGGTGGGGCGGTAGGGGGCGTCCGTCAGTCCGCCGCCCACTAGTTCACCTTGTACCTCGCCTGCAAGGACTGGCCCCGCTCGCCGCGGCCTGCCGGGAGCGCTCCGAGGCCGAGCTGGTGTGCCTCGCGAACGACGGGTCGCTGCGCCCGTCGGAGTGCTGGCGGCGCGCCGCGGCCGAAGGCCACGAGGTGGGCTGGGCGTACGGCGACGACGAGGGCTACGACGCCGGCTACGCGCAGTGCGAGGCGGATCACGACACGGGGGACTCGGGCGACACCGGTGACACCGGCACCGAGGCCCGCCGACGGAACGGCCACACCAGCAGCCCCACCCAGCTCCGCGGGTGCGCCTCCGTGACGCCGAAACGCGCGGGCTCGCCGACGGGGCCGTGGGTCCCGAAGAGCACGTCGAGCCACGGCGCGAGGTTGGCGTAGTGCCCGGTGAAGCGGTCGCGGTCGTGGTGGGCGCGGTGGAACTCCGGGGCGCCGAACAACCAACACAACGGGCCGAGCGGCACGCGCACGTCGCTGTGCACGAAGATCGCCCACGCGCCGCGGAGCACGGCGATCCCAATCCAGGACCGCAGGTCGAAGGCCAACAGAAGCGCGGGCAGGTTCACGACCGCCTGTGTGTAGAGGCCGTCGAGGGGGTGCTCCCGGTAGGCGGCGAGCCAGTCCACCCGCTCGGCGGTGTGGTGGACGGCGTGGAAGCGCCACAGCGGCTCCCAGCTGTGTTGGAGGCGGTGCGCCCAGTACACGCACAGGTCGGCGAGCACGACCACGACGAGGGCCTGGACGAGGCCCGGGAGCTGCGCGAACGCCCCCTGGAGCGGCGCCAGGGCGGCGGCCGTGCGCACCGGGGCGGCGAGGTGGTGGATCACCCAGGCCGCGCCGGGCGTCCAGAGGAAGGCCTGGCCCGCGTAGAAGGCGAGGTCGGTGCGCCACGCCGGGCGCAGGCCGGCCGGCTCCTCGCGCGCGGGCAGGAGGCGCTCCAGGGGCGCGAAGATGGCCGCCACCCAGGCGAGGTTGAAGGCGGCGGCCAGGAGCGCGGTCATCGCCCGGCAGGCTCCGCCGACGGCTGCGGGGCCGGCTCCGCGGGCGCGGCCGGGCGCTCGCGCGGCAACATCCCCGACTTGGTCGCCGGCATCAACGAGAGGTCCACGACGGGCGGCGGCGCCGCCACCGCGGGCTCGGTCGCCACCGCGGGCTCGGTCGCCACCGCGGCGTCCGGTCGCGGTGCCCGAGGCTCCCGCTTCGCACGTGCGCCCTCGCCCGCGTCGCTCTTCGTTGCGGGCATGAGGACGACGTCGGCGGCGGCCCCTTCCGTCGGCTCGGTCGACTTCCCGCCGCCCCCGAGCCAGCCCTGCGCGCGCGCGACCGCCCACCCCACGAGTCCGATCGCCCAGACGACCGCCAGCACCTGGAGAACCCGCTTCATCGGACACCTCGGGGCCACCGTAGCCCTCACCCGTCGGACATGCCCGCGCCCGGGTGGTTCCCTCCCCCAGCTCGCGGTTAGACCCGCGCATGCCCGACCCCTCCCGCGTCCTGGCCGAGCTCGGCCGGATCGACACCTTCTTCCCCGTGCTCCCGGTCCTCGGGAACCGCTGGGCGGCCTCGCGGCCGTGGGAGGGCCGCACCATCGGCCTTCACCTGCACCTCACGACGCTCACGGCCTGCGTGGTGCGCGAGCTCGTGCTGGGCGGCGGGCGCTGGATCTGCTCCGCGGCGAACCCCTCGACCACGGACCCGGGCGTCGTCGCCTACCTGCGCGACCTCGGCGTGGAGGTGTACTCGGGCGGCGGCATCGAGGACGGCATCGCGGCCACCGTGGAGGCCGACCCCGAGCTGTTCGCGGACGTGGGCTTCCAGCTCGGCGCGCGGCTCGTGAGCGCCGGGCGCCGCCCGCACGCGGGCGTCGAGATCACCCGCTCGGGCGTGTCCCGCCTCCGCGCCACGAAGCTCCCCTTCCCCGTCCTGAACATCAACGATGGGCGTCTGAAGCCCGCGATCGAGAGCCGGCACGGCGTCGGCGAGGGCCTGTGGCAGAGCTACACGGCGCTCACCGGCTGCCACCTCGCGGGCCGGCGCGTGCTCGTCATCGGGTACGGCGCGGTGGGCTCCGGCGTGGCGGCCTACGCCCGGGCCGGCGGCGCGAGCGTCGAGGTCGTGGACGTCGACCCCGTGCGGCGCCTCGTCGCGCACTACGACGGCTTCCCCACGCCGCCCCTCGCCGAGGGCGTACGGCGCGCGCAAGTGCTCGTCACGGCGGCCGGCGTTCGTCACAGCCTGCCGCTCGACGTGCTGCGGACCGCCCGCGACGGCGCGGTGCTCATCAACGCCGGCCACGGCGCCGACGAGATCGACGTTGACGGCCTCGCGGCCGAGGCCGACACCGTCGACCAGATCGGCCCGCGGGTGGTCGGCTACCGGCTCCCGGACGGGCCGAAGCTCATGGTGCTCGCGGCGGGGAACCCGCTGAACATCGTGATGAACAGCGGCTCCCAGGAGCCCGTCATCCTGCACTTCGCGGTCCTGGGCCTGGGGCTCGAGTGGCTCGCGGGGCGGCGGCTCCCGCCCGGCGAGGTGGCGCTCCCGGCCGCGATCGAGGCCACGGCCGCCGAAGTGGCCCTGGGCGCGCGCGGCTGACGCCGCGGGGGCCAACGCCGCGATGCAACGGCTCTTTTCCGTGCCGGTGTCTTGGCGCGCTTCCGACGCGCGAAGTATAGGGCGCCGGCACCACGGAGCCTCCTTGCGTACCTTCCTCGCCTTCGTCCTCCTGTCCGCCTCGCTCGTCGCCCCCGCGCACGCGGAGGACGTCGCCCCGGCCGAGCCGGCGCCCGCCACCACCACCGGGGCGGCCGCCGCCGAGGCCGTGCCCGCCGCCGAGGCCGTGCCCGCCGCCGCGCCCGCGCCCGCCGACACGACCACGCCCTACCAGAAGTTCGTGGGCGAGACCTTCGTGAAGGACCTCGACGGCAAGACGGTCACCGTCCGCGTCGTCTACGACGGCGTCACCGACAGCAACATCGTCACGCTCTACAAGAACTCGAAGATCAAGACCAAGGACCGGGTGTTCGTGAACCACCACGACCCGGCCGGCCAGCCCAACGCCCCCGCGCTCGCGGGCGCGCCGGTCATGCCGTCGTTCGCGATGTCGTTCGCCAAGGCGGACGCCGACAAGCTCCTGGCGCTCAAGCCCGGCACGGTGATCGAGGTCGCCGGCACCGCCGAGAAGACCGTGTTCGGCATGATGGCGGTGAAGACGCTGGGGCTGCACGTGAACGCCACGGGGTTCACGGTCGTCGGCCAGTAGGGACGCCCACGCTCGCCGGGCGTCCGGCGGCGAAATAGAGGCCGCCGGATGAACCCCGACGAGGCCGCGCTCCTGGCCTTCGACGCCCTGAAGCGCGGCGACTGGGCGGCCGCGCTCGCGGCGGCCGAGCGGGTGACCGCGCCCGATCGCCCCGCGCTGGAGGCGCGCGCGGCCGCGTATCGGGCGCAGGCCCTGCGCGAGCTCGGCCGCGTCGAGGAGGCCGAGCGGGCCGCCGCCGGGGCGGTGCAGCTCGCGAAACGGGCCGGCGATACATCGGGTGTATCACAGCTACGGGCGTTGCACGCCTCGATCCTCCAGGGGCTCGCGGCCACCCGCGCCGCCGAGCAGGAGCGGGCCCATGACGCGCGCCTCGCCGACGTCCCCGACGACGTGCTCCTGGGCGAGCTGAGCGGCGCCGAGCGGGCCGCCGCGCTGGTCCGGAAAGCCGGCGCCCTCGCGGACGCCGGCCGCGCCGACGAGGCGATCGCGACCGCCACGAACGCGCGCGAGGAGGCCCGCCGCGCCGGGGCCCCGCGCGAGGAGGTCCTGGCCCTGCTCTGCATGGCCCGCGTGGCGCCCGATCCGGCGCCGCCCATCCACGCGGCGCACGCGGTGGCGGACGCCGCCGACGACATGAACCTCGTCACCGCCGTGGCTCGCGCCGCCCGCGCGGCGGGCGTCCCCCTCGCGGCGCCCCGCTTCGGCTGATGCGGATCGCGCTCCTCCGACACGGCATCGCGGGCGCCGGCTCGGGCGCCGACTTCGACCGGGAGCTCACCTCGGACGGCTGGCTGCAGCTCGAGAACGTGCTCGACGGGCTCGTGCGGGCCGGCTGGGCGCCGGGCGCCATCCTCCACAGCCCCTTCGTACGCACCTCGCAGACCGCCGCGTCCGTACACGCGCGCTTCCCGGAGGTGCCGTGCGTGTCCGTCGACGAGCTCGCCCTCCCCTCGATCGAGCCCATCCTCATGGTCGCCGCGCGCTACCCGGATCCGTTGCTCGTGGGGCACGAGCCGACGCTGGGGAACCTGTGCGCCCGCCTGCTCGGCGCGCCCACCGGCGGCATCCGGTTCGAGCGCGCGGGCTTCGCCCTGGTGGAGGTCGATCGCCTGCCCGCCACGCGTCCCGCGCGGCTCCTGGCGTTCGTGTCGCCGGCCTGGCTGACCGAGGGTTGATTCTGCCGCGGGCCCCCGTGAGGCCCGCGCCGGCCCGGGTTAGGTCGCCGGCCCTTCCCGGGTCCCCATGGCCGTCAACCGCGCTGGCATCGTCGACAAGAACTTCGTCGCGCTCCTCGGCGGGCTCCCGCCCGGCCCGCGCCGCGACGACCTCGACAGCCCCGTACGTGCGGGCACCGCGCTCTCCGCGCGCCGGGCGATCGCGCTGTTCACGAGCCAGGTCGAGAGCCGCCACCTCGACCTCGCCGCGCGCGCGCTCAAGGCCCGCAACGAGTGCTTCTACACGATCGGCTCGAGCGGGCACGAGGGCAACGCCGCCGTCGCCGCCGCGCTCCGGCCCGACGACCCGGCCTTCCTCCACTACCGCTCCGGCGCCTTCTTCGTGGAGCGCGCCCGGCAGGTGCCCGGCGCCACGCCCGTGTGGGACGTGCTGCTCGGGCTCACCGCGTCGAAGGAGGAGCCCATCGCGGGCGGGCGCCACAAGGTGTTCGGGAGCTTCCCGCTCGCCATCCCGCCGCAGACCTCCACCATCGCGTCCCACCTGCCCAAGGCCGTCGGCATGGCGCTCGCCATCGAGCGCGCGAAGCGGGTCGGGCTGACGCAGCAGGACGACCGCATCGTCGTCTGCACCTTCGGGGACGCCTCCGCGAACCACTCCACCGCCGCGGGCGCCATCAACGCCGCCGAGTGGCACGCGCACGCGGGGAAGGACTGCCCCGTCCTGTTCGTCTGCGAGGACAACGGGATCGGCATCTCCACGCCCACGCCCGAGGGGTGGATCGCCACGCAGTACGCCCACCGGCCCAACCTCGCGTACGTCGCGGGCGACGGGCTCGATCTCCCCGACGTGGCCGACGCCGCCGAGGCTGCCGTGCGCTGGGTGCGCCAGCACCGGCGCCCCTGCTTCCTGCACGTGCGGACCGTCCGGCTGCTCGGGCACGCGGGCTCCGACGTGGAGAGCACCTACCGCACCCCCGAGGAGATCGCGGCCGTGGAGGCCCAGGATCCCCTGCTCCGGACCGCGGCCCTGCTCGTCGGGGAGGGCTGGCTCGCCCCCGAGGAGGTCGTGGCGCTCTACGAGGACGTGCGCGCGCGTGTCGCGGCGCTCGCCGAGGAGGCGATCCGCCGCCCGAAGCTCACCGACGCGGCGGAGGTCCTCGCGCCGCTCGCGCCCCGGCACCCCGACCGCATCGCGACCGAGGCCGCGCGCCTCCCCGACGCGGAGGGCCGCCGCAAGGCCCACCACGGCGCGCTCCCCGAGGACGACAAGCCCCGCCACCTCGCGGTGCAGATCAACCGCGCGCTCGCCGACCTGTTCGTGAAGTACCCGGAGATGTCGCTCTTCGGAGAGGACGTGGGCAAGAAGGGCGGCGTCTACCACGTCACGGCCGACCTGCAGAAGCGCTTCGGCGCCGACCGCGTGATCGACACGCTGCTCGACGAGCAGACCATCCTCGGCATGGCGCTCGGGGCCGGCCAGGCGGGCCAGCTCCCCTTCCCCGAGATCCAGTACCTGGCGTACTTCCACAACGCCTGCGACCAGATCCGCGGCGAGGCCTGCTCGCTCCAGTACTTCTCCCAGGGGCAGTTCTCGAACCCGATGGTGTGCCGCATCGCCGGCTACGCCTACCAGAAGGGCTTCGGCGGGCACTTCCACAACGACAACTCCATCGCGGCGCTCCGCGACATCCCCGGGCTGATCATCGCGTCGCCCGCCCGCGGCGACGACGCGGCGGCCATGCTCCGCACCTGCGCCGCCGCGGCGAAGGTGGACGGCGCCGTGTGCGTGTTCCTCGAGCCGATCGCGCTCTACATGACCCGCGACCTGCACCAGGACGGCGACGGCGAGTGGGCCACCACCTACCCGCCGCCCGACGTGCACGTCCCGCTCGGCGTGGGGCGCACCTACGGCGACGGCGAGGACCTCACCGTCATCACCTGGGCCAACGGCCTCTGGATGAGCCTCCGGGCCGCGAAGGTGCTCGAGGAGCAACACGGCATCCGCTGCCGCGTGCTCGACCTGCGGTGGATCCTGCCGCTCCCCGTCGACGACATCGTCCGCGAGGCCCGGGCGACGGGCCGCGTGCTCGTGGTCGACGAGTGCCGGACCACCGGCGGCGTCTCGGAGGGCGTGTTCACCGCGCTCGTGGACGCCGGCGTGGACGCCGCGATGGCGCGCGTGGCCGGCGACGACGTGTACATCCCGCTCGGCGGGGCCGCCAACCTCGTGCTCGTTCAGGAGGAGGACATCGTCGCCGCGGCCCGCCGGCTCGTGGTCGACACGGCCGACACATCCGAGACATCCGCCGTGTCTCACGCAGCCCCCTGAGGAAGCCATGAAGCGTCTCGCCCTCGTCTGCCCGGGCCGCGGCAGCTACACCCGCGACCTGCTCGGCTCGCTCCGCCCCACCCCGTCGGTGCAGGCCGCCGACCGCTTCCGCGCCGCGCTCGGCCGGCCGACCCCGTCGGAGATGGACGCGGCGCCGAGCTACAGCTCGCGCCTGCACGTGGCGGGGGAGAACGCCTCCATCCTCACGATGACCGCGTCGCTCGCCGACCTGGACGAGCTGCGCGACGGCTCGGTCGTGTGCGTGATCGGGAACTCGATGGGCTGGTACACCGCCCTCGCCGTGGCGGGCGCCCTGCCGCTCGAGGACGCCTTCACGCTCGTGGAGACGATGGGGCAGTACCAGGCGGACAACGTCATCGGCGGGCAGGTGCTCTACCCGCTCGTGGACGCCGACTGGCGCGCCCTCCCCTCGCCGGAGCTCGACGCCGCGCTCGCGGAGATCCCCGACCTCCACTGGAGCATCCGGCTCGGCGGACAGGCGGTGATCGGCGGGACGCAGCGGGCGCTCGACGCGCTCCTGAAGCGCCTGCCGCCGCGGAAGATCGGCGAACGGGACGCCCCCTTCCAGCTCCCGCTCCACTCCGCGTTCCACACGCCGCTGATGGCCGCCACCTCCGAGCGCGCCCTCGCGGACCTCGGCGCCCTCGGCTGGCGGGCCCCGCGCGTCCCGCTGGTGGACGGGCGCGGGCGCGTGTTCCGGCCCTACGCCGCCGACCCCGCCGAGCTGCGCGACTACACCCTCGGCGAGCAGGTCGTGGCGCCCTACGACTTCACGACGAGCGTGCGCGTCGCGCTGCGGGAGTACGCCCCCGACGCGCTGGTGCTCCTCGGCCCCGGCGGCAACCTCGGCGGGGCGGTGGCGCAGACGCTGATCGCGGACGGCTGGCGCGGCCTCGACTCGCGCGCGGCCTTCACCCGGCTCCAGGCGGAGGCGCCCTTCGTGATCAGCATGGCGCGCGCCGAGCAGCGGGCGCTGGTCGCATGAGCGACCGACGGCTCGCGCAGGAGGCGATGGAGCTCAAGGAGGTCGATCGTGCCGGTTGGAAGCGGATCGGTATGACACATCCGGAGAGCGTCGCCGCGCACTCGTGGGGCGTGGCCCTGCTCGCGCTGCTCCGCTGCCCGCCCGAGCTCGACCGCCACAAGCTCCTCGCCATGGCGGTCCTCCACGACCTCGCGGAGGTGCGCGTCGGTGACCTCACCCCGCACGACGGCGTGGCCCGCGAGGAGAAGCACCGCCGCGAGCGCGAGGCCATGGACGCGCTCCTCGCGCACCGGCCCGACCTCCGCGCGATCTGGGACGAGGCGGAGGCCGGGATCTCGCCCGAGGCGCGCTTCCTGAAGGAGCTCGACCGGGCGGAGATGGGGCTGCAGGCCGAGCGATACATGACGCTCGGGTTCGACACATCGGAGTTCCTGGCTTCGGCGGCGGAGAGCCTGGCGAAGCTCGGGGACTGATACATCCGCGTGCATGCGCTCGACACACGCGCAAAACCGGGGGCGTTGCGGGGGGCCGGGCCCCCCGCCCCAAGATCCAGGGGCCCCTGAGCACGCCCCGGCGCTACCCCGGCGGCCAGCCCATCCGGCGTCCGCCGATCACGTGCAGGTGCAGGTGGAACACGGTCTGGCCGGCGTCCTCGCCGGTGTTGACCACGAGCCGCCAGCTGCCGAGGCCCTCCTGCTTCGCGACCTTGCCCGCGGCGAGCAAACAGCGACCGAGCAGCTCGGCGTCGGCGTCCTCCGCGGCGTCGAGGCGGGCGATGGGCTTGCGGGGGACGACGAGCACGTGGGTGGGCGCCTGCGGGTTGATGTCGCGCAGCGCGATGACGTGGTCGTCCTCGTAGATGATGTTCGCGGGGATCTGCCGGGCGATGATCTTCTCGAAGAGGGTCACGGAACCTCCGGGGTTCCCCCTCGCCTAACCTACGGCCCGACCCCGGGCGGGAGCGTGAGCCGGCGGGGCGCCGAGGGCAGCCCCAAGAACCCCGTGCGATCGAAGGCCGCGACGCGCCACCAGAGCCCGGCCCCGCGGAAGGGCAGAAAGAGCGTGTCCGGGCGCCAGGGCGGCGCGCCCACATCCTCGGAGAAGACGATGTCGCTGAAGTCGGGCGAGGCGGCGATCTCGATGCGGTAGCCGAGCGCGCGCTCGACCGTCGCCCAGCGGAAGTCGGGGCGGCGGAGCGGCTCGTCCTCGTTCGGGCGCTGGGCCAGCCCGACCCGGAGCAGCTCGACGGGCGCGACGGGCGCCTCCCCCTTGCGGATGCGCGTGCCGAAGCCGCTCTGCACGGCGACCTCGCCCCCCGCGCCCACCACGGACACCTCGCCCTCGATGGCCTCCGTGCGGGCCGCGCCGTCCTCGACCGTGACGCGGAAGTCGCCCGTGTCGGCGGTGGCTACGCCCGCGTCCGTCCGCACGGTCAGCGCCCCCTCGCCGGAGCCGCCCGCGCGCACCGAGACGCTGCCGGTGCGCACCGACACGACGGAGGCATGGTCGTCGGGGGTCGCCCAGGCGGCGTCGAGCGTGAGGCAGGTGCCGCCGATCAGCGAGATCTCGTCGTGCGCGCGCGTGCGCCGGGCGGTCGCGAGGCGGAGCGTGGCGAAGCCGTCGGCGTCCGTGCAGACCAGGGTGCCGGCGGGAAGGTCCGCCCCGAGGGCCAGGGGCGCGGTCGGCTGGCCTGGCGGGCTGGCGGTGACCCCGCCGGAGACGGCGATCACCGAGGCGGCCGGCGTCTCGGCCTCCGTGCCGGGGAGGAACAGGACGGTCCCCGGCGCGGGCTCCTCGGTGGCGTCGAGCCCGTTGAGGGCCCGGAGCGCGACGACGTCGACGCCGTGCCGCTTGGCGACGCGCGCGAGGGTGTCGTTGTTGCGGACCACGTGGTGATCCAGCGCGAGCGCGAAGCCGGCGACGAGCAGGATCACCGCGGCTCCTTCGGCAGGATGGGCTCCACGCGGGCGCTCCGGAGCTCGTCCGGGGCGACCCCCGGCGTGGGCGTGCTGGTGGAGATGACGTTGATCGCCTTCGTCGGGACGCCCGCCGCGATCAGCGCCTCCTTGAGCGCCTCGGCGCGCGCGTCCGCGAGCCGACGGGTCTCGCCGACGTCGACCTCCCCGGAGAAGGAGCCCACGACGCGGAAGCCGTACGTGCCGACGTTGTCGGCGAAGGCGGCGATGGACGGGAGCGCGCCCGGCGGGAGCTCGGCGGAGCCCGCCGGGAAGCCGACGACCAGCGGGGTCGGCTCGGGCGCGCGGAGCCAGAGCGCGTAGCCCGCGGCGACCGCCCCCTCGAGCACCACGCTCCGGCCCGCGCCGGTCACGGTCACGTGCACCGGCCCCTCCGGCGCCCCGAACACGGCGGTGCCGTCCGGCGCGAGCGGGAAGACGGTGTCGTCGACCGACACCCGATCGCCGGGGTACGCGACGACGAGCACGGCGCCGAAGCTGGGGGCGGGCTGGAGCGTCACGCTGCGCGAGCCGTCGCGCGGGAGCTCGGAGGGCAGGTAGCCGGGCGCGCGGACCTGCACGGGCAGCGTGGGGTCGGCGACGGCGAGCAGCGCGGCCGCCTTGTCGGCCGGCACCCAGGCGCAGACGGGGTGCGGCACCCACACGAGCGCGTCCGGCGGCGTGACCTGGACGGGTGGGTCGTCGGTCTCCGGGAGCTCGGGGAGCTGCGGCGGCTGGGTCGGCGGGGCGGGCACGGCGCGCGCGGTGGTGACGCGGTGGCGCTCGAACGGGAGGGACACGCCCACCCCGAGCACGACGCCCAGGCCGGCGGGCGCGACTTCGCCGAGGGCCGAGACGCGCAAGCGGGCGCGGTTCAGCGGGAGGTCGTACGCGACCCCGGCTCGCCCGAGCGGGAGCGGGCCCTTCGACCGCCACCCGCCGCCGCCCGCGGCGCTGACCGAGAAGCCCCCGCCGAGCGCCACCCGCACGCCGCCGAAGCCGCTGAGGCGCGCCGACGGCAGGGCGTCGGCACCGCCGATGACCTCCACCTCGGCCGACACCCGCTCGCCGAGCGGCACGGAGCCGCCCACCGCGAGCGCGGCCGCCGGCGACGCGCCCAGATCCAACGCGCCTTCCAGGCGCGCGCCCACCGACGGCGGCGGGACGAGCGTCCCCGTGTCCGCGAGGGACGGAGGCGCGACGGAGAGGACGAGGGCGAGCAGGGACACGGGCGTTCGCGCGCAAGGCTACCATCCGCGCGGGCCGCCCCGGGGCTCAGCGCAGCGGCTTGACCCGGAACTTGACGATCCGGCCGGTCTCCCGCGCCTTGAAGGTACCGTCGAGCGCGCCCTCGCCGGTGAGCTGCGCCTCGTACGTCCCGCTGTCCGGCGCGTCCTGCGTGTCCTCGAGCTCGAGGCGGCCGGACGCGGCGTCGAACCTGCCTCGGACGGGGCTGACCACCTCGTTGCCGGAGTAGCGGACGGTGAACTCGCCGCGGAGCGACTGGTCGGTCCCGGTGAGCCGGATCCGGGCGGGAAAACCACGGAACGAGCCCGTCCACTCGCCGACCGCCGAGGTCACGGCCACCCCGCCGCTGCTCGCGCCGGAGGTGCCCGAGGTGGAGGTGGCGCGCGGCGCGCGCGAGCGGTTGGGGGTGCCGGTGGCCGCGGTCGTGTTCCCGGGCGAGGCCGGCGGCGCGTCCGTCGTCGACGTGGCCGGCGCGGTGGCGATCGGAGCGGCGTCCGTCGGCTGCGCGCCGCGTTGGGGGGGGACCGGCGGCATCACGACGCCGCCCGTGGTGCGCGGCGCCACCCCGTCCGTCCACGCCCACACCCCGACCAGGAGCGCCACCGCGAGGCCCGCCGCGAGCGCGCCCCAGCGGCGGCGGCCCGGCCGCGTGGTGGCGAGCGCGCCCGCTTGGAGCGTGGGGTCGACCCCCGCGGTCGGCGGCTTGCGCGGGGGGCGGCGCCCCTCCGTGTTCGGGTCGCCCGTCGGCATCGCGAGGCTCGCGAGCACGCGCTCCCGCACGCCGCTCCACGCCTGCTCGTCCTCCGGGTGCTCGTCCGGGTCCGGGGGCAGGCGGTCCATGGCCGCGAGGAGCGCGGCGGCCATCGCCCGCGCGCTCCCCCACCGCTCCTCGGGCACCAGCCGCGTGGCGCGCTGGAGCACGGGGCGGAGGGGCTCCGGCACGTCCTCCCAGCGCACGGAGCCGGGCGCGGCCAGGAAGAGGTCCACCGGGCTCGCGCCCGTCAGGAGCGCGTACAAGGTGGCGCCGGCGGCGTACACGTCCGCCCCGACGCCCACGCCCCGCGCGTCGAGGCGCTGCTCCGGCGGCATGTAGGTCATCGAGCCCATCGCCACGCCCATCTGCGTGTGGCGCGACTCCCGGCCGTCGGCGAGGAGCGCGATGCCGAAGTCCGCGAGCATCGCGACGCCGTGGGTGTCCAGGAGCACGTTCTGCGGCTTCACGTCGCGGTGGATCACGCCCGCGTCGTGGGCGGCGGCGAGCGCGCCGAGCACCTGGAGCGCGTAGCGGCAGGCCACCTGGGGCGGGAGCGGCCCGCGATGGTCGAGGCGGTCCTGGAGCGAGCCGCCGACGGCCAGCTCCATCACGACGAAGTCGGCGTCCTCGTCGGTGCCCACGTCGTAGACACGGAGGATGTTCGGGTGCGTCACCCGCGCCATCGTCCGGGCCTCGGCGCGGAGGCGCGCGCGGCTGGACTCGGCGCCCAGCGCGTCCACGCGCAGCACCTTCACGGCCCGCTCGACGCCGAGCGAGGCGTCGGTGGCCCGGTACACGGTGGCGGTCCCGCCGGTGCCGATCACCTCGCCGAGGCGATAGCGCCCCCCGAGCTCGGACAAAGCTCACCCTCCCCGCGAGGCGCGCGCGCCGATCACCGGATCGCCACCTCGGAGACGCGGAGCCGCACGAAGCGCTGCTTCTTCTCGATGAACCAGGGGTCGAAGCCCGCGCCCCGCAGCTCCGCACGCAGCCGGTGCAGCAGCACGTTGAGCTTGTTCTCGTCCCCGTGCCGGCCCCAGATGCCGGTCATGACCTCGTCGTCCGGGCACCAGCCGCGCTCCTCGGAGGGCACGCCGCGCAGGCGGTCCTCCTCCCAGCGCCGCCCGAGCAGGAACAAGAGGACCGCGCGGTTGCCGCTCTCGATGCGGTGCGCCTTGCGCGTCGGCAGGTCCTCGAGCGTGGCCTCCGCCCCGAACGGCCCCTCGAGCGTGACGCTGAGCTTGTAGGGGTAGCGCTCGGCGGCCGGCACCTCGGTGGCCATCTGCGCGCCGTCGACCTCGACCACGCGGAACGCGCGCTCGCCGACCTGGAACTCCGCGCCGACGGCGAGCGGCCCCTCGTCGTCGTCCGCCGTGCCGATCCGGACCTCGCCGTTGCTGTGGATCATGAGGACCACGGCGATCTCGGGGCCGTCGGCCACCCGGAGGTCCGCCCCCACGCCGGAGCCGATGGCGAAGCGGTCCCGCGTGAGCGGGAAGCGCGTGCCCGCCCGCAGGTCCTCGAGGACGAGGCCGCGCGCGTGGTCCGTGGACGGCGACGATGCGTCCGCCCGCACCTGCAGGATGCAGGAGGTGCCCAGGCGGATCCGGTCCCCGTCCCGCACCGGGTGCACGCTCCGGATCCGGCGCTCGTTCAGGAACGTGCCGTTCGTGGACCCGAGGTCCTTGATCCAGAGCTGGTTGGACTCCTGCCACACCATCAGGTGGTGCCCCGAGACCGTGGCGTCGGACACCACGAGCTCGTTGCCCGGCGCCCGCCCGACGTGGATCGGCGCGTCCCGCACGGGCTGGGCGTGGACGACCTCTCCAGAGCGCAGAAGCAAAAGCTCCACCAGTGACCTCCCGGCGCACGACCGACGTGCTCGACTACGGTAACTCCAATCGGTGCGTCCGCCGGTAGTCGGCGAACGCTTCTTCGACCACTTCCTCGCGATCCCGGTCGAGCAACGGCTCGATCCGCGCGAACCGCACATCGTCGAGCGTGTACTGGAATCCCGTGACGTAGCGGCGCACGAGGTCCGCCACGACCGGGTCCACGCTCCCCGCGATGTCGGCGGCGTGGAGCAGCATGACGAGCCCACGGCCGGGCTCGTCCTGCCCCGCCGGCGCCTCGCAGAGGAGCCGCCCGGCGAGCTGCAGAGCACGCGCCTCTCCGGACGCATCGACGGCGGCGCGCGCGAGCCGGGCCACCTCGCCCAGCGCCGCGACGGCCGGCCCGAGCCGCCCCGCCTCCGCGAAGGCGCGGGAGAGCTCCTCGAGCCCCTCCGCCTCGCCGGCCGGATCGCCGCCCTGCCGCGCCAGCGCCACCGCCTCGCGGAGCGTCGGCGGGCGGGCCTCGGGCTCGACGAGGGCGGCCTCGCGCCGGAGCACCGCCGCCACGCCGGCGAGGTCCCCCGCGGCCTGGAAGCGCTGGCGCGCCACGCCGAGGCGCGCGCGGGCGGCGTCGAGATCGCCCCGCCCCGCGGCGGAGTCCGCCTCCACGAGCGCGGCGGCACCGTCGCCCGGGCCGCCGAGGGCCGCGGCCGGCCCCGCCTCGCCGCGTCGCGCGTGCAGGGCGGCGAGCGCCCGCTCGATGACGAGCCGTCGGTGCGGGTCCGCGTCCTCGCGCAGGGCTTCGAGCACGTCGAGGGCGTAGCGGGTGCCGCCCATGTCCTCGCGGGGGAACAGGTCGCGCGCCTGGACGCGGAAGGCCTCCAGCACGAGCGGCGCGAGCCGCGGGCCGCTCCCGCGCGTCGGCCCGATCGCGTCGAGCCGGGCCGCGACCGCCACGACGGCGGGCTCGTCCCGGTCGAGCAGCGCGGCGAAGCCGGCCCGGTCGGCCAGGAGCGCCCGCTGCCCCTCGACGGGATCGACGCGCTCGGGAAGCTGCAGCACGGCGGTCGCGGCGGCGCGGCGGAGGCAGTTGGCCAGCGCCTCGTCGAGCTGGGCCGCCGCGCGGAAGGCCCCGCGGACCGCCTTCGTGGCGCGCGCGCCCGCGCCCGGCAGGCCCGCGACCTCGGGCGCCAGGTCGGCCAGCCAGCCGATGAGGACGAGATCGTCGCGAACGCTCACGCCCGCGTCCTAGCCGTGTGGCCGGGGGCCCGCCATGTCTGGGCGTGCCCGGCGGGCGAAGACGCCCGCCGGTCGGTCCCCTGCAGGCTCGGCCCCGAGGGCCTCGGTCCCGGCCGGGGGCCGGGACCGGCCGCGCGGAGCGCGGCCGCCTTCCGGGCACCTCACGCAGGGCCTGGGGGGCGACGGCGCCGCCGAGGAACCTGGGGGGCGGCCGGCCTCTGGCTGGCCGGCGCGGCGCGGCGCCGAGGAACCTGGGGGGCGGCCGGCCTCTGGCTGGCCGGCTCGGCGCGGCGCCGAGGAGCCTGGGGGGGCGGCCGGCCTCTGGCTGGCCGGCTCGGCGCGGCGCCGAGGAACCTGGGGGGGCGGCCGGCCTCTGGCTGGCCGGCTCGGCGCGGCGCCGTCGATCCGCTGGGCGCCCGACAGGCGATCGGCCCAACCCCCAGCGCGTGGGCGACGCGTCCACGCGAACAGCACGATCCACGCGCCCGCAACCCGCCCCAGCGGCGCGACGGGTCGCCTCGCCCGGGAAGAGCGGGTGGCGGCCCACTGCGGGAAACGTGAGGTGGTACGAACGCTGGACGGCCCGAACCGTGCGCACACCGGGTGCTCGTAGGGATCCCGCGCGCCCTCGGTCCGAACTCGTGGGATGTTCACTCATCCCCCGATCTTGGACGGTATTTCCGTCCGAAGTCGGAGGATGTTCACGCATCCCCCGATCTTGGACGGTATTTCCGTCTGAAGTCGGAGGATGTTTGCGCATCGCCCGATCTTGGACGGTATTTCCGTCTGAAGTCGGAGGATGTTTGCGCATCGCCCG
>CAYWGD010000010.1:36205-37281 GCA_964457335.1 uncultured Enterobacteriaceae bacterium | reverse complement strand
ATCTTGGACGCTCCGCGACCGGCCGGTGGCGGTTGGCCTCACCCAGCCGTTCTTCTTGGCCTTCGCCCAGATGTGCCGGAACCCGAGGAGGTCGAAGGCCCGCGGCCCCCCGGACCCGGGCGGGTCCTTCGGGTCTCCCGGCCGCCGCTAGGGATGGCGGAAGTCGAGGAGCCTCGTCTTCTCTGGGTGCAGGGTCAGCCCGTAGCGCGCGAAGCGCGTGGGGAGAACGTCCATGACCCGGCGTGCATCGTCCTCGTGCTCGAGCACGAGCACGAAGTCGTCGGCGTAGCGGATGAGGGTGGCGCGACCGTGCAGGCGCGGCCGGACCTCCATCTCGAACCACCGGTCGAGGACCTCGTCGAGGTAGATGTTCGCCAGGATGGGCGAGATGACCCCGCCCTGCGGGGTTCCGGCCTCCGACGCGTGGAACGCGCCGTCCTCCATCACCCCCGCGTGCAGCCACTTGCCGATCGCGCGCACGATGACACCGTCGCGCACCCGTTGTTCGAGGATCGAGCGGAGGATCGATGGTGTCGAAGTACCCCTTGATTTTCCCGCCGCAGCGCATCCAGCGCCTGGTGCGCCGAGCGCTCCGGGCGGAAGCCATACGAGTGCACGTGGAAGTGCGGCTCGTAGACCGCCGTCAGCACCATCGCGACGGCCTGCTGCAGGACCTTGTCCGCGAAGGTCGGGATCCCGAGCGGCCTGAGCTGCCCGTCCGCCTTCGGGATGTGGACCCGTCGGACGGGCGGCGCCCGGTAGCGCTCTTGAGCAGCTCCAGCAGCTGCCCCAGGTTCCCTTCCAGATCGCGCGCGAAGTCCGCCGCGGTCTGCCCGTCGATGCCCACCGCCCCACCCTTTCGGGTGCGCCGGTACGCCTCGCGCAGGAAGTCGATGTCGATGTGGTGGGCGAGCGTCGTGCGCGCCGCCATCGTCCTCGAAAGCTCCGCTATCCGTTGGAGTCGCGGGGTGATGTCCACCGGGCCCGGGGTGAGGGCCCGGGGTGTCAGGAAATTGGGGTTTTAAACCAACGGGGGCGGCCCCCGGGGGACAAAGCCCATGCCACACCCCCCGGAT
>CAYWGD010000010.1:3827-36195 GCA_964457335.1 uncultured Enterobacteriaceae bacterium | reverse complement strand
CGATTTCGGTTGGTGGGGGGGGGTGTTGTCCCCGGGGCCGGGGGTGCGGGCCGGGGTTGTCTGGATTTGGTGTTTTACACCGGGGGATCCCGCCGTAGGTGTCAATCAGCAATTCCTGACACCCATGATCGTGACGATCCCAACGCCATTGCCGCGCCCACCCCCGGGCACGGGCCCACACGGGCGCCGCGCGAGGAGCCTGGCGGGCGGCCGGCCTCTGGCCGGCCGGCTCGGCGCGGCCCCGTGAATCCCCTCGGCGCGCGACAGGGCGATCGGGCCGCGCCAGCCGAGCGCGCAGCGCGAAGCCCAGAAGGGTCCGGCCCCCGCCGTCTTCGGCGGGGGACGCGCCCCGACTCAGTAGTCGGCGCGCACCGGGAGCATGAGGATGCCGTCCTTGTAGCGGGGCCCCGCGACGATGAAGGTGCCGCCGCGGTTGATGCTGACGGTCGTGTCGAGGAGCTTGCCGTCGCTGCCGCTCATCTCGACGCGCACGCGGGCGCGGCTCTCGTCCTTGGAGATGAGCGTGACCTTGAGCCGCCGCGCGCCCTCGATCGGGAAGCTGTGGTCCTCGCCCACCGAGACGGTGGCCTCCTGGCTGGAGAGCAGCCGGTAGCCCTTGTACTTGAAGTAGCGGAACGACGAGGCGAGCGCCTCGAGCCGCGGATCGATGCCCGTCTCGGAGTCGGTGGCGTGCACGACCGAGATCTCGATCGCCACCCGCCCCGCGGCCGGACGCTGCGCCTGCTGCCCCGTCGGCGCCGGGCGCCGGTCCTGGGCGGACACCTCGGTGGGCAGCGCGAGCGCGGCGACGAGGGCGCAGAGCAGCAGGCTTCGCATCAGAGGGGAACTCCGGAGCCCGACGGGTCGTCCACGAGGATGAAGGTCGGGCCCCCCTCCTCGAACTGCATCACCTGCACCACCACGTCCGCCGGCGCCGAGACCTCTTCGATCTGGGCGTCATTCACCTCGGCGAGGCGCACGGAGGCGTCGCCGCCGGGCCGCGGGGTGGGGGGCAGGATCGCGAAGAGCATCGCCGCGGCGATCGCGAACGCGAGGAGCGGCCCGCCCAGGGACGCCCACCTGGGCATCCCCGGGGTGTCCTCGGAGGCGGTCCGGCGCGCGACGGTGCGCTCTGCGGGGGCGGCGGTGCGCTCCGCGGGGGCGACGGCGGCCAGGACCGCGTCGGCCACGTCGACCGGGGGGAGGTCCGCGAAGGCCGCGCGAAGCGGCGCCGCGATCTCGTCCCAGCCGTGCACCGCGTCGCGCTCGGCGCCGATGCCGTCGGCGATCCCGGCCCAGAGGTCGGCGGTGCGGGTGGTGGCGCCGCGCAGGGCGTCGCCCGTCGCCGCGAAGGCCTCGACGCGGGCGCGCGCATCGGCGTCCTCGGCGAGGCGCGCCTCGACGGCCGCCATTCGCTCGGGCGCAAGCTCGCCGTCGGCGAAGGCCGAAAGCTCGAGCTCGGGGTCGAGGGCCGCCAGGACGGCGTCGGCCACGTCGACAGGGACGGCCACGGCCTCTCGGAGCGCGGCGCCCACCGGGAGCCAGGCCGACTCGTCGAGGCCGGCCATGACGGCGTCGGCGAGATCGACCGGGGCGGCCACGGCCTCGCGGAGCGCGGCGCCCACGGGGAGCCAGGCCGCGTCGTCGAGGCCGGCCATGACGGCGTCGGCGAGGTCGACCGGCTCGGCGAACGCCTCGCGGAGCGTCGGCCCCAGGGACCAGCGCTCGTCGGCGGCGAGCGCCGCCATCACCTCCCCCGCCACGTCGACGGGGCCGGGGACGGCCAGCGCGGCGCGCAAGGCGACGCGCAGCTCGGCGAGAGCGGCGAGGCGAGGCTCTACGTCCGCGAGGGCGTCGAGCTCCGCGCGTTCGGCGGGGGTGATCTCCCCGTCGAACGCCCGGGTGAGGAGGTCCTCGAAACGATCGGGTGGGCGCGGGTCCATCAGCCCTGAGACGTCCCTGTGCGCCGTCCATTCACGCACATCTACATCTCCCCCGTCGACTGCTGGAGCAAGCCCTGGAGCCGCTTCCGCGCGTAGAACAGGCGGCTCATCACCGTGCCCTCGGGGATCCCCATGGTGTCGGCGATCTCCTTGTAGGAGAGCCCCTCCACCTCGCGCAGGAGCACGACCTCGCGCTGCTCCTCGGAGAGCTCGTCCAGCGCGGCGAAGATGCGCTCGTGCAGCTGCTTGCGCTGGAGCGCCTTCTGCGGGGAGTCGCTCTGGTGGAGCTCGAGGATCGTGCCGTCCTCGTCGCGGTTGGCGACGGCCTCGTCGAACGCGGAGGTCTTCCGGCGGCGGTTCTTGCGGCAGTGGTCGATCGCGAGGTTCATCGCGATGCGGTACAGCCAGGTGTAGAAGCTCGACTCGATGCGGAAGGACGCGAGGTTCTGGTAGGCCTTGATGAAGGCGTTCTGCGTGATGTCGCGGGCCTCCTCGGGATCCCGCACCATGCCGTACACCATCGCGTGGATGCGGTTCTGGTAGCGCTCCACGAGCGGCCGGTAGGCGGTCCCGTCGCCGTTGCGGACGCGCAGGACCAGCTCTGAGTCGGGGAGGTCGTGAGGGAGCATCGCGGCGGGACTATATGCCGGCCGCCTCCGGACGGGCCAGCGTCGACCGCGCGTCGCCGCGTCCCGCTATGCTCCCCTTCCCCGTGCCGCCCACCACGCCGCTCCGCCCCGCCCTCGCCGTCGCCGCCCTGGCCACACTCACGTTCGGGCTCCTCGCCGCGCGGCACCCGGGCCTGCGCTTCGTCGACGTGATCCCGTTCGCGGCGCGCGCCGGACAGCTCCCGGAGCGGCTCACCGACCCGCTCTACCCCGTCGGCTACCCGGCGCTGCTCGCGGCCGCCCATGGGCTCGGGGCCGATGTGCTCGCGGCGGCCAAGGCGCTCTCGGTGGCGGCGGCAGGTGTCGCCGCGTTCGCCGCGAGCGCGCTCCTGGGACCGGCGAGCGCCATGTGGCTCCTGGCGCAGTCCGGGCCGCTCGAGTGGGGCATCACGGAGGGCACCGATCTGCTCGCCGCGGCGCTCGCGCTCGGCGGGATCGCGGCCGCGCACGCCCGGCGGCCCGGCCTCGCGGGGGCGCTCGCGGGGCTGGCCTGCCTCGTCCGCTACACGTCGATCGCGGCGGTGCCGATCGTGCTCGCCCTCGACCTGCGCGCGTGGCGCACGCTGCTGCTGGCGGTCGCGCCCCACTTCGTGCTCGCGGCGTACGCCGGCACCTCGCCGCTCCCGGACCAGGGGCAGAACCTGTTCATCGGCGCGGGCGGGCGCCCCACGCGGCTCCTGTCGGGCGACACGCTCGTCCGCTGGCCGGGCGGCTTCGTCCGGGCGCTCCGCGACGCGCTCCCCGACTGGCCGACACGAATCGCCGCGCTGGGGCTCCTGGTCGGCATCCGGGATCCACGCGCCCGCGCGCTGCTCGGCTGGGGGCTCCTGCACTGCGCGATGGTGGCGATCGTCTTCTCGAACCAGCGCCTGTGCCTGCCGGCGCAGGTGGCGTTCGCGCTCGGCGGGGCCTGGCTCCTCCCGGCCGGCCGGCTCGGGAGGGTCGGGCTCGGGGTGGCGGCGGTCGCCGTCGCCGCCTGGAACGTGCGGCCCCTGCTCGCGCCGGAGCAGCGGCACGTCGAGACGGCCACGCTGGCGGCCGCCTGCGCGCACCTCGACGGGCCCTTCCTCTCGAACTCGGCCTGGTTCCACGTGCGGCGCGACGGCTGGTTGATCGGGAGCACGCAGCTCTCCGCGCTCGGCGATCCCCGGCGGCTCACCCCGGCCGGCCTCGCCGAGAAGCTGCGGGCGAGCGGCGCCGACGCCGTCGCGCTCGAGATGGTGCGCGTGCCGGGGGGCATGCCGGGGCTCGTGCCGCTGATGAAGTCGACGCCGCCCGGGCTCGTCGTGGTGGCGGAGACGCCGACGTGGCGCGTGTTCGCCCTCGACGACCGGTAGCGCCGCTCCACGTCGGGCCGTTCGCGGCTTCCCCCGTGGGCCTCCGCGGGCTACGTGGCGGGCGCTCCGGACCGGCGGCCGTGCACCGCGGATCGCCCCCCGGACCACACAGGAACGGCGATGGGACGCATCTTCGAGACACGCAAAGCCACGATGTTCAAGCGCTGGGACAAGATGTCCAAGGCGTTCACCCGGGTCGGCCGCGAGATCGCGATGGCCGTGAAGGCCAGCGGTCCGAACCCCGAGAGCAACCCGGCGCTCCGGCGGGCCATCCTCAACGCGCGCGCCTGCAACATGCCCAAGGACAAGGTCGAGGCCGCCATCAAGAAGGCGGCGGGCCAGGGCGACGCCTCCTACGAGGAGATCGTCTACGAGGGCTACGCCCCCGGCGGCGTCGCGATCATCGTGGAGACGGCCACGGACAACCCGGTCCGCACCGTCGCGAACGTGCGCGTGGCCTTCAACCGCGGCGGCGGCAACATGGGCTCGTCGGGGAGCGTGAGCTTCCTCTTCAAGCGCATGGGCGTGTTCCGCCTCGACCCGACCGGCGTGGACGCCGAGGCCCTGGAGCTCGACCTCATCGACTCGGGCCTCGAGGAGATGGGCGAGAGCACCGGCGAGAAGGGCGAGCCGCTCCTCGTCGTGCGCTGCGCGTTCAACGACTTCGGCACGATGCAGAAGGCCATCGAGGAGCGCCGCCTCACCGTCGTGTCCTCCGGCGCGGAGTACGTGCCCTCCTCGCTGATCGAGCTGCCCGAGGAGCAGGCCACCGAGGTGCTGGAGCTCGTCGACAAGCTCGAGCAGGACGACGACGTCCAGCACGTCTTCCACAACCTCGGGTAGCGCGGCCGCGGGCGTGGCACGGGAGCTGCTTGATGGGTTGCGACGCCCCCGGAGCCCCATGCGCCTCGCCCTCCTCTTCTCGTTCCTGGTCGCCTGCGATCCGGCCTCCCCCGCCGCCTGCGAGGAGGCCGCCGAGATCCCCGGCGTGCTGGAGATCGGCACCGGCGAGTCCGACTACGAGCCCGTGTCCGACGGCGACGACGTGAAGCTCGCCTACGGCCCCCAGGGCGGACAGCACGTGTGGGGGAGCCTCCGCGCGGAGGGCATCGTGAGCGGGCTCCTCGCGGACGACGACGCCGACCCCGTGGTGGACTTCGAGGTCATCGAGGCGGACGGCGACGTGCTCGGCGGCTACCGACAGACGCCGCGGCACTTCGACGGCGCGCTGGCGGGCGAGCTCGAGCTGGTCGGCGACACGCTGATCCTCGACTGGCTCGAGGAGGGCTTCGAGGGGCTCGAGGTCACGATCGCGGCGCACCTCGTGGACGCCTGCGGGCGCGAGCTCTCGGCGGAGCGCGCCGTCACGCTCCGGGAGTGAGCCGGAGCGCGTCGAGGACGACCGCCCGCTGGGCGTCGAGGGAGGATTGCCCGCGGGAGCCAACGGCTTCGGCCAGGAGCGCGTCGAGGCGCCCGAGCTCCGCGACGAGGCGACCGCGGAGGGCGTCGGGGTCGAGGTGGAGCGCCGGCCGCCCGTAGGTGAGCGCGACCTCGTCGAGGTCGGCGGCCTCGGCCGCGCGGGCCCGGCCCGCCGCGAAGACCGCGAACCAGCGCCCGCGGTCGAGCACCGCGCGCTCGGCGTCGATGACCCAGCCGTGCCGGGCGAGCCACGCGCGGAGCCCCCGCTCCCCCACGTTCGGCTGGAGCACGAGCCGCGTCACGCCCGGGGGCGCGTCCGCCAGGATGCGGGCCATCAGCGGGCCGCCCATGCCCGCGATCGTCACGGTGCGGACCTCCTCGTCGAGGGCCGCGCAGCCCCACGCCCGCCGGAGCGCGACGCGATCCTGGAGGCCCAGGCGCTCGACGCGGCGGCGCGCCGTCGCCAGCGGGCCCTCCTTGTCGTCGACGGCGACCGCGCGCGGCACGCGCCCCGCGAGCACGAGCCAGGTGGGCAGCGCGCCGTGGTCGGTGCCGATGTCGGCGCAGGGGCGCCCCGCGGGGACGAGGTCCGCCACGGCGGCGAGGCGCGCCGGGAGCGCCGCGATCGGCCCGGACGCGCTCAGTGCGCCTCGTCCCAGGTGCGCGCGACCCCCGTGTCGACCTTGAGCGGCACGCACAAGGTGGCGACGCCCTCCATCGCGGCCTTCACCCGGCCCCGCACGCGCTCGACCTCGCCCTCGGGCACCTCGATGACGAGCTCGTCGTGCACCTGGAGGAGGAGGCGCGCGCCGGTCTGCGGGAGCTCGCGCGCGACCCGGATCATGGCGATCTTGATGAGGTCGGCGGCGGAGCCCTGGATGGGCGTGTTGATCGCGACGCGCTCGGCGGCCGAGCGGTCCATCGGGTTCTTGGCGTCGAGCCCGGCGACCGGCCGGCGCCGGCCGTACAACGTCTCCGCGTAGGACTTCTCGCGGGCCCGCGCGATGGCGCCGTCCATGTACGCGCGCACCTGCGGGTAGCGCGCGAAGTAGCCGTCGATGTAGCTCTGGGCCTCGGACCGGGGGATGCGCAGGTCGTTGGCGAGCCGGAACGCGCCCATGCCGTACACGATGCCGAAGTTGATCGCCTTCGCGGCGCGCCGCATCTCCGGCGACACGAGCGTCGGCATCACCCCGAAGATCTCCGACGCGGTGCGGCGGTGGATGTCCTCGTCGGCGCGGAAGCTCTCGCAGAGCGGCCCCTCCTGGCAGTAGTGCGCGAGGATGCGGAGCTCGATCTGGGAGTAGTCGGCGGAGAGGAACACGTGGCCCGGCGCCGCGACGAAGCAACGGCGGATGCGACGGCCCTCCTCGGTGCGGATGGGGATGTTCTGGAGGTTCGGGTCGTAGGAGGAGAGCCGCCCCGTCGCGGCGACGGCCTGCCGGAAGTTCGTGTGGATGCGCCCGGTCTTCGGGTGGACGGCCGGCGGGAGCGCGTCGACGTAGGTGCCCTTGAGCTTCGAGAGCTCGCGCCAGGCCAGGACGGCCTCGGGGAGCGGGTGCTCCTCGCGCAGCTTGTCGAGCGTGTCGGCGTCGGTGCTCCAGCCCGTCTTGGTGCGCTTGCCGCCCTTGAGCCCGAGCTTCTCGAAGAGCACCTCCGCGAGCTGCTGCGTCGACGCGACGTTGAACTCCGAGCCCGCGAGCGCATGGCAGCGCTTCTCCTCGGCCACGAGGCGCTGGCCGAGCTCCACCGATAGCGCCTGGAGCGCCGCGACGTCCACCCCGATGCCGGCGCGCTCCATGTCCGCGAGGATGGGGACCAGCGGGAGCTCGATGTCGCGGTAGACGGAGCTCACGCCGTTCTCGTCGAGCTTCCCGGCGAGGTCGCGGTCGAGCAGGAGCGTGAGCTGGGCCTGCTCGCCGAGCGCGCTGCCGAGCGGGTGCTCCAGGTAGCGCTTCCCGAGGTCGTCGAGGCCGTGCTTCTGCTCGGGCACGAGCAGGTAGTCGGCGAGCATCGTGTCGCCCGCGATGCCGGCGAGCGTGACCCCGTTCTCGGCGAGGAGCTTGAGCGGCTCCTTGAGGTCGTGGCCGGTCTTGGCGACGGTGGGGTCCGCGAGGATCGGCCGGAGCGCGGCGAGGGACGCGTCGTCGATCGGGACGCGCGCGAGGTGCGTGTGGCCGCCCTCGGACCAGGCGAAGAACAAGCGCGTCGGCACGCCGGTGAGGAAGTCCGCGGCGGTCGCCTCGACGGAGAGCGCGAAGCGACCGGCCGCGCGGAGCCGCGCCTCCAGCTCCGCGAGCGGGCCCGGCCCCCACACGGCGGGGCAGTCCATCGCGTGGAAGCCCTCCCCGGTGCGGCGGGCCGCGGGCGCCGGCGCGCCGAGCCCGAGGTCGTTCATGAGCGACTTGAAGTTCCAGCGGCCGAGCTTGTCGCGGAGCGCGTCCTCGTCGCGGGGCCGGGGCACGAGCGCGTCGAGCGACACGTCGATCGGGAGCTTCGTCTCGATGGTGACGAGGCGCCGGGAGAGCCGCACGACGTCGGCGTTCTCGGCGATGACCTGCCCGGTCTTCCCGCCGATGGCCGCCGTGTTGGCGAGCACGCCCTCGAGGTCGCCGAACTTCTGGATGAACTGCGCGGCCTTCTTCTCGCCGACGCCGGGCACGCCCGGGACGTTGTCGGAGGTGTCGCCCATGAGCGAGAGCAGGTCGATGATGCGGTCGGGGCCGACGCCCCACTTCGCCAGGATCTCGGCGGGGCCGTAGTCCACACCCTTCATGAGGTCGAGCAGGTGGATGCGATCGTCGACGATCTGGCCGAAGTCCTTGTCGCTGCTGACGATGCCCACGTGGACGTCGTCGGAGGCGAAGCGGCACGCGAGCGTCCCGATCACGTCGTCCGCCTCGGTGTTCGGCACCGCGAGGACGTGGAAGCCGAAGGCCTCGATGAGCGGGCGGAGCTCGCCCCACTGCTCGCGGAGGTCCGCCGGCATGTCGGGGCGCTGGCCCTTGTAGTCGGGGAAGAGCTCGTTCCGGAAGCTCTTGCCCACGTCGAAGACGAAGGCCACGTAGTCGGGCTGGTGCTCGCGCACGAGCGCCAGCAACATCCGGCTGAAGCCGTAGAGGCAGCGCGTCGGGAAGCCGTCGGGCGCGCGCATGTCCGATTGGATGGCGTGGTAGGCCCGGAAGGCGTGGTTCGGCGCGTCGACGAGGAGCAGCTTCTTGGGCATGGCCCGGTCTAACCCGCGATGCGTCGTCGCGTGAGCGCCGCGCCGGCCCGCCGGGCGTGACCGGGGCCACCACGTGGACCGCGCGGTCCGCTGATCCCGCGGTTACAGTGCCGGCCCTCCCGAGGTACCGATGCAGGCCGGATTCGACGAGCTCTACGACCCCACGCCCGAGCACCGCATGCTCCGCGAGATGGTCGCCGACTTCGTACGGACCGAGGTCGAGCCGCAGGCCGACAAGCACGATCGCCTGCAGACGCTCAACCGCCCGCTGTTCTCCCGCCTCGGCGAGCTCGGGCTCCTCGGCATCACCGTCCCCGCCGAGGACGGCGGCGCCGGGATGGACACCACGGCCGCGGTCATCGCGCACCACGAGCTGTCCAAGTCCGACCCCGGCTTCTGCCTCGCGTACCTCGCGCACGCGATGCTCTTCGTGAACAACTTCTACTACTGCAGCAACGGCGAGCAGCGCAGCCGCTACCTGGAGAAGGTCGTCTCCGGCGAGTGGATCGGCGGCATGGGCATGACCGAGCCCGGCTACGGCACCGACGTGCTCGGCATGGGCACGACCGCCGTGAACAAGGGCAGCCACTACGTGCTCAACGGCACGAAGACCTACATCACCAACGGCCCCGACGGGCACTGCTTCCTGGTGTACGCCAAGGTCGAGGGCCGCGTCACCGCGTTCCTGGTCGACCGCGACTGCCCCGGCTTCCGCACGTCGAACCCCATCCACAAGATGGGGATGCGCGCGTCCACGATGTCCGAGCTCATCTTCGAGAACTGCGAGGTCCCCGCCGAGAACCTGCTCGGGAGCGAGGGATCGGGGCTGACGCACATGATGCGCAACCTCGAGATCGAGCGCCTCACGCTCGCCGCCATGAGCGTCGGCATCGCCGACCGCTGCCTCGACATCATGGTGCGGCACGCCGACGCGCGCATCGCCTTCGGCCAGCCGATCAACCGCTTCGGGCAGGTACAGCGCTACATCGGCGAGAGCTACGCGGCGACGGAGGCCGCGCGGTCGCTGGTGTACTCGGTGGCCCGCTCGGTCGGCCCCAACCAGCGCAACCGCCTCGGCAGCGACGCCGCCAAGCTGTTCGCCGGGCCGGTCGGCAAGCAGGTGGCCGACAACGCCATGCAGGTGCTCGGCGGCGGCGGCTACTGCGACGAGTACCCCGTGGAGCGGCTCTTCCGAGACGCCAAGCTGATCGAGATCGGCGGGGGCACGCTCGAGAGCCACCAGAAGAACATCACGAAGGACCTCACGAAGGTGGTGGTCGGGTGACGCGCGCCGCCGCACTGTTCGGGGCGCTGCTGCTCGGCGGCTGCCTGTCCTACGAGTCGGGCCAGCGGCAGCGCGGCGAGCTCAACTGCGAGCTCCTCGACGTGTGCGGCGACCTCGAGGCCCTCGGCTACGACGGCGTCGGCGCCTGCAAGGCGGCCGCGGCCTCCCAGGAGGTCTCGGAGAACGACTGCCCGAGCTTCGACGCCGCGGCGATGCAGGACTGCCTCGACGCCTACCGCACCGCGATCGACGCGGCGGACTGCGACGCCGACCTCACCACGATCTGCTCGGTATGTGGCTGACGCTGCTCCTCGGGTGCACGAGCCCCGAGGTGAGCGCGTTCCTCGACGACCGGGACGCGGCCCTCTGCGGCCGCCACGCCCGCTGCGAGACGCTGGCGGACGCCGGGTACGAGAGCGAGGACGACTGCCTCGCCGCCCTGTCCGTGAGCCGGGGCGCGCTCGCCGACGAGGGCGCGCTCGCCTGCGACTCGTTCGACGAGGCGGCCGTGCCCGCCTGCCTCGCGGCCTGGGACGCCCCCTGCGACGAGCCGCCCGACCTCGCCCCCTGCGACGCGGTCTGTCCCTGAGGAGAGCTACTCCTTCTTCCGGCCGAGGAGCCCCGCGAACGGCGGCGGCGCCTTGGGCGGGTTGCGGAGCTCGTGCAGGCGGATCTCCCGCTGCGCGTCGCGGTTGTTGGGGTCCTTCGCGAGGGCGGCCCGGAAGCGGTCGACCGCCTCGTTGACGCGGCCGTCCTGCTTGAGCACGGTCCCGGCCATCACGAGCGCCTCAGCGGCGCGCAGGGGCTCGGGCGCCTTCACCGCGTCGAGCGCCGCGACGGCCTCGGCGTTGGAGAGGCGCTTCGCGAGCCAGCCGCACCAGGCGGCGTACATCGCGTGGGGCCAGGTCAGCGGGTCGAGGCGGGCCGCCTCGTTGAAGAGCGGGTCCGCGCCCGCGTAGTCCCGCGCGCGGAAGAGCTGCTCGCCCCGCCGGAACGCGACCCGCGCGGTGAGGTGCTCCTTCTCGCTGACGAAGGCCTCGCCGCGGGTGCGCGCCTCCAAAAAGCGCTTCGCCTCGGCGAGCCCGCCGGGCACGCGGAGCGCGTCGTACGCGGCGTTCACCTTGGCGAAGCAGGACTCGGCGAGGCTGCGCACGGCGGGCGGCGCGTTGAAGAAGAAGTCCGGGTGGTAGCGCCGCGAGATCTCGCGGTAGGCGTTGGCGACGTCCTCCTCGCTGACGCGGTTGCGCGTGGCGAGGTCGAGCACCTCGAGCGGGTGGACGCCCTCCATGGCCTCGAGCGCGCGGGAGAGCCGGTCCACGCGCGGATCCTCCTGCGTGGCCTCGGAGGGTCGGCCCGCGTGCGGGGCGGGCGCCTCGAGGGCGCCGCCGTCCACGACGAGCATCCCGAGCGCCCGGAGGGTGTCGAGGGCCCGGAGCACCTCCGCGTTCCGGGCCGCCGCGAGCGCGGGGGCGCCCCGCTCGGCCAGCGGGCTCGCGAGCGCGAGCAGGCGGTCGACGGAGTGCGGGCGCGCCGTGAGCCGGACGAGGCGGGTGGCGGTGGCGTCGAGGCCCCAGGTGGAGTCGGGCGCGTCGTCGGGGAGCCGCGCGCGCACGGTGGCGCCGCCGAGCGCGCCCCAGGCGCGGGCCACGAGCGCGTCGGACCGGGCCCGCGCGAGCCCCCGCGCGAGGATGCGCGGCACCGGCTCGGGGAGCGGGAACGCGCCCGCGGGCGCGATCCACGTGGCGTCGAAGGACACGTGCCCGCCCGTGGCGTCCACCATGCCGGCGATCCACGCGCCGAGGCCCTCCGCCGCGGCCTGGAGCGCGCGGTCCGGGGGGTGGCCCTGGGCGACCGCGGCCGCGACGTCGCTCGCGAGGTCCCGCCCGTCGCGGACGCCCGCGCCCAGCGAGGCGAGCAGCCCGGGCACCCCCGCGACCTGCACGACCTTGCCGCCCCGGAGCCCGATCAGCGCGCTCCCGCCTCGGTCGATTCGCAGCGCGCCGGAGGCCGCCACGCGGTGCGCGAGGAACAACACGCGGGCCGGCGGGAAGCGCTCCACCGGGCCGGACACCTTCGCGAGGAACTCCAGGCCGGACCAGCTCTCGCTCTCCCCGGCGATCGCACGGCGCCCGCCGAGGAAGGTGTCGAGGAAGCGCCCGAGGCGATCCGCGTCGAGCGGTTTCGGGAGGAAGCCCACCGTCGGCACGCCGGAGAGATCGGGGCGGCGCACGCTCACGAGCGCGACGGGGACCGACGGCCGGCGCGCGGCGCACCGGCGCGCGAGCTCGATCCCGTCGATGTCCGGCATGATCACGTCGGCGAGGACGAGATCGTACGTGCCGGCGTCCAGGCGCGCGAGGGCCTCCGCCGCGGACGCGACGACGGTCGCCTCGTGCCGGAGCGCGCGGAGGAGGTCGGCGAGGACGGCCCGGGACAGCGGGTCGTCGTCCACGGCGAGTATCCGGCCCATCACAACCTCATGCGGCGCATTGCCCCTGCCTGGGGCGGATCATAATGAGTCGGGACCTCAGGGAGTCCCCATGGCCAGCGCGAATGTCCTGAACATCACCGACGCAGACTTCAAGCGTCAGGTTCTCGAGAGCGACGTGCCCGTCCTGCTCGACTTCACCGCGGTCTGGTGCGGGCCCTGCAAGGCCATCGCGCCGCTGCTCGACCAGGTGGCCGACGAGAAGAAGGGCCAGCTCAAGGTCTGCAAGATCGACATCGACCAGAACACCGACACGCCCAACCAGTTCGGCGTGCAGTCCATCCCCACCCTGCTCTTCTTCAAGGGCGGGAAGGTGTTCGAGCGGCGCGTGGGCTCGCTCAACAAGGCGGCGCTCGACCAGCTCGTGAACAAGGTCCTCGCGTAGAGGTCCGAGGCCCGCCGCCACGTCGGGGGGGCGTTGCGGGGGGGCTCGCCCCCCCGCCCCAAGAACCAGCCGAGCCCGCCGCTACGGAAGCGCGCCGATCAGCTGATGAGGCCCAACAGATCCATCTCCTCGAGCGCCCGGCCGGAGCCCTTCACCACCGCGGAGAGCGGCTCGTCCGCGATGATCACCGGGAGGCCGGTGGCCTGGGAGATGACGTAGTCGAGGCGCTTGAGCAGCGCGCCGCCGCCCGTCATGATGATGCCGCGGTCCACGATGTCCCCGAGGAGCTCGGGGGGCGTGCGCTCGAGCGACGCGACGACCGCGTCGGTGATGAGCTGGATGGGCTCCTCGAGCGCGTCGCGCACCTCGTCGGAGTGGATGGTGACCGTGCGCGGGAAGCCGCGGACGAGGTCCCGGCCCTTCACCTGCATCTCGAGCACCTGCCCGTCGCAGGCGGCGTTCCCGAGCTCGACCTTGATCTGCTCGGCGGTGCGCGGCCCGATGGCGAGCTCGTGCCGTCGCCGGATGTGCTGGGTGATCGCGTCGTCCATGTGGTCGCCGCCGACCTTGATCGAGCGGCTGTACACGATGCCCGCCATCGAGATGACGGCCACTTCCGTGGTGCCGCCGCCGATGTCGACGATCATGTTGCCGGTGGGCTCGGTGATCGGGAGGTCGGCGCCGATCGCGGCGGCGATGGGCTCCTCGATGAGGTGCACCTGGCGGGCCCCCGCGGACTCCGCGCTCTCGCGGACCGCGCGCTTCTCCACCTCGGTGGTGCCGTACGGGATGCAGACCACCATGCGCGGCGCCACGAAGCTCCGCCGGCCGTTCACCTTCTCGATGAAGTAGCGGAGCATCGCCTCGGTGACCTCGAAGTCGGCGATGACGCCGTCCTTGAGCGGGCGGATGGCCTGGATGTCCTGGGGGCAGCGGCCAAGCATCGCCTTGGCGTGGCTGCCCACGGCGACGACGTTCTTGTTGCCCCGGCGGTCGTAGTGCATCGCGACGACGGACGGCTCGTTGCAGACGATGCCGCGGCCCTTCACGTACACCAGCGTGTTCGCGGTGCCGAGGTCGATGGCCATGTCCTGGGAGAACAGGCCGAGCACGGAATTCAGCATGGGGTCCCCGAGGAGGAGGGGGCGGCGCGTGTGGGGGGGCCCCGAGGGGCGGCACGCCGGAAGGACCCCGCTTGTAGCACGCTCGGGCTTGACCTGACAAGAGCGCGCCTCGAAGCAGGACGCTCGAAATCCGACGCGCGGCTTGAAATGCGTCCCGAGTCGCCATAGATGCGCCCGCTTCCCGGGTCCGCATGTCCGTCCTCGAGAACCTCCGCAAAGGCACCGACAGCACGAGCACGCGCCTCCTCATCGGCGTGGTCGTCGCGGTCTTCATCTTCTGGGGCGTCGGCCAGGGCAACGGCGACAAGACCTCGGTGTACGCGACGGTGAACGGCACGACCATCACCGACAGCGACTTCCGCCGGGCCTACGTGCCCCAGGCCCGCCAGGCGGGGCGGAACCTCTCCGAGGACGAGGAGAAGGAGCTCGGCGCCAAGGTCCTCACCGACCTCATCCAGCAGGAGGCCCTCGTCCAGGAGGCCGACCGGCTCGGCGTGACCGTGTCCGACGAGGAGGTCGTGCGCGAGTACGTGAAGATCCCGAGCTTCCAGGTGGACGGGAAGTTCGACGAGAAGACGTACCTGCGCCTGCTCAAGGCGAACAACCTCCAGCGGGCCCAGTTCGAGGACGATCTCCGGCGGGACCTGCTCGTCCGCAAGCTCTTCGACTTCGCGGGCTACTCCGTGGCCGTCACCGACGCCGAGCTCCGCGAGGCGTACGTCCTCGACGAGACGGCGCTCGACCTCGCGTTCGTCCGGCTCCCGACCAGCGCGTTCCTCGACGACGTGACCGTGAGCGACGCCGACCGCGACACGTTCGTGACCCAGAACGGCGACCGCATCAAGAAGCGCTACGACGAGGGCTTCGAGCGCTTCTACAACCTCAAGAAGCGCTACCAGCTCCGCACGATCCTGCTCCGCACGGACATCCCGGGCGCGGACGAGGAGGCCGTGAAGGCGCGCGCCGAGGCCGTCCGGGCCGAGGCCGTGGCCGGCGCGGACTTCGAGGAGCTCGCGAAGCGCTGGAGCGAGGACCTGACGGCGTCGAACGGCGGCAACCTCGGGCTCCAGGCCGTCGACCAGCTCGACCCCGCCGTCACGACCGCCGCCGACGCGGCCGGCGTGGGCAAGGTGTCCGAGGTCGTGAAGACCACGCGCGGCTTCCAGGTGCTCCTCGTCGAGAAGATCGAGGACGCCAAGGTGATCTCGCTCGACGAGGCGAAGGCCGACATCGCCGTCGCCATGATCAAGGAAGAGCGCGCGCCGCAGGCCGTCGCCGCCTTCGCGGCGAAGCTCGTCGAGGCCTGGAAGGCCCAGGGCGCCCCGCCCGCCGAGCTCTTGGCCGAGCAGGGCCTCAGCGCCGACTCCACCGGCGAGTTCAGCCTCGGGGACCCCGAGGTGCCGCGCCTCGGCGACAGCGCCGAGCTCCGCCAGCAGATCGAGAAGGCGCCCGCCGGGTACGTCGTGCCGGTGCCGCTCCAGCTGAAGGACAACACCTTCGTGGTCGCCGTGGCGTCCCGCACCGACGCGGACCCGGCGAAGTTCGAGGAGAACCGGGACCGCATCGAGGGTCGCCTCCGCGCGCAGCGCCGGGCGGCGTTCCTCGAGCAGTGGACCTCGGACGTGGTCGCGCAGGCGAAGGTCGAGCGCAACCGTCTCTAGGACCGTTCGGGTGGAGCATGTTCCCGAACGCGCCTAGACCCGCGGGCGCGCCGGAATCTTCCCCGCCCTCGTGACTCGTGTTATAAGCCCTCTTGACATGGCAAGACCACCCCTGAATCCACCGTTCAAGGGCGTCGGGCCGCACCCCTTGGAGGACGGGCAGGTTCGCGCGTTCGCTGTTCTCTCTGCTGAAGCTCTCCGCTCGACGCGGATCCCTCTGCACCTGACCGCGGCGTGGACGTTGACGATGGGGCGAACGTCCGCCCGCCGCTGCTCCCGTAGTTCGCCCCAGCGCGCACCTGCCCGTCCTCCATCTCCCCTCCTCCCGGTGCCGCGTGGCTGACCGCGCCGCCCTCCCGGCCGAGCGCCCGGCCGCCTGGCCCCCCGCCGCCGGCCCCGCCATCGCCCGCCTCGTCGGCGACGCCGCGCTGGGGCTCACCTTCCGCGTCGTGCAGGCGCGCACCCGCGACCCGTTCACCCGGGGCGGCGCGGGCGAGCCGCTCCCGCGCGTGTACTACACGACCGACGACGGCTGGCGCGCCCCGATCTTCCACCTCGCGGCCGCCCCCGGGCGCCCCGGCGAGCCCGTCCTCCTCGCGCACGGGCTGGGCGGCACGCACCTCGACTTCTCGCTGGAGCCGGGCCGCTGCCTCGCGGGCACGCTCGCGGCCGCCGGCTACTCCGTCTACCTGCTCGAGCACCGCGGCGATCGCAGCGCGCT
The DNA here is from genome assembly GCA_964457335.1 of uncultured Enterobacteriaceae bacterium. Lineage (GTDB taxonomy): Bacteria > Myxococcota_A > UBA796 > UBA796 > SXON01 > CAJBVW01. Next base: position 19,938 of record CAYWGD010000010.1, on the reverse strand, counting down.
CCCCCCCGAGGGCGCCCGCCCCTTCTCGCTCGACGACATCGCCACGCGGGACCTCGGCGCGGCGATCGACGCCGTGCGCGCGCACAGCGGCTTCGACCGCGTCCTCTGCATCGGGCACGGCCTGGGCGCGCAGGCGCTCTACCTGCGCATGGCGCTCGAGGGCGTCGACGGCATGGCGGCGCTCGTCGCGTTGTGCGGCGCGGTGCGCTTCTCCGCCGGGGTGTCCGCGGCGCGGAACGCCGGGCTCGTGGCCGCGCTCCTGCCCTCCGGCTGGGTGCTGCCCGGACGGCGCCTCCAGCAGCTCGCCGCGCCCTTCGTGGTGGCCGGCGAGCAGATCGCGTCTCCCGACACGCCGGGCCCCGTGGCGCGCGCGCGGCTCCGCTACGCCGCCGGCGATCTCCATGGCGGCGTCGTGCGCCAGATGGCCCGCTGGGTGTCGGCCGGGCACCTCACCGACGCCTCCGGCCGCCTCGACGTGGCGGCCGCGCTCCGCCCCTTCCCCGCGCTCTTGTTCGCCGGGGACGACGATCCCGCCTGCCCGCCCGCCGCCGCGCTCCCCGCCGCGGAGGCGCTCGGGGCCCCCTTCGTGCCGCTGACCGGCGGCTGGGGGCACCTCGACCCCCTGCTCGGCGCGCGCGCGCCCGCCGAGGTGCACGCGCGCATCCTCCCCTTCCTCGACGGGCACCGGCGACGCTGCTGGGGCTGACATTTCGCGGCGATTCCACAGGTGACGGTCGCGACTCCGGTGTGCATCCATTGCCGTCGACGCCCGCTCGCCCCCGCCCGCTTCCCCGCGGGACCGCCCCTCCGGCGTGATAGGCCGACCGCATCCGCGACCCCGGAGTCCCCCCGATGAACGACACGAACGAGCCCGAGAGCACCCCCGCGCCGGCGGCCCCCGCGCCCCGGCCCAAGCGCTCGGGACGCGGCGCCCGCCTCCTGATCGGCATCAGCCTGATGGGGCTCGTCACGCTCGCGGCCGCGACCGCCGGCGTCGTGTTCTTCGCCAGCGAGGGGCTGCCGGGCGGCGGCGTGACCGCCGACAGCTTCCTCGAGGTCTCGCTGAGCGGCCCGCTCTCCGACGCCCCGGGGGACGTGGGCTTCGTGGTCGACCCGAAGGACTTCCCGCCGCTCGTCACCGAGGTGGCGGCGAACATCCGCCGCGCGGCCACGGACGAGCGCATCAAGGGCCTCTACCTGGAGGTCGGGGACGTGGGCGCCGGCTGGGCGGCCACGCAGGAGCTGCACGACGCGGTCGCGGCCTTCACCGCGTCCGGCAAGCCCTGCCACGCCTACGGGGAGACCTTCGACAACAAGGGCTACTACCTCGCGAGCGCCTGCACCGACGTGTACATCGCGCCGGCCGGGCTCATGCTGCTCAACGGCTTTTCGGTCACGAACGAGTACTACGCCGGCACCCTCGAGAAGATCGGCGTGAAGTCGAACTTCGAGCACGTCGGCGACTTCAAGAGCGCCGTGGAGCCCTTCGAGCGCACCGGCCCCTCCGATGCGGCCGCGCTCGCGACGAACGAGATGCTCGACAGCCTCTACGAGCAGCTCGTGCAGGGCATCGCGACGGCCCGGAAGATGGAGCCCGACCAGGTGCGCGCCATCGTGGACAACCCGCCGATCACGCCCGAGGCCGCGCTCGCCGCGGGCCTCGTGGACGGGCTGAAGTACCGCGACGAGGTGCGCGAGGGCCTGGCCGGCGAGGAGCGGACGGAGCTCGCGGACTACCGCGAGGTCGAGTCGCCGCTCCGGTCCGCCAAGACCATCGCGGTCGTGCACGCCGAGGGGCAGATCATCAGCGGGGAGTCCGGCAGCCCCGTGTTCGGCGGGTCGCTGGTCGGGGACCGCACGCTCGCCGAGCTCTTCGAGCAGGTGCGCGAGGACGAGGACGTCGCCGCGGTCGTGCTCCGCGTGAACTCCCCGGGCGGCAGCGGGCTCGCGTCCGACGCCATCTGGCACGAGATCAAGCGCACGCGCGAGGCCGGCAAGCCGGTGGTCGTCTCGATGGGCGACTACGCGGCGAGCGGCGGCTACTACATCGCCGCCGCGGCCGACGCGATCGTGGCCGAGCCGGGCACGCTCACCGGCAGCATCGGCGTGTTCGGCGGGAAGATGAACCTCGCCGGGCTCTACGACAAGCTCGGGATCACGCTCCACACCTGGCAGCGCGGGCAGCTCTCGGGGCTCCTGTCCAGCACGAGCGACTTCAACGACGCCGAGCGCGCCAAGTTCCGGGAGTTCCTCGAGGGCTTCTACCAGGTGTTCCTCACGCGCGTGGCCGACGGGCGCGGGATGACGCGCGAGCAGGTCCACGCGGTGGCGCAGGGCCGCGTGTGGACCGGCGCGCAGGCCAAGGAGCGCAAGCTCGTCGACGAGCTCGGCGGCCTCGACGTCGCCCTCGCCAAGGCGCGGACGCTCGCGGGCATCGGCGCGGACGAGGACGTGGGCATCCTCCGCCTCCCGAAGCGCAAGACCTTCCTCGACGAGCTCTTCGAGGACCTGCAGCAGGCCGAGGCGCCCGCGGAGATGCTCGTGCCGGAGGTGCGCGACGCCTACGCGCGGCTCTACGCGCTCTCCCGCGTGCTCGAGGGCGGCGGCGTCGCGGCGATGCTGCCGCACACCGTCACCATCCGCTGACGCCACCACCCGCTGACCGGACGCCGCGCCCCCGGGGTGCGGCGGGCGGCTACTCGGTGACGGACGTGAGCCGGATCGAGAGCTGCCCCGCCACGAAGGCCGAGATCGTCGTGTTGACGCCCTCGAACTCGACGGGGTCGGCGATCTCCATCCCGGCCACGCCCACGACGTAGGTGCCGATGCGGGGGAACGCCTCGGCGGGGAGCACCAGCTCGTCCACCGGGCCCTCGGCGTGCGTGAACTCGTACACCTGGTCGACGCCGTCCGGCAGGTTGTCCCACCAGAGCTTGCTGCGGTCGAGGTCGTAGGACGCGCCGACGGCGTTCGCGAACCGGTAGTCCGAGAGGTCGACGTCCATGGAGCCTTCCCGGTCCACGGAGCCCGGCACGTCGATGCTCGGGGCCTCGGGCAGGCGCACCTCGAGGCGCGCCTCGTCGTCGTCCTGCGTGAAGGTGATGACCGGCTCGTCCCCCGGCTCGTAGACGAGGCCGTCCGTGGAGTCGAGGGTGTACTTCCCGGGCTCCTCTTCGACCTCGCGGAACTCGAGCGTGCCGTTGGCCTCCGAGCGCAGGCGGAGGCGCGCCCCGGTCACGGGGGCCTCGGCGAGATCGTTCGGGTCGGACACGCTCGCGAGGAACAGGTTGCAGACCGCCGCGTACGGGAAGCCCTCGGCGTCCGCGAGGTCCTCCTGGTAGATGGCCGGGACCTCCACCCCGAGGAAGATCCCCTGGGCGACGACGGGGTCCGTCAGGCTGTCGACCACCTCCAGGCGTTCGCAGCCGACAAGCAGGAGGAGGGGCAGACAGCGGTGCACGCCGGACTCATACACCTCCATCGGGCCCCGGGCAAGACCGTTGACGCCCGCGCGGTCGTGTCATAAGGGGCGTGGCCTTCCATCCTGGTGAACCATGGCTTCCAAGACCGCCCAGACCGAGTACCGCCGCATGCTCCGCAAGAAGAACGCGGGCACCAAGGCGCGGCGCGCCCGCAACAACCAGGGCACGACGCCCGTGTTCCCCGTCCACACCCCCGAGGCGGACGCGAACGCGGCGGCGAAGTCCTCGCAGGACTGACCTCTCCTCCGGAGGGTCCGCGATGCTGATCGACTCCCATTGCCACCTCGACCCCGGCGTGTACGGCGGAGACGAGGGGGTTGACGAAGTCGTGGCGCGCGCGCGCGCCGCGGGCGTCGATCGGATGATCACCATCGGCTCGGGCTACGGCTTCGAGAGCGCCGCGCGCGCCCTCGCCGTGGCCCGGCGCCATCCCGGCGTCGTGCGCTGCACGGCCGGGCTGCATCCGCACGACGCGAAGCTCGCCACCGACGATCGGCTGGCCGAGCTCTTCGCGATCGCCGCGGAGCCCGAGGTGCTCGCCCTCGGCGAGATGGGCCTCGACTTCCACTACGACAGCTCCCCCCGCGACGAGCAGCGCGCGGTGTTCCGCGAGCAGCTCCGCGCGGCGCGGGCCCGGAACCTGCCGGTCGTCATCCACGACCGGGAGAGCGCCGGCGAGACGCTCGCCATCCTCGACGAGGAGCGCGCGTGGGATCACGGCGTGCTCTACCACTGCTACACGGGCGACGTCGCGCACATGGAGGCCATCGTCGCCCGCGGCGGGTACGTCTCCATCCCCGGCATCGTCACGTTCAAGAACGGCGACACGATGCGCGAGGTCGCGGCGCGCACCCCCGGCGATCGGCTGCTCGTCGAGACGGACAGCCCGTTCTTGACGCCCATCCCCTACCGCGGGAAGCGGAACGAGCCCGCCTACGTCACCTTCGTGGCCGCCAAGGTCGCGGAGCTGCGCGGGGTCGAGCCGGCCGCGCTCGCCGACCAGGCCGCCGAGAACACGAAGCGCTTCTTCGGCTGGGGCTGAAGGGGGCGTCGGGTCGTCGGCTGGGCAGCCGGCCGAGCCGCTGCGGCGACGCCGTGCCGGAGCGGACGTCGGCGGCTCCAGTGCCCGAGGCGCGTGCCGCGCGGCCTACCGCCTCACCTGGGAGAGCTCGAGGTTCAGCGTCGTCAGCAGCGCCTCGAGGACCACGCGCCCGTTCACGTTGAGGCGCAGCCGGTCCCGCGCGACCGCGATGGCGCGCTCCATCCGCGCGACGCCGCCGGGGTGCAGCGCGTCGGCCCAAACCCGCAGGCGGCCGAGGTGCGCGGGGTGGAGCGCGGCGTCGGGCCGCCCGGAGGCGACGACGACCACGTCCCGGAGGAGCTCCTCGACGGCGTCGACCGCGAGCGTGCTCCGCTCGACGGCGCCGTCGGAGCGCTTGCCCGTGGCCTCGGTGAGCGAGAAGAGCTGGGCGAGCGGCTGCCCGACCACCCCCACGATCTGCGCCACCACCTCGCGGCGGGCCTCGGCCTCGCCCGCGGCGAGCCGGAGCGCGAAGCCCGGGCTCCCCTGCGAGAGCGTGGCCAGCGAGGGATCGAGGCCGCGGGCGGCGAGCCAGGGCTCGAGCTCGTCGCGCGGGACCGGCCCGAAGCGCACGCGCTGGCTCCGGCTCCGGACGGTCTGCAGCAGGGACGCCGAGCGCGCGCTCACGAGGATGAACTGCGTGCCGCCCGGGGGCTCCTCCAGCGTCTTGAGGAGCGCGTTGCCGGCCTCCTCGCCGAGGGCGTCCGCGGGGTCGACGATGACGACGCGGCGCTTCGCCGAGTGCCGCTGGAGCTGCAGCGCGGAGATGACCCCGCGCGCCTGCTCCGCCGTGATGATGCGCGTGGCCTTCTCGGGGTCGGGGTTGACCACGATGAGGTCGGGGTGCGTGCCGGCGCGAAAGAGGCGGCAGCTCGCGCACGTGCCGCAGGGGCGCTGGTCGCCGAGGCAGTTCACGTAGAGCGCGAGCCGCAGCGCGGTGGTGGCCTTGCCGACGCCCTCGGGGCCCTCGAAGAGGTAGCAGTGATGCATCCGACCTTCATCGGCGGCGCGCCAGAGCCGGCCCCTCGCTGCCTCGTTGCCGATGATCTCGTCCACCCGACCTCCGTTTGCCCGTGTCCCGGCCTCGCTGCTCGGGAGGCACGGCGGGTGAGAACCGCCGCCGGGACCCCCGGCGGGGGCCCTCCCAAGGGGCCCCTCCCGCCGGACCCGGGCGGCACACCCGCCGCACCTCCCGGTCCTGCCGAGTGCGCCGGAACATACGCGGCGTCGGAACCGGGCGCCACCGGGCCCTTCGCCGAGGCGCCCCGGGACCGGCACCCGGACCGCCCCGAACAGGTCGAAGCAGGAGAGGTAGCGCCGCGTGAGCCGCCGACGCCCGCCCCCCGCGCCGACGTCTCCGCGGCGGCGGAGCCGGCTGCCCAGAACCCGCTCCACCCGCACGCCCCGGAGCACGCGCACGTCCGGCTTCGTCACCTGCGCGCTACGTTGGTGGCATGCGGGCATCGGGGCGCTGGGCGCGGGCGGTCGCGGCGCACCCCGTCGCCGGGGACGTGTTCCTCGCGCGCGTGGCCGCCGCGGGGGCGGTGCACGGCGGGGCGCCCGTGTGTGTGCACCGGACGCCGCTGTTCGTCGACGAGGCCCTGCTCCGCCGGTGGGCGCGGATCCTGGCGCATTTCCACCGCATCGTCCGGAAGGTGCGGGCCGCCCTGCTCGCCGACCTCGACCGCGAGGAGGCGTCCCTGGCCGCGCGTATCGGGGTGCACCTCGACGCGATCCGGTGGGCGCGCGTCGACCCCGGCTTCGCGAGCGCGGCGCCGCTGGCGCGCGTCGACGCCTTCTGCGCGGGCGGGCACCCGTGGTTCGTCGAGCTCAACGCCGAGAGCCCCGCGGGCATGGGCTACGCCGACGCCCTGAGCGCCGTGTTCGCGGAGGACCCGGCCTGGGCCGCCACCGGCGGGCTCCACCCCTTCGACGCCGGCGGCGCGGTGGTGCGCACCGTGCGCGAGATCGCGCGCGAGTGGGGCCACCGGCACCGGCGGCTCGTGGTCGCGATCGTCGACCACCCGCACGTCGCGACGTGGCCCGAGTTCCTGCTGCTCCGCGAGCGCTTCCGGCGCGCGGGGATGGTCGCGGAGATCGTGGCGCCCACGGAGCTGAGCTTCGACGGAGACCGGCTCCGCGCCGGGGACCTGCGCATCGACGTGGTGTTCCGGCGGCTGCTCGTGGCGGACCTGCGCGCGCGCCCCGCCGACGGGGAGGCGCTGCTCGCCGCCTACACGAAGGGCCGCGTGTGTCTGGTGAACTCGCTCCGCACGGCGCTCCTGCACGGGAAGGGCCTGTTCGCGCTGCTGCACGACCCGACGTTCCCGCTCGACGCCGCCGACCGCGCGTTCGTGGCGCGCCACATCCCGTGGACCGGGATCCTGCTCGGCCAGGGCGGCGCCGACCTCCGCGAGCGGGCCCTGCGCGAGCCGGAGGCGTGGGCGCTCAAGCCGCTCGACGGGCACGGCGGCAAGGGGGTCGTGCTCGGGTGGAGCGCCACGAGCCGGGAGTGGGCCGCCGCGCTGGAAGCGGCCGATCACCACGTGCTCCAGGCGCGCATCCCCGAGGTGCACGGCCCCTTCTGGGACGCGCGGGTCGAGGCCGAGCGGGACCGCCTCGTGGACCTCGGGCCCTTCCTCGCCAAGGGGCGGCTCGCCGGCTTCCTCTGCCGCGTGGCCGAGGGGGCGCTCGCGAACGTCTCGGCGGGCGGTGCGTCGCAGGTGCCGGTGTTCGTGGACCGCGGGGCCTGATCGGCGCGCGGATCAGCGCCGGCGGCGGACACGCGGGTGCGGCGGCCGGGGCGTCACCGCGCGCTGCGGCACGAAGAGCGCCACCGCGAGGCCCGCCGCGAAGCCGGCGATGTGCGCCCACCACGCCACGCCGCCCGCGCCCAGCCAGCTCGACAGGAGCTGGACGCCGAACCACACGCCGAGGAACACCAGCGCGCGCACCTCGATGAAGTACAGGATGAAGAAGGGCACCACCGCGAGCACGCGCGCGCCCGGGTAGAGCCGCATGTACGCGCCGAGCACGCCGGCGATGGCGCCGGACGCGCCGATCATCGGCACCGTGCTCGCGGGGTCCATGGCGACCTGGGCGGCGGCCGCCGCCACGCCGCACGCGAGGTAGAAGGCGAAGAAGCCGACGCGGCCGAAGCGGTCCTCCACGTTGTCGCCGAAGATCCACAGAAACCACGTGTTCCCGAGCAGGTGGAGCACGTCGCCGTGCAGGAACATGCTCGAGAAGACCGTGCCCATCTCGAGCCAGCGGCCGGTCTCGGCGGCCCAGGCGAGGCGCGCCGGCACGACGCCGTAGCGGGTGACGAAGACCTCCACGTCGGCCCCGCGCTCCATCTCCAGGACGAACCCGACGATGTTGAGGACGATGAGCAGCACCGTGACGACAGGCGCGCGCCGGGCCCGGATGCTGTCGCGGATCGGGAACATCCCCCGTTGGTAGCGCGACGGGGCGTCGGCGGCCTCGTCAGCGCCGCAAGGTGGCGGCGAAGCCGAAGTCGGGCACGGCGCGGTCCGGCGAGAAGCGCGCGGTGACCGTGGCCGACGCGCAGCCGTCGTCGTAGCCGACGCGGGCCTCGGCGCCGGAGAACGCGGCGCCGCCGAGATCCCAGGCGACGCCCCCGCCGGTCCGGAAGCGCCCGAGGGCCAACGCGGCGTCCCCCCACGCGAGCCAGAGCTCGCCGGCGTGCGCGCCGCCGGCGCCGAGGCCCACGACGCCGGGCGTCCAGCGCACCTCGCCGGCCTGCACCGCCGGATCGGCCTGCACGCGCGCCGCGAGCGTGCCGGTGTGCACGTCCAGCGCGGCCGCCGGCTGCCAGCCGAACCCGTCGTGGAGGAGCGCCGCGTCGACGCCCACCCCGCCGCTCGCGAACCCCGTCGTGGCGCGCACCGAGGGGCCGGCACGCCAGTCGGCGTCCACCTCCCCGTCGAGCCACACGCCCGCGCGCGCCTCCGCCCGCACGCCCGGCCACCACTGGATCCGCGCCGCGCCCAACGTCGACCACACCGGCACCGCCGCGCTCGCGGCGGCCGTCCCCAGCACCCCGGTGCTCCCGACGCCCCAGCGCTCCAGCGGCCCGCCCGCGAGGCCGTCCCCCCACCGCGCCGGGTCGGGCCACAGCGGCGGGCCGAAGCTGGTGGGGGGCTCCCAGAAGCCGTCGTCGACGCCGGGGAGGTCGCCCACGAGCCCGTCCGCGCCGAACGCCGCGCGCCCGGCGAGGTCGGCCCGGCCTTCCAGCGCGAGCCAGGGGAGCCCGCCCGTGGCGGCCCCGCCCACCCCGAGCTCCGCGACCGGCGTGACCTCGCCGAGCACGTCCCCGTCGAGGGCGCCGATCGCCTCGATGCCCAGCCGCGGCGTGAGGCGCGCGGTCCCCCGCCCGAAGGTGTGCCGCGCGCGCAGGCGCGCGAGCGAGCCCAGGCTCCCGTCGTCGGGGAGCCAGGCGTCGAGCGTCGCGTCCCCGTCGAAGAGCCCGACGACGGCGCGGCTGTCGCGCCACGCCACGCCGCGGGCCACGTAGTCGACGGAGTAGTCGTCCAGGTAGGCGGCGTCGGACACGTAGGCGACGTCCCAGCCGACGCGCGCCCGCTCGTCCACCCCGCCGCGGCTCGCGAAGGCGCCGCGCACCCGCTCGACCTCGGCGTCCCAGCCGATCGCGCCCTCCGCCTTGGTGCCGGGCCCGGTCAGCGTCGCCTCCGCGCGAACGCCGGCGTCCGCGCGCCACGCCGGCCCGCCCTGGAGGTACCAGTCCCCCACCCCGCCGCGCCCCTCGATCTTGGCGGTGGGGCCGTACTCCCCCCAGCCGAGCTCGGGGATCAGGAGGCGGAAGCGGTGCGGATCGAGCGGCTCGCGCCAGTACGGCACCGGCAGCACCGGGATCGAGAAGATCCGCGCCACGCCGCCGTGGATGATCACGACCTCCTCGGGCACCACCGTGATGCGCGCCGCGCGGAAGCTGAGCGCCGGCGGCCCGCCGTCCGCGCACTGGCAGGGCACGACGGTCGCGTCCGTCGCCTCCCAGCGCTCGCCCACCTCGACGCGCTCCGCCACCACGAGCGCGCCGCCCGTCTCGGCGCGCGCGGCCACGACCACGCCGGTCCCGTCCCGGGGGCGCACCTCCGCGCGGTCGAACACGAAGACGCCGTCGGGCCGGCGGTACTCGCCCCGCTCGACGACGACGAGCTCGCCGTCCCACGTGGCGCGCTCGCCGACCAGGGACTGGTCCCCGAAGCGCACCTCCACGCCGCCCTCGGCGGTCGCGACGCCGCCGCTCCACTCGACGCGATCGGCCTGGATCTCGACCGCGCCCTCCACGGCCCCTACCGGATCCCGACCAGGTCCCGCACCGCGCCGACGAGGTAGAGCGACCCGGCCACCACCACGAGCCCGCCCTCCGCGCGCGCGAGCGGGAGCGCCTCCTCGAGCGGCCCGGCCGGGCTCACGGGGATGGGCAGGCCCTCGAGCTCCGCGGCTACGTCGCCGGGGGACCGCGCCTTGGGGTGGGCGCAGGCGGTCGTGTAGACCCGGTCGAACTGGGGCGCGAGCGTCCACGCGACGCTCCGCACGTCCTTGTCGCTGCCGCCGCCGAGCAGCAGCGTGCGCTTCGCGTCGCGCGGGAGGCGCGCGAGGTAGCCCGCGAGGACCGTGGCGCCGTCGGGGTTGTGGGCGCCGTCGACGAGCAGGTCGGGCGCGAGCCACTCGAGCCGCCCGCGGTTCCGCGCGTCGAGGAGCCCGCGCCGCACCGCGTCCTCGCCCACCGCCAGGGAGTCGGGCAGGAGATCGACGATGCGCAGCGCGACGGCCGCGTTCACGACCTGGTGGTCGCCCGCGAGCGCGAGGCGGAGCCCCTCGCGGACCTTGCCGTCGCCGCGGTAGTCGAACGCGCTGGGGCGGCCGGAGGCGTGGAAGTCCTCGCCGAAGATCGAGAGCGGCGCGCCCCGCTCGACGGCGACCGAGCGCACGACGGCCATCGCGTCGTGGGTGAGCGGACCGAGCACGACGGGGACGGCCGGCTTCACGATGCCGGCCTTCTCCCCCGCGATCGAGGCGTGGTCCGGGCCGAGGTGCTCCGTGTGGTCGAGGCCGACGGTCACGATCGAGGTCACGATCGGCGAGACGACGTTCGTCGCGTCGAGCCGCCCGCCCATGCCCACCTCGATGACGCCGACGTCCACCTTCTCGCGCGCGAAGTGCAGGAAGGCCGCGGCGATCAGGAACTCGAAGTAGGTGAGCGGGTAACGCTCGTCGGGTGGGAGCTCCTTGGCGGCCCAGGCCGTGCGCTCGCGGTCGATCTCCTCGATCAGCGCGGCGAACTTGTCGTCCGGGATCTGCGCGGCGCCCACGCGGATGCGCTCGTTCACGTCCTGCAGGTGGGGCGACGTCGTGATGCCGACCTTGTAGCCCTGGGCCTCGAGCATCGAGCCGACCATGCGGCACACGCTGCCCTTGCCGTTCGTGCCGCCGATGTGGATCGTCGGGTAGGCGAGGTGCGGGTTGCCGAGCCACGCCAGGAACGCCCGCATGCGCGGGAGCCCCATGCGCATGCCCGCCTGCGAGAGCCCGGCGAGGATCGGGTGGTCGGTCATGCCGGCGTGAGGAGGCGGAGGAGCGAGGCGAGCGTGTCGCGCATCTCGGCGCGCCGCACGATGCGGTCGACCATGCCGTGCTCCAGCAGGTACTCGCTGGTCTGGAAGCCCTCGGGCAGCTCCTGGCCGATGGTCTGCTGGATGACGCGCGGCCCGGCGAAGCCGATCAGCGCGTCGGGCTCCGCGAGGATCACGTCGCCGAGCATGGCGAAGCTGGCCGCGACGCCGCCCGTGGTCGGGTCCGTCAACACGCTGATGTACGGCATCCCCGCCTCATCCCGGAGCCGCGCGAGCGCCGCGCAGGTCTTGGCCATCTGCATCAGCGAGAGGATGCCCTCCTGCATGCGGGCGCCGCCCGACTGGGAGATCACGATGGCCGGCCGGCGGAGCTCCGCCGCGCGCTCGAACTGGCGCGTGATCAGCTCCCCGACCACCGAGCCCATCGATCCGCCCATGAAGCGGAAGTTGAAGGTCCCGATCTCGACGGGGAGGCCGCAGATCGTGGCGGACCCGGCGATGTAGGCGTCGAGCTCGCCCTGGGCGCGCTGGGTGGCGGCGAGGCGCGCGCCGTAGGGCTTGCCGTCGACGAAGCCGAGCGGGTCGGTCGGGGCCACCATCGCGTCGTGGCGCTGGAAGCTGCCGGGGTCGACGAGCGCGTGGAGGCGGGCCTGGGCGTCCCAGCGGTGGTGCCGCCCGCAGTGGGGGCAGACGGCCATCTGCTCGAGCAGCGCGGGCCGGTAGAGGATCTGCGCGCAGCCGGGGCAGCGGACCCAGAGATCCTTGACGGCGGGGCCGGTGCGGGGCTCGGACTGGATCGGGGCGGGCGCCTGCTCGAACCAGCGCGTGCCGCTCTCGGGAGGTTCGGGGGGCACGGGACCCCTGCCGGACGGGTTGCTCACGGGGCTTCTCGGAGACCCGGGAGTCTATCGCGTCGCGCGGCGCGCGACGCAGGGACGCGCGGCGGAGCGCGGCGCGGTGCGGGTCCCGCGGGGTCCGGGCGCCCTACTCGACGTAGCCGAGGGCCCGGAGCGCGTCGGTGGCGTCGCGATCGAGGGGCACGGCCGCGCCTTCCGCCCCGGGGGGAGCGGGCAGCAGCGGGGCGAGATCGTCGGCGGCGCGGCTGGGCGCCCGCTCCTCCGGATCGGCGGCGAGATCGAAGCCGTCGAGCTCCTCGCCGGTCGCGACCAGCTTGCGCGGGCCCACGCGCACGGCGCGCGCGTCGAGGGGTCCGTACAGCAGGTTCACCGACGGGAGCGGGGCGTCGCCCGGCACGCGGAGATCGCGCCCGTCGAGGCCGTCGGCGGGGATCCCCGCGGCGCCGAGGAGCGTGGGCGCGACGTCCTGGAGGCCCACCGGCCCGGTCGCGACGACGTCCACGCCCCGGAACAGGAGCGGCACCGCCAGGAGCTCCTGGTAGAACGTGTGGCCGTGCTCGAAGCCGCCGTGCTCGCCGAGCTCCTCGCCGTGGTCCGAGGTGAGGACGACCACGGCGTTCGGCAGGAGCTCGCGCAGGCGGAGGAGCGCCGCGTCGACCACCGCCACCTCGTGCGTGTAGGCCTGCCGCAGCACCGCGAGCGTCTCGGCGTCGGGCGTGGGCCCGATCGCGTTGCGGTGGGCCGTCGTGAGCCACGCGCGCGTGGACCACGGGAGGTCGAGCGCCGGGGCGTGCCGATAGGGCAGGTGCACGTCGAGCACGTGCACCCAGAGGAAGAGCGGGCGCTCGCGCCGGGCGGCCACGAGCTCGGCGACGTCGCGCACCCGCCGCTCCACGCCGCCGTCCGAGAGCGGAAGCAGCCCGGCGAGGCCGAGCGCGAGCGCCGCGGTGGGGCGGCTGCGGTCCCCGAATGGCGCGCGGGGGAGCACCCAGGGGCGGGCCCCGTCGGCGCGCACGATCGCGAAGCCGCGCTGGAGCCCGAAGCGCGCGCCCGCGAACGGCGACTCCACCGTGGCCGCCGTGTCCCAGCCCGCGGCGGCGAAGCGCTCGGCCAGCGTACTTGCCTCGGTCGCGGTGAAGCCGGTGGGCACGCGCACCGCGCCGTGGTTCGCGGGCAGGAGCCCGGTGTGGAGCGTCGCGAGCGAAGGGAGGGTCCACGGGGCCGGGGCCTGCGCTTCGAGCAGCGTGCCGTCGGCGAAGGTGCGCATCGTGCGGGCGGCGTCGAGGCGCAGCGTGTCGACGCTGACGACCACCACGTCGGGGCCCGCGGGCGCGGCGCCGGACGCGGTCCAGCGCTCGGCGGGGCCGGGCCAGAGCGCGAGCGGCGCGAGCCAGAGCGCGTGCCGCCCGAGGGCGAACGCGGCCGCGAGGGCGAGCGCGACGCGCGCGGAGGTCTCGCCCGGGGGCGGCTGCCCCTCCCCCGCCGCCACGACGAGCCACACGAACCCCACGCAGGCCGCGAGCCCCGCCACCGTCCCGCGCGGGCCGATCGGCCGGCGGCGGCTCGCGAGCGCGGTCGCGGCGGCGAGCAGGGCCCACACGAGGATCCCGGTCCCGCGGCCCCACAACGGCGGCACCAGCAGGCCCGCCGAGTAGACGAGGAGCGGCAGGATCGGCCGCCGCGCCAGCGCGAGGACGATCCCGAGCGCCACGGCCGACGCGACGTCGACGGCCTGGAGCGCGTCCCCGCTGGCCCGCGCGACCAGGAGCTCGGTGGTCGCGGCCGCGGCGGCGATCCGCCAGCCCACGGACCGCCCAGGCCCGGCTTCCGGCGGCCCGCGGCGGAGCTCGCTCACCCGCGGGCCTCCGCGAGCACGCCGGCCTCGGCGGGACGGGCCCGCCGCAGCGCCGCCCCGACGAGGAGCGCGAGGAGCAGCGGCGCGAGCGACACCGACGTGGCCTCCGCGATCGCGGGCGCGGCGAGCGGCGCGACCCACGCGGCCACGAGCAGCGCGACGTCACCGGGCCGCCAGCCCTCGCGCGCGCCCTGCCACCCGAGGAACGCGATGGGCAGGCCGAGGACGGCGAGGTCGTAGTCGAAGGCGAAGGGCGTAGCGAGGAGCGCCGCGCAGGCGAGCGTGGTCGCGCGCGTCGCGAGCGGGAGGTTCCGGCCCCACGCGAAGGCCACGGCCGCGACCGCCAGGAGCGTGGACACCGACTGCACGCCCCGCGCGAGCGCGGCGGGCGCGCCCAGCAGCATGGCGGCCACCTGCACGGTGGGCATGCGGAACCAGGGGAGCACACCCTCGGTCTCGAGCACGCGCAACGCGAACGGCATGTTCGCCACGAACGCGCGCCACGGCTCCGGCCCCAGCACCGCGAGGCTCAGCCCCGCGAACACAGCCACGCTCCCGACGAAGCCGCCGAGCGCGCGCCACCGCCGCCCCGCGAGCAGCGCCACCCCCACGAGCGGCGCGAGGTGCGGCTTGTAGCAGAGGAGCCCGAGGACCGCGCCCCCGAGCGCGGGCCGCCGATCCACGAGCAGGAGCCCGCTGCCGAGGAGCGCCGCCGTGAACGCGCCGTTCTGGCCCTGGATGATGTTCTGGAAGAAGCCCGGGAAGGCGACGGCCAGCCCCACGGTGACCGGGTGCGGCGCGACGCGGCGCGCGACCGTGACGAAGGCCGCGGCCGAGGCCGTCCACCACGCCGCGAGCGCCCCGAGGTAGGGCAGCGTCGCGAGCGGCAGGAGCGCCAGGACGAACATCGGCGGGTAGTGGAAGACGTACGGGGGGATGTCCACCCCGATGACGGCCCGCTCGGCCGCGGTGATGCGCGCCACGTCCCACGCCGCCTCGGGCGCGCCGGCCTGCGCGAGCTTCGACACCGCGTAGAACGTGACGAAGTCGACGCCCACGGGCTTGTCGCTCCGATCCAGGAGCCCGGTGCCCGTGAACACCCACCACCCGCCGAGCGCGACGTACAACGCCACGAAGATGCGCGGGTAGACGGTCAGCCGCTCGCGATCGAGAATCAACGCCCCGCGCTCCCCGTGGCGTCCCAGACGGCCTGGAACCAGCCCCGTCGTAACGCGCGCACACCCGCGAGGTCGGGGCCGCGCATCACGCGGTTGGTCAACAACACGGCGACGAGCCGCTCGGCCGGCACCATCCAGATCGCGGTCCCGGTGAACCCGAGGTGCCCCACGGCGCCGGGTGGCGGGCGCGGCCCCGCCGAGGAGGTCCCGTCCGGGCTCGGCGTGTCCCACCCGAGCGCGTGGCTGCCCGGCCCGCGCGACGTGAACGCCTCCGCGGCCCCCGGCACCGTCCCGTCGAGCCAGCGCGCGGCGCACGCGGCCACGTCCCGCGCGCTCCCGAAGAGCCCCGCGTGCGGCGCGACGCCGCCCATCGCCGCCGCGTTGCGGTCGTGCACGGTGCCGCGGAGCTCCTCGTTCCGCTCGGCGCAGAAGGTCGGCTCCGCGGTCGGGTCCCCCCAGCGCAGGCGCCCCACGTGGGGCGCGAGGAGCGCGTCGAGCCGCGCGCCCCCCGCCGCTTCGAGCACGGCGCCGAGGGCCAGGAAGCCGAGGTCCGAGTAGGTGTGCGCGGCGCCGGGCGGGGCCGTGCGCGGCGTCGCGATCGCCGCCGCGAGGATGGCGGCCCGATCACCCTCGTCCCAGAGCGGCCGCCACGCCGGGTAGCCGGCCGCGTGCTGGAGCAACTGCCGCACGGTCACCCCCTCCGGCAGGAGCGCGTGTCCCGCGTCGAGCGCGAGCTCCCCGGCCGCGACCGCGCGCAGGGCCAGCTCGGCGGTGCAGAGCGGCTTGGTGAGCGAGGCGAGGTCGAACACCCGGTCCGCGGCGCGCGAGTACACCTCGACGCCGTCGCGAACGACGAGCGCGGAGACGGCGGGCGCGACGGGGCCCTCCGCGGCGTCGAGGATCGCCGTCGGGTCGAGGGGGGGCGTTGCGGGGGGGGCGCCCCCCCCCCCGCGCGCCCCCGGGGGGGGGGCCGCCCCCGCGCGCCCGGGGCGGGCGCCCCCCCCCCCCCCCCGCCCGCCCCGGGGGCCCGCCCCGGCC
>CAYWGD010000010.1:0-3817 GCA_964457335.1 uncultured Enterobacteriaceae bacterium | reverse complement strand
GGGGGGGGGGCGCGGGGGCCGCCGGGGGGGGGGGGGGGGGCGGTGGGGGGGGGGGGGGGGGGGGCGGGGGGCCCCCCCCCCGCCCCAAGAACCATCAAGGCTCGAGCTCCAGCCGATCTCCCTGGAGGCGCGCCCAGCCCCCCACCCGGAAGGCCCGGTTGGCCGGCCCGTGCCCGATCGGAAGCTCGGCGAGCACCGGCACCTTCAGCGGCGCGAGGAGCTCGTCGAGCACCTCGAGCGTGGTCCAGTCGGCGTCCTCGGGGGGCTCGGCGCCGAGAAAGCTCCCGAGCGCGACGCCCGCGACGCCGTCGAGGCAGCCCGCGTCGATCAGCTGGGTGAGGAGCCGGTCGACCTTGTAGGGCGCCTCCCCGACCTCCTCGAGGACCACGATGCAGGCGTGCCCGCGCAGCTGCCAGGGCGTGCCGCACAACGAGGCGAGCACGCACAGGTTCCCGCCCACGAGCGGCCCCTCGGCGCTGCCGCCGCGGAGCCGGCGCCCGTGCAGGGGCGCGACGGGCTCGCCCGCGAGGAGCGCGCGCAGATGCTCGCGGGAGGGCTCGTCGGCGATGTCCCCGAGGTGGGTGAGCACCGGCGCGTGGACGGCGGGGCGACCGCGCCCGGCCAGGGCGTTCAGGAGCCCGGTGGCGTCGGAGAAGCCGAGGAACGGCGCGTAGGACAGCTCCTCCCAGGGGAGCCGGCTCAAGAGCCGGTTGAGGCCGTAGCCGCCGCGCACCGCCCACACCGCGTCCCAGCCGCCGCGGAGCGCGCGGACGAGGTCGCCGAGGCGCTCGTTGTCGGTGCCCGCGAGGTAGCGGTGCCGGCGGCCGACGCCGGGGAGCAGCTCGGGCGAATACCCCCAGGCGCGGAGGACCGCGAGGCCGGCTTCGAGCCGCTCCGGGTCGAAGTTGCCGGAGGGGGAGACGACGGCGATGCGGGCGCCCGCGGGTAGCATCCGGGAACTCTATTCCATCGGCGACGGCCGAGGCGGCCCGGAGCGGCATCCCGTGGCTCCCGGCGCGCGCTACACTCCCCCCGCATGCTCCTCGCCCTCGCCACGCTCGGCGGCTGCTGGCGCCCCGATCCCTACACGCCGCCCGCGACGCCCGTGGAAGAGCCGGCGGCCGAGGCCGCTCCCGGGGATGCGCCGCCCGAGGAGCCCCCGGAGGCCGGGGACGCGGCCGGGGAAGCGGGCGCCGAGACCGAGGAGGGCGCGCTCGCAGGCGAGGAGCCGGTCGAGGAGGACGAGGACATCCCGCCCTTCGCCGCGTACGCGGCGCGCACCGTGCAGGCGCCGGTCACGATCGTGGACGACTGGGGCAAGCCCCTCGCGGTGCTGGGCCGGACCGGCTGGGAGGTCGAGGTGCGCGGCGAGGAGGAGATCCGCACGCGCGTCTGGTGCGGGAGCTGCTCGCCGGCCGTCGAGGGCTGGATCCAGCCGCACCTGATCGCGCCCGTGCGGTGATACGTACCCGCGCATGGAACGGCGTATCTGGTCGATCGAGGGCAACCACCAGAAGCTCGATGGCGGCGCGATGTTCGGCAACGCGCCGCGCGCGCTCTGGGAGCGCTGGGCCACGCCGGACGAGAAGAACCGCATCGACCTCGCGTGCCGATGCCTGCTCGTCCGAGAGGGCGGCCGCACCGTGCTGCTGGAGACGGGCATCGGCGCGTTCTTCTCCCCCGCGCTGCGCGAGCGCTACGGCGTGCTGGAGGCCGAGCACCTGTTGCTCGACTCGTTGCGCGCGGCCGACTGCTCCCACGAGGAGGTCGACGTGGTCGTGCTCTCGCACCTCCACTTCGACCACGCCGGCGGCCTGCTCACGGCCTGGGAGCCGAGCAAGACGTGGCGGCCGGGGCTCCTGTTCCCGAAGGCCACCTTCCTCGTGTCCACCAAGGCGTGGGAGCGCGCGAAGAACCCGCACCCGCGCGACCGCGCGAGCTTCATCCCCGAGCTCGTGGAGCTGCTCGAGGGCTCGGGCCGCCTCGAGATCGTGGACGGCGAGACCTCCCCCACCCTCGGCCCCGGCTGGCGCTTCCACACGTCCGACGGGCACACGCCGGGCCTGCTCCTGACCGAGCTCGAGGGCTCGAAGGGGCCGATCCTCTTCGCGTCCGACCTCATCCCCGGCCGGGCCTGGGTGCACACCAGCATCACGATGGGCTACGACCGCTTCCCCGAGCTCTTGCTCGACGAGAAGCGCGCGCTCCTCGACCAGCTCGTGGCCCGGCGCGGGCGCGTGTTCTTCACCCACGACCCCGAGTGCGCGCTCGCCTACGTCACCCGCGACGAGGCGGGCCGATACGGCTCCACCGGCGGCAAGCCGTCGGTCGCCGGCCTCGTGGCCTGATCGGGTATCTTCGCCGCATGCTCCTCTGCGTCGCCGCCGCGCTCGCGTCCGACTGGTCGGGCCCACGCGTCGTGGGCGAGCTCGACCCGCGCAAGATCTCCGTCGCCGCCGGCCTCGGCGGCTCGTGGATCTCCGGCGCGAACGCGGCCGGGTACACCGGCGGGCTCACCGAGCGCCTCGTGCTCGACGTGCCCACCGGCGAGCTCGTGGCGTTCACGCTCGACCTCGACCACGCGCGCCACGCGCTCGTCGACGCCGACGCCTACTTCCCCTCCGTGCGCGTGCCCGCGGGCTCCTTCACGGGCTTCCGCGACTACTTCGTGGTCGACGCCGGCTTCCGCTTCGGCATCCCCGTCGGCGACCCCGACCCCGCGCGTGTACACGCCGTGCCCTTCCTCCGCCTCGGCGTCGGCGCCGTGTTCACCAGCACGCTGCTCGACGCCGCCGGCTTCGCGGGCCGCGTCGCGATGCGAAGCAACACGGCCTGGTTCGCCCCGAGCCTCGCCGCGGGCGCCGAGGTGCACATCCGGCGCTGGATCAGCCTGCTCCCGCACGCCCGGGTCCAGGTGCAGATCGTCGAGGACACCGCCGACTCGGTAGGGGGCCCCACGCGCGTCGCCGCCGAATGGCGCTTCCAGCCCGCGCTCGACGTGCGCATCAACTTCTGACATGGCCTCTCCCTTCTCCTTGCTGATGCAGGCCCTCGGCGAACGCCTCGACGAGGATCTGCTCCCCGCGGTCTACATGGCCGCCTCCGTCCCCACGGCCGACGTGCGCGCGTGGATGCGCGAGTCCGGCATCGCCTTCGTCGACGCCGAGGCCGGCGTGTACCCCTCGCAGGCCGACCTCGACGAGGCCGCGCGCCGCGTCGTCCGGCAGACGCGCGACCGGGCGACCGCGTTCGGCGTCGCGAGCGGGCTCCTCGGCGCGGTGGCGATCCCGCCGGAGGTGCTCGCCTCGATCGTGTCGACGCTGCGGCTCGCCCAGCGGCTCGCGGTCCTCCACGGCTTCGACCCCGAGACCGACGCCGGCAAGCTCGTCCTGTGGCGCGCGCTCGCCGCTGCGTACGAGGTGGAGCTCCCCGCGCAGGGCCCGGTCGGGCTCAAGGTACGCGAGCTCCCTGAGATGCTCCGGTCGCAGCTCCCGGCCACGCGCCAGGCCACGGCGTGGCTCGCGCGGCAGGTCGTGTTGCGCGCGTCCTCCACGGTGATGGGCCGCATCACGCGCGTCATCCCCGGGCTCGGCGCGGGGCTGGCGGGCTGGGGCGCGCACCGCCGCACGCGCGCGATGGGCGAGCGGATGACCGAGGTCTACCGGCGGGCCATGAACGCCGCGCCGTTCGAGCTCTACGACGAGGTGATCGCCATCGAGATCATCCGGAGCTGAGCGCGCTCGTTCGTTCGGAGCGTGTTTTTCTTGGGGCGGGGGGGGGGGGCCCCCCCCCACGCCCCCCCCCCCCCCCCGGGGGG
>CAYWGD010000009.1:57825-109729 GCA_964457335.1 uncultured Enterobacteriaceae bacterium | reverse complement strand
CGTCACGGCGCCGGCCGGCGCGCCGGGCCAGCCCGGGGGGCCGGGCCAGCCGGGGCCCCCGGCGCAGAACGCGCCGGGCGGGCCGCCGCCGGGGATCCCCGAGGGCCTGCCACCGGCGGACGGGGCGGTGGGGCCGCCCCTCCCGGGGACGGAGCGGCCGCGCCCGCCGTCGATGCCGGGGGGAGCCCCGGGGCGCTGACGGCGGGGACTTCCGCACCCCGCGGGTGTGCCAGAACGCACGGTCTCCTCGCGGATCCCCGGCCGATGTGGCCTCTCGCGGTTGGCCCGCATCTTGCTCTACGGGGGGGCGAACCCTGAGGCCCCCATGCTGCACCCCCGCATCCGCTCCATCCTGGTCCCCACCGACTTCTCCGACGCCTCCGTCGAGGCCTTCTCGCACGCCCTGAAGATCGCGCTGCGCTTCGGCGCGAGCCTGGACGTGTTCCACGTCGAGCCGAAGAACGACACGAGCGATTGGCACTGGGCGCCGGGCGTGGTCGAGACGCTCGTGCGCTGGGGCGACCTCCCGGCCGGCGCCACCGACGCCGACCTCGCGAAGCGCGGCGTGACGGCCCGCCGCACGATGGCGTCGGGCGTCGCGGCCGAGCCGGCCATCCTCCAGGAGCTCGCGGCCTCGCGCGCCGATCTCGTCGTGCTCTCCACGCACGGCCGCGGCGGCCTCGCGCGGTGGCTCCAGCCGAGCGTCGCGGCCCCGGTGGCGCTCAAGGGCGCCTCGCTCGTGCTGCTCCTCCCGCCGGGCGCGGAGGGCTTCGTCCGCAAGAACACCGGCCTCGCCGAGATCGAGCGCGTGCTGGTCCCGATCGACCACCGCCCGCACCCCGCGCCGGGCTTCGACGCCGCCGTGCTCCTCGCCGAGGCGTTCGCCGGCGAGAAGGTCCAGCTCGCCACGCTCCACGTGGGCGGCGACGTCCTCCCCGAGACCGACCTGCTCCGCACGCCGGAGGACTGGACCGTCCACCACTGGATCGACGAGGGCGGCGTGGTCGACCGCATCGCGGCGCGCACCGAGGCCTGGAAGCCCGACCTCGTCGTGCTCGTCACCGAGGGCCGGCGCGGCTGGCTCGACGCGGTGCGCGGGAGCACGGTCGAGCGCCTGATCGACCGCGGGCTCACCGCGCCGCTGCTCATCGTGCCGTCGGACTGGACCGGGGAGGTGTGATCCGCGGGGACGCGCAGGGGCACCGGAACCACCGACGCCGACTCCGCGTCTCCGCGGCTGCCGCAACGCGGAGCGGTTGCCCCGATCCCTACTCGTCCAGGCAGGGATCGCCGCCCGCGGCGTTCCCGCACAGCCGCACCGTCGTGTCCGCGAGGTCGTTCACGTCGGTGCTGCCGTCGAAGAGCTCGTAGACGATCTCCTCGGTGCCGTCCCCGACGCCCCAGCGGCCGGCGTCCCGGCCGTCCATCGCCGCGCCCAGGTCGGTCTCGCCGTAGGTGGTCGCGGTGGCGCAGGAGAAGCCCGCGAGCCCGTCCGTGACGGCGAGCGCGCCCCACGCGAGCAGGACGCGCCCGTCGTCGAAGGCCACGAGCTCCGCCCAGGACTCGTCGGTGGCGCCGTACTGGCTGACGGCGCGCCAGTACACGGCGATCGCGTCGTCGTGCTCGACCCAGGCGAGCGTGGGGGCGCCGACGCGCGGGTCGAGGTCGTCCCACAACGTCGCCACCGCCGAGTCCGCCGCGAACTCCGCCGCGGTCTCGGTGTAGTCGGTGTCCGCCCCGCCGAATGTGATGCGGCCGTTGCTCTCGAAATTGAAGCTCGTGTAGAGGTTGCCGCAGCTCGGGAAGGACCACGCGGCCGGGGTCACCGACGTGCTCGCGTCGTCGCCGAGCGTCACGAGGTTCACGACGTCGGTGTCGTCGGTGTCGACGAGGCCGTCGCAGTCGTTGTCGACGCCGTCCGCGTCGTCCTCCCAGGCGTAGGGGCGCAGCGTGGCGTCGGCGTCGTCGCAGTCCCGGGCGTTGCGGATGGCGCCGTCCACCGGGTCGCACGCGGTCGTGCTGGACGCGGGATCGCCGTAGCCGTCGTCGTCGGCGTCGGTGTACCAGGTCTCGCGGTCGATCGCGGTGCTGTCCACGTCGCCGTCGCAGTCGTCGTCGACGTCGTTGCAGACCTCCACGCCGTCGGGCGACACGTCGGCGTCGCCGTCGTCGCAGTCCCCGCCCTGGTCGACGTAGCGGGAGGGCGCCTCGCACGCGCTCTGCGTGACGGCGTCGTCGCCGTAGCCGTCGCCGTCGTCGTCGAGGTACCAGGTCGTCACGTCGCTCGCGCCGTCGTCGATCGCGCCGTCGCAGTCCTCGTCGACGCCGTCGCAGGTCTCGGCGGCGTCGGGGTTCACGCCGGCGTCGCGGTCGTCGCAGTCGGTCGCGTCGGCGACCCACCCGGGCGCGGCCGCGCAGGCCTCCGTGGTGTCGGCGGCGTCGCCGAAGCCGTCGCCGTCGTCGTCCTCGTAGAAGGTCGTGGCGTCGGTCGCGTCCTCGTCGGCGCGCCCGTCGCAGTCGTCGTCGACGTCGTTGCACACCTCCTGGGCGTCCGGGCGCACGTCCGCGCTCGCGTCGTCGCACTCCTCGCAGGCGGCCCAGCCGTCCCCGTCGGCGTCGGTGCGGCCCGCGGTGCCGTCGCAGTTGTGGTCGACGGGATCGGTGCAGTCGGTCTCGGCGGCGCCGGGGTGCCGCGTGGGGTCGTCGTCGGCGCAGTCCCCGCCGACGGCCACGAGCCCGTTGCCGACGCAGGCCTCGGCCGCGGTCGCGTCGTCGCCCCACCCATCCCCGTCCGCGTCGGCGTACCAGGTGCCCATCACGTCCTCGTCCACGGCGCCGTCGCAGTCGTCGTCGACCTCGTCGCAGAACTCGGGCGCGCCCGGGAACACGGTGGCGTCCTGGTCGTCGCAGTCCTCCCCGACCGGCACGCCGTCGCCGTCGGCGTCGACCGGCCCCGCGGAGTCGTCGAGGTCCGCGGTGTCGGTGACGGCGCCCGTCTCGCCGACGGGCTTGTCGTCGGGCTCCTGGCGGCAGGCGGAGAGGAGCACGAGCAGGAGCGGGAGGGTGCGCATGGGCGGAGGGTACTACGCGCGGGCCCGGCGCGGGTCCGCCCCCGGGTTAGGACGCGGCGGCGAGGTGGACGTGAACGATCGGGTGCACGGCACGGGCTTCTCCTACGACTGCCGCATCGGCTTCCATGAGTACGAGCGGCACATCCGCCAGCGGGTCGTGATCGACTTCGAGGCCGAGACCGACTGGCGCGCCGCCGCCCGCGCCGACCGCGCCGGCAAGGAGCTCGTCGACTACTACCAGGTCAACCTCGCCATCGGGGCGCTCGTCGCGGCCAAGGAGTACCGCCTCATCGAGGCGCTCGCGGAGGACGTGGCGAAGCTGCTCGTGTCCACCTTCCCGATCCGCCGGGTGCGGGTGAAGGTGACGAAGGCCCCGTTCGACATGCCGAACGTCGGCAGCGTGGCCGTGGAGTGCTGGCGAACGCCGGAGGACTTCCCGACATGAGGGTCTTCACCAACACCGCGATCAGCCTCGACGGAAAGATCGGCAGCGCCCGCTACGATCACGTCGCGATCGGCTCCCCCGTGGACCGGCAGTACATGAGCGTGCTGCGCGCCCGGGCGGACGCGGTGCTGGTGGGCGGCCGGACCTTCCGGAACTGGCCGCTGCCCCTGGTCCCGGACCCCGTCGCCATCGAGACGCTCCGGGCCGCGGGCTTCCCCGACGTGCACCACCCGCCGATCGCCGGGCGAAGGTGGTGGAACGTCGTCCTGAGCCGCACCCTCGACGTGCCGAAGACCGGCCGCTTCTACCAGGACGCGCGCGTCCGCCCGCTCTTCTTCTCCCCGGTCGCGGGGGAGGTGCCCGGCGAGCTCGAGGTCGGCCCCGTCGACATCCCCCGCGTGATCGAGCGCCTCGCCGCCCGCGGCGTGCAGAGCCTGCTCGTCGAGGCCGGCGGCGACCTCATCGCGCAGTTCTTGGAGGCGGGGGTGGTGGACGAGATGTTCGTCACCGTCTGCCCGCTCGTGCTGGGCGGCCGCGACGCGCCCACCATCGTGGACGGCGCCGGGTTCCCCTTCGACAAGGCGCCGCGGCTCACGCTCGCGCACGCCCACCGCGTCGGCGACGAGCTCTACTGCCGGTACGTCGTCAAGCGCGCCTGACTACTCGTAGACGACAAGCCAGGCGTTGAGCACGATGTCGCCGCTCGAGTCGGGGGGCGTCTCGCCCTCGTAGAGCCCGCGGTAGCCGACCGTGGCCGTGCCGCCCGCGACCTCGCTCGTCACGTCGACGGCGTAGGGCTCGACGACCTGCCCGGGGCACCACCCGCCGCGGCCGTACCACCACGTGCCGGACTGGTTGGGCGTCATCTGGTCCTCGATCTCCGCGATGCAGCCCTCCTCGGACTGCGCCATCGGGAACTCGGCGAGGTGCGTGGCGCTGCCGACGGTGAACTCGTGCTGGTGGTTGCAGAACTCCGCGCACTGGTTCGTCGAGGCGCCGTGGCCCGTGATGAGGGCCCAGAGCTCGACCTTCTGCGCGGTGGCCGACACCGCCACGTCCACCGGCACGCGCCCGTCGTTGTAGGTCGACCCGAAGCTGCCGCCCGTCGCGACCTTCGTGACCGCGCGCGGCTTGTACCCCTTGCCCTGGTCGGAGAAGCGCAGCGTGAGCCGCGTCTCGGTGGGCTGGGTGTTCCACGAGGGCGCCCACTCCCACTTGAACTTGCGCGTGCCGCCGTCGAGCAGGTGCACCATCATCGGCGTCGCGTCGGCCACCCAGCGTGCCTCGCGGTGGTAGGTCGTGATGAAGCGGGAGAGCTCGATCCAGCTCCCGTCGTCGTCCTCCACCCACAGGTAGGCGAGGTAGTCCCAGGCGCCGCAGTTGCCGGGCTCGGCGGCGTCCGGGTTGGGGCAGCGCATGTCCACGTCGATCTCGAAGGTGTCGAACGTCGCCATCGTGGCGGCGTCGGGCAGCGCGACCTCCATCTCGGCGTACATCTCGATGACCTCGCCGGTCCAGAGCGGCACGGTGGTCGCCGGGAAGGCGTCCATCCGCGCCTGGCGCTCCGCCTCCATGTTGAAGTAGCGGGCCTCGTGGGCCGCGTAGGCGAGGTTGTTCTCGAAGGGCCAGCTGCCGGCGGAGGCGTCGTAGCGGGTCACGTCCGCGAAGGAGCCGACGCCGCGGATCTGCTGGAAGCGGTCGATGCCGAAGCCGCTCGTGCCGATGCCGCGCAGCAGCACGCCCTCGACCCAGTTGTCGAGGTCCTTGGTCGGCACGCCCACGACGTGCAGCCGCTCGGCCCACCACGTCGCGTCCTCGGGCTCGAGGTCGGCGAGCAGGTCCTCCACGCGCTCGACCATGTCTCCGATCGAGGCGTCGGCGTCCTCGTCGCGCAACGCGGAGGCGAAGAAGTAGTGCACGTTGCGCGGCGAGCCCTCGACGAGGTCGTCGAGGTCGCGCGTCCAGACGGAGCGGTCGTCCCCGTCCGACCGCGTGATCGTGTCGGGGACGAAGACGTACGTCTCGCAGCCGCTCCAGTGCTCCGACAACGTCCACGTGGTGCCGTCCGCGAGCGGCAGGGAGAAGTCCTCGGCGAGCTCGTGGCGCCGGTTCCCGTAGGGGCCCACGGCGTCGAACGCGCGCTCCAGGCCGAAGCCGTTCGTCTCGCAGAGCGAGGGCTCCGGCGGGGCGGTGTCGCCGGTCTCGCCCTTGGGCGTGTCCGCGTCGTCGGAGGGGGTGCAGGCGGTGAGCGCGAGGACGGCGAGGAGGCGGATGAGCATGGCGGGCTCCCGGTGGACCGACGTACCACGGTCCCGACCGCGGTCGGTTCTCGGCCTTGCGAAGGCTTGACGAGCCCGCGTCCCCGGCGTCAGTACGGGCGCTCGCCGACCCAGTTCCCCGGCGGGTCGTACTCGCACACCCAGAGGTCCCCCGCGCCGAAGCCGGCGATGTCGCAGGCCTGGACCGCGCAGCCGATCTTCGTCGAGTCACGCCACACCACCTGCGTGTAGTGGCCGCACTGCTCGCCGGGGTCGCAGCGGTTGGCCTCGTAGTCGTAGAACTCGATCTCGCTGAACCAGTAGTCGACGACCTCGGCGGGCTCGACCGCGTAGCTGTAGACCGCGAGGTTCTCCCCCGTCTCGCCGGTGCTGTGCTCGAACACGCAGCCGTCGGCCCACTCCTGCGCGAAGGCGGCCAGGTCCTCGTCCCAGCCGACCTCGGGCAGGGCGGGGTCCGGCGTGGGCTCGGGGCGCGTGCGCGCCGCGTTGTGGGCGTCCACGAAGGCCTGCGCGAAGGGGTCGAGGGCGGGCTTCTCGTCGGCGGGCGCCGTGTCTTCGGCTTCGGGGGCGGCGCAGGCGGCGAGCGCGAGGGCAAGGACGGCGAGGCGTGGCATGGCGGGCTCCCGGACGGCGACGTACCACGGGCGCGAGCGTTCGCGCGAGGGCGTCGCCCCGCGCCGTGACACAAGAATCCGAGGCCCGGGACCGGCGCGCGGGATAAGGCGCGCCGCCCGCCTACGGAGCCCTCATGCTCGTGCTCACCGGTGGTCCTGCCCGTTCCAACTTCCGCCTGGAGAAGCTCGGCGCGGCTGTCCGACGGGTCGCCCCCGGCGTGACCGGCCTGCGCGCGGCCTGGCTCCACTTCGTGGACGGCGACGTGCCCGACCGCGCCGTCCTCGATCGGCTGCTCGACTACGAGGCCGAGCCGCCCGTCGTGCTCCCGCGCGTGGACGCGGTCGTCGTGCCGCGCCCCGGCACCATCTCGCCCTGGTCCACGAAGGCCACCGAGATCGCGCGCAGCTGCGGCGTGCCGCTCGCCCGCATCGAGCGCGGCGTGGGCTGGATGCTCGAGGGGGAATTCACCCCGGACGAGCGCCTCGCCGTGCTGCCGCTGCTGCACGACCGCATGACCGAGGCCGTGCTCCCGAACCCCGACGCCGCCTCCGTGCTCTTCGCGCGCGAGTCGCCGCGCCCGGTCGCGCGGATCCACGTCAAGAAGCACGGCCGCCACGCGCTCGTCGAGGCCGACCAGCGCCTCGGCCTCGCGCTCGCCCCCGACGAGATCGACTACCTCCTGAAGGCCTTCTCGGACCTCGACCGCGACCCCACCGACGTCGAGCTCATGATGTTCGCGCAGGCGAACAGCGAGCATTGCCGGCACAAGATCTTCAACGCGAGCTGGACGGTCGACGGCGAGGCGCTCGACCGCTCGCTCTTCAAGATGATCCGCCACACCCACGAGGTGTCGCCCGGCAGGGTGCTCTCCGCCTACAGCGACAACGCCGCGGTGGTCGAGGGCTACGCGGTCAACCGCTTCTTCCCCGGCGCCGACGGCATCTACCGCGCCCACACCGAGCGCGCGCACCTCCTGATGAAGGTCGAGACGCACAACCACCCGACCGGCATCTCGCCGCACCCCGGCGCGGCCACCGGCGCGGGCGGCGAGATCCGCGACGAGGGCGCCACCGGCCGCGGCGCCAAGCCCCGCGCGGGCCTCACCGGCTTCACCGTCAGCGACCTGCACCTCCCCGGCGCCGAGCGCCCCTGGGAGAGCCCCGTCGGCACCTCCCCGCGCATGGCGAGCGCGCTCGACATCATGATCGAGGGCCCGCTCGGCGGCGCCGCCTTCAACAACGAGTTCGGCCGCCCCAACCTGAACGGCTACTTCCGGACGTTCTGTGTCGAGGTGGAGGGCGGGGAGCTCTTGGGGCAGGGGGGCTCCGCCCCCCCGCAACGCCCCCCCGAACCCACGTCGGGGTCGACGCCGTCGCCTGCGGGCAAGAAGTCGAAGAAGGCGCGCGAGGCCGCGCCGGTGGAGGCGGCCGCCGAGGTGGCGCCGACCGACACGCCCGCG
Source organism: uncultured Enterobacteriaceae bacterium (assembly GCA_964457335.1). Lineage (GTDB taxonomy): Bacteria > Myxococcota_A > UBA796 > UBA796 > SXON01 > CAJBVW01. The sequence goes on along the minus strand of CAYWGD010000009.1, from coordinate 101,860 downwards.
GGCTCGGGCCCGCGCCGCGAGGTCCGCGGCTTCCACAAGCCCGTGATGGTCGCGGGCGGCTACGGCAACCTGCGCGACGGCCACGTGCTGAAGGAGGGCATCCCCGAGGGCGCGGCGCTCGTCGTGCTCGGCGGGCCCGCGATGCTCATCGGGCTCGGCGGCGGCGCGGCGTCCAGCGTCGGCACCGGCGAGCTCGCGCACGCCGACCTCGACTTCGCGAGCGTGCAGCGCGCGAACGCCGAGATGCAGCGCCGCGCGCAGGAGGTCATCGACCGCTGCTGGGCCATGGGCGAGCAGAACCCGATCCGCTCCATCCACGACGTGGGCGCGGGCGGCCTCTCCAACGCCTTCCCGGAGCTGGTGAACGACGCGGGCCGCGGCGCGCGCTTCGAGCTCCGCGACGTGCCGTCGGACGAGCCGGGGCTGTCCCCGCTCGAGCTCTGGTGCAACGAGGCGCAGGAGCGCTACGTGCTCGCGGTCGCGCGGGACGACCTCCCGCTGTTCGCGAACCTCTGCGCGCGCGAGCGCGCGGTGTGGGCCGAGGTCGGCACCGCCACCGACGACGGCCGGCTCCTGGTCGGGGACCGCCACTTCGAGGCGAACCCCATCGACGTGCCGCTCGACCTCATCCTCGGGAAGCCCCCGAAGATGCACCGCGACGCGGCGCGCACGGGCCCCGCGCGCGACGTGGAGCCCATCGCGGCGCCCGATCCCCGCGAGGCGCTCTACCGCGTGCTCGCGCTCCCGACGGTCGCCAGCAAGGAGTTCCTCATCACCATCGGCGACCGCTCGGTCACCGGCACCGTGGTGCGCGACCAGATGGTCGGGCCCTGGCAGGTGCCGGTGGCGGACTGTGCCGTGACCGTCACCGACTACGTCGGGTACACCGGCGAGGCGATGGCGATGGGCGAGCGGCCTCCGGTCGCGCTGCTCAGCGGCCCCGCGAGCGGGCGGCTCGCGGTCGCCGAGGCGCTCACCAACCTGATCGCCGCCGACATCGGCGACCTCTCCCGCGTGGTGCTGTCGGCGAACTGGATGTGCGCCGCGGGCCACCCCGGCGAGGACGGCCGGCTCGTCGACACGGTGCACGCCGTCGCGATGGAGCTCTGCCCGGCCCTCGGGATCGCGATCCCGGTGGGCAAGGACTCGATGTCGATGCGCGCGTCCTGGAAGGACGACACGGGCGAGCACAAGGTGGTCTCGCCGCTCACCCTCGTGATCAGCGCGTTCGCGCCGGTGCGGGACGTGCGGCGCACGCTCACGCCGCAGCTCCGCACCGCCGGGCCGAGCGTGCTCCTGCACGTCGACCTCTCCAACTTCGCCGGGCGCCTCGGCGGCTCCGCGCTCCGGCAGGTGTACGGCCACCTCGGCGACGTGCCGCCGGACCTCGACGATCCCGAGCGCCTCGTGGAGCTCTGGCGCGTGGTCGACGACTGGCGCGACCGCATCCTCGCCTGGCACGACGTGTCCGACGGCGGGCTCGTCGTCACGCTGGTGGAGATGATGTTCGCCGGGCGGTGCGGCGTGGACGTGACGGTCACGGGGGACGTGACCGCCGCGCTCTTCTCCGAGGAGCCGGGCGGCGTGATCCAGGTGGCCGTGAACCACGCCGACGCGCTCCTCGCGGAGCTCGCGGCCTGCGGGGTGCCCGCGCGTCGCCTGGGTTCTATCGCCACCGACGACCACCTCACCGTGCGCGGCCCGCAGGGGAGCGTGCTGCACGAGGACCGCATCCAGCTGCGCCGCGCGTGGACCGAGACCTCCTGGCGCATCCAGGCCCTCCGCGACGACCCGACCTGCGCGCAGGAGGCCTACGACGCGCTGCTCGACCGGCTCGACCCGGGCATCTCGCCCGCGCTCACCTTCGATCCCGCGCAGGACGTCGCCGCGCCCTACATCAGCGTGGGCGCGCGCCCGCGCGTGGCGATCCTCCGCGAGCAGGGCGTGAACGGGCAGATCGAGATGGCCGCGGCGTTCCACCGCGCCGGCTTCGAGCCCGTGGACGTGCACATGTCCGACGTGCTCGAGGGCCGCGACGACCTCGCGAGCTACCGCGGCCTCGCGGCCTGCGGCGGCTTCTCCTACGGCGACGTGCTCGGCGCGGGCGGCGGCTGGGCGAAGAACATCCTGTTCCACGCGCGCGCCCGCGACGTGTTCGGGCGCTTCTTCCACCGCGCGGACACCTTCTCGCTGGGCGTGTGCAACGGCTGCCAGATGATGTCGCAGCTCGGCGAGCTCGTGCCGGGCGCCGAGGGCTGGCCGCGGTTCTTGAAGAACCGCTCCGAGCAGTTCGAGGCGCGCGTGAGCCTGGTGCGCATCGAGGCGAGCCCGAGCCTGTTCTTCCGCGGCATGGAGGGGAGCGTGCTCCCCGTGGCGGTGGCGCACGGCGAGGGGCGCGCGCTGTTCTCGCCCGGCCAGAAGGGCATCGTGGCGGCGCGCTTCGTGGACAACCACGGCACGGTCGCCACGCGCTACCCCGCGAACCCGAACGGCTCGCCCGAGGGCATCACGGCGCTCACGACGGTCGACGGCCGCGCGACCATCCTGATGCCGCACCCCGAGCGCGTGTTCCGGACGGTCACGAACTCCTGGCACCCGGCGTCCTGGGGCGAGGACGGGCCGTGGACGCGCATGTTCCGCAACGCGCGGGTCTGGGTGGCGTAGGCGGGCGGGTCGCCGGCCGCGGGGCTACCATCCGGCGGATGTCGGCCTTCCTGCTCGCGCTGCTGCTGATCCACGACGTGTCGGCGGGGTCGCTCGTCGCGGGAGGGCGGCCGCCCGCGAAGGGCGCGTCCCCAGAGTGGGGCCCCCTCGACGCCGCGCTCCTCTACGCCTCGGGGCTCCCCGTCGCGGCCGAGGGCCTCTACGCGCGCGCCCTCGACGCCGGACCCGACCGCGCGACGTACGCGGTGGTGCTCGACCGGCTCGTGCGGATCGCGGTGGAGACCGACGAGTGGAGCACCCTCTCGGCGCATATCGCCACCATCGACGTCGACGCCGCGTCCGAGGAGGCCCGGCCGTGGCTGCTCTGGGTGCGCGCGCGGCACGGGAGGCAGGCCGTCGACGAGCGGATCGCGCTGTTGCGCGCCGTTCCGAACGGTGTCGGCGCGACCATCCGGGCGCGCTACCTCCAGGGCGTGCTCCACGCCCGGTCGGGCGAGCTCGGGGGAGCACGGGACGCCTTCGCCGCGGTGCTTCGGGAGGTCCAGGCGCGCCATCGCGAGCGCGTGCCTGCCTGGCGCGTCAAGGAGCTCGATCGGGCGCGGGACCGCGCGCTCGTCGGGATGGCGGCGACCTTCTACGCGGCCGAGCGCTATGCCGAGGCGCGGCGCTGGGCCGACCGGGTGCGCGAGACCTCGCCGGTGTGGCCGGACGCGCAGCTCGTGGCGTTGTGGGCCGAGCTCATGCTCATCGGGCCCTCGACGGGGGAGGAGGACCCCGTCGCCGTCGCGCCCGCGCGGGCGCGGTACGCGGGGCTCGTGGCGCGCGAGGATCTGCCCGCGGGCGTCTTCCTGGAGGCGAGCCTCGTCGCGGCGCTCACCGACACGCGCGTGCCGGCGTGTGGGAACCTCGGCCCGTGGATCGAGGACCTCCACCTCGACGCCGAGGCGCGTTACCGGCCCGTCGCCGTCGCGATGCAGGCGGCGCTGAAGGCCCTGCCGGAGTCCGACCGGGCCGTGTTCGACGGCGGCACGGGCGTGTTCCCCGCAGAGGTCGCGCGAGACCTCGACGCGGACCCTCACCTCGTGGCGGTGCGTCGCAAGCTCGCGGCCATCGGGCGAGAGCGCACCGTGTTGGAGGAGCCGACCTGGCTCGGACCGCTGGGCACCGCCGCGCGAGCGGCCCTCGACGCGGCCGAGCTCCGCCTCCGGGGCATCGGCGGCCGGCGCATCCGGTGGCTCGCCGAGCGCGCAGGGCGCGGCCTGCGCGACGGGCTCGCCACCTTGGAGATCGCCCACTTCGAAACGATGCCGGACTGCTGCCTGCGGCGGTAGCGTGACGTAGCGCGGCAGATGGGCGGGAATCTCTTCAGCTACGTCACGCGTGGCGTGACGTAGCGGCTGAGATGAGCCGCGATCTCCGGAGCTACGTCACGCTGAGCGTGACGTAGCGCCTGAGATGGGCCGCGATCTCCGGAGCTACGTCACGCGTGGGGCGACGCCGCGCGGCGCGCGGAGCTCCGTCGTGCCGCCGCCCGGGTCCCACGAGCGCTCGATCACGCGCACCTCGTCGCCCACGAGGAGCACCGTGCTGGAGCGCGTGCCGTAGGGCCCCGCGTCGATGAAGCGCGGGCCGAGGACGCGCTCCCAGTCGAGCCCCACGCCCGTGTCGGGGAGGTGCTCGTCGGGGGGCGCGCTGCGGTCGGTCAGCACGTCGAAGAGCGCCTCGGGGTCGATCTCCCCGCGCGCGAGCGCCGCGTCCAGCGCCGACACGCCGCCGGTGACCTTGGGCCAGGGCACGATCCGCGGGCCGTTCGAGATGCCGTAGACGCCGGGCGGCAGCTGCGTCGGCCCCTCGCCGCGGCTCCCGACGTGCCAGAGACCCTCGGCGTCCGCGGCGATCACGTGGAAGCCGCCGTACTGATCCGCGTCCCGCGCGATGGCCAAGATGCCCTCGGCCACCGACGGCGCGCGGAGCACGCGCAGCGGGAGCTCGCCGCGCGAGCGGGCCCCGGTGGGCGCGCCCGGCTCGCGGAAGTTGGTGGTGGCCGCGAAGGCGCCGTCCGGGCGCACGGCCATCCAGGTGCCGCCCGCGCGCCGGTCGCGGCCGGCGAGGAGCCCGTCGGCCCAGCGGTGGAGCGGCTCGGTCGGGCGCTCGCGCCACTCGTCGCGGTTGGCGGCGACGACGAGCCGCGCGCGGGGGTGGCGGCGCCAGGCCACGAGGACGAGGCACATGGGCGTCCCGGCGGGCTAACCCGCCGCCCCCTCGAGCTTGTGGAGCAGCGCGTCGAGCTGCTGGTGGCGGGCCTTCGCCTCGTCGGCGAGGTCCCGGAAGCCCGCCTCCCGGGCGGCCTCGGCGAGGGACCCGGCGCGTTCGACGAGCGAGCCGAGTCGCTCGCGGAGCTCGGGCAGCGCCGAGGGACCGCGGTCGGAGATCTCGCGCGTCGCGACGGCCTCGGCCATGAGGAGCTCGCTGCTGGCGATGAGCTCGGCGTACTCGCCCTGCCGCCGGCTGAGCTCGGCCCCCACCTCGAGCAGCGAGGCGCCCGCGCCGGCGGCCCGGTGCTGCACCTCCTGGAGGCGCGCCCCGAGGTTCGCGACGTGGGCCTGGAGGCGATCGTGCAGCTCCGCGGCCCGCTGGAGGTCGCGGGCGCAGCGCTCGATGGCCTTCCGGGTGTTGAGGTTCACCTTCGCGGCGTCGCCCACGGCGAGCTCGAAGGCCCGGAGCTCGGCTTCCAGGGCGGCGGCGGCGGCGGCGAGCGCGCCGGGCTTCGCAACTGGAGGCTGGGGGGGGCGCGCCGCGGCGCCCGCGGCCGGCGCCGGGCGGGCGGCGGCGGCCGCGGGCCGGCTCGGCGCGCCCCGCCGCCGGGAGGCGGCGGGTCGCGCCAGCCGAGCGGAGCGAAGCCCGGAAGGGGCCGACGGCGCCGCGTCCCGGCGCGCCGCGAGGCGCGACGGGGCGCGGCGCCGGGCCGCCCGTACGCTCCTACACCCGCAGCCCCGCGAGCACGCGCGCACCGGGGTCGAGCACGACCGCGACCCGCTTGTCACCGCGCGCCAGCAGCACCTCGTGGAACACGCCCGCGTCGGTCTCGATGCGGGTGGCGCGCCAGAGCGTGTGGCGGGGGTGCGTGCGGTCGAGGGTGGCGCGCACGTCGCCGGGGAGCTCGCGCACCGCGATGGGGACGTGGCGCTCCACGACGTTGCCCATCGCGTCGAGCAGCACCTCCTGGCGCCGCAGCCCCTCGACGAGCGTGGCCTCGAAGCCCTCGCCCCACTGGCTCACCTCCGCGACGGTCGCGTCCGGGAAGCTCGTCCGGAGGCGCTCGGCGACCGCCGCGGGCAGCTCGGCGGGGCGGGCCCGCGCGCCGTCCTCCGCGCCCGCCCAGGCTCCGCCCGACGCCATCACGCCCACCAACATCGCCGCCGCCCGCAGGTGCTTCCGCATGTCCGCTCCGCTCGCGAGGCAGGGGAGCGCCGGGCGGGGAGGCCCGTGCGTACGCGCCGCGAGTCGAGCAAGCCTGTGCACCGCGGGCGCTCCGGCGTGTCACCGGAGGTCGCGTTCGGTCACGGCGCCCTGCCGTCGGAGGAGGGGGCGTCGGCGGCGGCGGCCCGGCAGCGGTCGAGGCCGCCCCAGGGCGCGTAGAGCACGACGTCGTCGCGCGACACGACGGGATCGCCGAGGAGCGGTCGGAGCGCGCGCTGGGCGGCGCGGAGGCGGGCGCGGGGGGAGGCGCGGTCGTCCGCGTCGACGAGCTCGGCGGCGCGCAGGAGCACCCAGCGGTAGCCGAGCGTGGCGACGGCGGCCTTGTCCGCGGGGGTCCACGGGATGCGCGCGGTCGGGTCGCGGGGGGCGGTGAGCACGGCGTCCACCCAGGCGTTGTCGCGGCGGAAGGAGGCCTGCTCGGGGGGCACGAGCGAGGCGGAGCGCTCCGCCATGCCGTTGAGCATCGGCTGGCCGTGCACGGTCTGCCAGACGAGCGGCACCTGGTCGGCGCCGTAGGGGAGCACGATCCCGGGCCCCTCGAGGCAGGCCACGATCGCGGGCACCTCCGGCCGCCAGCGCCCGATGGGGAGCCCGCCGCGGACCGCGCCCTCCGCGAGGACGGCGGCGCAGAGCAGCGCGGCGACCGCCACGCGCGCGCGATCGGGGAGGCGCGAGAGCCCGGCGACGGCGCCCGGGACGGCGACCGCCACGAGCACCGCGACGGCCCGGACCGGCCAGTAGAGCCGCTCGTAGGGGGGCAGGAGCTCGACGAGCGCGAGGTAGACGGGGTTGCGCGCGCCGAGGGGGAAGGGGCCGAGCGCCACGGCGAGGGCGAGGAGCGCGGCGAGCTGCAGGCGGCGGGGCGCGAAGAGGAGGGGGAGCGCGGTCGCGAGGCCGAGGACGAGCCCGCCGTCGAGGCGGCCGCGGGCGGAGAGCAGGCCGGCGCGCCCGTCGAGGCCGAGCGTCGCGATCTGCACGGCGCCGCCCTCGGCGGTGCGGAAGCTCGCGTCGCCGGCCCACCAGGCGTCGAGCGGGAGGATGCCGGGGACCTCGCCGCGCGCGAGGGCGAGCGCGAGCGGCACGACGAGCGGGGCGGTCAGGACGAGCGAGCCGGCGCCGATGGCGACGAGGCGGCCGAGGCGTCGCGGATCGCGGCCGATCGCGAGGACGCAGAGCGCCAACGCGCCGAAGGAGGCCGCGTACCAGTAGATCCAGCCGGCCAGCGCGAGCCAGCCCGCGGACAGCGCGAGGTCCCGGCGGGCGCCGCTCCGGAGGGCGTCGTCGCCGTGCGCGAGCGCGAGGAGCAGCGGCGCGAGCAGCGCCTGCGTGGGCCGACCGTCGCGGAGCTCGTCGAGCACGAAGGGGTGGAGCCCGACGAGCACCTGCGCGGCGAGCACACCCGGGAGGCCCGCGCCCAGCCTGCGGGCCCAGGCGCCCGCGGCGAGGGCGTTGGTGGCGACCGCGCCGAGCACCAGCACGTTCCAGGCCAGCGCGGGCCCGAACGCCCAGCGCACGGGGGCGAGGAGCACGACGTCGAGCACGTTCCCGCCGGTGTGGCGGAGGATGTCCTTGCCCCAGGGGAAGAAGAGCACGTCCGCGTGCAGGGGGGACGTGCCGGTCCCGAGCGCGTGCGCGACCCACCACTGGAACCACCAGGTGCCGTAGGCGTCCACGTTCGCTTCGCCGGCGAGCCAGCGCGTCGGGTCCGCGAGCGCGGTGCCCACGGCGGCGAGGCCCAGCGCGAGCGCGCACAGGAGCGGGAGGCGGCGAGCGGAGGGCACGGGCGGGCGAGTCTAATGCCTCCTCCCGCGGACGCGCGCTCACTCCGTCCGTCGATACACCCACACGCTCACCCCCGGCCCGTACCTCCGCGCCGGGACCTCGAGCCGGCCGTTCCGCGCGACCGCGGCCAGCTCCCAGCCGTCGCCGGCGAAGGGCGCGAGATCGCGGATGCCGACGCCCTGGTTCTCGCGGTGGTCGGACACCACCACGAGGTCGCCCGTGGCCACCCCGTCGAGGTCCGCGCAAGCCGGGTCGCGCTGGGTGAGGGGGAGGTTCCAGCGCGCGGGGAGGTAGAGGTTGACCGGGTGCGGCGTGCAGCTGTGCACCCGGTCCGGCGTGGCGTGGTCGTGCAGCCACGTCGCGACCGCGCGTGTGCTGGCGCCGACCGCGCTGGCGTCCTCGATGTCGATGGCCACGTGGGCCCACCGCGGCGGCCACCCGAGGGCGAAGGGGCGGCGCCAGCCGTGCGGGTCGACGTGCAGGGTGGCGACGAGCAGCGCGCCCACGAGCCCCCACGCGGCGCCCCGCCCCAGGACCGGGCCGGCGCGCGAGCCCCCCGCGAGCGCCCGCGCCGCCACGTCGAGCCCGCCCACCGACAGCACCCACGCGAGCGGGAGGAGGTGCAGGTAGTAGCGGGCCTGGTACTTGAGGAAGAGCGGGCCGAGGCCGGACAGGAGCGCCAGCGCGAGGGCGGCCGCGGGCCGGGAGCGGGGGGAGAGCAGGCTCCCGGCGATGCCCGCCGCGAGGAGCAGGAGGCGGGTGTCCGTGAGCGGGCGCGTGCGGCGCAGCTCGCCGACGTTCGAGGCAAACAGCACCTCGGGCGGGGCGGTGGTCGTGTCGGGGACCTCGACGAGCGCGCCCCGCTGCAGCCGCAGGCCGTTCCGGTGGGGCGGCGTGGTGAGCGCAGCGAGGGTGACGTCGACCGACGGGCTGCGGAGCGAGGCGGGCACGTGCTCGGCGTAGGGGAAGGGGCGCGCGGGGTCGGGGTGCTCGATGGCGGGCCAGGACCACGGGACGGCGATGTGCATGTCGCCGCGCTGCACGACGAGGAAGTTGCCGGGCGGGGTGTACTCGACGGGCGGGTGGGTCGCGTGGACGAAGGCGCCCGCGACGCAGAGGGTGAGGAGCGGATCCGCGAGGCGGCGCCAGGGTCGAGCCCCCGTGATCACGAGCGCGCCCATCGCGGCGGGCGCGAGCGCGAGCAGCGCCTTCTCCGAGGTCGCCATCGCGGCCCCGAGGCAGAGGCCGACGAGCGCGGCCGCGACGAGGCCGGGGCGGCGGGCGTACCAGGCGAGCGCGGCGAGGCAGGCCGTCGCGGTGGCGGCGTACAGCGCGTAGTTCGTGGCCTGGACGGCGTAGCCCCAGGGCTCGGCGTCCGCGAGCACGAAGAGCCCGGCGACGGCGGCCACGGCGCGGCCGTAGAGCGGTCGCGCGAGGGCCCAGGCGAGCGCCGGGAGCGCCGCCACGCTCAGCTTCGAGACGGGGAGGGCCGCGGCCACGTAGTCGCCGGCCTCGCCCACGAGCAGGCTCGCGAGCAGGGCGTGGAGGATGGGCTTGTCGCGGTTGTAGTCGTCCCACGCGGCGCGGTGCACCGCCTCGACGTTCGCGACGAAGGAGACGTGGTCCGCGCCGCTCATCACGAGCGACGGGTTCTGCAGCGCCTGCCAGGTGTCCTGCACCCACCAGCCCGCGGCCAAGAGCAGCGCCGGCACGAGCAGGTCGGCGGGCCCGAGGCGCTCGGTGGGCGCCGGCTCGTCCCCGGGGCCCCGGATCAGCCCGAGGATCCCGGCCACGACGAGCGCCGTGGCGGCCCCCACGAGCGGGGACCAGTACCAGCCGGGCACGGGCTGCGCGACCCGGGTGAGGGACCACGCCCAGGCCACGAACGCGGCGAGCGCGAGCACCGCGCCGCCCCGCACCGGAGCGCTCACGACGAGTGCTCGGCGAGGGCGCTGATCGGGTGGGGTCGGGACATGGGGGGACGCAATGTAGTGCGTCCGAGCGACGCGCCGCGCGGTCGTGGCTCGCTCGGCGGGCCGCGCCCCGCCCCGACCGGATAGACGCGCGCGATGGCCGGCCTGCTCGTGGTGGTCCTCTGCCTCGGCGTGGGCCTCCTCCTCCGCGCCCGGCTCGACGCCGCGCCCCTGAACGTCTACGTCCTGAACGTCGCGCTGCCGGCGCTCGCGATCGCCACGCTCCACGACGCGCCGTCGCTGCCCGGCTGGGGCGTCGCGTCCGTCTGGCTCGTGTTCCTCGTGGCCGTCGCGGTGTTCACTGCCCTGGGCAAGGTCGCCGGCTGGAACCGCGCCACCGTCGGCTGCCTCGTGCTGGCCTGCGGGCTCTCCAACACCTCCTTCGTCGGCTTCCCGCTGCTCGAGGCGCTCCGCGGCCCGGCCGCGCTCCCGCTGGCCGTCCCCCTGGACCAGCTCGGCTCCTTCGTCCTCGTCTGCTCGCTCGCGCCCGTGGTGGGCGCCGTCGCGGCCGGGAAGGACTGGTCCGCCCGGGCGCTCGCGGTCGACTTCGTGCGCTTCCCGGCGCTCTGGGCCGTCGTGGCCGCCCTCGTGGTGCCCGCGGAGGCCTGGCCGGATCTCCTCGTCGACGCGCTCCGCCGGATCGCCTCCACCCTCTCCCCCGTGGCGCTCGTGGCCGTGGGCGCGCAGCTCCGGCTGCCCGCGCGCGCCGGGTGGGGACCGCTCGGCGCGGGCCTCGTCTACAAGCTCCTGCTCGCGCCGCTGCTCGTGTGGGCGTGGATGCGCGGGGGAGGGAAGTCCGGGCTTGAGCTGGAGGTCGCCGTGCTGGAGGCGGGGATGGGGCCGATGGTCACCGGCGTGATCCTCGCGCAGCGCCACGGCCTCCGACCCGAGCTCGGGGGGGCGCTCCTCGGGGTGGGCGTGCCGCTGTCGATCGCGACCGTGTGGGCGTGGGCGCGCCTCCTCGGCTGAGCCTCAGGCGGGCGTGGTGCCGCTCGGCGGGATGCGGTCGGGGTCCCGCGACCACACGTACCAGGAGTACGCGGAGAGCCCGACGACGAGCAGGAGCACGCTCGCGAGGAGCGTGGCGCCGGCGAGCCCGGGAGCGGCGAGGCCGGTGACCACGAGCGCGAGCCCGGCGAGGACGAAGCCGAAGCCCCCGAGCCGGTGGGTGCGCGTCCACGCGCGCTTGCTCGCGAGCGTCCAGGGCGTGCGGATGCCGAGCGTGTAGTTGGGGCGGATCTTCCCCATGGCCGCGCCGAGGACGACGAAGAGGGCGCCCACGCCCACCGGCATCGTGGGCAGCATGGGCCAGGCCCCCAGCATGGCGCCGTAGACGACGCCGAGGAACAGCACGATCGCGGCCTGGACGAGGGCCCACGCGCCCCGCATCTGCGCGTAGTTGGCGCGCCCGGGATCGACCCGGGGGACCACCCGGAACAGGAGCACGAGCCCGGTGGCGAGCGCCGGCAGGAGCAGGACGCCCTCCACCCGGCCGCCCCAGCGATCGACCTCGCCGGCGGCGTTCCAGTGGACGGGCATGCGCGCGGGGGCGTTCGGCCAGGCCCACGCCGCCGCGCCCCAGAGGCCGGCGAGCGTGATCCAGGGGAGGGCGCGGAGGAAGGTCATGGCTCACCTCGACGGGGGTGGAGGAGTCGGATCACCTGCTCCAGGGCCTCTTCCACCGCGGACTGGTTGATCGAGTAGACGATGCGGGTCCCCTGGCGCTCCGCGACGATGAGCCCCGCGTCCTTGAGGACGGCGAAGTGGCCGCTGAGCGTGCTCTTGGCGAGCGGGAAGCGCTCGGCGAGCTCGCCGGCCGTGCGGTCGCCCTCGCGGAGGAGAGCGAGGATCTCCCGGCGGGTCGGGTCGGCGAGGGCCGTGAAGAGGTCGGGGAGCGCCATGGGCTCGTTCGGTGATGACCGAACTATAGCGACGGTGGTCCGGATCGCCAACCCGAATTTCGGCGGCGACCGAAATTCGGGGCCGGGGGCCGTGCCGGACCTCGCCCGTCCGGACAGCAGCGGACACCCCATCCTCAAAAGCAGCGAGTAAAGGTGCGAATCACACTTTCATGCTCATCGTCAACGGTAAATGCTTGACGGATACAATACCGAAGCTAAGGTTCGGCCCCCTTCGCTCGGAGCCCTCCGTGAACCGCCTCGTCCTGCCCCTCTTCTCCCTCACCGCCCTGGTGACCCTGTCCGGCTGCCTCCCCGAGAAGGACGGGTCCCGTCCCGACGACGACACCGGCATCCCGGACCACAACCCGGACGACACGGACGCGGACACGGACGCCGACAGCGACACGGACACGGACTCCGACACGGACGCGGACACGGACTCCGACACGGACGCGGACACCGACGCGGACACCGACACCGACACCGACACGGACACCGACACCGGTGACGCGGATCGGGACGGCTACACCGTTCGCGAGGGGGACTGCGACGACACCGACCGCGAGATCAACCCCGGGGCCGACGAGGTCTGCGACGACGTCGACAACAACTGCGACGACGAGATCGACAACGACCCGGTCGACGGCGAGGAGTACCCCGCGGATCACGACGGGGACGGCTTCGGCGACCTGACCCACACCGTGGTGGCCTGCGAGGCCGTCGTCGAGAACACCTTCGACTGCGACGACGACGACGCCACCGAGCCCGTCGTGGTCGACGTGTACAACGCCGGCTCCCGGCCCGACGGCACGCTCGCGAACCCCTACGAGACGATCCAGGAGGGCATCGACGACGCCGACCTGTGCGTCGCGGTCTACCCGGGCAACTACACCGAGACGATCGACTTCGGCGGCAAGGACATCGAGGTCTTCTCGACCGGTGGCCGCAAGAACACGATCATCGACGGCGCGGGCGCCGGCTCGGTCGTGACCTTCGCCAGCGGCGAGAGCGCCGCCGCCGAGCTCCGCGGCTTCACGATCACCGCCGGCACCGGCACGGTCGAGACGACCTCCAGCTCGTCCTCCTGCGGCTCCGCCGAGACCTGCATCACGAACACCACCCGCTTCTACGGCGGCGGCATCTTCGTGGACGGCGCGACGCCGACGCTCCGCGCGCTCCTCGTCACGGGCAACACGCTCCCCGAGTACTCGTACACCGAGGTGGACGACACCACCGACGCCTACGTCTACTCCTACGGCGGCGCGATCTTCGTGAACAACAGCCGCGGGATGTCGATCGTCGACGTGAACATGGCGGCCAACTTCGCCAACGAGGGCGGCGGCCTGTACGTGGGCGACGCGGCGGCGGTCACCGTCGCGCAGTCCCGCATCGGCTACAACAGCGCCGCCACGGGCGCGGCGGTGGCCGTCGCGGGTGGGTCCGCCGAGGTGTCCAACGTCGTGTTCACCGGCAACGCCGCGTCGAACGCGGGCGCCGCCTCCTCCGTGGACGACGGCACGCTCACCTGGTGGAACGTGACCGCCGCGGGCAACGCCGCGCCGTCCGGCTCCGGCGCCTCGGTGGCCGGCAGCAGCACCTTCGAGTTCTTCAGCTCGGACGTGTCCTACAACGGCGGCGGCTCGGCCGTGAACATCGAGTCCGGCGCGTCCCTCGACGCGCAGCACTCGAACGCCTACGACAACGCGGGCGGCAACTACGCCGGCGTGACCGCGCCGACGGGCTCCAACGGGAACCTCGAGGAGGCCCCCGGCTACGTCGACTTCACGGACGACGGCACGGAGAACGACGACTTCACGCTCGCCACCGGCAGCGCGCTCATCGACGCCGGCAACCCGTCGGCCTCGTACAACGACGCCGACGGGTCGCGGAACGACATCGGCGCGTACGGCGGGCCTGCCGGTTCATGGTGACAATAGCCGTAGGTGATCTTCACCCCTCCCGGTGAGAGGGTCACCTGCCGCAGCAGCTGGGCGAGCGCCGAGCGGCGCTCCTCCAGCGGCTGGTCGGTCCAGGCTTCGAGCACCGCCTGACGGAAGGCCTCGGCGTCGATCTCGTCGACGCCGGGCTCATCGCGCTTGGCCGGCAGCGCGGCCAGCTGGAGCTTGGCGAGGTCGCGCTGTTCGCGGAGGGGCGCGTTCATGGCGACGGCGTCCTCCTGATCGAGCACACCGGCGATGACCTGAGCTCCGGTTGCCCGGATGCGCCTGTCGAGGTCGGCGATCACGGCGGTGAGGCGGGCGCGCTCGTCGGCCACCTCGTCGGGCGGGGCCTCGCGGAGCTTGGCCACCGACTCCGCCATGAACCGCTCTACGTTCTCGGGCGAGAGCACGCGCTGCTCGATCACGTCCATCACGAGCTTGTCGAGCTTCTCGACGCGGATGGAGATGCCGGTGCAGGCGGCCGGATTGTCCTGCCGCGTGGCGCAGTAGTACAGGTAGGTTGGCTTGGACTTCTGGCCCCCCTGCCACACCCGCACGGAACCGCCGCAGGTGCCGCAGCGCAGCCAAGGGGTGAGCAGACCGTTCTCGCCCATCCGAAGGCGGTTCTCGCCGTTGCCCTTGCCATCCTTGCGGTTGCGGTCCCGCAGGGCGCGCTTGGCCTGCACCCGCTCGAAGGTCTCCTCGTCGACCGCGGCCTCGTGCACATCGCGCGCGACCACGACGCCGTCGTGGACGATGTGCCCAAGGTAGGTCCGGCTCGTGACGATGTTCTGGAGGTGCTTCCGCTTCCACGCGCCGGGGGCGTAGGCGCGGCCGAGATCGGAACGGCCCGGCGGGGTCACGCCCTCGCGGGTGAGCCGCTCCGCGATCCGGAGCCCGCCGTCGGCACCGTCGGCGTAGTCGCGGAAGATGCGCTTGACCGTCTCGAAGGCCGCGCGCGTCTCCTCGGTGACGACGAGTCGGCCCTTAACGACCGCGTAGCCGTAGGGCGCGTGCCCGTACTGCCAGTACCCCTTCTCCGCCTGGCTCCGCATCCCGCGCACGACGTTGCGGGAGAGCTCCTCGGAGTACCGCTCGGCCAGCCACGCGAGGATCGGCCGGATGAGCTTGCGGAAGGAGCGGTCGCCGGCGTCCGGCTCGGTCAGCGAGATGACGTCGATGTCGGCCTCGTCCAGCGTCGCGAGCGCCCGGAGGCAATCGAACATGTTCCTCGCGACCCGGCTGAACGCCCACACGTAGAGGCGTTCGATGCGAACCGCGCCCTTCTTCCGGGTGGCGATGGCATCGCGCTGAGCCTCGGCGCGCTTGATCAGGGCCAGGTACGAGGAGCGCTTCTTGGTCGAGCGCCCGCTGATGCCCTCGTCCACGAACCAGTTCTCGGGAGGGATGACCACGCCGTCAGCTGCGGCGCGGCGGGTGATCTCCTCGCGCTGCTGCTCGATGGATTTGTCCTGGCGGGGGTCGGAACAGCGGAGGTAGGCGGCGCCGAGGATGGGCATGGGGGCTCCAGAGCGAGCGTTATAGCGTACATAATTTCGGGCGGCGTCACGCCGCCCGACGAGGCCGGCGGGCGCGGTCGAGGCACCGCTGCAACACACCGAGGGGGAGGCAGGAGGCCCACGCGCCGAGGGTGGGCTCGCCCTCCTCGGCCACCAACTCGGCCACCGCCGGCACGCGGAAGCGCATGGTCTCGGTGGTGGCACGGACGGCGGCGAGCAGCGCGCGCAGCGTCGGGGCGGCGGCGCCGACGAGCGGCTCGGCCTTGGTGGCGATCTCGTCGAGCCCGGCGGGGAAGGCGCGGTTGGCCGCTGCCTCCGCGAGGATGCGCCCGTCGGGGATCGAGCGGAGCAGGACCTCCGGGTAGGGCGCATTGCAGAGCAGCGTCCAGCCGGGCAGGCCCTTCGGCCCCGCGAGCTGGAGGAACGCCGGCGCGGACTCGTTGATCAGGACGAGGGCCCCGCGTCCTGCGCGGACGTCGGCGCACACGCCGTCGAGGTCCTCGGCGCGCCGGTGCGGGAGGTTGATCTCGGTCATTGCGCCCCCTTGTCGAGCAGCTTCGCGAGGTAGGCATGGGGGTCGGGCTGGCGGGTGAGCTTGTCGGCCCACTCGATGATCTGCATCTTCAGCCGGTCG
The DNA here is from genome assembly GCA_964457335.1 of uncultured Enterobacteriaceae bacterium. GTDB lineage: Bacteria > Myxococcota_A > UBA796 > UBA796 > SXON01 > CAJBVW01. The sequence goes on along the minus strand of CAYWGD010000009.1, from coordinate 85,966 downwards.
GAGACGTACCCGAGCGCGTCCTCGGTCAGGCGCGCGGGCTTGATCGCCGGGTCGAGCATGATCGCCGCGAACTGGCTGTCGAGCTTGTCGAACACCGCGAGCTCGGGCGGCAGCTCGAGCTGCACGCCCGCGTTCTTCAGCATCGTGCGGCGGTCCACGCCGTAAACGTCGGCCATCCGGTAGAGCCGCTGCACGTCGGGACGCTTCGCCGGCCCGCCCGTCTCCAGCCGGGAGAGGTAGGGCACGGAGACGCCGATCGCCGGGGCGGCCTGGCGGACCGAGAGGCCCGCCTTCTCCCGCACCCGGCGCAGGTAGTTCGGGAACTCGGGGTTGCGGCGCCAGATGAAGGTGGCGTCGTCGCCGCTATCCTCGTCGGGCGCGGCCCCCTGGGTCATTGCGACGTGGATCACGTCGTCGCCGTTGGGGATGGCCCACGAGCCGTCGGGGAGCTGGCGCGGCTGAAGGTCGGGCTCGGGGTGGAGCGGGACCACCGAGGCGGGACGGGGCGCGTCGTCGCCGAAGACCGGCTGGGAGGGAGGGCGAGGAGGAGGGGTGCGCTTGGCCATGCCCTCTTCTTACACCCGCACATCAACGACTGCAACACAGATGCCTCACCGACTGCCTTGACCGCGAACCCAGGCGGGTGTACAGCTACTGCGCGCTCGCTGTTTCACTAACTGATCGCCTCCCGGAGTTCACATGCCCCGCCACTTCCTCCTCCTCGCCGACCGCGTCCGCGACCACGTCGATGCCCGCCACCTGACCCACGCCGAGGTCGCCGAGCGCGTCGGCGTCGCCCGCTCCTACTGGTCGCAGCTCCTCAACCGGAAGCGGGCGCTTTCGCCGTCGATCCGGCGGCGCATCCTCGCCTGCGAGCTGTTCGCCGGTGTCCCCGAGACCGATCTGTGGGAGCGAATCTCCGAGGGGGGCGCGTCGTGAGCACCGCCCTCGTCCATGTGCCCCCCGAGGCCGCCAACCGCGGCGCGGTTGACCATCGGGAGCCGGACTTCGAGGTCCAGTGCGGCCTGGACAAGACGGAGAAGGGCAAGCCGTTCGGCTCGCTGCGGAACGTCGTCCACGTGCTCTCTACGGACGAGCGCTGGCAGGGCCGCATCCGCTGGTCGAAGTTCGAGGGCTTCGTCGTGCTCGACGACGCGCCCCTCTCCGACACCGACCTCACGCGCGTCGCCATCTGGCTCGACGACGTTTACGGGATCCGTTCGTCCACCGACACGCTGCACCGCGCCGTCAACTTCGTCGCCGCGCAGCACGCGTTTCACCGGGGTGTGCGACTGGCTGAACGGCTGCGTGTGGGACGGGGTTCCCCGCCTCGACGGCTTCCTCTCGGTGTACCTCGGCGCCGCCGACACGCCGCTGCACCGCAAGTTCAGCTCGTCCTTCTTCATCGGCGCGTGTGCGCGCGTGTTCGACCCGGGCTGCCAGCTCGACACCATGCTCCTGCTCATCGGGCGCCAGGGTGCGGGGAAGTCGAGGCTGTGCGCCACGCTCCCGCCGGTGCGCTCCTGGGCCGGCGAGAGCGCGTTCGACATCGGCAACAAGGACGCCTTCATGTGCCTGGAGGGCAAGTGGTTCTACGAGCTCGCCGAGAGCGAGTCGCTGAACCGGGCCAGCGACGAGGCGGCGAAGGCGTTCATCACCACGCGCGTCGACCGCTACCGGCGGCCCTACGCCCGGCTTCCCGAGGATCACCCTCGGCAGGTGGTGATGCTCGTCACCGCCAACCAGGAGGAGCTGCTCCGCGACCCGACTGGCGCGCGTCGGTACTGGCCGGTGGTAGTGGGGGATCCCGACCTCGCCGCCATCGCGCGGGACCGCGAGCAGCTCTTCGGCGAGGCCCTCGCCCGCTACCGCGCCGGGGAGACGTGGTGGCTGAACCGGGAGGAGGAGCGGCTCCTCATCACGGCGCAGCGCCAGTTCACCGTGCCCGAGGCCTGGGAAGAGGCGCTCCGCCCCTGGGTCGCCGCGCAGGAGGGGCCGTTCACGGTGGAGGACGCGATGCGCGACGGGCTCGGGATCGTGCCCGAGCGCTGGGACGCGAAGAAACGCCAACGGACCGGTCGCGCGCTCGGCCGGCTGGGCTGCGTCAAGACGCGTCCGGTGGGCCAGGCCGGCGATCGCCCGTGGTGTTGGGAGAGGCCCCCGAGCCTGGACGGAGGGGAAAGCGATGCTTCCGCCGCGTGAAAAAACCCCGTCCATGCTCTCCGGAGGGTGGACGGACCCGGACGGCGCGCCGTCCACCCTGCCCCGAGCATGGACGGGGCAATTCGCATTGGTTCAACCGCCGCTTGTCGGGCCGTCCGGGTTGTCCGGCGCCCCAAACATCGGCACGAGTTGCGGGCGCCAGAGCCCGCGGAGGGCGTCATGAGCAAGTGGATCTACACGGACGAGGACGGCGAGCGCGTGGTCGTGGACCTCACCGACGAGGAGGAGGCGGCGGTGCTGGCCGCGCAGGAGGGGGACGAGGACGAAGAGGACGACGACCCGGAACCGCCCTCGGCGCCCGCGCGCGTGCTGGACACCCCCGAGGAGTTCGAGCGGGTGGAGGCTGTCTACCGGAAGGAGGGGGCGGCCATCCGGGCCAGCCGCGACCCGGAGGACCTGGTGATGCGGCGCGTGTCGCTGGAGCGGGTGCTGCGCGACGCGCGCCAGTCGAACATCGCCCACACCCGTGCCCGCGATCTCCTCGGCGAGATCGAGCAGCGCGAGCTGAAGCTGCGGGCCGAGCGCCTCGCGGATCGGAGGCACTGATGGCCACGCTCGAACAGGTGTTCCAGCGGGAGAGGGCGTGGATCGCCGCCTGCGACGACGTGGACGCGCTGGTCGAGAAGATCGGCGACTACCGCGAGGACGTGCGTGTGGCCGAGCGCGACGGGCACATGCTGATGCGGATGCGTGCCCGGGACCTCATTGAGCTGGCGCAGAGCCGGGTCGTACGACTCCAGGCGGGCGTGATGCGAAAGGCGGAAGCGGGGTCGACGCTGGAGGCGTCGCCGCCCGCGGTGCCGACCGTGCGTCCCGCTGACGGTCCACGCCACCGGACCGTGGCTCGCGCGCCGGTACTCCGCACCGACGACGGGGCGGCCCGGCGTGAGCAGGAGCGCCGGGACTCCGAGCTGCGCGTGAAGACCGATGCCGCGCTCGCGGAGGCGGAGAGGGCCAAGGCGGCCGCGCGTCTCGCCGAGGCCGAGGCCGCGAAGATCGAGGCGCAGACGGCGCTGCTCCGGGCGCAGACCGAAGCGGCGAGGCGGACGGCGGTCGCGTCTCCGCCCGCGACGATGGCGCGGCCGCCCTCGCCCGTGCGACCCGCGCCGCTGGGGCCCGGTGCCGCGCCGGCGACGCCGGCCGCGAGGAGCACGAAGGCCGCGCGCCCGCCCGCCCCGGCGCCGAAGCCTGCCACGCCGAGCCAGAAGGCGACCACGCCGCGCGCCGACGGGTACATCGAGGCGGATCGCCTCGCGCTGGCATCGGTAGGGCACTGGCCGCCGACCCCTCCCGACCACCGCGGCGCATTCTGGTCGAAGCACGACGACTGGCCCCGCGACTGGACGCTCACGGGCGGCGACCTCGGGCGCTTCCGCGGCGAGGTCAACCTCACGCGAGCCGTGTTCGCGGCGCAGCTCGGCGTGCCGTCAGCGGTTGTGAGGGACGCCGAGATGAGCCCGCGGGAGCGGGTCCGGCCGGCGCTCCAGATCGCGTTGCGCCGGGCAATGCAGCACGCCGCGGAGGAGCGCCGGCGTCGGCGGGAGGAGCGCGAGGCGGCCAAGGTCGTTGCCTTGCGGCCCGAGCCGGCCGCACCGGCGGAAGCGCCAGGGGGAACCCCCGTGCTGGCCGCGAGCGAGGGGGCCCCGGAGCCGCCCGGCAGTGCTCCCACCGCGTTCACGGGGGCCGACCTCGCGCGGCTCCGAGCCGATCGGCGGCTCTCGCAGCGGGAGATGGCGGACCTCCTCGGCGTGGAGCAGGGCACCATTTCGAAGGGCGAGGCCAAGGCCGGGGCCGCGCTGGGACCGGCGCTGCAGGAGGCGATGGCGCGGTTGGGGGCGGGACGCGCCCTGCGTGGCGCACCGGTGACGCGGGAATAATGCGGTTCACACTTCGGGTGATTCCAAGAATTCCAAGGAATCATGGCCGGCATTCCGGCATCACAAGCCCCAAGCGGCAAGTGGAATCACGGAAGCCATGGCAACGGTTCACCCCTCCGGGAGCACCCCACCCACCGGGGTCGGCCTCCTCAACTCCCATGACAACGTGACCCCCTCCGCGGGCGCACGCCGATCCTCTCCACTGCTGCGCGACGAGGCCGCGTCGGGTATCTTCGGGCGCACGGAGACGACGGCACTGGAAGCTGGCAACATGACGTTCAAGGAGGCGGCGCGCGAGGTTCTGAAGGTGGCCTCGTCGCCCTTGCACGCGCACGAGATCGCGCGCCGAGCTCTCGATCGCGGGCTGCTGTCCACGACGGGCAAGACGCCCGTGGCGACCATGGAGGCGGCGCTTTGCATCGCCGCCCGTGCACCGGACGGCGAGTTCGTTCGGACGGCCCCGCGCACGTTCGGTTTACGCCAAGCCGGCGTGACTGCCGTAGTCGCACCGTTACCTGGAGTCGATGCCGAAAACGGTGCCAGCCGGGTGAAGGTCCCCCACTTCCCGCTGTACGCGGAAGTTCGCGCCTTCCTCAGCGCCGTTGTAGGACGCCGGGCTGCCGAGGTCACGCACCTGCGGACGACCCTCTCGGACCTCCGCGGTACGCCGCAGGCGAATGAGGACTGGAGCGATCCGGCTTCGTGGATTCCGGCTCGTCTCCAGGGTGCCGATCGCGACGTTGCGCTCGCGATCTGGAAGGGAAGCGGCGAGAGAGTGAACCCGCGGCACACGACTGGCGTGTGGCTCCTCTGCCGCAACTACGCGCTGCTCGACGAAGCGTTCGATGGACGGCTCAGCATCTCCGAGCGTGGACAAGCATGGTCTACGTCCGCGGTTGGCACCGTCGTGCGAGAAGTCGACGACGGCGAGGGCGTGCTCGCACTGCTCAGGATCGTCGCCGATACGGGCCCCGCCACGAGCGGCGAGCTGCTGCCCCTGTGGCGGGACTATCTCCAGCGGAACAGCAAGATCCGTAGCGACGCAGCGGCGCGGTCCTACCTGTATCAGCGGCTTCGGAACCTCCTCGATCGCACCTACGTTGTACGCGGCGGCCTAAATTACTCGGTGACCCCGGCTGGACTGGCTTGGCTCGGCGGAGACGAGCCGGGGGAGGCAGCGGGCAACGACGCGGACGCCGAGATCCGCTCGCTCGTGCAACGAAAGCAGGAGCAAGTGAAAGAGGCACTTCGCGAGATTCTCGCGGAGATGGACCCGTACGCATTCGAGCACGTGATCAAGGACCTGCTCGTCGAAATGGGGTACGTCGACGTGGAGGTGACAGCGCCCTCCAACGACAAGGGCATCGACGTCATCGGCCGCATCCAGCTCGGCATCACAGCGGTAAAGGAGGTCATTCAAGTCAAACGCCACAAGCGCACGGTCCAGAGGAAGGACCTCGATGCGCTGCGCGGATGCCTGCACCGGTTCCAGGCTGTCCGGGGCACGCTCATCACCACGAGCCAGTTCTCGTCAGGGACCGAGAAGGCGGCCTTCGAGTTCGGCGCGGCACCGATCACCCTGATCGATGGCGAGAAGCTCATCGACCTACTCGCCAACTACGGCATTGGCGTGAAGAAGCGCACCATCGACGTTTGGGATCTGGACGAGTCAGCGTTCGGTGGAGAGGAGGCGTGAGCCCGACAAGCCCCGTCGAAACCATCACCCACGAGCGCGAATTCAAGGTGTTGTGCGACGGCCTGCTTCCTTTCGAGTTCGGTCCTCCCGTGCAGACGTTCGCGGGTGCCGGGCGAGACGAGGGGGTTGACGCCGAGTTCACGGGCACGATCGCCGGGGTCAGCGGGCGCTGGGTGTTTCAGTACAAGTTCGCGGCGCCCTCCGGCGGACTACGTGAACGTCGCGGAGCAGTGGAGCGATGCTTCCTCGGTAAGCAGACCGAGTTCGACAAGCCAGGAGTCGAAGGGTGCGCGGGGTACATCCTTCTCACCAACGTGCCGTTCACCCAGGGGATGGTGAAACGCTTGAAGGACGCCTGGACGGCAGCGCCCGGCCGGATGGGGCGTCCGTTCGCCGTTTGGGACGCGGGGGCGCTGAATGCCCGGCTGAAGGGACGAGAGCACCTCGCGCGGTCCTGGTCTGGCGCCAAGGAGGCCCGCTGCCGGCAGGCGATCATCGAGCCGCTCTGGAGGTGGACGTGCTCCGCCATGCAAACGGCAGCCGACTGGACGGGCTATCCGGTCTGGCCACTTGCAATGACCAGCGTTGAGGAGAGGAGGCTGACGCCGACCTTCTACGCCGGGTTCGAGTGGGTCTACGCAATGCAGATCGCGCGCCTCACCGGGGAGATCGACGAGGTCCTCGCGGATCCCCAATACGGCCTCGCTGCGGGGGTGGCCTACCCTCGAGCTTTGGAGCCGCTCCCGCGCGTTCGCGCGGCGCTGGACGTGCTCGCCGCGGTGTTGAGCGCCGAGCTCGGCCGCCTACGCCCTGAGATCATCGCCGCACTGCCCGCGCTCGCGAGAATCGCTGACGAGCGGCAGCGTGAACAAGTCGTTGATTGCCTGAATTTCTCAGTACTCGAGTTGGGCTGGGGCGTGCCTGCCAAGGGGCTCCACAGCGTTCGAGGGGGGCGGCTCGTGGTCGCGGCCCGCTGGACCGTTTACGAAGGCGAAGCGCTCAACGAAATCGAGCCCCTGCTCGACCGGATGGTCGCGGCCCGCCGGGCGATCCCCGTGCCTGACGCCGTCTTGCTGGCACGGCAATGCGTCGCTGAAGCAGTGAGCGACCTGTGGCGGCGCCTGTGGTACGTCGTCGAGCTCGGTATTGGCGCAGACATGGCCGAGCTCGGGGCCGGCGCCGAGACAGCCTCATGACCCCTGAAGCCCGAACCCGAAAAGGCCTGATCGACGAGCACCTCCGCCTCGCCGGCTGGAAGCTCGCCGACCCGACGCAGGTGGTGGAGGAGCACGAGATCGACCTCGTCGCCGCCGGCGTGCTCCCCATGATCGTCGCCGAGCCGGGGCTGCACTACGGCAACCAGTACGCCGACTACGTCCTACTCCTGCGCGGCCGCATCGTCGCCGTCGTCGAGACCAAGGAGATTACGTAGGATGTTGATTTTCTGGTCAGGCTGGGGACGGCGGCTCGGGTTCGTCGGGCCGGGTCGCATGAGGGCGGAAGGACACCCCGCCGCGGAGTTCGCACGATCGGCCGCAGATGCCCCCAGCCATGCGTGCGGATCATTCAGCACCGCGGACTCATTCTGGATTGACGCGTCAAGCCAACCGTGGGTTCAAGCAGAGCAGGAGATCAAATGCCTGCTGCCTTGAACGAAGGCCACACCGGAGGCTCGGAGGGGGCGTCGTCTTCATCATCGTCGCCCGACCAGTTCAACGTTGCTGCGCCCACGATCGGGTTGCCCAAAGGTGGCGGAGCGATTCGCGGCATCGGCGAGAAGTTCACGGCCAATCCGGTGACGGGCACAGGGAGCTTTCGCGTTCCGATTGCTGCCTCGCCCGGTCGCGGCGGCTTCGGCCCGCAGCTCGAGCTGTCGTACGACTCGGGAGCGGGCAACGGCCCCTTCGGCTTTGGCTGGACCCTGGCGTTGCCGGCGGTCACACGCAGGACCGACAAAGGGCTTCCCCGCTACACCGACGAGTCGGACGTGTTCGTGCTCTCCGGCACGGAGGATCTCGTGCCGGAGCTCGACGCGAGCGACTCGATCGTCGAGACGGTGCGCGACGGCTACCGCGTCAGGCGCTACCGGCCACGGATCGAAGGTCTGTTCGCACGTATCGAGCGCTGGTCCCGGCCCGGGGATACCCACTGGCGCTCGATCTCGCGCGAGAACATCACGACGATCTACGGACGCACCGAGGAAAGTCGGGTCGTCGATCCCGCAGATTCTACCCGGATCTTCAGCTGGTTGATCTGCGAGTGCTACGACGGGAAGGGCAACGCGATCGCCTACGACTACGTGCGTGAAGATGCCCGCGGTATCAAGCCGGGGCTTCCCCATGAACGCAATCGCGCGACCCGAACAGCGGGTCGCTATCTCGCGCAGATCCGCTACGGCAACCGACAGTCGCAGGTCTCCCCTTCCGATCCCGTCCCGACGGATTGGATGTTCAACGTCGTGTTCGATCATGGCGAGGGCTTCGTCGAGGAAAACTCGGCGACATCGGTACGCGCCGCGGCGATGCCGGTCGACCCGTGGCCGGTCCGGCCCGACCCGTTCTCGACGTATCGACCCGGCTTCGAGGTGAGGACCTACCGGCGGTGCCGTCGCATCCTGGTGTTTCACCGTTTCCCGGAGCTCGGACCCGATCCGTGTCTCGTCCGGTCGACCGAGCTGCACTACGACGACCTGGACTACGACGCAGCGCCATCGATCGACGGCGAGCTCTCACACCGCGGCAGCACGCGCTCGGGCTCGTTCCTGCGCCGGATCGCCCAGCGCGGTTACCTCCGGGACTCGACACAGCCCGTGGTGGTTCGCGGCGGCGCCCGGTTCTCGACCTATATCACGCGATCGCTTCCGCCGATCGAGCTCGACTACAGCCGAGCGACGATCGATGACACCGTGCGCGAGCTCGATGCCGAGAGCCTCGCCAACCTCCCGGTCGGGCTCGACGGCGCCCGCTACCGGTTCATCGATCTCGATGGCGAGGGACTGGCCGGCGTGCTCACCGAGCAGGGCGGCGCTTGGTTATACAAGCGCAACCAAGCCGTGATCGGCGAGACCCCGGCCGACACAAGGCCTCGATTCGGCCCGCTCGAGCGTCTCCCGATCCTGCCAGCGCCCGCCGATCTCGCGCGCCGCCAGCAACTGGTCGATGTCTCCGGCAACGGCCGCTTGGATCTGGCTCAATTCGGCGGCGCGACGCCGGGTTTCTTCGAGCGCACCGCGAGCGGAGGCTGGGAGACATTCCGCGCGTTCACCTCGCTCCCGAACGTCGCTTTCGACGGCCGCGATCGCAGGCTTCTCGACCTGACCGGCGATGGGCTCGACGATCTCCTGGCGAGCGACGGCGAGGCGTTCACCTGGTATCCGTCGCTGGGCACAGCCGGCTTCGGGCCGGCCGAACGCGTGACACTCCCGGTCGACGACGAGCGCGGGCCTCATCTGGTGTTCTCGGACGGGACACAGTCGGTCTACCTCGCGGACATGTCGGGAGACGGGCTCACCGACCTCGTGCGCGTCCGCAACGGGGAGGTGTCCTACTGGCCGAGCCTCGGGTACGGCCGGTTCGGGCCGAAGGTGACGATGGATCGATCGCCGTGGCTCGACGTCCCGGACCGCTTCGACCAACGCCGGGTTCGCCTGGTCGATCTCGACGGCAGCGGCACGACCGATCTGCTGTACGTCGGTCCGGACGGCATCGCCCTGTACTTCAACCAGGCGGGCAACGGTTTCTCCGGCCCGAAGCGACTGTCGCCGAAAATCGAAGATGCCGCGTCGGCGGTCGCCGCCGACTTACTCGGCAACGGGACCGCGTGCCTGGTGTGGTCGTCCTCGTTGCCCCGCGACCAGGAGCGGCCTCTCCACTACATCGACCTCATGGGAGGGACCAAGCCGCACCTCCTGGTCGCCGTCGACAACAACCTGGGGGGTCAGACCCGGATCCGGTACGCTCCATCGACGAAGTACTACCTGGCCGATCGAACCGCCGGCACGCCGTGGGTCACGCGGCTGGCGTTTCCCGTGCACTGCGTTGACCGCGTCACCATCACCGATCGCTGGCGAGAGACCTCGTTCACCACGAGCTACAGCTACCACCACGGCTACTTCGACGGCGCCGAGCGCGAATTCCGCGGCTTCGGCCGCGTCGAGCAAGTCGACGTCGAGAGCTTCGGCCGGTTCGCCGCCGCCAACCCTGCCAGCCCGTACGTCACGTCGGACCGGACGCTGTACCAGCGGCCGATCAAGACGATCACCTGGTACGACACGGGCGGCTTCGTCGATCGTGAGCGCACGCTGGCCCGGCTTGCGAGCGAGTACCTCCGTCCCAACGCGCCCGGCGGGTTTCGCGAGCACCCCCTGCCCGCGCCGGAGTTGCCCGCGACCACTCGAACCGACGAATGGCGCGAGGCGCTGCGCGCGTGCAAGGGCCGCATGCTCCGCCAGGAGATTTACGAGCTCGACGTCGACGAGCTCGAGGCCACCGGCAAGCACCGTCCGACGCGCCTGTTCACCACCTCCGAGCGAACCTGCGAGGTGCAGCGGCTCCAGCCGCGCGGCCCCAACCGCCACGCGGTGTACCTCGCCACGGACAGCGAGGCGATCGTGTACCACCACGACCTCGATCTGCGGCCGGGCGCCCCGCCACCCGACCCACGGGTGGCGCACACGCTCAACCTCGACACCGATCGATTCGGCAACGTCCGACAAGCCCTCGTGGTGATGTACCCGCGGTGGGGAACCCACTCCGACCCGGCGTTGCCGGCGGGCGCGGAGGCGCTGATCGCGCGGGTCCAGCGCGAGCTCCACGTGGCCTACACCGAGCGGCGCCTCACCGACGCCGTGGACGACGCGACCGGCCATCGAACGCCGGCGCCTTGCGAGCTCTTGGCGTACGAGCTCACCGGCGTGGCGCCGGCGGGCGATCTGTTCACACTCGCTGAGGTCCGCGCGCTGGCGCTAAGCGACGTCTATCCAGCGCGCGGCACGCCAGTGATCCCGGTCGGCCGCCGCGCGTACCACGAGCAGCCGGGCGCCGGTCGGCAGCGGCGGTTGGTCGAGCACGCGCGCACGCTGTACTTCGACGCCGCGCTCACCGGACCGCGGCCGCTGGGACAGATCGACGCGCGCGGCTTGAAGTACGAGGACTACAAGCTCGCACTCACGGGCGACCTGCTCGACGCGGTGTTCGGGAACCTGCTCGGGCAGCCGGAGAGGGCTGCGCTGGGGACGCCGTCGCGAAGCGGCTATTTGAGTGGCGCTACCCTGGCCGCGCGGTTCGGCGCGGCGAGCCAGGACGAGTACTGGATGCGGTCGGGCGTTGCGCAGCTCGATGCCGGGCATTTCTATCTGCCGGTCGAGTACGTCGATGCGTTCGATCAGCGGACTCGACTCACCTACCTCCACGACCTGCTCGTTGCGTCTACGACCGACGCCGTGAACAATACGATCGCGGTGATCGAGTTCGATCTCCGCGTGCTCGCGCCGGCGCGGGTCGAGGACGCCAACGGCAACCGGTCGGACGTCGTGTACGACGCGCTGGGCCTGCCGACCGCGGTGGCCCAACTCGCGGGCGGCGACAGCGTAGCCGGCGTCGACGCGGCGCCGGCGCTCCAGCGGGTCAGCGACTTCTTCGCCGGAGCGTACGACGAGACCGAGGCGGCCGCGCTCCTGGCCCATGCGACCGCGCGCCATCTGTACTACCTCGGCGAGCGCATCGAGCCCGACGGCACCCTTACCTGGGGGCACCACCCTGCCGGCGCAGCCTCGATCCAGCGCGAGCGCCATCGCGCCGACCTGCCCGCGGGGGGGCGGCTGCAGACGGCGTACGAGTACTCCGACGGGAGCGGCGAGGTGCTCGTCAAGAAGTCGAAGGCGGAGCCGGCGGAGGGGTCGACGGCCCTGCGCTGGATCGCGAGCGGCAAGACCGTGCTCAACAACAAGGGCAAGCCCGTCAAGCAGTACGAGCCGTACTTCAGCTCCAACGAGCAACGCTTCGAGGAGCTCGCCGAGGTCGGCGTGACAACGCTGCGCTACCACGATGCGATCGGGCGCGTGATCCGCATCGAATCACCCGATGGCAGCTACCACCGCGTCGAGGCGTCGCCGTGGCACGTCGCGCGGCACGACGCCAACGATACTGTCGCCGAGCCCGGAAACGCCTGGTACGCGGCGCATACGGCGGCGACCGCGTCGGCCGAGCAGAAACGGGCTGCCGCCAGCGCATGGGTCCACGCGGATACACCGGCGGTGACGTTCCTCGACAGCCTCGGCCGCAACGTTGTCGACGTGGTGCACGAGCGCCACCAGTACCCGGGCGAGGCCGCGCCATCGGCGGACGTGCGCCACGTCACGTTCACCCGGCTCGACACCGAGGGCAAGACGCTGTGGATCCGCGACGCCCGCAACAACCTGGTGATGCAGCACATCCAGCCGCCGATGCCCGACGGCGCGACGGCCGACGTGACCGCCGGCTTCGCGCCTTGCTACGACGTCGCCGGCAATCAGCTCTTCCAGCACAGCATGGACGCGGGCGATGTCTGGGCGCTGAACGACGCGGCCGGCAAGCCGATGTTCGCCTGGACGGCCAACGAACGCGCTGGCGTTCGCGAGGACCGCCTCGTCGACGCGCGCTACGACGCGCTCCACCGCCCCACCGACATCTGGCTGTCGACCAACGGCGGAGCCCCCGAGCTGGTCGAACGACGCACCTACGGCGAGGGTGCGCCGAACGATCGGGCCCGCAACCTGCGCGGGCGGCCCCTCGAGCACTTCGATCCCAGCGGCCTCACCAACACCGTGCGCTACGACTTCGCTGGACGCGCGATGGAGGTCGAGCGCCGGCTCGCCGCGCAGTACACCGCAGCGCGCCTGGACTGGCGATCAGCCACCCTCGAGCCGGAGACCTTCACCCAAATCACGACGTACGACGCGCTCGGCCGGGTGCGGCGACGCTACGCCTGGCACCGCGCCAACGGCCGCGTCGCGGTCCACGAGCCGACCTACAACGAGCGCGGCCTGCTCGAGCGCCAGGCGCTGGTCGTGCGCGCGACCAAGACCGCGGCCGGCCACGTGGAGGGCCCGACCAGCCGGCGCACGGATGTGATCGACGCAGTCCGGTACGACGCAAAGGGCCAACGCATCGCGATCAGTTACGCGAACGGCACCCGCACGCGGTTCACCTACGATCCGCAGACGTTCCGACTGATCCAGTTGCGCACCACGCGGCCTGGATACGATCCGCCGTTCCCGAGCGCGCTGGGGCAGTTCCGGACGCCGAACGTCGTGCAGAACCTGTTCTACACGCACGATGCCGCCGGCAACGTCACCGAGATCTACGACGACGCGTTCCGCCCGGCGTTCTTCGCCAACCAGTTGATCGAGCCGGCCGCACGCTACACCTACGACGCGCTGTACCGGCTGATCGCCGCCACCGGACGCGAGCAGGCCGGGCTCGGCGCGCCCGGCCAGCACGAGCCGCCGGCGTTCGCAACGGCGTTCCCGGTGCCAGCGGGCGACCCCGCGGATCAACGCAACTACACGCAGCGCCTCCGTTACGACGAAGTCGGGAACCTCCTGCAGGTCGCCCACACCGCGACCAGCGGGTGGACGCGCAACTACCAGTACGCCGATCACAGCAACCGGCTCACGCGCACCTGGTTCGGCACGAACGCGCAGAACGCTACCGTTTACCCCCACGACACGCACGGCAATCTCCTCGCGTTCGCGAATGTCGCACCGGCCTATTACTTGGAGTGGGATCACCGGGACATGATCCGCGTCGTGGAGCGCGGCGGCGGCGGCCAAGTCTACTACCAGTACGACGCGGACAAGGAGCGCACGCGCAAGGTCAGCCACACCCAGGCGGGCGCGAAGGGCTGGGAGCGGATCTGCCTCGGCGGGATGGAGCTTTACCGGCGTTGGTCGGGCGGTGTCCTCGTCGAGGAGACCGAGACCCATCACGTGCTCGAGGGTGACCGGCGCGCGCTGCTCGTGGAGGACGTCATCGTCACCAACCGCGCCGGTGCGAAGACGGGCGCGCTCTATCGCTACCAGTACAGCAACCACCTCGGCTCGAGCTGTCTCGAGCTCGACGATGCCGCCGGCGTCATCAGCTACGAAGAATTGCATCCGTACGGCACCAGCGCGTACCGTATGGCACGCAGCGCGATCGAGGCGCCGAAGCGCTACCGCTTCACCGGCATGGAGCGCGACGACGAGAGCGGCCTCGGCTACCACTCCGCGCGCTACTACGCTCCGTGGCTGGGGCGCTGGTGCAGCCCCGACCCCTCGGGTACCGCCGACGGGCCCAACCTCTACCAGTACGGCGCCAATGCGCCCGTGTCTCGGGTCGACCGGGGTGGACGCACCAGCTGGCCGAGTGAAGCCGAGGTGTCGCTGGAGGTCGAGTTGATCCTTAAGAAGTTCAACTGGGCTTTCCAGAAGGAAGTGCGGATCTCCCTCAACGTCGGAGGGATGCGGGTGCTGACCGTCGCCGACTTTTACGCCCATCCACCCCGCCAGCCCGGCAACCTCTGGCATATCGAGGTGAAGATCCTCGACCCCCGAGTGCCATTTTCGCCATCGAAGTACACGGCGGCGCAGCAGTTGACGGTCCCGCTGCTCGAGGCCGGCGTGTGGGTCATGCCGGAAGGAACCTACTCAAACGTTGGCCTGCGAGAGGGTGTGCAGGCCCAGCCCACGTTTCACATGGTCGATAAGCCAGGAACACACGGCTTCGAGAAGCAAGTCGCGAAGGCCAGCGAACCAAGACCTATCGACTCGAAGCCGTTCCTCCTCCGGAGCAAGGGACCCATGGGCGAACTCGTTGAGCGCTGGGTCTCTCGCCACCCCAATGCCCCCAAGACCACGGCCACGCTAGGTGGCGTGAACCTGCTGATGCTGGCCTACGGCTTGTACCAGACCAAGGAGAGCCTGGAGCGCGCGTACCAGCAGTCGCAGCTCCTAAACTCCGACAAGCCTCTCGAGGACGAGGCCCTGCGACAAGCCGCTTCCTGGGGCGCCGGTCTGGGAGTGGGCCTGGCATTCTCGTACGCGGTCACCGGCACCAAGCTCGGTTCCGCCGCTGGGCCCTGGGGAGCTCTGGGAGGGTTCGTCCTTGGCGCTGGAATCGGCATGGTGGCGTCGGGACTGGGTCGTGAAGCGGCCAACGAGTACATCGAACGCCGCGACACGAAAACCGGCATCCTCGATCGCTTGCGCGCCGGCATGAACATGTCATTCCAACTCATTCGTCCTTTTTCTGGTCAACGGCGGCTGTTCTAGGCCTCGAAGACGGAGTCAACCCCTATGCCCATTCTTCAGACGCTTCTGCTACGTGGTCAGCGTGACGACTCGGTCGCGGCGTTGCATCGTGCATTCGAGATTCTCGGGTTCACCGTCGAGTCTGCCGAGCGAGATCGCCGCCATTTCGGCGCCGCGACCGAGGCGCTGATCCGCGAGTTCCAGAAGGAGGTGGCTCTCCCGATCACCGGCGTGTTCGACGAGGCCACCCGCGCAGCGATCACAGCGGCGCTGTGCGCCGTGGGACCGTTCTCCGTGAGCGGCCGCGTCTTGGACGCGGGCGGCGAACCGGTCGTCGGCGCGACGGTGTTCGCGGTCGATGTCGATCTCCGGCGCAGCCAGATGCTGGGACAGGCGCCGACTGACCGGGACGGCGAGTACGAGATCCGATACGCCGCGGACAAGTTCACGCGGGCGGAGAAGGATCGTGCGGATCTGATGGTGCGCGTACGGCTCGGCGACGACCGGATCGCCGAGTCCGAGGTGGTGTTCAATGCCCCGGCCGAGGTGCGGATCGATCTCGTATTCGCCGGCCGTCATGGCCCGTCCGAGTACGAACGCCTGGAGGCGGCGCTGGGCCCACTCCTCGACGGCACCCTGATGAGCGAGCTCACCGACGAGGACGTGGGCTTCCTCGCCGGCGAGACCGGCCGCGCTCCGGCGCTGTGGCGCGCGTTCGTCCAGGCCCAGCGCCTGGTCACGGCGCTCGCCAAGTCGCCGGTGCAGCAACGCCCGGATGGCACCCCGGAGTCGGCGCCGATTCCCGCGGCGGCGTTCTATGGCTGGCTGCGCGGCGGTCTGGCCGCGGACTGGGACTCGCTGTGCCGCGTGCCGGTCGACCTGCTCCGCGTGAAGCTCGCATTTGCGTCGGCGAGCAAGCTCATTCCGGCGTGGAGCGACGACGAGATCGCGGAGATGGTCGCGCGGATCCCCAACGCCGCGCATGCCAGCGTCCGAGAGCTCCTTGACCTCACGGTGCCCGCCGAGACCGCGCGCAGGGTCGGGGCGGTGATCGGCGCGCTCGACGCCGTGGACGACGCGCTGCTCGCACGCCTGGTCCACGCCAAAGTGATCGCGCCGGGCGAGGCCGAGCGCGTCGGCCTGGCGGTCTCGCTCCATCGCCTCGCCGGCGCCTCGCCGGCTGCGACTGCTGCGCTCCTGGACACCGAGTTCTCGGGGGTGCACACCGGCAAGCTGCAACACGCCCGCGACCTCGTCGCCGTCGAGCCGGCTGAGTGGGAGCGCGTGCTGGAGAAGGCCGGCGCCGCCCAGCCCGACGGCGTGTCGCGCGCGGCCCAGGCGCGCGGCTTGGCGATGCGGGTCGCCGCGGCTTACCCGGAGGACGCGTTCCGCCGGCAGGTGGTGCGGGTCGCGCCAGCCGGCGGCCGGGCGAGCGCGCGCGTCGAGCGGATGGAGGCGGTGCTCGCGCGCAACCCCAACGTGAGCTTCCTCGACCTCGACTACCTGCCGGACAGCGTCGGACTGGCGCGGGTGGACTTCGGTGATCTCTCCGGCGACGCGCGCGCCCAGGCGATCGCCGATCTCAAGGCTCACCAGCGCGTCCACGCGGTCACCGGCAACGCCATCGCGGCGGCGGACCTGCTGCGCGCTGGGTTCACGTCGGCGTCGGCGATCGCGTTGCGCCCCGCTGCTGCGCTGGCCCAACGAGCCGGTCTTGCGCCCGAGGAGGCCGCCCCATACCACGCGCGAGCCGTCGAACTCGCGAACATCGCGGCACTCAACTGGTTGGCTATCCACGACGTCGTGCGCGATGCCCGGACCGCGGCGGTGCGCGCCATCCCGTCGCCCGAGGAGTTCTTCCGATCGCTCGTGGGCTACGCCGGCCTGGTCAACGATCAGCCTTGGTGCGAGTGCGCGGACTGCCAGTCGGTGCTGAGCCCGGCCGCCTACTTCGTCGACCTGATGTTTTTCATCGAAGAGCACATCCTGAAGGACAGCTTCCAGGGGCGCGAGACACACCCGCTGCACCTCGCGAAGAGACGCCCCGATCTGTGGCACCTCGAGCTCACCTGCGCGAACACGAACGACCTCGTCCCATCCCTGGCTCTGGTCAACGAGATCCTGGAGGGTTTCCTGCAGGACGCCGGGGCCTTCGCCGATGCTCCGGCGATCTACCGGCAGCTCGCCCTGGAGGACGCGTCCATCAAGCAGCCGTTCACGTTGCCCCTCGAGCGACTTCAGATCTTGCTCGAGCACTTCAACCTCACGCGCTTCGACGTAGCTACGGCGATGGGCGTCCCCCCCGGCACCCGGGCGCGCGCCCGGCTCGGCATCTCGCTCCAAGACCACGAGCTCATCACCACCGAGCGGTTCGCCAACCCGGCGTACCTGCTGGCGGTATTCCGCCTGACCAGCACGGTCACCGCCCCCGACGACGCGCTCGCTGCGGTCGAGATGGCGACGGTCGTCCGCGCGCTCGATCTGCCCCACGACACCGTAGCGGCCATCCTCGTGACCTCGTTCGTGGGGGTCGACGGGTCGACGCAACCCGCAATCGCAATCACGCTCGGCAAGCGCGACCCGCAGGACGTCCAGAACAACTCCGAGATTGTCACCAACCTGACGCTGCGGCGCCTGGATCGGATCCACCGGTTCGTGCGTCTGTGGCGGACCTTGCCGTGGACCGTCGACGAGCTCGACTACGTGCTTGCCCGCCTCTCGGCGCCGGGCAACGCGGCGGCGATCACGGCCGCCACCCTCGAGCGCGTCCTCGATCTCCTCGTGGTCGGCGCGGGCTGGCAGCTCGCGGTCGACGAACTGCTCGCGCTTTCGGACGACTTCCCGGCGCGTGTCCTGCGTGAGCCGGTGCCGCTCTTCGATCGCCTGTTCAACCAGGCGGCCTTCGTCGATCGCGACGGATCGTGGAACGCCGCGACCTCCTTTCGCTTCACCCACCCGTCGTGGACGGCGCGGCTCGTCACCGGTCAGCCACCGGCCCCGGTGGGACGCCCCACCCCGGCCGACAACACCCTCATGCGGCTGCTCGGCGGGCTCCAGCTCACCGACGGCGACTTCGTCGAGCTGGTGGCGCACCTACGCACGCTCCCCGCGATCGATCACCGCCCGGCGACCGCGACCGACGACGAGAGCATCGCGCTGTCGCCGGCGTCGATCGGCGCGCTCTACCGACATGCGCGGCTGCGCCGCCTGCTCGGTCGCACAATCGCCGAGTTGTTCCAACTTCTCGCGCTCGCCGGCACGCCGAGCGGCTTCGTCGAGACGCTCGCTGACGTTCGCGCCGTGATGGAGATCGCGGCGTGGCAGAAGCAGAGCGGCTTCAACCTCGATCGGATCGAGTACCTGCTCGATCCCGCGAGGGCCGGTGAGCTCGATCCGTCGGCAACCGCTGCCGCGCTGGTCGCCAACACCGCCGCCGAACGCAGCCTCGAGTTCGCCGACACGCTGTTCGCCCCGCTCGGGCTCACTGAGGCGCAGTCCCGGAAGCTGGTCGCCGACAACCTGACCCGGCAGCCCGCCGACGCCTTGCCCTTCGAGCCGACGTCCGGCGGTTATCGGGTCCGCGCGATCGGGCTGGGCGGGCTGGTGGCTCCTGCGGCCCTGGCGCCGCAGATACTGGCGCTGCTGGACGCCCGCAGCCCTCTCCACGTCGCTCGCGTCGCTCTCGGCACCATGCTCGGGCGGACGCTGGAGGAGGTTGCCGTCCTCCAGGCCGTCGCCGATCCGCTCGACGCCGCGGCGACGGCTGCGATCGCACGCGCGATGCAAGGGAGCACCGCACCCGCCGACTTCGATCGCCTCACGAGCTTCGTCGCCCGGGTTTGCCGTTTCCACACGCTCTTCGGGAATCCGGTGTTCGATCGCGCGGAGCTCGAATTCGTCGCGGCGCAGCCGGCGGTGTTCTTCGGCGGCGGCTTGGTGGCGCCGCTCGTCGCAACGCCGGCGATCGACCTGGACGTCGTGCGCAACGTCGCCAGCTACGCTGCGCTGGCCGCTCCGACCGACGCCGGCTTCACCACAGCCTCGGGCCCCGCCGACCTCGCGGCGCTCCGGCGCGTCGTCGTCGATGTTGCGGCCGCGACCGACGCCGACCTGGCCCGTGCGCTCCGCGCCGGCGAGGCACAGATCGCCGCCCTGCGGCCACACCTGACGCTCCCGGCGGGGACCTTCGGCGCTCTCTCGGTCCTCGCGCAGTGCGTGACGCTCGCCGCGCGGCTCGGCGTGAGCGGCGAGACCTTCAGCCGCATGTTCGATGAGACTAGCCCGGCGGCCGCGTATGACGGCCTCGCACGCGCCGCCGAGGACGTGTTCGGCGGGTTCCGGGCCAAGCATCCTGATGCCACGACGTTTGCGGCCAAGCTGGAGCCGTTCGAGGACAAGCTGCGCACCCGCAAGCGCGACGGACTGGTCGACTACATCCTGACCCGCTGGCCGACGCCCTTCGTCGATCCGAGCAAGCTCTACGAGCACTTCCTCGTCGACGTGTCGGTCCAGGGCTGCGCGCGCACCTCACGGGTCGTGGCGGCAACATCGAGCCTCCAGCTCTACGTCCACCGCGTCCTCATGAACCTCGAGCGCAGCGCCGACTGGGATCCGTCCGCGCCCGCGAACCCCGGCGTGTGGGCCCGGTTCTTCGACGCGAACAAGCGCCGCGAGTGGCAGTGGCGGCAGCACTTCCGCGTCTGGGAGGCCAACCGCCGGGTCTTCCTGTATCCGGAGAACTACCTCGAGCCCGAGCTGCGCGACGACAAGACGCCGCTGTTCGACGAGCTCGAGGACACGCTGCTCATGCAGGAGATCGACAAGGCGAGCGTGCACGACGCCTACAGTCGCTACATCACCGGCTTCGACGAGGTCGCTCGCTTGAAGATCGCGGGCGCCTACCACGATCCCGAGACCCGCGTGCTCCACCTGTTCGGCGTCACCCAGGACGACGCCCCGAGCTACTACTACCGCCAGGTCGACGACTCGGGATGGGAACCCGAAGGGCCGCCGATCGCGCCGCAGTTCTCGGCGTGGCACAAGCTCATGCTCCAGATCCCCGTACGGACGGTGTCACCCATCGTCTTCGAGGGACGGCTCTACGTGTTTTGGATCGAGACGATGACCCGGCCGATGAACGCGTTCCAGGGCGGGACCTCGCGCTTCGACGGCTATCGCCACACCGTACGCGTCAAGTTCTCGATGCTCCGTCCCGACGGCGCGTGGACGGCGCCTCAGGTCGCGCGCTTCGCCGAGGGCGGCGGCATCGGCGACTCGCGCATCGTCGAAGATCCGCGGGATGAGACCAAGGTAAATGAGATGAAGGCGGAGCTGGCGGCCAAGCGGGCCGAGGTCCCGAACCGTGAGGCGGTGATCGCGGTGGCAACCCAGACCGTGCAGATCATCGAGCCCCAGGCCGCCCTCGCGACCCAGATCCGGCAGAATGCGCAGGCGGTCTACGACGCGGGCCTCACTCCCGCCGAGTCGTTTGCCGTGGGGTTAGCTACGGCGGCCGGCGGTCTACCCGCGGGGATCGCGGCCGCGCAGGGATTCTTGGACGGGAAGCTCAACGCGCTGAAGGCGGCCAAGCAGCTCGAGGCCCAGATGCTCGAGGCGCTGGCGATCGCCAAGGACGCGCAGCACGCCGCGGAGGAGGCCCTGCGCGTGCTCAACGAGCAGATCGCGCAGCTCCAGGCCTCGATCGCAGCCGCGAAGATCATGGTTCGCTGGGACGCGAGCCAGCGGGATCACACGAACGCGCTCGACAACTACAAGCCCGAGGGATGGCAGTGGGACCGCGTCTATCCCGAGGTCTATTACGGGGACGTCGAGCCAACGCTGCGGGTGACGCTCGTCCCCAAAGCGGACCGGATGCCCGTGCCGAGGTCGAAACCGGAGGACGTGCCGGCCCCCAACACGTTCGATGTCAGCGAGGGATTGCTGCGCGAGCAGGCGCCGCCGGAGTCGCCGACGCTCCAGCCCTGGCCGCTTCTGCGGTGGTCGAGCGGCACACTGACGATCGACACCCCGTCCTTCTTCGCTCACCCCGGCCAGACGTTCTATGGCGCCGCCCACGGGCTCGACGAGGGAGGCGCCTCCGGCCCGACCGTCGCGACGGGGCCGGTGGCGGCGCGCGTCCAGATCGTCAATGGACTGACCTCGTCCGCGATCATCGAGTCGCAGGGGGATTCGGTCTGGATGCACCGCGTGGGCGGGTACGCGGGCACCCGCCTCGGCACATCGTTGACGCGGGCCCTGTCGCGCCAGTTCTGGCGCGACGGCGCGGACAGCCTGCTGGACCCCGGATTCCAGGACGGCTTGATCGAGGTCCGCTCGAAGATCTCGCCGATCGCGGGTCAGGACGAGCCGGCCCGCCAAAGCCCCTTTCATCCCGACCACGCCTACCTCACGTATTTCCGCGAGACCTTCTTCCACATCCCGTTCCTCATCGCCGACCATCTCAACGGCGAGAGCCAGTTCGCCGAGGCGCAGCGCTGGTACCACCACGTGTTCGATCCTACGTCCGGGCAGGACGCCCCCTGGCGCTACCGGGAGTTCCGGGAGCCATCCAAGCTGACGCAGACGCTTCGCGACCTCTTGACCGACCGCGAGGCGTTGGCCGCGTATCGCCGGAACCCGTTCAGCCCGCACGCGATCGCCCGCACCCGAATGACCGCGTACCAGAAGGCGATCGTGATGAAGTATGTCGACAACCTCCTCGACTGGGGGGACTCGCTGTTCAACCAGTTCACGATGGAGTCGCTCAACGAGGCGACGATGCTCTACGTCATGGCCCAGGACATCCTCGGCCCGCGACCGGCGGTGCTCGGCGCGTGTGGCGAGGCGACGGGCGCGCCGCGGACATACCAGGCGATCCGGCCCGGGCTCGGCGAGGTGAGCGACTTCCTCGTCGAGTTGGAGGCGTCGCCCACCGTGCGCGCGATGCCGCCGCGGGGCGGGCCGACGCGGTTCGTCATCCCGCGGGATGAAGTCGCGCGTGCGCGTCCGACGACGGCCCGGTCGTCGGGCACACCGGCCGACTTCCGACGGAAACGCTCCGCCACCATGTCCTGGACCGGCAACACCGGGGTTGCGCTCGCCAGCTTGCGCGATCGGCCGACACTCGCACCGGCGATCCTCGGCAACGCTCCCCGCGGGTCGAGCGCCGAACGCCCAGCGGTCGTCGATGTCCCCGCCCCGGTCGGCATCGGCGTTGCGGGCGGGCGGCCGATCGTTCCGTTCGCCGAGGTCCGTCCGCCATCGACTGCGCTCGTGGAGGGGAACTCCGACGACCTCGACGCGCCCGCTCCCTTCGTGCTCGACCTGATCCCCCGCAAGGAGGCGGTGTTCTGCATCCCGCCCAACCGAGATCTGCTGGCCTACTGGGATCGCGTCGAGGATCGACTGTTCAAGATCCGCAACTGCAAGGACATCACCGGGGCGCGCCGCCAGCTGGACCTCTTCGCGCCCGAGCTCGATCCGCGCCTGCTGGTGCGCATGACCGCGGCAGGCCTGTCCATTGACGACGTGTTGAACGCCACGTCGGGGAACCTGCCGCCCTATCGCTTCACTTACCTGATCGAGAGGGCGAAGCAGCACGCCAGCACCGTCCAGAGCCTGGGCGCCCAGCTCTTGAGTGCCTTTGAGAAGGCGGACGCCGAGGAGCTGAGCCACCTGCGGGCCGTCCACGATCAGAACCTGCTCGTGCTGCGCACCCGCACCACGCAACTCGAGATTGACGCGGCCGAGGACGCCCTGGAGTCCCTCCGGCGGCAGAAGGCCGCAGTCGAGTACCGCCGCGATCACTACCTCCGCCTGCGGGACGTCGGCCAGCTCCCCGGGGAGCGCAAGCAACAGCAGCTGCAGGGCACGGCCTCGGGCTACCGGACCGCGGCGGGCGTCGCGCAGATCGTCGCCTCGATCCTCACCATCATCCCCGACTCAGGCGCGCCGACAGCCATGAAGTTCGGCGGCAGCCAGCTCGGCGCCGCCGGCCGCGCCGTCGCCGAGGGGCTCAATGCCATCGCCGCGTACAACGAGATGGCGGCCGCGCGGACCGGCGTCGAGGCCTCGAACCAGCGGCGCGATGAGGAGTGGCAGCACCAGGTCGAGACAGCCAAGCGCGAGCTCATCCAGATCGAGAAGAACATCACTGCGGCCGAGATCCGGCGCGACATCGCCGACAGGGCGCTGGTCATCCACAACCAGAGCGTGGTGCAGACGGAGGAGATATTCTCGTTCTTCCGCGAGAAGTTCTCGAGCGTGGACCGCTACCGCCTGCTGTCGCGTGAGCTGCGCCGGCTGTACCGGCTCGCGTTCAACTCGGCGCTGACCCTGGCCAGGATGGCGGAGCAGGCGTACCGCGCCGAGCGTCCCGGCGACGACACGCTGCTCACCGGTGACTACTGGGATGCCCAGGGCGCCGGCTTGCTCGCCGGCGAGCGTCTCTCCAGCGATCTGCTGCGGCTCGAGCGCCAGTTCATGGAACGGAACTACCGCGAGCTCGAGGTCGAACACAGCTTCTCGCTGGCCCAATTCGCGCCCGACGGGCTCGCCGACCTGCGGCTGACCGGAGAATGCCACTTCGAGATCCCCGAGTGGTTCTTCGACCTGACCTATCCGGGTCAGTACCGCCGGCGGTTGAAGGCCGTGCGCGTCACGATCCCGTGCGTCACCGGGCCACACGCCAACATCGGCGCGACCTTGCGACTCGATGGCAGCCAGATCCGGGGTCCCCAACCGTCGTCGCCGCTCACCTCGGTTCCGCTGCGGCACACGGTGTCGATCGCAACGAGCAAGGCGCAGAACGACGCCGGGGTCTTCGACTTCAGCTTCCGCGACGAGCGCTACATGCCGTTCGAGGGCGCTGGCGCGATCAGCAGCTGGACGCTGTCCCTCCCGAAGACGTTGCGCACGTTCAACTACGACACGATCAGCGACGTCATCCTGGAGCTCGACTACACAGCCGAGTACGACGAGGGCTTGAAGCAACGCTGGGACGATGTCGCCACCGAGCTCCTGAAGCTGCTCGCCACCCAGGACCCGGCAAGCCCGCCGCTGGTGCGGACATTCCGCCTGCGCACCGACTTCCCCGACACGTTCAATCGCCTGGTGCACGACCCGGCGGGGACCGCTGTCGGCTTCGAGCTCGACGCACGGCACTTCCCCGGCTTCACAGCCGGCCGCGGACGCACGCTCGAGGCCACCAGCGCTTCGCTCCAGATCATCACGCCGGCCCGCGCACTCCCCGCGACTCACCTCGCCATCGGGCCCAAGGCCGCGACGCCGCCACAAGCGTTCCGACAGGTCGCGGCACCGGCCGCTCCGACGAAGGATGGTGGCGCGCTCTGCATGTTCGATCTCGGTGACGTGCTCGAGTCTCCGCTCACCGAGGGGGGAGTCGCCAAGGCGCTCATCGGCGCGTACGTGATCAAGCTCGCGACCGGCATCGATCCACGCCAACTGGGAGACATCGTGCTTCGCGTCGGGTACCGGATCGTGCCGTAGCGCAGCGTCGAGCAGGCCGGCTAGCTTGCTGTCGGCATCGCATGGCCGGCTATTGCCGAGGGGGCCGTGTGGAGTGAGCCCGGACCAGAGAATTTTCACTTTCTCTTGTCCACCTTGTGACCTTCGTCCAGGCGCCGACACATCTGAAAGTGCAGGCTCGCGCCTGCCCTCGGGCCCTCCCGCTCCGAGGCCTCCGTCCGGGGTCACGCAATGCAAAACTCGACGCGACGTGCATGGATCGGCTTTAGCGCCCTGGGGGCGATCGCCTGCGGCTCGAGCCTGCCGCCGAAGTATGCCTCTCCTGCTCCCACGGATGCTTCCGCGGATCCCCCGGCGCCGTTGGCGGCGACGACGGCGCCCACGTCGGGGGCGCATCACCACGTGGAGTCCTGTTGGCTCGATCCCGAGCGCGCATATCGGGACGACACCGTCGACATGATGTTGGTCGTGGTAGGTCTCAACCACCGAAGCGGCAGCTGCATCCGGTGCGCCGTCGGGGGCGATGGGGTGGGGCGGCTCGCCGACGCGATCCACGAGGCTTGGCCGCACCCGGATAGCGTCGTCGTGGTGGGTTCAGCGTTTGGTGGCGCCTGCGCCTGCGTGACCACGGACCCACCGGTACCTGCGCAGCGCTTGGCCGACGAACTCGGCGCGCGATACGGGCAGCCGTTCACGGTCGGTGTCGCGGAAGGGCCGGACCCGCGATGGCCCGGCTCCATGGGCGTCGTGTCGGGGACGCGATGGGTTCCGACCAAGACCCAGCGGTTGCAGTACACGGACTGGGCCACCCTGGTGGATCTGCGGGACAGGGTGACCGGCCTCACCGTCCCCGTGTTCGCGGTGCACACCGGGACGAATGGTCCTCCCGGGTCGGTGGACGACATGAGGCGCGCGATCGCCTACGCCAAGGCCCAGGCGACCCAGGCCGCGCAGGCCGGCGATGCCACGTACACCGTCCCGATCGTCGCTGGTGACTTCAACTTCACTGAGACGCGAGAAGGGAGCCTGGTAGAGGCCAACCTCACCCAGACGCTGGATGCCAATGTGATCTGGTCCAACAAGGACGTCGCTTGTGTCGAGGCGGGCGGGCTCCCGGCGGATACGCTGTTCCAGGCCCAGGACGGCAACAAGATGCATGCGTTTACGGGACGACTCTCCGCCGGAGAGGCGGCCTTTTCAAACGAGTGCGCCGTCGCCGATCTCGAACGCGTCAGGTTCTCTTACTCGGTTGACGCGACGGGTCAACTGGCGGTCCGCCCGGAGGACGAAGGGGTCGCCCGGCCGGCGCAGAGGGAGGGAATCATCCTCGACGATATCGCACACAACGTGCTCGCCATCGGCCTGTCGATTCACCGCCGGGAAGATCCGCTGCCGCGAACGTGCACAGTGTCACCCCCACCGACCTGCCCCGCGTCCCGCCCGTGGTGTGACTGCTCGGGGCGCTGCGACACCTCGGCGAATTGCCGGAACTGCGAAGACGGCGTGCCGGACTGCACGAACGCCAAGCCGTATTGCGAGTGCACGGGCTCGTGCCTCGCGCGCAACGAATGCGATCGGGTGTGTCGGTGAGGCCCAAGGCGACCGTCCGGCTGGCGTGCCGGCCGACTTCGGCGACCAGGGGACGTCCGAGGCGGACCGCCTTGCGCTCGCCTCGGTAGGCCGGTGGCCGCCGACCAAGCCGGCGCCCCCTCGCAGCGTCAGCTCGCCGAGCGGCTTGCCGTCGGGCGCGGCATACTGGCGAAGGCCGAGGTTGCGGCGGCGAAGCCGCTTGGCACGCAGATGCAGAACGCCGTCGTTGCCTTCCTGTGGCAAGGTAGCGCTACCGGATAGCGCGCCTGCTTCCGGCGCGACGCTACCGTCGCGACCGCTGGTTGGAGGCTGACGACATCCGATGGCGGAAATCGGCCCGCGTGCCCTCCGCGATGACGCGCCCATCCGCCGCTCCCGGGGGGATCGCCGCGCGTCGAAGAGATCGAGAGCCTGCATGGGTACGACGTTCAGAGCTGCGCGTTTTCACGCTCCTTCCTAGACTGTTCAGCCCCTTGTGGCTCGCCCGCGTCGTCCGGGCTCGGTTGCCGAGGCGCTGAGGGAATTTGACTCTCGAAGAACTGGCGCGTTTCGGCCTCGACCACGCGTCGGGCTGCCGCCGCGATGCGCCGCGTCTCACTGACGAGTCTGCGTGCACTGGTTGTGAGGTTGTCCGACGTCAGCCCACTCCGCAAGTGGAGGTCGATTCCCTCCCATTCGAGACGCAGTGCTTCAAGCTCCAACTCCGCCCGCTTATAGCCGTTCCATTGTTCATCCCACCGGAAGTGCTGCGCGAGCCCGGTGGTGATGGCCACTAGGAGCGCAACCAACGTCGCAGCCCGACCCTCAAAGCCACCGAGTGGAATGGGAAAGGTTCCCTGAGTCAGCAGGGGGAGACTCGCACTGAGAACGATCACAGCAAAAGACGCCGTTCGGTGGGTCAGGCGCCTGGCCTTTGCCCGCTTCTGGTACCACTCCAGCTGGTTGGTCAGGTGCTTCAGGAGTAACGCCTCGCAGTCCGTGCGCGTTTCCTCATACGCCGACGGCAACGGTTGCGACTTCAAACCGTGTTGGGCCGCGGTGTCAAGGGGCACAGGTTGGCGATCAGCGGTTACGACGAGATCGGGCATTTGGCCTCCGGCGCGTGCCCGATCATAGCATGCCAACCGGCCTGGGTGGGGG
This sequence comes from uncultured Enterobacteriaceae bacterium, assembly GCA_964457335.1. Taxonomy (GTDB): domain Bacteria; phylum Myxococcota_A; class UBA796; order UBA796; family SXON01; genus CAJBVW01. The sequence continues at coordinate 58,686 of CAYWGD010000009.1, read as the reverse complement.
TCGTCGAGCGAGGAGCGACGACAGCACGGAGCTACACCTTCCCGTCCCGCAACAACACCCGGTATCGCTCGATCACCCGCGCTGCCTCCGCGAGGTCGGCGAACGCCGACACAAGCTCCGTTGCGGTGGCGGCCTATTGGTGCGAGGCCGCACTACCCCGGTCCGGAGCCGGTCGGCCCGAGGGGGGGGACAACGGCAAGGTCGGCCCCCCCGTCCGCGGGCGCGAACTGCTGCTTTCACACTCGGGTTCGGGGCGCGCGAATCTCATCCGCCCTGCCGGCCTCCTCCCATTGTCCCCATGAACCCCAAGGCGGGCCGAACGGGGCCTGGTAGGCAATTCAGGAGCGTTCGGGGAAATGCGGACCGAGCGCGCTGAGCGACCGCTGAGGCGCGGCTGCGCGGCTGACGAGGGCGCAGGTTGAAACCTGTAACCGAGGAAGACGCGCGGCCGCGCCCAGCGGACGCCAGCGCGCGACGGGAGCGTCTTCCCGAACGCTCCCAGGGCCTCTCCCCAGCCTCTCCAGGTAGGCGACGGCGAGCGGGTCCGACAGCCAGAAGCCGTCCGCGCGGAGCCCCTCCATGAGCGGGGCAACCCGGTCAACGGCCCTGGCGACCGCCGCCCGGTGCCGGGGAGTGCGCAGGTCGGGCCGCGTCGCCCGGCCCCGACCTGCGCCGATGAGAGATGGGCGTGAGATTCCGGCCCGCCGCCAGGGCGCTACCCTGCGAGCTCACCCCGGACCCTCGTGCGCACCCTCTCGCTGCTGACCCTCCTCGCCTGCACCGCCTCCACGGACACCGCCGATTCCGGCAACGCCGACACCGACACCGAACCCGACACGGACGCCGACACGGACGCCGACA
>CAYWGD010000009.1:0-57725 GCA_964457335.1 uncultured Enterobacteriaceae bacterium | reverse complement strand
CGGACACGGACACGGACACGGACACGGACACGGACACGGACACGGACACGGACACGGACACCGGCAGCGAGCTCGACATGGACTTCGTGGAGAACGGCCCCGGCGAGGGGGTGCTGTTCTTCGTGAGCGACCTTCAGTTGGGCAGCAACGCGTGTGAGGTCAACACCAACCCCTACAGCCTGGTGATCTGGGACTCGATCACGCTCTCCCACGTGGACCCCGGCCCGCAGGTGTTCGACGAGCAGGCCACGGCCAACGAGAACCAGATCGTGAACTGTACCTACCACCTCGAAGGCGACTTCTGGTGCGACGCCACCGCGACCGGGATGAACCTCGCCAGCTACGGGGTCGACGCCACGATCAGCTGGGGCCTCGAGATGGGGGGCACGTTCACCGAACGGACGCTGGATGTGGACGGCGTCAGCCACACGTTCTCGCAACGCTGGGCGGCGGACCTCGAGTGGACGTTCGCGATGAGCTGCTCCGGGAGCCAGTGTGACACTGCCGCCGGGATGGCGGGAATCACGTTCCCCTGCGAGACCGTCGGCACCGTCACGGCGGTGAACTACGACGACCCGACGTTGCCGGCCGGGGAGTAGGCCGAACCGGAGCGCGGTGCGACCGCGGTGCGCGGGGCGACGCCGCCGGAGGGTGGGACCATCCGGGTCCTCGTCCCGATGACCACGGCTCACCGCCCGAGCATCCGAGCCCTCGGCCGCCTCACCGCCGCCACCACGCACCATCCCACGTGGGCGCCGCCCTCGGTCAGGGCGCTCCGGTCGATCAGGCGGTCGCACGCGCGCGAAGGGCATCGGACGGTTAGTCGGGACGGCTCGCGGAGCTGACATGGGGCTCACCGTCTACGTCTCCGCCCAGCTTCGTCGCGGCCTCACGTCGGCCGATGTCGAGGAGCTCGCCGCGCTCGTTGCTCCCGTGTCGGACCGGATCGGGTGGTGTTCGGAGCCGTTCGTCGTGCGCGGCGAGCCCGGTCTACCCCTCGCGCTCTCCACGAAGGTCCAGAGCGGCGATGCCGAGGGGAGCTGGCGGGACATCGTGCGCGTCCTCGCGTTCGCGCTCCGCCTGAGCAAGGCGCGGCGGGGCTGGGTGCTCCGCGTCACGGACGACCTCGGCCTGCTCGAGGCCCGGTTGCGCGGCGACGTCACGCTGACGAACGGCGGCCGGGTCGGCGCCGACCGCAAGCGGGATCCCGAGGGCCACCTGGCCATGTTGCGCCTCGTGGCCGAGGAGGCCGCCGACGTTGCGCGCGAGCTGGGGTTGAAGCTCCCCGCCGCTGCAGAGGAGGCCGCTCTCGACTTCGAGGAGCAGCCCAGGATGGACGTGGTGGTGAGCGCCGCCACGGGCTTCTCGCAGCCCGAGATCGTGGCGCTCCGCACGCTGGTCCGCCCGTTCGTCGCGAGTCGTGGCGCCGGGAACGCAAGGGTCGAGGCGTCGACGCGCGAGCTCGCCGTCCGGGTCCTCTCCCGAGGCGCGGGCGACCTGTGGCAGCTCGTCGCGCTCGCGCTTGCCGTCAGCCGGCTGCGCCCCAAGGATCTCGTCCGCCTGGCGGACAGCCGACGCGGAAGCCTGCTCGATCAGCCGTCGCTGCTCTTTCGGGACGGGTTCGCGTTCGACATCCGGCACGATCGTCCGAACGCGGATCTCCACGGTCGGGTCGTCCGGGGTGTCGCCGAATGCGCCATCGAGTGGGTGCGCACCTTCGGCCTCGACCTGTCGCGGCCCCTGCCGTCGACGTCCGGACCCGTGCCGGCTTGGACCGCCGCGGTTCGGGCGATGGATGACGGGACGCCGCGGGTCCTGGCATTTCGGATGGAGGGGTTCGACAGCAAGGCGCTCGACGGATCCGCGTACGTCAAGGTGGTGGCCGAGGTCCGCGCGCGGGTGCCGTCCGACGCGAGCTGGGTAACCGTGAGCTACACGTTCGCCCGCGCTGGCGAAGAGCTGGAGAGTTCCAGGGAGTCCTCGGTCACGCCCGATCCGAACGGGATCGTCGAGTGTCGGCTCGGGAGCCCGTCCTACGGCCTGGTGGGGGGATCCGACTTCGAGGTGACGTGCACGGTTCGCGCCGACGGCGTGCCCGTCGGAGAGGCCCACGCGACGGTGGCGCGCACGCCGTAGCCGGCCGCTCCGCGGTCACGTCGTACCAGGTGATGCAACGGCCAACGCGGGCACTGGTAACCAAGGCGGGCCTGGCCGTTTCGTGGTGATCGATCCCGAGGGGAACCCGGTGGGCGCGGATTACGGCGCCTCGCCCGGGACCACGAACACGACCCCGGCGTAGTCCGCGATCCCGTTGGCGCCCTCGGAGCTGATCAGCAGATCGCTGTACGCGTCGCCGGTCACGTCAGCCCCGCCGAGGACCCGGACGCCCGCGCTCGCCCCGCGCGTCGTGCCGTGCCACGCGGCGGCGGCGTCGCCCGGCTCGTAGGTGCCGGAGAGCGAGCCGTAGAAGAGGTAGGCTCCGCCCGAGTTGTCGGCCTCCGTGTCCGCGCCCCAGGCGCCGACGAGGATGTCCGCGAGACCGTCCCCGTCCTGGTCCCCGATCCCGGCCACGGAGCGGCCCATCGCCTGCCCGTAGTGATCGCCCTCGATGGTGGCGTCCGCGAGGAGCGCGTCGGTGCCGTCGAGCGCCTTGCTCCCCGAGAAGAGGTAGACGGACCCCGCGTACGCCAGGTCGTTGGAGAGGTTGTACTCGGGGGCGCCGACGAGCACGTCCGCGGTGCCGTCGCCGTTCACGTCCCCGACGCCCGCGACGTTCCCCTGGAACGCGGCGAACGCACCACCCTGGCCGGTGATCAGCGTGTCGGCGTCCGTCGCCGCGTTGCCGCCGGAGACGGGCCCCAGGAAGATCGCGACGGCCGAGCGGCTGTTGTCGTGCCCGCGCCATCCGATCCCGAAGTCCTCGAACCCGTCGCCGTCGAGGTCACCCACCGCCGCGATGCTCGCGCCGAAGCCGCCGCCGCTGGTGCCGCTGGTCGGGTAGAAGCGCACCTCGGCGTCGTCCAGCGTGCCGCCGTCGAGCGCCCGCGCGCCGAGGATGTACGCGGCGCCCCAGTATGCGTTGTGCATGGGCGCGCCCACCGCGAGGTCCGGGCGCCCGTCGCCGGTCCAGTCGGTCCCGCCGAGCATGGCAGCCCCCGCGCCGTCGGTCGCGCCCTCACCGGTCCAGGAGGCCGTCGCGTCGCCGCTCTCATGCTCCCCCGCCGCGAGGTTGGAGAAGACGTGCACCGCGCCCGGCCCCGTGGGGCTCGTGTCCGAGCTGCTCGTGTTCGGCGCGGCGAGCGCAACCTCGATCGTGCCGTCGCCGTTCATGTCCCCCACGATCGACCCGTTGAGGCCCAGGTACTCGCGCTCCTCCATCCCCGCGACGCACGCGTACGCCGAGCCGAGGTCGGTGTCCGCAGTGATCGGCCCCTCGACGATGCAGGCGTAGCCCCCGGAATCGCCGTTCCGCCATGAGAACGGGGCGGAGACGAGCACGTCGTCCTGGCCGTCCCCGTCCGCGTCCCCGATCGCGGTTCCGCGGCCCGCGTAGTCGTCCTCCCGGGCGCCCGAGATCGACCACGCGGACCCTGGGAGCGAGGTCTCGCCTGACCAACGCGCCCCCGGCGCGATGCCGACCGGGTCCGTATCCGTGTCGGTGTCGGTGTCCGCGTCCGTGTCCGTGTCCGTGTCCGTGTCGCTGTCGGCATCGGTATCCGCGTCGGTGTCGGCATCCGTGTCCGCATCGGCAGCATCCCCCGCGGTGTCGGGCACACACACGCCGTCCTCCGCATGCGTGCCCGGGCCACACTCGTTCCCGCAGGCGGTCAGAAGGGGGAGGAAAAAGGGCGCGATGAGCACGGGCACCTCCGCGCGCGAGGGTACGTCGACCACGACCTCGACACAAGTCGTAGCTCACCGCGTGCAAGCACGAGATCGGCCAGCCGAACCTCGATCGGCCGGCCGAGGGCGGCGCTCCCTACCGCGCCCGGTTCGCCGCGATGGCCGCCTCGACCAGGGTCGTGTCCTCGTAGAACGCGCCGGCGAGCACGTTCATGTTCCCGCCCGCGTCGTAGGTCTCGATCAGCCGACCCGGGAAGTCCCCCGCGAACCCGAGGGCCTGGCTGGCCTCCCGGAGGCCCGGGTAGGTCGAGATGTAGGTCGCCTGCTCGAGGACCGAGGCCGCGCCGTCGAGCGAGAAGACGAAGTCGTTGAGCAGCAGGTGCTGCGGATCGCGCGTGTCGACGGACGCCTCGAGCGCCTCCTCGACACCCGCGGGCGCCACGGTGAGCGACCAGATCCGATCGGTCGTGCCGCGCGACAGGACGCAGTCGCCGCGGCTCTCCAGGAAGGTGCGCAGGTCGCCGTCGGGTGCCCAGATCAGGTTCCGGCCCCGTGCGCGGATGTCGGAGAGCGACGCGAGCGCGGCGTCCTCCGCCCCGTCGTAGATCCGATCGCAGAGCGAGACGCCGTCGGCGCGGGGCGCGGTGAGCGCGTCCGCCAGGAGCGGCCAGTCCCCGCTGTCGAGGCTGACGCCGAAGGTGAGCACCACCACCTCGTCGGGCCAGGCCACGGCGAAGGCCACGACCTCGTCGAGCACGTCGCCCAGGGGGACCCCGTAGACGCTGTGCCAGGTCGTGACCACGCCGTCCTTCAGCGTGACGTTCAGCTCGATGAAGCGGATGCCCTCTTCGAGCTGCTGCCCGACGGGGCGGTCCTGGGTCTTCGCCCAGCCGACGACCCGCTCGCGGTTCGCCTCGTCGGCCGGGGCGTCCTCGGAGCCCCAGAGGGCCCGCACGACCTCGGGCGCGTCCGGGGAGATGCCGTTGGCGGCGTCGCAGGCGTACGAGGTCGAGTTGAACGCGCCCGGCAGGAGAACCCTGCCGACCTGGGCGTCCGGTCGGTCGGCGAACACGTCCGCCATCCAGTGGGCGGTGGCCGGCGGGTCGGACGGGGACACGGCATCCTCCGGCGGCCCCTCGCCTTCGCAGGCGGCGAGGAGGGGCAGGAGGAGGAGAGCGCCGCGGTACGTCGATCGCTTCATCGGACGCGCCCTCCGTGCGGCGTGTTCGGCCCGTAATCCGCCGCGCCGCGCGCCGTGGCAGATTTGTGTGTCACGCGCGAAGGTTGGGGGCGTCCGGCCCTCCAACCGCCACGCGTAGCCCAGCCCGGGGGGACGACAAGCCCGGTCCGGGCTTTCCACGGGTACTTCGCACCCTGCCTTTCCGTAGGTTCAACGGTGGAGACCTAGGTTGCCAGTCAGGGGGAAAGATGAGGTTGGGAATCGGGCGGGGGGCGATCGTGGCGGGGATGTCCCCGCTCTTCGTCCTGGCGGGTGGCTGTGGGTTCTCCGCCCCCGCGGGCACGGCGGTCGGCCCGATCGAGGCCAACACCGTCGCGTGTGACTGCCGGTTCGACGAGTCGGGAAGTCAGACGGTGCGCATCAAGGCGAGCTCCGACGACGCCGAGCAGGTCGGCAGCGTCATGGATCTGACGAGCACGGACCTCGATCTCGCCGAGAAGCACGTCGGCCTGCGCTTCGACGTCCTCGGCCTGCCGCCGGGCGCGGTGATCCAGAGCGCCCGGGTCCAGTTCACCGCCGACGAGTCGGACAGCGGCACCACGGACGTGGACATCCGGGCCCAGGTCGACGCGAACGCCCCGACCTTCACGAGCACCGCCGACGACATCACGGGGCGCACGCCGGTCTCCGCCGTCCCGGTCCACTGGACCATCGGATCCTGGTCCTCGGGCAGCTCCGGCTCGGCGCAACGAACGCCCGAGCTCGCGCCGCTCCTGCAGGAGCTGGTCGACCTGCCGGGTTGGAGCTCGGCGAGCCCGGTCGTCCTGATCTTCAGCGCCGGCCCCGGGCACCGCACCGCGGAGTCCTTCGACGGCGACGACAACGACGCGCCCGAGCTCGTGGTGACGTACGACACGCAGCTGGCGGCCGAGATCCCGACCTGCGCGACGAACCTGGACCGCGACGCGAACGGGTTCCTGGTCTCGCCGCAGGCGACGTGCGACACGCTCGAGACGACCCTCAGCGGGCTCAACGATGCGTGCGGCCTGCCGTCCGACGTGACCTGCACGGTCGTGGACCGGAAGGACCCCAACGGCGCCGAGATCCCGGACAGCTTCCAGAGCCAGTCGTGCGAGGCGCCCTGCGAGCCGAACGCGGTCGACGCGCCGACCTGCAACGAGTACGATCCGGTCGAGTTCGTCGCGTGCCTGGAGCGCGGGAACTCGCTGGCCACGTGCAAGTCGCTCTACGCGGCCGCCACGCACGCGGGCAGCGACCCGCCGGTGTGCGTCGGCTCCGGCAGCTCGCTCGCGTTCCACGCGATGGGGCAGCGCAGCACCTGCGAGGTGGAGGGCACGTCCGAGATCACGGTCGGCGACCGGGAGCCGGAGCAGGACCCGTCGACCGCGGGCAACGTGGAGATCCTCGGCGGGCCCTGCCCGGGCGACGACTGCTTCGTGCACTCCTCCTTCGTCCTGGACATGGAGCCCATCACCTTCTCGGTGCGGTTCGCGCGCGACCCGACCTTCGGGAACCTCGGCGCGGCGGGGGCCGCGAACGAGACCACGCTCCTCGACGCCGAGCTCGCGAGCTTCGAGCCGGACACGGTGGACGGCACCGGCACGGGGCGGCGCGGGAGCGACGGCCTCGCGGTCAGCACGTCGAACTCGGACGTCCTCGAGGTCGGGGTGGGCTGGACGGCCCGGACCTGCGACATGACCGGCACCCTCGCCGTGGGCGTGGGGGACGACGGCGTGTGCGTCGAGGACGAGACGATCGTGTGCAGCTCGGACGACGACTGCGCCGGCGTGGGCGGCGCGTGCGACCTGCCGTCGGACGACGACGCGGAGATGACCGTCGGCGTCGCGCTGCTCGGCGACCTCGTGAACCAGCCACCGATCGCCGTGGCGGGCGCGGACCAGACGGTCGAGTGCACGTCGACGGCCGGCGCGACCTTCGCGCTCGACGGGCGCGGCAGCAGCGACCCCGACGGGAACCTCGCCCTCGCGAGCTGGCGCCTCGGCACCCGCACCGGGGCCGAGATCAGCAGCGACCTGGGCACCACCCAGGCGCTCGGGGTCGGTGGCTCCCAGACCTTCGTCCTGCGGGTCCTCGACACGTTCGCGCAGCTCGACGAGGACACGACGAGCGTGTCCGTCGTCGACACCACGCCGCCCACCATCGCGTGCAACGCGCCCGCGACGATCCGGCCGCGCGACGCCGGGGACGATGCCGCCTACGCGGCGACCGCGTCGGACGTGTGCGACGCGAGCGTGGCCGCCGAGATCACCGGCTACGACTGCTTCATGTTCAACCCGGCCGGCAAGCGCGTCAGCAAGCTCGACGACGGGTGCGAGGTCTCCTTCGAGGGCGGCACGCTCCGCGTGGCGGACTCGGGCGGCGTCGGCGACCACATCACGTGGACCGTCGAGGCGGAGGACGATGCCGGCAACGTCGGCACCGCGAACTGCGAGATCATCGTCGTGCGGTGATCGTGCGAGGGGGGGGGCCGTGGGCGCCCCCCCGGCTCACCGGTCGTGCGGAGCGCCGCTACTCGGGCGTGGCGGCCCGCGCAACCGGGAAGGCCTCCACCCAGGCGCCCAGGCCGGGCGCGGCCGCATCGAGGCGGGTCAGGACCTCCTCCGCCGACGCCGGCGCCGCGCCCCTCGGGAACGCGGCGCGGAGGTCGGTGAGGAAGGCCATGCCGCGGGCCTCGTAGACGACCTGCACCTGCCGCTGGAACCGGCACTGGTACCAGGCGTAGTCCGACGGCCCCACGCCGACGTAGAGCTCCTCGAACTCGGCGAGGCTCCGATGGGTCGGCTGGTGAGCGTCCACCTTCGCCTGGGAAAGCTCGTCGAACACCACCGCGTGCTCCGGGTGGCGCGCGCGGAGGAACGCATACGCGAAGTAGGACGAGACGAACTCCTCGAGCCAGCGCGTGGGGAGCGAGAGGCCGTGGGCGTCGACGAGCTCGTGGCCGATCTCGTGGTAGGCGATGACGTCCACGAACCGCGCGATGGCCGCGTCCAGGGAGCCGGCTGCGCCCTCCAGGCGCGCCCGCCGCGCCGCGTCGATGGGCAGCGCCGCGAAGTCGTCGGCGAGGATCCCGCCGGCCGCAGGGAGCACGGCCACCCCCTCGGTCACGAACGGGAGCCCGTAGGGGAGCGGCGAGACGCGGCTCCAGTCCGCGGCGTCCAGCACGGCGACCCGGATGCTGCGCTGGAGGCCGAGCGCGTCGGCGTAGAACGCGAGCGCGTCGCCCGCGTCGTCGCCGACCTCCCGGGCGTGCCGGCGGAAGCCCCGCGAGTAGGACGCGGGGACCCCGGCCCGCACGGTGTCGAGCTCCAGCGCCCGGAGGGCTTCGACGTCGAGGAGCTTCGGCTGGGCGAAGGCGGCGGGCAGCGCGAGCAGCAGGGCGAGCAGCATCACCACCGCGCGTAGGCCGGGTGCCCCGGCCCGACCCGGACGAACACCCCGTGGCTCGTCGCGCACACCTTCCCGCCGGCCTCGATGCTGCCCTCGACCTCGGCGCGATCGCCGTCCACCTTCACGACGTGCGCGCGCACCCGGAGCGGGCCGTCGGTGGGCGTGGGACGGCGCATGCGCACGGTGTACTCGGCCGTGACGCACGCGGGCGGCTCGGTGAGCTCGTCGCGCTGCATGAACTCCCAGACCGCGGCCCAGTTCGAGTGGCAGTCGAGCAGCGCCCCGACGATGCCGCCGTTCAGTACGCCCTGGAAGGCGGAGTGGTGCGGCTCGGGGGTCCACTCGGCGACGAGCTCGCCGCCGACCGGGAAGCTGCGGATCCGCAGCCCCTTCGGGTTGGCGGGGCCGCATCCGAAGCACGCATTGGTCGGTGCGAAGCGCTCTTGCAGGCTGGGACCGTCCATCGGGAGCCCCTATCCTCGTGGTGCTTACCAGTCGGTAGGAAGGTCGCATGACGGCAGGAGAGTTCTGCAATCGGCGTGTCGTGTTCTGCACGCCGGCGGAGACGGTGCTCCAGGTGGCCCGGCGGATGCGCGACCATCACGTGGGCTGCCTCGTGGTGCTCGACGGTGATCGGCGCCCCGTCGGCCTCGTCACCGATCGGGACCTCGCGGTGCGCGCGCTCGCCGCCGGGATGGACCCGCGCGGCGTGCCGGTCTCGACGGTGATGTCGTCGCCCGTCTCCACCTCGCCCGAGTCCGAGCCCATCGAGCGCACGCTGGAGCGCATGCGTGTGCTCGGCGTGCGCCGCCTCCCCGTTGTCGACGGCCAGGGTGCGCTGCAGGGGCTCGTGGCGATGGACGACCTGCTCGAGCTGTTCTCCCAGCAGATCGCGAGCCTCGTCGCGCTGGAGACACGCGAGCTGCGCAAGGAGGAGGAGGGGGTCTGAGCCCGCCGATTAAGTCCGAGTAAGCGGAGGGCAGGGGAGCGACCGCGGCACGGTGGGCCCACCACGGAGCGCCCGATGCCCCTCCTCCCCACCCGCCCCCCGTTTCCCGCGATCGCGAGCTTGCTCGTGCTCGCCGCGTGCCAGGGCCCACCCGCCGGGACCACGGAGCCCACCACCGACACCGACCCGCGCGCCGACACCGACACCGACACCGTGCCCGTCGAGGACGCCGACGTGGGCGAGATCGTGGTCGGGTCGCCCGACCGCCGCTGCCGCGTCGAGCCGACCGGGATCCTGGCGTGCGTGGGCGCGCGCGCGGGAGACGGCACGGTCGGCCCCGCGCTGCTCCCCTCGCGCGTGGTCGGCCTGGACGACGTGGTCGTCGGAGCCGCGTCGTCGGGGCACACCTGCGCGGTTCGGGAGGACGGCGCTGTCGCGTGCTGGGGGCTCGGCGACCACCTCGCGCTCGGCGGCGCCGTCGAGCCCGGCGACGAGGCGCTGGTGCCCGTGGACGTTCCCGGCGTGGTCGACGCCGTCGCGGTCAGCGCCGGGGCGCAGCACACCTGCGCGCTCGGCGGCGACGGGGGTGTGGCGTGCTGGGGCGACCCGGGAGCCCTCGCCGTGGGCGACCAGGCGGGGTGGCCGGAGGGATCGGTGGTGCCCGTGTCGGCGCTCCCCGCCGCGGTCAGCGTCAGCGCCGGACTGGACGTGACGTGCGTGGCGCTCTCCGACGGCACGGCCCGCTGCTGGGGCGGCAACGCCGCCGGCCAGCTCGGAGACGGCACCACGACCCCCTCCGCGGCGCCGGTGACGGTCCACGGCGTAGACGACGCGGTCGCCGTGGCGGCCGGGTGGAGCCACGCCTGCGCGCTGCGCGCCGACGGCGGCGTGGCCTGCTGGGGCGACGACGGCAGCGGGCTCTGGAGCCCGGGCGAGACCGGCGCGATCCTCGCTTTGGAGGACGCCGTCGACCTCGACGCGGGGGACGCGTACACGTGCGCGCTGCGACGCGACGGCACGGCCGCGTGCTGGGGGGAAGGGGCGGGCGTGGCCGAGGTGAGCGGGGTCGACCAGGCGATCCGCCTCTCGGTCGAGGAGACGACGGCCTGTGTCGTCCGCGTGGACGGCGAGGCGCGGTGCTGGACGAAGGCGGATCCCACCCCGACCGTGCTCCCGCGGGCGCCGGAGCTCGCCGAGCCCGTCGACACCTGCGTCGACGACGCCTGCGAGGCCTGGGCCTGGCCGGTCACCGCGCCCCGCCTCGTGGTGCGCGACGAGGTGGTCACCAACCGGGTCAACGGGCTCGTCTGGCAACGCACGGCCCCCGACGGCGTGCACCCCTACGAGGAGGCCGCCGCGTACTGCGACGCCCTGGAGCTCGACGGCCGCGCCGACTGGCGCCTGCCCACGCGCCACGAGCTGCTCTCGCTGATCGATTACGCCGCGGCCGACGTGTTCGACGACGTGGCGTTCATCGCCGGGCGGGACAACGCCACGGACTCGACCGGCCCCTGGTTCTGGACGCGCTCGCCGGGCGCGCTCGAGGGCTGGTACGACCGCGTGGGCACCGAGGTCGGCCTCCCGGTGAACGGCTACCCCTCCACGCCCGGCGCCGTCCGCTGCGTGCGCGCCCCGGAGCCCCGCGACCTCGCCGGCCGCTACGAGGTGGCCGACGACGTGGTCGCCGACACCCTCACCGGCCTGGGCTGGGAGCGCGATCCGCCCGCGATCGACACCGACCAGGGCACCGCGAGCGCCCGCTGCGCGGCGCTGTCGGCGGGAGGCTTCGACGACTGGCGCCTCCCGGCGTTTCCGGAGCTCCTGTCGATCTTCGACGGGCGCTGGTCGCCCGCGGTCGACCCGTCGGCGTTCGGGGCGGACGCGGACGCCTGGTACTGGACGGACACGAGCTGGTCCGCCCACTTCGGGGACGGGAGCGCGCGGAGCTACGACATCGTGACGCTCGACAAGCGGTCCCGGTGCGTGCGGTAGGGCCGTCCCGACGGCGGAAGCCCCCGGCTAGTCGACCACTTCCGCCCACACGTCGCGCGTCGTCGCCCAGCGCAGCTCCCCCGCCTGGACGCGCCGGTCGATCGCTTCGAGCGTGTCCCCCAGGAGGAGGCGGTTGGCCTGGGTATAGAGGCGGAGGGGAATGTGGACCTGGACGACCGCGAGGCGGTCCGGGTCGCGCGCGGCGAGGGCCTCGTCGAGGTCGGCCTCGAACGCCTCGACGTCGCTCGCGTCGAGCGGGCAGGCCGCGCCGCAGGCGTACTCGCCCTCACCGAGGCTCGAGAGCACCCCCAGCCCCCCCGCCACCACCCAGAGGCGCCCGGGCACGTCGTCCGCGAAGTCCAGGGCGCTCCAGAGCCGCATCGGGTGTACGCGCTTCGACAGCTCCACGGGCGCCGGGTCGTGCCAGCTCACGTTCCGGATGTACGTGTCCGTCCAGCCAGCCGGCCGCGCCGAGAGCGGCATGCTCAGGTAGGCGAGCCCGGTCACGCCGGTCATGTAGTCGAACCCGGCGTACGCCGCGGCCCGCACCCAGTCCGCGGGTCCCGTGCCGCCGGAGATGCCGCGGTTCGCGTCCGCGCCCACGAGCGCGTCGACTCGCTGCTTGCTCGCCCGCATGCGCGATGCGAGCCGGTCCCACCGCGTGATGTCCTTCCCGTAATCCGCGTGGGTGCCGACCCCGTGCCCACGGGCCACGGCCTCCGCGAGGAGCCCGCCGCCCCAGGTGAGCTCGGCCTTCGCGAAGCGGTCCCCCGCCTCCAGGGTGAGCCGCCCGTCGTAGGCCTCGACGAGCTCCATGGCCCAGCGGAGGCGCTCCACCTGCTCGTCGTAGAGGGCTTCGTCCCGGTCGACGTTCGACACGCCGTCCAGGTGCGTGAACACCACCACGTCCGTCGGCAGCGCGAGCGCGCTCGTGATGATCCCGAAGGCGAGCATCCTGTCCTCCCACCCCTGGAGGGTAGGCACACGGACGGCGGCCGGAACGTGTGGTCCATCCCGAGAAGTTTGCAGGATGCGACACACGGGTGGCGCCGCGAGGGTGCCGACGCCGCCCGGGGTGCCCACGTAACGAGAGGGGTGTGTCGTGGAAGTCGGACCGGAAAGGAAGCCGGTGGTCCTCGTGACCGGCAGCACCGGCCTCATCGGCTCGAGGGTCGTCGCGGACCTTGCGAGGGACCACAACGTCGTGGGGCTCGACGTGAAGCCGCCTGCCCAGCTCCCCGTGGGCGCCTCGTTCGTGGCGTGTGACCTGAGCCGCGAGCAGGACACCGAGCGCGCGCTTGCGGACGTGCTGGAACAGGCGGGGGCCGCGATCGCGAGCGTGATCCACCTCGCGGCGTACTACGACTTCTCCGGCAAGCCGAGCCCGCTGTACCGCGACCTCACCGTCCTCGGCACCGAGCGGCTGCTGCGGGGCCTCCGCGTGTTCGACGTCGAGCAGTTCGTCTTCTCGAGCAGCCACCTCGTGATGAAGGCCGCCGAGCCCGGGGAGCGGCTGACCGAGGAGTCGCCGGTCGAGCCCACCTGGGCGTATCCCAACTCGAAGATCGAGGCGGAAGCGTCCATCCGGCGCGAGCACGGCGACATCCCCATCGTCATCCTCCGCATCGCGGGCGTCTACACCGACGAGTGCCAGTCCATCCCCATCGCGCAGCAGATCGCGCGCATCCACCAGCGGGAGCTCGAGAGCCACCTGTTCCCCGGCCACACCGACCGCGGCCAGCCGTTCGTCCACCTGGACGACGTGGTGGCCTGCGTCCGCCGCGTCGTCGAGCGGCGCTCGGCGCTCGGCCCCGAGGAGCTGTTCCTGGTCGCGGAGCCCGAGATCCTCACCTACGCCGATTTGCAACACCGGATCGGCGAGCTCGTGCACGGGACCGAGTGGACCACCCTGCGCATCCCCAAGGCGGTGGCGAAGGCGGGCGCCTGGGTGGAAGGGGTGCTCTCGGGCGAGGAGACGTTCATCAAGCCGTGGATGATCGACCTCGCCGACGCCCACTACCCGCTCGACATCACGCGCGCGCGGACGCGGCTCGGTTGGGAGCCCCGGCGGCGGCTGCACGACTGCCTCGGTGGCATGGTGGCGTTCCTCCTTCGGGATCCGGTCGGGTGGTACAAGCGCAACAAGCTCCCGGTGCCCAAGGGCGTCCGGCGGCTCGCGCATGCGTGACCTCGACGCCGTCCCGCCGCCCTGGCGTCACAACCCGTCGAGCTGGCGCCAGCGGATCCCAATCGTCTTCCTGGCGTTGGCGGCCTTCCTCATCGCCACCTACATGGCGCTCTACCAGTGGCGCGTCGTCGACGAGGTCTGGGATCCGGTCTTCGGGGCGGGGTCGCGGGAGGTGCTCGACTCCGACGTGTCCGCGCGCATGCGCCGCTGGGTGGGCATCCCCGACGCGGCCCTCGGCGCGCTCGCCTACCTCGGCGACGCCATCTTCGGCCTCGCCGGCTCGACGCGCCGGTGGCAGGACCGCCCGTGGCTCGTGCTGCTCTTCGGGATCGACGTCATCCCGCTGGGGATCGTCAGCGTGGTGCTCGTGGTGCTGCAGGGTACGGTGGTCGGCGCGTGGTGCTTCCTCTGCCTCGTCACCGCCGCCATCTCGGTGATCCTCGTCGCGATGGCCTACGACGAGGTGTGGTCGAGCCTCCTGTTCCTCCGCCGGGTGTGGCGTCGGACCCGTGACCGCCGCCTCCTCTGGCGCACCTTCTGGGGACGCGCCTCGGACGTGGCCAGCGAGGTCGCGCTCCCGCGCGCGCTCGAGAGGGCCTGATGTGGCCCCGCTACGCCGAGATGGCGCTCGCCCTCTGGCTGGTCCTGAGCCCGTTCGTCCTCCCCGCCGGCTTCGCGGAGGACACGCTGGCCACCAGCGCGGTCGTCTCCGGCGTCCTCGTCGGCCTGTTCGCGCTGCTCTCCTTCGAGCAGGGCCTCCGGCGGCTCCACCTCGCGTCGCTGGCGGTCGGTGCCTGGCTCACGCTGTTCGGGTACCTGTCGACCCGCGCCGAGGCGACGGCCCCGGCGGAGAACCACGTCGTGGTCGGGCTCCTCCTCCTGATGTTCGCCCTCCTCCCGAGCGAGGCCTCGCTCCCGCCGCGCTCCTGGCGGGAGCGGTTCGTACGGTGAAGCGTCCGAGGCGGAAGACGAGCGCGAGGACGTCGGGACGACACCCCGGTGGGGTCGCCTTCGCCGTCACATTCCTGTAGCGTTGACGCCCGATTGGAGCGTCCATGTTCAACCTCGCCGTCCTCCTCGAGTCCTCCGCCGCCGTCCACCCCCAGCGCGACGCGCTGGTCCTCGGCAAGACCCGCCTGTCCTACGCGGCCACCGACGCGCTCGCCAACCGCGTCGCGAACGCGCTGGTGGCCGGCGGCCTCCGCCCCGGTGACAAGGTGGCGCTGTCCTGCCCGAACCTGCCCTGGTTCCCCGTCGTCTACTACGGGATCCTCAAGGCCGGCGGCGCGGTGGTGCCGCTCAACGTGCTGCTGAAGGGCCGGGAGATCGGCTACCACCTGCGTGACAGCGAGGCGCGGTTCTTCTTCTGCTTCGAGGGCACCCCCGTGCTGCCCATGGCCACCGAGGGCAAGCATGGCTTCGACGAGGCGCCGGGCTGCGAGACGATGGTCGTCATCACGGCGGACCCCGCGGCGCCCAGCCCGGTCCCGGGCGTCGTGACGCTCGGGCAGCTGATCCACGGGAAGCCCGCCGCGTTCGACACGGTGCAGCGCTCGCCCGACGACACCGCGGTCATCCTCTACACCAGCGGCACGACCGGGCAGCCCAAGGGCGCCGAGCTCACGCACGCCAACATGCTGCTGAACGCGCGGCTCGCCGACACGATGTACGAGGCCCTGCCGCACGAGAAGCACCTCGTCGTGCTGCCGCTCTTCCACAGCTTCGGGCAGTCCGTGCAGATGAACGCGGGCTTCTACGTCGGCGCCACGCTCGTGCTCCTCCCGCGCTTCGAGCCCCAGGCCGCGCTGCGGGCCATGCAGGACGAGGGCGTCACCTTCTTCGCGGGCGTGCCCACCATGTACTGGGCCCTCCTCAACACCCCCGGCGCGGAGGAGGAGTTCGATCTGAAGCAGATCGCGGCCAACCTCCACCTCGCGGTCTCGGGCGGCGCGGCGCTGCCGGTCCCGGTGCTCGAGGCCTTCGCCGCGCGCTTCGGGATCCCCATCCTGGAGGGCTACGGCCTGTCGGAGACGAGCCCGGTCTCGAACTTCAACCGCCTCGACCGGCCGACGAAGCCCGGCACCGTGGGCCCGGCGGTGTGGGGCGTCGAGGTGCGCGTCGTGGACGAGCAGGGGAAGCCGGTCCCCGCGGGCGAGCGCGGCGAGGTCGTGATCCGCGGCCACAACGTGATGAAGGGCTACTACAACCGCCCCGAGGAGACCGCCGCGGCCCTCCGGAACGGGTGGTTCCACACCGGGGACGTCGGCATCATCGACGCGGACGGCTACCTCTCCATCGTCGACCGCGTGAAGGACATGATCATCCGCGGGGGCTTCAACGTCTACCCGCGCGAGGTCGAGGAGGTCCTCCTCACCCACCCGAAGGTGAGCCTCGCCGCGGTGATCGGCGTCCCGTGCGAGGGCCACGGCGAGGAGGTCAAGGCCTTCGTCATCCTGAAGGCCGGCCAGGCCGCCACGCCCGAGGAGCTCATCACCTGGAGCCGCGAGACGATGGCCAGCTACAAGTACCCCCGGATCTTCGAGATCCGGGAGTCCCTGCCGATGACCGCCACGGGCAAGATCCTGAAGCGGGAGCTCCGGGCCTAGGCCGTCCCGGGCCGCCTCGCCGGGCGGCCCGCGACCTGCGTCGCCTCCCTGTCGCATGGCGTTCAGGTTCTGTGTTTCGTGGGTGAAACGCGCAGTGCTGAAACGTACGAAACGTGCGCGACTGAAAGTACAGCTGCCGGCTTACGAACATCGTGCACCGAGCCAATGGCTCGGTGTTTGCAAGTCCAGTCACCTCCGTCCGACTCCCGGGAGCCCAGCTCGCTCCCTCCGTCGAGAGGTGTCACTTGGATCGATCGTTCGCCGTTCTCTTCGCAGCAAGCTTCCTCGTGGAGATTGCCGCGCTCGTGATCCTGATCCGCGCCGTCGCGCGCGACCAGTTCGGCGGCCTCGCGGCGGCCCGGATGATCTTCCATCCGCGCGAGTTCGGCCTCTCCGAGGATCCGGCGCGACCCGCGGCGGAGGCGCGCGAGGCTCCGGACGACACCGACTTCCAGTCCGAGCTCGCGAACCGTGCGGTTGCGGATCAGAGCTCGAAGTGGCCCGTGCTGGCGTTCCTCGCCAGCGCGGTCGCCTGGCTCGTCGTCGGCTCGGTGTTCGGGCTCCTCACGTCACTGAAGTTCAACCTACCGGACTTCCTCGCGGCGGACGCCGCGCTCACCTTCGGCCGCCTCCGCCCCGCCCACCTCAACGTCGTCGCCTACGGCTGGTTGTCGATGGCGGGGGTGGCCGTGTCGCTCTGGCTCGTCCCCCGCCTCGTCCGCCACCCCCTGGTCGGCGGCGCCTGGGCGACGGTGGGGTCGGTGTTCTGGAACCTCGGCGTCACGGCCGGGCTCCTCGCGCTGCTCACCGGCTGGACCGAGGGGACCGAGTGGCTTGAATTCCCCTGGCAGATCGACCTCCTCCTGGTGATCGGCGGCGCGCTCGCCGGCATCCCGGTCCTCCAGACCCTCCGTGCGAGCCGGACGCGCCACCTCTACGTGTCGGTCTGGTACATCGTGGCTGCCTTTCTCTGGTTCCCGTTCCTCTTCCTCGTCGCCAACGCGCCGGGGGTGCACTTCGGCGTGGAGCACGCCGCGGCCAACTGGTGGTTCGCGCACAACGTGCTCGGGTTGTGGTTCACGCCCATCTCGCTCGGGGCGGCCTACTACCTGATCCCCAAGATCATCGGCCGGCCCATCCACTCGTACGGGCTCTCCCTCGTCGGCTTCTGGGGCCTCGCCCTGTTCTACAGCCACGTCGGCATCCACCACCTCATCGGGGGGCCCGTCCCCACCTGGCTCGTCACCGTCTCCACCGTCACGAGCATGATGATGTTCGTCCCCGTGATCGCGGTGGCCGTCAACCACCACCTCACCATGCGCGGGCACTTCGACGCCCTTCGCCGGTCCCCGACGCTGCGGTTCGTCGTCCTGGGCGCCATGGCCTACACGCTGACCTCGGCCGAGGGCTCGCTCCAGGCCCTGCGCACGGTCAACCAGACCACGCACTTCACCCACTTCACCGTCGCGCACGCGCACTTCGGAGCCTACTTCTTCGCGTCCTTCATCCTGTTCGGGGCGAGCTACTTCCTGCTCCCCCGGCTGCTCGGCCGCGAGTGGCCACGCCCCGCCTGGATCGACGCCCACTTCTGGTTGTCGGTCGCGGGCATCGTGATCTACGTGGTCGGCTTGTCCATCGGGGGTTGGCTCCAGGGTAGGGCGATGGTCGACGGTGCGGTGCCGTTCCAGGAGTCGGTCACCGTCACGCTCCCGTACCTCTGGTCCCGCACCGTCGGGGGCACCCTGATGACCCTCGCCCACCTCGTCTACGGCGCGCACGTGACGTGGATGGTCCTTGCGCGCGGCCCGGCGAACGCCGTGGCTCGGGAGGCCGCATGATCCAGACCCTGTTCGTCGAACCCATCGCAATCCTGGCGCTGGCCGGCTTCGTCCTCGTGGGCGTGCCCTGGCTCCTCTACGATGACCACCCGCCCGAGCCCGGGTTGAAGCCCTACACCGCGGAGCAGGCCGCCGGGAGGGAGCAATACGTGAGCCTGGGTTGCGCGTACTGTCACAGCCAGCAGCCGCGCGACCCCTCGTACGGGCCGGACGGCGAGCGGGGATGGGGGCGCGCGAGCACGGCCGGTGACTACGCCTACGACTACCCGCACCAGCTCGGCACGATGCGCACGGGGCCGGACCTGTTCAACATCGGGGCGCGCCAGCCGAGCGCCGATTGGCACCTGGTGCACCTGTACCAGCCGCGCGCCGTGGTCCCGTGGAGCATCATGCCGTCCTACCCCTTCCTCTTCGAGGTGAAGGACGTCGCCGGCCCCGACGATCGCGTCGTGGCTGTCCCCGCACCGTGGGGCCCCGCCTCCGGCGTGGTCGTGGCCAGGCCCGAGGCGCTCGACCTGGTGGACTACCTCGTGGGGCTGGACCACACGTACCCCGCGCGCGACCTCCCGCTCCGCAGCAAGGACGCGCCCGACGCTGGAGGTGAGGAGTGAACCCGAACGTCCCGGAGGCCCGTGAGAGGCCGGAGCCCGAGGAGGGCGCGGAGCCGGTTCCCAAGCTGGTCTGGGTGTCGATCGGAGCGCTGCTCGTCTGGGGGTTCGCCTACTTCCTCCTCTACAGCGGGAGCCCCGACGAGGTGGGCGGCGACATGCGGACGGCGCCGGCGGAGGTCGCGGCCGGCGCGAAGGTGGACGGGGCGGCCATCTACGGGACGCGCTGCGCGTCGTGTCACCAGGCCGACGGCAAGGGAATCCCGGGCACGTTCCCCCCGCTCGCGGGTTCGCCGTGGCTCGTCGGGGAGGCGAGCGTGCCGCTCCGCATCGTGACCGGGGGGCTCCAGGGCCCGATCGACGTGCTCGGCGCGACCTACCAGGGCGTGATGCCGGCCTTCGGCTCCCAACTCTCGGACGCGGAGATCGCGGCGGTGCTGACACACGTCCGCGGCGGCTTCGGAAACACGGCGTCGCAAGTCACCGAGGCGCAGGTCGCCGAGGTGCGGGCGGCGACTTCGACGCGGAGGGACGCATGGACGAGCCTCGAGCTGAAGACGCCGTAGCCGCGTGCCCGGCGCGCTGGACCGTCTCGGGCATGACCTGCGCGACGTGCGCCGGTCGACTCGAGCGCGTCGTCGGACGCGTCGACGGCGTCGCGTCCGCGCGCGTCGACTTCGCCACCGGGACCCTGACGCTTGACGGCTCGGCGAGCGAGGAGGCGATCCGGGCGGCCGTGAGCCGCGCGGGCTTCGACGCCCGACCGGTCGCCGCGCCCGCCCCCGACGGCGCCTCCCGCGACGACCTCGTGCGGGTGGGCGTCGCCGCCGTGTTCGGCATGCAGAGCATGATGGTGGGCATCGCGCTCGCCTCCGAGGGCGTCCCCGCCGCGCTCGTGGCGCCCCTCGGCGTGGTCGCCGGGCTCCTCTCCGCGCCCGCGGTCCTGTGGGCGGGGGCGCCGCTCCTCCGAGCCAGCGTCGCGTCGCTGCGCACCGGGAGCGTAGGAGTCGACGGGCTCGTGGGGCTCGGCGCGGCGCTCACGTGGGTCGCGTCGTGGATCGCGGTCCTCGACGGGCGATCGGAGGTGTGGTTCGACACGTCGGCGATGCTCGTGGGTCTGCACGTGGGCGGGCGGCTCATCGAGGCGAGGGTCCGCCGCCGCGCCACCGGCGCCGTCCGCGCCGTCCTCGGGCTCGCGCCGGCGCGCGCCCTCCGGGAGCGCCCCGACGGCGGCGTCGAGGAGGTCGCCGTCGCGTCCCTGCGGGTCGGGGAGCGCGTCCACGTGCTCCCCGGGAGCCGGCTCCCGGTGGACGGGCTGGTCCGGTCGGGCCGTTCGGCGGTGGACCGGGCGTTGCTGACGGGCGAGCCTGCCCCCGAAGAGGTGGGCCCCGGATCCCTCGTCGAGGCCGGCACGCTCAACGGCGACGGGGCCCTGGTGGTCACGGTCACCGCCGCGGAAGGGCACCGTCGGATCGACACGATCGGCGCGGCCGTGGAGCGCACGCTCGCGCGGCGCCCGGGCGCGGTGCGGCTCGCGGACCGGGTGGCCACGCTCCTCGTCCCCGTCATCGGGGTCCTGGCCGCGGCGGCGGGCCTCTGGCACCTCCTGCGGGGCGAGCCCCTCGCGGACGCCCTGGTCGCCGCCGCCACGGTGATCGTCGTCACCTGCCCGTGCGCCCTCACGCTCGCCGCGCCGATCGCGGTCGCCGCCGCCGCGGGCGCCGCCGCCGAGCGCGGCGTGGTGTTCCGCGACGCCGACGCGATCGATCGGGTCGCCACCGCCACCGCCGTCTGGTTCGACAAGACCGGCACCCTCACGGAGGGGACGCTGTCGGTCCGGCGCGTCGAGGTCGCCGAGGGGGAGTCGCCCGCCGCCGTGCTGCGCCTCGCGGCCTCCGTCGGCGCGGCGTCGCGCCATCCCGCCGCACAGGCGGTGGCGCGGTGGCAGCCGGGCGCGGTCCCGGCGCGGAACGCGCGCTCTGTCCCTGGCGACGGGCTGGAGGCGGAGCTCGAGGGGCGGCGGTGGCGGCTCGGGCGGCCCGGATGGGCGTCCGGTCTGGGGGCCCCCGACGAGCCTGCCGTCGACCTCGGGCGGGACGGGAAGCACGTGGCCCGCTTCGTCCTCGTCGATCGAATCCTCCCCGACGCGCCGGACACCGTCGCGGGGCTCCAGGCCCTGGGGCTCGGCGTGCGCGTGTTGTCGGGCGACGCGCGGAGCCGCGTCCGGGAGGTCGCCGACGCCCTGGACATCGCCCACGCGGACGGCGGGCTCGGGCCCGAGGCGAAGGCCGCCGCCCTGGAGGCCGGCGCGCGCGCGGGCGAGCGGATCGTGTTCGTGGGGGACGGCATCAACGACGCCATCGCGCACAGCGCGGCATGGGTCGGCGTGACGCCCGCCGGCGCGGTGGACGTGGCCGCCGCGTCGGCGGGCGTTCTCCTGCTACGCGAGGGGCTGGCGCCTCTCGGCGCCGCCGTCGAGATCGCCCGCGCGACCCGGCGCATCGTGCGTCAGAACCTGGCCTGGGCCCTGGTCTACAACGTGGTCGCCGTGCCGCTGGCCGCCTTCGGCCTCGCCACGCCGCTCCTCGCGGCGGCTGCGATGACCGCGAGCAGCCTGACCGTCACCTTCAACGCCGCGCGCCTCCTCCGCTTCGGCGCGCCGCTCGTCCTGGCCGACGCGCCCCCGGAGCCACGGGCCTCCGGGGCCGCCGCGTGAACGAACCTCACCAGGCGGCGGACACCTGGCCCGCCGTCAGGGTCTTCAGCGCGCCGGACATCGCCTGGGCGTAGCGCTTGCGGAAGTCCTCCTCGAGCGCGTCGTCGAAGTCGGTCCCGCCGACGTTCACCTTGGGGCCGCGCTTCGCGCCGACGTTCATGCCGCCGCCGTACTCGATCTCGTCGGAGCTCTCGAACTGGAACGGCGTCTCGCACGCGACGGCGCCGGTCTTCACGTCGACGACCAGGAGGCGCCCGTCGAGGTAGCCCGTGGAGAAGGTCTCTCCCTTGTCCTTGGGCAGGCGCCGGTCGGCGGCGTCCACGACGATGAGGTGGGAGCCGAGCTTCACCTTCTGCGCGGCTCTCGCCCGGTCGGTCGCGGACTTCCCGGTGTCGAGCGCGTCGCGCAGGTCCTCGGAGCTCAGGAAACCCCAGCCGACGACGGGCGGCGGGACGGTGGCGCCGTCGGGCAGGCGCGCGCCGTCGAGCACGGGCAGCCCCTTCGCGTCGAGCGCGGCGCAGGTCTGAGGACCCCCCGTGGCCTGCAGCGCCGCGCGCACCGGGGCGAGCCCCTGCACGAAGGCCTCCACGTCGAGGGCGGCGATCTGCTCGGTCGCCTCGCGCCGGATGGCGCGCTCGGTGTCGTTCTGCGTCATGCCCGCCTTCACCTCGGGGAGCGTCGTCGGGCAGCGGCCCGATCGGCTCTCGGCCGTGACGAACCAGCGGTCCTTGCGCGCGAGGCAGATCGTGACCTCGTTGGGCTTCTCGTCCTGCATCGTGACGCCGCGCAGCGTGGCGAAGCCGGGGGAGGGCTCCAGCGGGCCCGCGCAGGTCACGGGGTGGGGCGACACGCTCTCCTCGACCAGGAAGGCCTCGGCCAGCGCGCACGCCGTCGCCTGCGAGAGGGTCTCGGCCGCGCGGTCCGCGTCGCTCACGCCGGCGAGCGCGGAGGCGAGCTGCTCCTCCTTGGCGGCCTGGTCGGCGAGGTACGCGCTGATGGTCCAGCCGAACGGGCCGGCCGACGCGAGGCCGATCACGATGGCCGCGACGTTCCGTCCCCCGAGCCCCTGGCCAGACTCGCGCGCCTTCTTCCAGTCGAGGAGCGCGAAGCCGGCGCCGATGAGGCCGACGGGGAAGCAGCAGGTCACGAGACCCGCGAGGGACACGAACAGGGGCGTATTGGAGCGGGTCTCGGCCATGGGCACCTCCGGGGGCGCCAGAGCCTACACCGACGATCGCGCGTTCGGGGCCGGACTTGCCAAGATTTTCGACGCGAGCGCGACGCCGTCGATGTCGATCTGCCCTTTTTTGTCACGTGACGAAAATCGTCATGAGGCACCGATGCCTCAGTAGACGTTCGTGTCGCCCGGCAGGATCGTCGCGTTGATGCTGGCGGAGGCGGAGTAGTTCGAGAAGACCCCGTCGCCGTCCACGTCGGTGGACGCGGTGATGGTGAAGTCGGTCGCCCCGGCGGTCACGGCGTAGCTCCCGCGCACGGGGCCGTCGGGTCGCCACCCGAGCTGCGTCCAGGAGGCGTCGACGGACCAGGCCCGCAGCGTCTTCCCGGGGACGCCGGTCGGGTTGGACGGCGTGGTGATGTACTGGTCGAGGGCCGAGTTCGCGGCGATCTCCGCGGTCTTGATGCCGTTGACGTTGGCGGGCATCTCCGAGCGCTTCGCCTTGAGCTGCATCGCGATGTAGTTCGGGACCGCGATGGCGGCGAGGATGCCGATGATCGCCACCACGATCATCAGCTCGACCAGAGAGAAGCCCGTACGGTTGCGCATCGATGCCTCCGGGGTGACCGACCTCCCGGACGGCTGCAAGCGCCGTGCGCGGCCCGCTCCACGGACCGACGCCCGGAAACGGGGGCCGCGGGTGACGCTCCTCGTCACCCCCCCGCGCGCGGGCGCGCGGAACGGTGGCATCATGCGCCGATGAACGCGCCCTATCCGGCTTCCCCCGCCGGGATCCCCGCGGATCTCGCCCGCCCCACGACCACCTACCGCCGCCACGCCTACGCGGCGGTCGCCGCACTGCTGGGCTTCATCCTGCTCTACGTGGGCCTCACGGCGTGGTTCGGCCTCACCGCCTGGCGGCTCGTGTCGGGCGCCTGGAGCAGCGGGAGCGACGCGTTCATGGGCTACGTCCTCGCGCTGCCGGCGCTCTTCTTGTTCGCGTTCCTGGTGAAGGGCCTGTTCTTCGTGCGCAAGGGCCAGATCGGTGACGCGATCGAGGTCCGGGCGCAGGACGAGCCGGCGCTGTTCGCCTTCCTCCACCGGGTGGCGGACGAGTCCGGCGCGCCGCGCCCCCACCGGGTCTTCTTGACCCCCGACGTGAACGCCTCCGTGTTCTACGACCTCTCGGTCCGGAACCTCGTGTGGCCGTCCAAGAAGAACCTCAACATCGGCCTGGGCCTCGTGAACGTGCTCACGCTGGACGAGCTGAAAGCCGTGCTGGCCCACGAGTTCGGCCACTTCGCGCAGCGGACGATGGCGGTCGGCACCTGGGTGTACGTCGCGAGCCACGCCATCGGCGCGATCGTCGCGCGGCGGGACGGCTTCGACCGCTTCCTCGACGGCATCTCGGGCATCGATCTCCGCATCGCCTGGATCGGCTGGCTCATGCGGCTCGTCGTCTGGTCGATCCGCGTGGTGCTCGACACGGCGTTCCGCGGGCTCGTCGTCGTGCAGCGCGCGCTCTCCCGGGAGATGGAGTTCCAGGCCGACCTCGTGTCGGTGTCGCTCTGCGGCAGCGACAGCCTCGTGCACGCGCTCCGGCGGCTCGGGCCCGCGGACGACGCGATGAACCGCGCCATGGCCTACGCGACCAAGGCGGGCCGCGCCGGCACGCCCGTCGCCGACCTCTACAGCATCCAGACGCTCATGCTGGACCGCATGCGCCAGGTGTGGAACGACCCCGCGCTCGGGACCGTCCCGCCACGGCCGGACGGCGACGCGGCGCGCCATCGCGTCTTCACGCGGTCGATCGCCGAGGTGCCGCGGATGTGGGCCACCCACCCGCCGAGCCACGAGCGCGAGGAGAACGCGAAGCGCGTGTACGTCCCGTCGCCGCTCGACGAGCGGCCGGCGTGGGTGGTGTTCGCCGACGCCGAGGCCTTGCGCCGCCGCCTGACGGCGCACCTGTACGCCGAGAACATGCCCGAGGCCGCGAAGGCCGCGGTGGCGCCGGAGGAGGACACGCGGAAGCGCGTCGTCGAGGCCTTCTCGCGGCCGTGTTTCGAGGCCGCGCACCGCGGCGTGTACGTCGGCCGGTCGGCCGTGCGGGGCGTCCGCAGCTACAAGGAGCTGTACGGCGAGATCCCGACGGACCCCGCGGCCGTCGGGGAGCAGCTCGACGCGGTGTACCCCGACTCGATCGTCGGGACGCTCCGGGCGGCGCGGGACGCGGAGGAGCAGGTGGCCCAGCTGGAGGCGCTCGCCGAGGGTGTGCTCAGCGCGCCGGGCGGCGTGATCCACTTCCGCGGGCGCACCCTCCGGCGCCGGGAGCTGCCGGCCGTACTGGACGAGGCCCGCGCCGAGCGTGACGGGCTCACCGCCGCGCTCGTCGACCACGATCGCGGGGTCCGCACGGCCCACCGCGCGGCCGCGCGCGCGCTCGGGAAGGGCTGGGAGCCGCACCTCGTCGGGCTCGGCGCCACGCTGCACTACCTCGAGCACCTCGAGGGCAACGTGCAGGACGCGCACGGCGTCCTGCAGAACGTGATCCGCATCACGACGGCGGACGGCAAGGTGTCCAGCGCCGAGCTCGACCGGATCGTGGCCGCGGCCAACGAGGTCCAGGAGGCGCTCGCGACCGTCTACCAACACGCCGAGGCGCTGAAGTTGTCGGCGCCCGTCCTCGCGGCGCTCGAGGTGAAGAGCTGGAAGGAGGTGCTCGCGGAGGAGCTCGGGCTGCCCGTGGCCTCCCGGGAGAGCATCTCGCAGTGGCTCGAGGTCGTGGACGGCTGGGTGGCGTCGGCGACGCGCTGCCTCGACGCGGCGGGGTCCGCGACGCTCGACGTGCTGCTCGAGGCGGAGGCGCACGTCGCGCGCTGCTTCCGCGACGGCACGGATCC
The DNA here is from genome assembly GCA_964457335.1 of uncultured Enterobacteriaceae bacterium. Classification (GTDB taxonomy): domain Bacteria; phylum Myxococcota_A; class UBA796; order UBA796; family SXON01; genus CAJBVW01. The sequence goes on along the minus strand of CAYWGD010000009.1, from coordinate 32,299 downwards.
CGGCGACGCGCCGGCCCCGCCGCTCGTGCCGGTGCACTACCCGACGGCCGCGCCCGGGCAGGAGCGTCCGCGCCAGAAGCGGCTCGACTGGTGGGATCGCTTCCAGACCGCCGACGGCTGGTTGCCCGGCGCCGCGCGGCTCGGCGCCGCCTCCGCGGTGCTCGCCCCCGCGATCTTCCTCACCCAGGGCGCGGGGACGGCCACGGTCGTCGTGCACAACGGCCTCGACGTGCCGCTGGTGGTGGACGTGGGGGAGGAGAGCGGGGTGCGGGTGCCCGCGCAGGCGAACGCGGAGGTGACGGTGCCCAACGCGCGCGCGGTGCCGGTCGAGGCGCGGACCGAGGACGGCCGCGTGGTCGAGCACTTCGAGGCGGACGCCCAGGACATGTGGGCGACCTACGTGTACAACGTCGCGAGCGCGGACGTGCTCGGGAAGGTGTGGGTCGGCTACGGCACCTCGACGGTGCCCGAGCCCGTGATCGAGGGCACCCCGCGCTGGCTCCGCTCCACCGCGGACTACACCTTCGTCGAGGCCCCGGACACGATCGAGGCGGACGCGCCCACCCTGAAGGTGCGGCTCGTCGGCCTCGCCGGGTTGCCCGTGCCCGCCATCCTCGGCGCCACGCCCGAGGAGCTCCGCCCCGCCCTGGCCCTCACCCACGTGCGCTGGGACGCGGCCGGGGGCGGGTTGTACCTGTGGGCGTTGGGAAGCCGCGTGCCCGCCGCGGAGGTGCTGGCCGCCGTGCGCGAGCGCGGCGAGCGGCCCGACGAGCGCGTGGCCATCGGGCGGCTGGAGCAGGACCTCGGGGACGCCACGGTCTGCGACGCGCACCAGGCCGCGGCGGCCGCCGCCCCTGACGACGGGGACGCCGCCTACCTCGCCATCCGGTGCCTCGACGACGCGGAGGGCGGGCCGGCGTTCCGCGCCGCGGCCGAGCGCTTCCCCGACCACCCGTGGATCGGCTGGGCGCTCGCGTGGGAGCAGATGCGGGCCGGCGAGTGGGCGGAGGCGCTGGCGACCGTGGAGCGCGTGCGCCCGGCCCTGGACCCCATCCGCGACCAGGTGGTCACGACGCGGCTGCGCCTGCTCCGGCGCACGGGCGCGGGGCTCGAGGCCCAGCTCGCGGCCGTGCGGGGCGCGGTCGAGGCCGCGCAGTGGGAGGTGCTGCTCGCGGCGGAGGCCGGCGAGGTGCGGGGAGACGCCTCGTCGATCGGGCCCTGGGACGCGGCGATCCTGGCGCGGGCGCGCGGGGACCTCGCGGCCGCCGAGCGGAAGGCGGCCGCGCTCCAGCCGGACGCGGCCGCGTGGCACCGCTGGATGAACGCGGGCTCCGACGGCGCGGGCGCCGAGCAGCTCGCGGCGGCCGCGCAGCACGCCGACGCGGGGGTCGACGGCGTCACCGTGTGGGTGCGGCTCGCGCTGCTCGCGCGCGACGGCGGCGATCGGGCAGCCATGGAGCAGAAGGCGAAGGAGGTGTCCCCCGAGCTGTTCACCCGGCTCGCGCCCGTGTACGCGGCCGACCCCGCCGACGTGCCGGCCGCGGTCGAGTCGGCGGTGGCCGGCGCCGACGCCTACGGCCGCGCCTGGATCCTCCTCGTGGGGACCATCCGGCTCGGGGACGGCGCCCCCGAGGCGTGGCGGCGCGAGGCGCGCGAGCTGCTCCTCCCCTGGGAGCGGCCGTACCTGCGTGGTGGCGCGCCGCTCGCGGTCGGCGCGGGCGAGGTCGTGGGTGGCGGAGTCGTGGGGGTCGACGGGGAGCCGGGCGGCCGGTAGCTACTCCCGCCAGACCCGCACGCGCTGGCGTGCGGCGATGTCGTGGAACTCCTGGACGGCCCCGTCCGGCCACCGCACCCGGAGCGTGTCGACCGTGTCCACGCTCCCGAGCCCGACGTGGGCGCCGGTCGCGCTGCCCGAGGCGATGTTCGTGCTCCCGGCGTGAATCCACCGGACCCGGCGCTCGCCGCCCGCCTCGACCTCGATCCGGGCGCCTACGCCGAAGGTGTTCGGCGCCGGCCCGGCGAGCTGGACCCCGAGCCAGCCCTCGGCCCCGCAGGCCTGCATGTCGACGGTGGCCTCCTCGACGATGTCGCGCCGGACGATGTCGAGCCAGCCGTTGCCGTCGAGGTCGGCCAGCGCGAAGCCCCGCCCGACGCCCGGCCCGCCGAGGTGCCAGGTGTCGGTGGCGAGCGAGAACCGCCCGTCGTCGCCCTGGAGCCACACGCCGTCGTACTGGCGGAGCTGGCTGTCGACGCCGTTCTCGTTGGTCGAGGGGCTGAACAGGTTGTCGTTCCCGAAGCTCACGAAGAGGTCGTGGTCTCCGTCGTCGTCGAGGTCCTCGAGCTCCGCGCCCCAGGCCACGATCCGCTCGTCGTCGAGCGGGAGGTCGAGGCCGCTGGCGAGCGCGGCGTCGTACCAGCCCCCCGCGCCGTCGCTCACGAGCATCCGGAGCTCGCCCCAGTCCGAGACGAGGAAGTCCGGCACGTCGTCCCGGTTGAGGTCACCGGCGCCGAGCCCCATGCCCTGCATCGAGAGATCCACGCCGGAGCCCTCGCCGACCGCGGTGAAGACGCCGTCGTCGTAGCGCAGGAGCGCGTTCTCGTAGCCCATCTGCCCCTTGTCGTTGACGACGTAGAGCTCCGGGAGGAGGTCGCCGTCGACGTCCCACCAGGCCCCCACGTACGTGAAGGCGACGGAGGCGTTCCGCCAGTCGAAGAAGTCCGACCGCTGGGTGAAGTGCCCGGCGCCGTCGTTCTCCCAGAGCGTGTTGGGGTCGCCGAGCCAGCCCTTCTCGTCGGCGTCCGGGTGGAGCGCCTCGGTCCAGTAGTTCGCGACGAAGAGGTCGAGGTCCCCGTCGCCGTCGAAGTCGCCCCAGGAGGCGTGGACGCTGTCCCAGACGTCGCCGCCGAGGCCCGAGGCCTCGGTGCCGTCGCTGAAGTGCCCCGTCCCGTCGTTGATCCACAACACGTCCGCGCCGGCGCGCGTGAGGAGCACGTCGAGATCGCCGTCGCCGTCGACGTCCACGGCGCTCGACCCGTAGGCGTGCATGGCGTCGGCGTCGGGGAAGGCGTCCCCGACGAGGTCGAGCCGACCGGTGCCGTTCCCACGGAAGAGCTGGGGCGCCCCGTGCTGGGGGAGGAGCACGTCGAGGTGCCCGTCCCCGTCGAAGTCGGCGACGCTCGTGCCCCAGCCCGTGGGGATGCCGATGCTCGCCGCGGGCTGCGCCATGGCGAAGTCTCCGGGGTCGGGCGGGGCGAACAGCGGCGCGATCGCGCGCGTAGAGGGGTCGGGGCAGGCGCGGACGCCGCCCTCCTCGATGCCGCCCACGAGGGGCGGGGCGGAGTCCTCCAGGCCCGGCACGGTGTCGTGCCCATCGGGCTCGGACGCCTCCGTCGACGGCTCCGCGCAGGCAACGACGCCGAGCGGCAGCAGGAGAATCGCGGGCCCGACGAGCGCCATCGGGCGGATGATACACGCGCGAAGCCCGAAATTGTCAGTGCTTGTCGCCCCGGCACACGCGCTCGAGGTTGTCGCCCATCTCGGTGCTCCTGGCGTAGGCAGCGTCCACCGCCTCGGTGAGCACGGCCGAGAAGCGGCCGTTCTTCAGCACCTGGAGCGCGCGCGAGGTCGTGCCGCCTGGGCTCGTCACCTCGTCGATGAGCTCGGCCACGTGCATGTCCGATCGCCTGAGCATCTCGACCGTGCCCGCCAGCGTCGCGAGCACGGTCTCCCGCGCGAGGCCGCGCGGCTCGCCGATGTAGGCGGCCGCCTCCAGGAAGGCCTTCACGAAGTGGGCGACCACGGCGGGGCCGGTGCCGCTCACCGCGGTGGCGCGGTCCACGTGGGCCTCGTCGTCCACGCGCATCTCGCCGCCGATGACGCGCAGGACGGTGCGGACGCGGTCGAGCTCCGGCTCGCCGAGGCCGGGGGCGGCGTACCAGACCGTCATGCCCTGGCGGATGCGGCAGGGCAGGTTGGGCATCGAGCGCACGACCCGCTCGTGCCCGAGCGCGTCGCGCAGCAGCGCGGAGCGCGCGCCCGCCACGATCGAGAGGAGCACGGCGTCGGGGCGCAGGTGGCCACGGAGCTCGGGGAGCACGTGGGGGAGGGACTGCGGCTTGGTGGCGAGCACGACGAGGTCGGCCTCGGCCGCGGCGGCGGCGTTGTCGAGGCGCACGTCGATCCCGTGCAGGGCGGTCAGCTCGGCGGCCCGCTCGGGGCGGCGGTGACTGGCGAGGATGCGGCTCGCGGGGATGCCCTCGGCGCGCAGGCCGGCGATCATCGTCTCGGCCATGACGCCGGCTCCGACGAAGGCGATTCGGAAGTCGTCCATGGCGCGCGGGCTATCCCGCCCGCGAGGCCCGCGCGAAGCGGAGAGGCGGGTGGTAGCCTGCGTCCGTGCGCTCCCTCCCCGCTGCTCCGCTCCTGATACATCTGATACAGGTCGTGTGTCTCACCGGCTGCGACCCGGGCCCCGAGAAGGCGCCCGTGGAGACGCCGTGCGTGCCCGCCGAGGAGGCCTGCAACGGCGCCGACGACGACTGCGACGGCCGCGTGGACGAGGACGTCGGCGAGCCCTGGTACCTGGACGCGGACGGCGACGGGTGGGGCGAGGAGCGCTGGACGCCGAGCTGCGGGCCGCTCGACGGCTTCGCGCAGCAGGCCGGCGACTGCGACGACGCCGACGCCGCCACGAACCCGGGCACGGAGGAGGTGTGCGGGGGAGGGGACGAGGACTGCGACGGCGCGGTCGACGAGCGCGGCGCGGAGGACTGCACGCCGAGCTGGACGGACGCCGACGGGGACGGGCTCGGCGCCGGGGACTCCACCTGCCTCTGCGAGCCGGGGGGCGCGACGGTGGACGGCGACTGCGACGACGCCGACCCCGACCGCGGCACGGACTGCTCCGAGGGCCCGATCGGCGCGCCGGACCTCGTGCTCCACGGCACCGACGCCCACGACGTCGCGGGGTGGCGGCTCGGGCGGAGCGCCGAAGGCCTCATCGTCTCGGGCGGCGGGCAGACGACGTGGCTCCTGCCCGCGCCCGTCGACGGGAGCCTGGCCGACCAGGCCGCCGCGACGTTCTCCGGCGGGGCGTTCATGACCGCGGGCGACCTCGGCGGCGACGGGCTCGACGACCTCGTGTTCATCCTCCCCGACGACACCACCGGCGACGACCGCTGGGTGACCTACGTGTTCCCGGCGCCGTTTTCGGGCACGATCGGGCTCGACGGCGCCGCGTGGACCCGGGTGGGCCCCTCCGCCGGCTACCTGGGCTGGCACACCGCCGTCGTCCCGGGCGACGTGGACGGCGACGGCGCCGACGATCTCCTCGTGGGGAGCCCGGAGACGGCCACGATCGACCGGGTGTGGCGGCTGGACCCGAGCGGCGACGAGGTGCTCTTCTCCGGCCTGGACCTCGGGACGCGCCTCGTCGGGCCCGGGGATCTCGACGGGGACGGGCTCGACGACCTCGTGCTCGGCGAGGCCGACGCGGCGGTCCACGTGTTCGACGGTCCGGCCCTCGGCGCGCGCGAGGCGGGCGACGCGCGGGCCACGCTCCCGGTCGAGCTGGCGCTCCTGGAGCCCGCGGGTGACGTCGACGGCGACGGCCTCCCCGACGTGCTGGTCGGCACCGCCGGCCGGGTGTGGGTGCTCGCCGGGCCGCTCGCGTCCGGGGAGCCCGCGACGCTCGCCGTCGCCGCGCTCGGCGGCGAGGACGACGGCGACCTCACCTACCCGGCCGCCTCCGCCGCGGACGTCGACGACGACGGCTTCTCCGACGTGCTCGTCGGCGACCTCCAGCGCGGCGGGCCCGGCGCCGCCTACCTGGTCCACGGCCCGGTGAGCGGCACGCGCGACCTCGCGCAGGCCGACCTCCGGCTCTACGGGGAGACCGCCGAGGACTTCTTCGGGGGCGCCGTGGTCCTGTGGGACGGCGCGGCCTGGATCGGCGCCCGTGGCGTGGACGACGCGGCCTACGAGGCCGGCGCGGTGTTCGGGGTCGTGCCGTAGGGCTACGCGGGCTCCCGCCAGCGCGGGGCAGCGAGGAGCACGGGCGGCCGGGGCACGGCTAGCGTGCGGCCGCCGCGGCGCTCAGCAGCGCGTCGAGCGCGGTCCAGCCCCGCTCGGTGGTGACGAGCTCGTCGTTGTGGCCGGCCCCCGCGAAGCGCTCCGTGCGCGCGCGGGGCAGCGCGTCGACCAGCGCGTCGGCGTGCCAGGGGCCGATGAGCGTGTCGGCGTCGCCGTGCAACACGAGCGTGGGCACGGTGACCCTCGGCGCGCGGGCGAGGCTGTCGAAGCGGTTCCGCATCAGGAGCCCCACGGGCGCCCACGGGATCCCCTCCTGCCCGACACGCACGGCGCTGGCGAAGGTGCTCTCGACCACCACCGCGAGCGGAGGGTCGCCCGCGTCGCACCGCTCCGCCGCGAGCGCGAGGGCCACACCACCGCCGAGCGACTTCCCGTAGATCCACACGTTCTCCGCGAGGCCGCGGGCCACGCCCCAGGCGGCGCGCGCGTCCATGCGCAGGCCGTCCTCGCTCGGCTCCCCTTCGCTCCCGGGGTAGCCGCGGTAGTTCACCTGCACGACGTCCCAGCCGGCCGCGTTGAGCCGCGCGAACGCCTCCGGCCGCATCCCCACGCTGCCGCCGTTGCCCTCGAACCAGACCACGGCGCCGCGCGAGGCGGGGGCGGGCAGGTGCCAGCCGTAGAGCCGGGTGCCGTCCTCGGCGACGGGCGCGAGCACGCGCGCGCCCTGGGCCCGCGCCTGGGCGTCGAGCCACCCGTCCGGCAGCTCGGGGGCCGGGAACAACATGCTGCGCTCGAGGGCGGCGAGGAGTCCCACGGCCAGGAGATACGCCACGACGAGGACGCGGGCCACCCGGTGGGCACGGCCCCGCGGCGCCGCGGGCGCGCGCGGCGGAGGGCTCACCCGGCCGCCGCCGGGCGCGCGAGCATGGGCAGGAGGCGGGCGAGCGGGGCGAGGTCGCGCGAGGGGTCGAGGATGCGCTGCAAGAGCTCCCCGACGACGACGCTGACCACGACGCGCGCGGCGTCGGGAGGGAGGCCGAGGTTGTCGGCGAGCGCGTCCTGGTAGGCGCGGAGCGCCCCCGCGAGCGGGGCGCCGCCCTCGGGGTGCTCGCGGTTGTAGTCGAGCGAGACCGCGAGCGTGCGCTGCAGGTCGTCGGCCTCCCGCGCGATGTGGGCCCCGAGCGCGCCCATGCGCGCGGGGAGCGGCCAGGCGTTGACCTCCGCGAGGGCCGCCGCCACCTGCCGCTCGACCTGCCGCGCGAGCATGGCCGCGAACAGCGCGGGCTTGCCGTCGAACCAGTGGTAGAGCGCGCCCGTGGTGGCGCCGAGCTCGCGCGCGAGGTCCCGCATGGACAGCGCGTGGTAGCCGTGCTGCGCGAAGAGCGCGAAGGCGCGGTCGAGGATCTCGCCGCGGCGCGCGTCGGCGTCGAGGGGGCGGGCCATCAGGCGGGGGCGAGCCGCAGGCGCTCACCATCGAGGTGGCGGTCCATCACGGCGCGGAAGAGGGGCGGGACGAGGGCGAGCAGCACCATCCCCGCGTAGCCGGTGGGAAGCTCCGGCGCGTCGTCGAAGTGGCGGAGCACGGCGTAGGGGCGGCCCGGGTTGGCGTGGTGGTCGGCGTGGCGCGTGAGCTCGAAGAGGAGCGCGCGGGACAGGGGGCGGTCCGAGGTCCAGGAATGCGCCGGCCGCACGCGCTCCCAGCGGCCGTCCGGGAGGCGCGCGCGGGCGAGCCCGTAGTGCTCGACGTAGTTGACCGTCTCGAGCAGCAGGATGCCGACCAGCGAGGCGCCGACGAACGCGAGGGCGCCCAGGGGACCGAAGACGACGGCGAAGGCCGCGACGAGCGCGACCTGGAGGAGCGCCCCGCGCAACACCTCGTTGCCCCACGACCAGGCGCTCCGCCCACCGCGGCCGAGCCGATCGGCCTCCAGGCGCCACGCGCTCCGCCAGCTCCCCACCACCGAGCGGGCCCAGAAGGGGTAGAGGGACTCCCCCCGCCGCGCGCTCGCCGGGTCGTCGGGCGTCGCGACGCGCGCGTGGTGGCCCCGGTTGTGCTCGACGAAGAAGTGGCTGTAGAGGCTCGTGAGCAGGAGCACCTTCGCGAGGCGCTGGTGGAGCCGGTCGGGCCGGTGGCCGAGCTCGTGCGCCACGTTGATCGCGATCGCGCCGCAGGTCGTCCCGACGCTGGCGACCGCGCCCGCGAGCTCCCAGGCCGCCAGCGAGTCGGCGCGCCACGCGAGCGCCGTCACGATGGCGATCTGCGAGGGGACCGCGAGGTACAGCAGCGCGTCGAAGCGGCGGTCCCGCCGGCGCGCGCCTTCGGCCTCCGGCGTCGCGTTCACGCGCGAGCCGGGCAAGAAGAGCTCGGCGAGCGGGATGAGCGCGTACACGACAACGGGCAGCACCCACGTCCACACGCCGCCCGCGAAGAGCCCGACCCAGGCGAGCAGGGGGATGGCGTACACCAGCGCGAAGGCGGACAGCGGCATCGGGGCTCCTGCGTAACGGTCGTAATGTATCACCGATCCGGGGTGCCGCATAACGAGCGTTCTGTTTTTCGGATCGCCGGTTCAACGCACCCAGATCGCCTGCGCCCCGCCCACGGTCCCGTAGTAGAGCCAGGTCCCGCCGTACGTCGCCGCGAGCCAGTAGGAGCCGTCCCCGCCGCAGAGTGTGAGGCCCTGGTTCGCGTACGGGCTCTCCGAGAAGTCCCAGCCCGAGCCGAGGGAGCCGTGCCCCTTGCAGTCGAGCGGCGCGCCCGCGGGGTTGTCGGTCGCGCCCACGCCGCTGTCGGTGTAGCTCGCGTTCCCGCCGCACCAGTAGTACCCCGCGTCCCCGTAGAGGTAGTAGCCGTCGCTCCCGAAGGGGATGCGGAGCGCGTCGCGGGTGACCGCGCGAGAGGTGTAGCTCTCCGCGCCGCCGTAGTAGGCGGCGAGCCGCAGCTCGTCCCACGGGAGCGCCTCGAGGTCCGCCCAGCCGAGCGTCGCGGTGCTCGACGCGCTCGCGGTCTCCGGGGATGCGCCGAGGGCGTCGAGCGAGACGTTGCCCGCGCCGAAGTCCCCCTGGCTCCCCGTCGACGCGGTGTTGCGGACGAAGCCGAGCGTCCAGCCGCCGCCGTCCGTGGTCATGTCGCACCACACCGCGGCCGTCTCGCCGGAGGCCAGCGCGAGCCAGTACGCCCCGTCGGGGGCGGCGCCACCGAAGGCCGCGAGCACGTCCGCGCAGCTGTCGGCCGCGCAGGCCGCCGCGGAGCCGGTCTCCGTCGCCGCCACGCCGTCGCAGTCGCGGTCCACCCCGTCGCAGGCCTCGACCGCGTCGGGGTTGACGGCGGGGTCGGCGTCGTCGCAGTCGCCGTCGCGCAGGGCGAGCCCGCCCGCGGCCGCGGAGCAGGCGGTCACGAGCGCGTCGCCGCCGAAGCCGTCGCCGTCCGCGTCCGCCCAGAAGGGGAGGCCGTCCACGAGGTCGTCGTCGGCGTCGTCGACGAGGGCGTCGCAGTCGTCGTCGGCGCCGTCGCACACCTCGGCGGCGCCCGGGTGCGCGCTGGCGTCGGCGTCGTCGCAGTCGGTGGCGTCCGGGACGGCGCTCCCGCCGCAGGGCGCGGGCGCGTCGGGGTCGCCGTAGCCGTCGAGGTCCTCGTCGGCGTGGCAGGCGGGGCCGGTGTCCTCCGCGGTGTCGACGAGCGGCTCGTCGGGCGGGGTGTCGGTGTGCGGGTCCGAGCACGCCGCGAGCAGGAGCGTGATCATCGGTGGCTCCGAGACGCGGATGTGTCGGATGTCTCACGTCGCCGGACCAGGAAGGCCGCGAGCAGGAGCGCGAGGCTGGCCGGATGGCCGCCGGTGCCGCACCCGCACGCGCCCAGCTCGCCTCCATCCTCCGCGGGTGGCCTCGGCCGGGCGGTGTCGGGGGACGGCGGCGCGCCGGTGTCGTCGTCCACGTCCACGATCCCGCCCACCTCGCCGCGCAGGGCCGAGAGGTCCTGCTCCCCGTCCTCCCACCTGTTCGGTGCCCCGAAGGTGGAGGTCGCGGACCCGCCGTAGGCCGACGTGTCACGGCGCGTGTCGGCGCCCGGCGTGGCGAGGAGCGCGCCGACCTCCTTCGAGGAGATGCCGTCGCGCGGCTCGACGCCCTCGCCGACGGGGCCGAAGCGCACGTGCCCGTCGGCGTCCTGCAGCGTGAGCTGCCAGTCGCGGCTCGACACGTCGAAGTCGGCCGCCGAGACGTAGCGGCCGCCGCCCTGGGTCCCGGCGCGCAGGTGGAAGCGCCAGTCGCCCGCGTCGGGCTCGTAGCGCGCATCCTCGGGGAGGTCCTCGGCGATGGTCAGGATCGTGCCGGCGCGCACACCCGCGAGCAGCGGGTCGTCGGTGAGCACGAGCGTGCCCGCGTCGCCGTTGCGGTCGGTCATGGTCAGGGTCCAGCCGCGCAGGTCGACGTCCGCGAGCACGAGGAGCTCGATCCAGTCGCCGCCGTTGCCCTCGATGCGGCCGAGCGCCGCGTCCGCGCCGTCGCCGTCCGCGCCGCCGAGCCACCCGTCGGCCTCGACCGCGTTCCACTCGTTGAGCACGACCGGCGGGGCCTCGTCGACCTCGTAGAAGGCCTCGGCCAGCGGGCCCCAGGTGTCGCCGTCCTTGAGGCGCGCACGCACGATCGTGGACCGGTCGAGGGGGATCACCCGCGCGCCGTCCGGTCCGAGCGCCGAGGCGCCGATCGCGCCGCCGCGCTCGCGCGGATCGCTGCCGTCGAGCGCTACCCAGAGCTCGGCGGTGGAGTCGTCCGGCGCCGACACGGTCACGGTCGTGCCGGGCGACACGACGCCAGCGGGCGTGTCGAGCACCGGCGCGTCGAGCGGGTACCAGCCGGCGGCCCGGAACTGCCGGAACATCTCGTCCGTGCGGTAGGGGAACCAGTCGTAGAGCAGGCGGTCCCGCTCGACGGCCCACTCCCCGTCCCGGTCCCACCAGCCGTAGCCCCAGCGCGCAGACTCCGCGACGATACCGTCCTCCGCGAGCCCGGCGAGGCGCGCGTAGCGGTCGGCCGCGGCCTCGGCCGAGAGCGGCCCGGCCAGGTTGCGGTGGATCGCGTCCGCGAGCGCCACGCGGAAGTCGGGGTGTCCCTCGGCGAGCAGGCCGGCGAACACGTTCGACGGCCCGCCGAGGTGCAGGATGTTCACGTCCCAGCCGTAGTAGAGGCAGATGTCCGAGTCGGACGAGTGGAAGCGGAAGCCGCCCTCGCCGGCCTGGTCGGGCCCCGCCGCCTGCCAGTTGTGCCAGTAGTACCAATCCCAGGCGTTCCCGGCGTAGAAGTTGAGGACCATGTAGTCGAGGAAGTCGGGCACGTTCAGCCACGTGCGTGCGACCTCGAAGTCGCTCGACGCCGCGACGGTGGCGGCCCACGCCGAGCCGTCCCCGTCGAAGGCGTTCCCGGCGGTCACGGCCTCGTAGTCTTCCTCGTCGCCGCCCAGGTACTCGGCCATCATCGCGGCGTTGAAGCGCTCTCGGACGTGATACATCCCGTGATACACGCCGTTCAGGTAAACGTGCGCGAAGCGGCCGTGCGGGACGACGTGCCCCATGTCGAGCTGGCTCTCGTCCATCCAGAAGTTGCGCAGGTGCTGGCCCTGCGCGCCCAGGTAGAACACCGTGTCGTGGTTCCCGCTGCGGAGCGAGATCGCGTCGTGCTCGTCGGCGGCGGGCACGCCGGTCGCGTCCGCGCCGTAGATGTCGAGCTCCAGCTTGCCGGGGCCGTACTCCGAGCGAAACAGGAGCCGGAAGCTCGTCTTGGCGTACGCCCAGCTCGTCCCGCCCGAGACGTACGCGCCGGCGTTCACCTGAGCCGTGACGCCCTCCGGGTCGATCCACTCCAGCGAGACCGGCCCCTCCGTCATCGTGATGCCGCCGGGCGCGACGAGCGAGATCACCGGCAGGGAGCGGAGGCTCGCCTCCACGATGGGGCCGTACGTCGCGTCGTTCACGATGTTCGCGTCCATCACCGAGGAGGCCAGCACGTCGTCGACGAACACGTAGGTGGAGGTGACGACGGCCGAGGGCGTGCCGTCCGTGGCGACCTCGACGGCGCGCACGACCGTCGTGGTCCCGATCTCGATGGGGCCGGTGTACGGCACCGTCGGGCTCGTCCGGTCGACGCTGTAGTAGAGCGTGCCGCCCTCCGACGCCGAGAGCGCGAGCGCGAAGGGGGCGTCGTACAGCCCGCGCTCCACGTCGAAGCGCGGTTCGGCGAGCGCGGGCACGCAGAGAACGAGCAACATCGGCGAACGGTACCGGTTCGGCCTCTGGAACGCTACCGCGGCCGGCGCGCGGGGGGAGGGCTCAGACGCCCCACTCCAGCGTGAGCGCGGCCATGCTCATCCCGCCGCCCGAGCCGATGAACACGCAGAGATCGCCGTCGTGCAGCTCGCCCCGGCTCACCGCGTCGGCGAGGCACATCCCGATGGAGGCCGAGCCGGTGTAGCCGAAGCGGTCCATGACGAGGTGCGCGCGCTCGCGGGGTACGCCCAGCGCGTCGAGCGTCTGGTGGATGGACTGGACGTTGAACTGGGTGAGGAACCAGTGCTTCACGTCGCCGGGCTGCCGGCCGATCCGGTCGAGCACGACGCGGGCGATGCGGGGCCAGTGGATGCCGTTCGTCTCGGGCGGGATGCGCTTCGGGAACGCGAGGAGGTGCTCCTTCCGATCCAACACATCGTGAGACACGGGCTTGAAGCTGCCGCCCGCGTAGATCCCCATGTGGTCGTGATACATCGGCTCGGTCCACAGGTGGCTCGCGCCGAAGCCGCGGCCGCTCGTGCTCCGGCGCACGATCGCGGCGCCCGCGCCGTCGGCGAAGATCGTGGCGGTCTTGTAGTCGTCGAGGTCGAGCCAGCGGCTCATGGCGTAGGCGCCGACCACCAGGATGGTGCCGTACTGCTCGTCGGCGGCGACGTACTTCGCGGCGAGGTCGAGCGCGGTGACGAAGCCGGCGCAGGCCGTGTTGATGTCGAAGGTGCCGGCGCGCCGCGCGCCGAGCTTGTGCGCCACGACCGACGCGGTGGACGGCGAGAGGTAGTCGGGCGTGTCGGTGGAGACCACGATGAGGTTCACGTCGTCGATGGTGACGCCGGCCTGCCGCATCGCGTCGCGGGCCGCGGGGACGACGAGGTCGGAGGTGGCCTCGCCCGGCGCCATCCAGCGGCGCTCGCGGATGTTCCGCTGCTCGATGAGGAACGTGGAGACGTCGCGCTGGTAGCGCTCGTCGAACCAGCTGTTCGGGACGACGCGCGCGGGGGCGGAGAGCCCGGTGCCGGTGATGGTGGCGCGGGGGGTGGGCATGAGGCCTCGAGTGCCGGCCGAGGTAGCGCGCCGGCTGCGGGCGCGCGAGACCCGGAATTGGCGGACGCCTGCGGGGTGCGCACGTTCGGGTGTGGCCCGCAGGGTCGGGCGACGGGGGAGCCGATACGCGCGCGGACACGCCAGTCGACGAGCGGGTGGCCCGCGTGGTGCGGGAGGGGCTCTCGGGCCCGGTGAAGTCGCTACCCGCGTGGCTGCTCCACGACGCCGACGGCGCGCGCCTCCTGGACCGGCTCACGCGCCAGCCGACGTGGTACCCGGCGAGGGCCGAGCGCTTCCTGCTCGAGACGCACACCGACGCGATCCTGGACGCCGCGGGCGCCGCCGAGGCCGCGTGGAGCGCTCGCCCCGGCTCGGACCTGGAGGCGCCGGAGGTGGTGGAGCTGGGCCCGTGCACGGCCACGCGATCCCGGCTGCTGCTGGCCGCGCTCGCGCGCCGGCGGGCCACCCTGCGCTTCGTCCCCATCGACGTGGCCCCCTCCGCCGCGTTGCGGCTCCTGCGCATCGCCGGGGAGCTGCCGGGCGTGGAGATCGCGCCTCGGCTAGTGGGCGGCGCGGGCGGGCTCGGGCGGCTCGCGGGCGTCCCACGGCTCGTGCTCCTCCTGGGAGGCGTGCTCGGGACGATGGAGCTCGGCGAGGCGCGCGCGCTGCTGGCCGCCGTGCGTACCGCCGTGGGGCCGCACGGGGGGCTCATCCTCGGCGTCGATCACTGCCGCGACCGGGACGTGCTGCGCATGGCCTACGCGGATCCCGAGGGCGTGGCGGCCGCGCTCAACCGGAACGTGCTCGCCCGCGTCAACCGCGAGCTCGACGCCCGCTTCGACGTGCACGCCGTGCGGCACGTCGTCCGCTGGTGCCCGACGCTCTCGCGGGTCGAGCTCTCGCTCGAGAGCCTCCGCCGCCAGCACGTGCACATCGACGCGTTGGGGCTGCGCATCGGGCTCGCGGAGGGCGAGCGCATCCGCACCGCCTGGTGCGCACAGCACGACGTGGCTGGCCTCGACGCGCTGCTCGCGCGGGCGGCGATGGCGCGCGTGGGCACCTGGTTCGACCCCACCGAGCGCTACGCGGTGCACGTGGCGCGGGCGCGGTAGGGGCCGCTCGGACGAGACGCCGCGGCCCGCCGGCCGGACCGTTCCGACCGGCGGGCGCGGCGTGAGTCGCTAGAACTGGCTCCAGAGGTACTGGTTGGTGACCTCGTGGTGGAACTGCACCTCGGCGGCCTTCACGAGGTTCCCGAGCGCCCGGGGGCACCGGTCGGCCTGCGCCTGCTTGAGCTCGGCGAAGCGCTCCACCACGAACTCGCCGAGGAGCTCCTTGGTGTAGCTCGAGGCCTTGAACACGCGGATGGCGTCCTGGATGTTGCTCTGCAGGAAGCGGGTGCGCTCGCGGCGCCCCTCGTCGGACTTGCCGCGCGGGCCCTCCATGCCGGTCTTGAGCAGGGTGTGGATCGCCATGTAGGGGTTGGCGTCCGGGGCCACCGAGCGGACCTCCACGCGCGTGGACCGCTCGTTGCCGAAGGGGAGCCGGATCATCGCGCCGCGGTTGTTCGCGGAGGCCTTGATCTGGTTCGGGGCCTCGAAGTGCGGGTCGAGCCGGCGGTAGGCGTTCACGCTCGGGTTGAGCACGAGGCAGATGTCGTTCGCGCTGTGCAGGATCCGATCCACGAACTCCCAACCCAGCTTGGACAGGTTGTCCTCGCCCGCGGGATCCCAGAAGAGGTTCTTGCCGTTCTTCGAGACCGAGATGTTGGTGTGCATGCCGCTGCCGTTGATGCCCGCGACCGGCTTCGGCAGGAAGGACGCCGTGCAGTCGAAGCGCGCGGCCACCTGGCGGCAGAGCAGCTTGTAGAGCTGGATCTGGTCGGACGCGATCAGCGCCTCGGTGTAGCTGTAGTTCATCTCGAACTGCGAGGGCGCCACCTCGGGGTGGTCCTTCTCGTTCTGGAAGCCCATCGCGCGCTGCACCTCGGCGGCGTGGTCGATGAACTGGCGGAGGAGGTCGCCGGGGAGGCTGTGGTAGTAGCCGCCGGTCGAGACGAACTCGAAGCGCCCGGCCTCGTGGTAGGCGCGCTCGGCGTCACGGCCCTTGAAGAGGAAGCCCTCGACCTCGTTGGCGGCGTGGAAGACGATGCCTTCCTTCTTGAACATCTGGTCGGTGTACGCGCGGAGCACGCCGCGGAGATCGGCCTGGTAGGGCGTGCCGTCGCGGTTGAGGACCTCGCCGAACACGAGCACCTTGCCCGGGCCGAACACGTCGGAGGGGAGCCAGTAGAAGGCCGGCCAGTCGATGTTCAGGCGGAGGTCCGACTCGTGCTGCTGCGAGAAGCCGCGGATCGACGAGCCGTCGAAGGTGAGGTTGTCGGCCGACTTGAGCAGGAACTTCTTGTCGTAGTCGAGCATGTGCATCCGGCCCTCGAGGTCGGTGAAGCACACGGTCACGGCCTTGATCCGCTTCTCGTCGGTCAGGTACTTCAGCCGCTGCTCGCGGATGGTGTCGTACGGCACCCGCTCGATGCGGGCCTGCTTGGCGGCGAGGTTCATCTCCTCGAGCTTGTCGTAGGGGATCTCGAGGAAGTCGCGGAGGGGCATCGTGTCAGGCATGGGGTCTCCCGAAGACGGGCCCCACATTACCGCGCGCCAGCCCCTTGTCCAGGGCTACGAAGGCTAGTCGTTCGAGATTTTAGCCTTCCCGTTTTGTCGTCAGGTCTTACCGTCGAGCGTTGAGGCGCCCGGGCGCGTGATCGTCCGCTAGGCGAGCGTGCCCGCGGCGTTCTCCGAGGCGTCGATCCACCCGCGGGCGTTGAAGCACACCCACTCGTTGTCCGGGAGCGCGCGGAGCACGCGGCGCTCGTTGCCCTTCATGTCGCGCTCGAGCAGCGCGGCGCTGCGGGCGGGCTCGAGGATGTAGCCCTGCTCGGCGTCCACCCAGGCCCCGTGGTGCAGCCCCGTCACCTCGCTGACCACGGTCTGCGCGTGCACGTCGACGAACACGATCGTGCAGTGGTCGCCCTCGGGGAGGCGGAGGGCCGCGTACTGGCCCCCGGTGATGCCCCACACGCGGTCGGGCGCGGCGCCGAACTGGAGCACGTCGCGCGCCTCGCACGGCCGGTTCTCGCGCACGGACACGGCGAGGTCGTAGTGCGCGAGGATATTGTCGGCGTCGACCACCAGGAGGTCGGGCCTGCGGTTCACGAAGGAGAGGAGGCGGGCCGGCGTCTCGGCGGAGGGGATGGGGTCGGGGATCGCCTCCTTGCCGGAGGCGGGGTCCAGGATCTTGATGGCGCCGCGCGGGGTGATGACGCCGATCCAGGTGCCGCCGTGGGAGAGCGCCATGCCAATGGGCCAGCGGAGCTCGTAGGCGCGGTTGCGCGCGAGGTCCCACCAGCGCACGCCGCCGGACGCGAGCTGCGCGGCCACGACGTTCCCGCCGACGCCCACGGCGGGCGTCCCGCTCGTCTCCGGGCCGCCGTCGAAGATCTTCTTGCCGTCGGCCACGTCGTGCACGGCCAGGGCGCCGCGCTCGGGCACCGCGACGAGGAGCCGCCCGTCGCGGTCCACGTGCACCTCGCGCAGGGCCGCGCCCACCGAGAACTCGTGGCTGCGGTGGTTGCCGATCCAGATCGCGGCAGTCTCGCCGTGGCAGGCGATCCGGTGCTCGCCGAAGCCGCCGACGACCGTGACGGGGCCCGCGCTGCCGGAGCCTCCGGCGTGCATGAGCCCGTCGCTGCCGCCCACCCGGATGCCCGCCGGCCCCCAGTAGGCGGCGCCGTTGGGGTCGGGCGCGCCGTGGCGCTTGCTGTCCACCGGCTTGAGGTCCGGCATCGAGAAGACGTGGACCGAGCGCTGGCTGACGGCGCCGATCTCGGTGCCGTCGGGGCTCTGCACGAGGCTCAGGATGCCCGAGCCGCCGCGGGTGGCGAAGCTCGCGATCATCACCCCGTCGACCACGCGCAAGAGCGAGATGCCGCTCTGGCCGACCGTCACGACGAGGGTGCCGTCGAGCGAGAAGGTGGCGCGCTCGGCGGGGGACTGGAGCTTGTCCATGGGCAGGCCCTGGTGGCTCATCAGGTCCACCAGCCGGGGCTGCCCGTTGCCGTCGAGGCAGAGGACGCGGGTGCCGGTCTGGTCGAACTCGACGGTCTGTCCCCCGAAGCCCTGCCACGCGACCTCGCGCTCGCCCTTCGTGATGTCCCAGATGCGCAGGAGCCCGTCGATGGCGATGGTGGCGACGCGCGCGCCCTCGGGGCTGATCGCGACGCCGCGCATCGCGCGCACGCGGCCCCGGGCGCCCTCGCGGGCCTCCTGGAAGTAGCAGTCGGCGTTCTCGGTGCTGTAGACGCCGATGGTCCCGTCGTCGTCGCCGACGGCGATCATCTGCCCGCCGCGCAACAGCCCGATCGCGCCGGTCACCCCCACGCCGGGGCGGAACAGGAGCCCGGGGGTGGCCTCGCCGGACCGGGTGACGGCGACGAGTCCGGAGGCGTCCGCCGTCGCGATCACGCCGCTCCACGGGTCGTAGGCGGCGGCGGTGATGGGCGCGTCGTGGATGTTGGGGCAGAACTGATCGGCGAGGGAGGCCATCGCCGTTCACGTATCCCGCTGTCTCAGGTCGGCGCCGGGAGCTCGCGCTTCTTGGTGCTCGCGAAGCGCGCCACGCCGATGCCGAGCACGTAGAGGATCAAGAGCGGCGCCGCCATGAGCACCTGCGACACCACGTCGGGTGGCGTC
Organism: uncultured Enterobacteriaceae bacterium; assembly: GCA_964457335.1. Lineage (GTDB taxonomy): Bacteria > Myxococcota_A > UBA796 > UBA796 > SXON01 > CAJBVW01. Next base: position 14,198 of record CAYWGD010000009.1, on the reverse strand, counting down.
AGGACGGCCGCGACCACGAAGATGCCGACCACGCTGTAGCGGAAGCCCTTGATCATGTCGATGTGGTCGATGAGGCCGACGCGCGCGAGGAAGTACACCACGATGGGGAGCTGGAACGAGACGCCGAAGGCCACGAGCAGCGTCGTGACCATCCCGAGGTACGAGTCGATCGAGAGGACGGCCTGCACGTCCTCGCCGTTCATCTCGAGGAACATCGGGAAGCCGAAGCGGAAGACCGCGAGGTAGCAGAACACGGCGCCGGACACGAAGAGGAACGTGGAGGCCGCCACGAGCGGCAGCACCATGCGCTTCTCCTGGTCGTACAGCCCCGGGCCGACGAACTTCCAGGTCTGCCAGAACAGGACGGGCGACGAGAGGAAGAGGCCGGCGAGCCCGGCCACCTTCATCTGCACCATGAAGCCTTCCATCGCCTGGGTGACGGCCATCGTGCCGCGCCCCGTCGCGTGGAGGGCCTCGTTCATGGGCGCGGCGAGCACCGCGAAGATGTCGTTCGCGAAGAAGAAGCTCCCGACCACGGTGACGAGCACGGTCCAGAGGCAGACGATGAGCCGCGCGCGGAGCTCCCGCAGGTGCTCGAGCAGCGGCATGCGGTACTCGTCGACCGGATCCGGCGCGGGGCTCCGCGACACTCAGGGCTCCTCGGAGCGGGGGGCGGGCGCGTCCGGGGCGGGCGCGTCCGGGGGCGGCAGCTCCGCGCTGTCGAACGTGGGCTGGGCGTGCGGGCGCGGCGGGCCGGCCGGCGCGCGGGGCACGGCGCCCGTGGCGGGCGGACGCGGGGCCACGCGGGGCGCGGCGTCGGGGGGGAGGCGGGGGTCGGGCGGGAGGACGGCGTCCTCGTCGGCCCCGGTGGCGTCGGCGTCCGGCGCGGTCTCCGGGGGGGCGGTCCCGGCGCCGGCAGCCGCGGCCTCCTCGGCGCGGGCCCTCTCCCGGGCGAGGCGGCGCTCCTTGAGCTCCTCGCGGCGGCGATCGGCCTCCACCCGGGCGACCTCGGCGTTGAAGGTGCGGCGGAGATCGTCGCTCGCGCGGCGGACCTGGGCGTAGAAGCGGCCCAGCACGCGCATCATGTCCGGGAGCCCGTCAGGACCGACGAACACGATGACGAGCACCGCGATCACCAGCATCTCGCCGAACCCTAGGTCGAACACCGTGCGCTCCGCGAGGGCCCATGTAGCCGGTCCGACAGTGCGCCGGGACGCCGAGTACGTCTATATTGGCCCGCCTCCGAGGTCCCCAGGGCCATGTGCCGCCTCTTCGGGTTCAAGAGCGCCGTCGTCTCCCGCGCCCACCGCTCGCTCGTAGAAGCCGAGAACGCGCTGGCCCAGCAGGCCCGCCACCACCCGGACGGGTGGGGCATCGGCTACTTCCACGGCGGCGAGGCGTTCGTGCTGAAGTCGCAGGGCGGCGCGGCCGAGAACGACAGCTTCCGCCGCGCGTCCGAGCGGCTGGCCTCGCACACCTTCGTCGTGCACGTGCGCCGGGCCACCGTCGGTGGGCTCGGGCCCTACAACGTGCACCCGTTCCGGCACGGGAAGTGGCTCTTCGCCCACAACGGCACGCTCTTCGGCTTCGACCGGCTGCGCGAGCGGCTGCACGCGCGCATCCCGGCGCCCTTGCGGGAGCGGGTGCTCGGCACCACCGACACGGAGACCCTGTTCTTCTACCTGCTCGCGTCCCTGCAGGACGCGGGGGTGGCGTCCTGCGGCTCGGGCGTGACCTGCGGCCGGCGGGCCGGCGACGCCGTGCAGGAGGCCGTGGACGCGCTCTACCGCGAGACGAGCGCCGCCGACGTGCCGCCGCCCATCGTGAACTTCATCCTCACCAACGGGACGGTGTTCCTGGCGCACCGCTCGGGCCGCGACCTCCACTTCGCGACCCAGAAGCACCGGTGCCGCGACTTCGACACCTGCCCGGCCGAGAAGGTGTGCATGGGCCCGACCCGGCCGGTGGCGCCGGAGGGGGGTGAGCGGGTGAACCACCTGCTCGTGGCGAGCGAGCGGATCGGGGACGAGGACCGCTGGGAGGAGGTTCCGGAGGGGCACATGCTCGTGCTCTCCGAGGAGCTCCGGCTCTCGCTGCGGGGGCCGTCGCCGTCCTGGCGGCCGGCCGAGCCCGCGCCGGCGCCCCCGAGCCTGCAGTAGCGGTCAGTACGGCGTGAGCACGGCGTAGACCACGTCGTCGCCGCCGCGGACCGCGAGCACCACCTCGTCGTCCTGCGCGACGTGCACGTCCACGTCGTCGACCGACGCGAGCGTCGTGTCGAGGAGCACGCTCGTGAAGCCGACGCCGGGGGCGGGCTCGCCCCAGTAGAGCCGGGCGTCCGTCCCCCCGTCGGCCACGAGCACGTAGAGCCGCCCGGCGGAGTCCATCGCGACGTCGACCTCCTGGGCGTCGGCCACCCCGAGCGTGTCCGCGTCGGGCTCCTTGTAGGCGTAGACGCCGTCGGTGCCCTCCGCCGCGGCGACCACCACCTCGCCGTCCTGCAGGAGCGTCTCGACGTCGTAGACGTTCCACGGCGAGAGCACGCCCGCGTAGCCGAGGCCGGCCGTGTCGCTGTAGGTGTAGGCGCCGAGCGTGCCGGCGCTCCGGAAGCTCGCCAGGAGCCACGTCGACGGCGGGAGCGCGCCGCAGGCGTCGGCGAGCACGTTCGCCCGCTCGAAGCCGACCGCGCGGGCGTTTGCGAGCTCTCCCGCGTCGCCGTGGAGCCAGCCGAGGTAGCCGCCGCCGCTGTCGCAGCCCACGACGTGCAGCGTGCCGTCGGTGTCCTCGACGAGCTCCACGTCGTCGTAGGTCTGCGAGGTGGAGCGGGAGAGCACGGTGTTGCCGAAGGTGCCCGACGCCAGCATGTAGCTGTCGCCGACGAGGTAACGCGTGCCGCTGTACCGAACGCCGTACGCCCACACCCAGTGGTCGTCGGAGGCCCAGAAGTCCACGCCCTCGTCGAAGGTGTAGCCGCTTCCCCACTCCCACCAGGTGTCCGACGCCGCGCCCGCGCGCAGGTCGGACGTGGAGAGGAGCTGCACGCCGGCCGCGCTGGTCAGCGGCGTGCCGCCGTAGCGCATCCCGTCGCCGAGCCAGGTGACGAGCACGTACCCGCTCATCTCCGCGACGCGGGGCCCCTGCGTGCCGGTGGAGCCGAAGGTGTCGAGCGCGGAGAAGCGGGGGCTGTCGCCGTCGCCGTCGCAGTCGCCGTCCACCCCGTCGTCGAGGACCTCGGCGCCGCCGGTGTGGACCGTCGCGTCCGTGTCGTCGCAGTCCGCGCCGCCACCGACCACGGCGAGCTCGCCGTCGCCGTCCTGGTCGTAGTCCTCGCCGCCGTCGCAGCCCTGGTCCACGCCGTCGTACCAGACCTCGGGCGCGCCCGGGTACGCGCGGTCGTCCGTGTCGTCGCAGTCGTCGCCGCCGGTGGACTCCGCGGCATGCCCGTCCTCGTCGGCGTCGGTGTCGTTGCCGTCGCAATCCTGGTCGATGCCGTCGTACCAGACCTCGGGCGCGCCCGGGTACACGGCCGGGTCGGCGTCGTCGCAGTCGTCGGCGTCGAACGAGCCGTCTCGATCGGCGTCGAACGGCCCGGTGTCGACGTCGGTGTCGGTGTCCGTGTCGGCGTCGGTGTCCGAATCCGTGTCCGAATCCGTGTCCGAATCCGTGTCGGTGTCGGAGTCCGCGTCCGTGTCGGCGTCGGTGTCACCCGAGTCGGCACCGGCGGAGTCGCGGACCGTGGGATCCTCCTCCTTCGGCCCGACGAAGGTCTCGGAGCAGCCGAGGAGCACGAGCAGCAGCATGGCCGGGCCAGTATAGCCACCCCGGCGCCGGAATCAGACGTCCACGTCCTCGACCTCGGTCGAGTGCTCCATGATCTCGCGGAAGCGCGGCGCCGCGTCCTTGCCCATGAGGTCCACGATCGTCTGCTCGGTGACGACGCGCTCCCCGTCGGGGATGGTCACCCGGAGGAGGCGTCGCTTCCGCGGGTCGAGCGTGGTGTCGAAGAGCATCTTCGCCGTCATCTCGCCGAGGCCCTTGAATCGGGTGATCTCGGGGGTCGCGCGCGGGGGGAGGCGCTTGAGGATGCGGTCGCGGTCGCCCTCGTCGCGCGCCCACCAGGTCTGCTGCCCGACGTCGATGCGGAACAGCGGCGGCTGCGCGAGGTAGAGCCAGCCGCCCTCGATGAGCTGCGGCAGGTAGCGGTAGAAGAAGGTCAGGAGCAGCGTGGTGATGTGGTGGCCGTCGCTGTCGGCGTCCATCAGCAGGATCACCTTGTGGTAGCGGAGCCGCGACCCGTCGAAGTCCTTGCCGATGCCGGTCCCGAGCGCGCTGACGATGTTGGAGAGCTCCTGGTTCTCGAGCACCTTCGAGAGCGTGGCCTGCTCCGCGTTGAGCACCTTGCCGCGGAGCGGGAGGATCGCCTGCGTCTCGCGGTCGCGGCCCTGCTTCGCGGAGCCACCGGCGGAGTCGCCCTCGACGATGAACAGCTCGCCGCGGGCCGGGTCGGAGCTCGAGCAGTCCGAGAGCTTGCCCGGGAGGTTGAGCCGGTTGTTGACCACCGACTTGCGGCGGACCTGGTCCTCCGCCGTGCGGCTCGCGAGGCGGGCGCGCGCGGCTTGGATGACACGTGTCACCACCACGTCGGCGATGGTGCGGTTGGTGTTCAGGTACTGCTCGAACGCCGTGCGGAGGGCACCCTCGATGGGCGCCTTGATCTCCGGGTTGTTGAGCTTGTCCTTCGTCTGGCCCTGGAACTGCGGCTCGGGCAGGAACACGCTCGTGACCGCCACGAGCCCCTCGCGGATGTCGTCCGCGGTGAGCGTGAGGCCGCGGGGGCAGAGCTCGTGCGTGTCGATGTAGGTGCGCAGCGCCTTGGTGACCGCGTCGCGTGTGCCCGCCTCGTGCGTGCCGCCGCCGCCGGTCGGGATGCCGTTCGCGAAGCTGGCGAAGAGCTCGCGGTTGGCGTCGGTCCAGGCGAGCGCGACCTCGAACTTGACGGTGCCCCCCTCGAGCGCCTTCTCGAACCAGAAGGCCTGCATCATCGGGGCCCGCGCGTTCTTCTTGCAGAGCGCGGCGACGTAGTCGCGGATGCCGCCCTCGGCCTTGAACTCCTCGGCGGTGCCGCGGCCCTCGTCCTTGAAGACGATGCGCAGCCCGCGGTGGATGTAGGCCGACACCTCCAGGCGCTCGCGCACGGTCTCCGGGTCGAAGCCGAGCTCGCCGAAGATCTCGGGGTCCGGGCGGAACTTGATCGCGGTGCCGGTGGCGCGGGTGTCCGCCATCCGCTGGACCTCGGCGCGCGGCTTGCCACGCCGGTAGGCCTGCCGCCACTCGCCGCCGTCGCGCTTCACGGTGGCGACCAGCTCCTCGGAGAGCGCGTTCACCACCGAGCTGCCGACGCCGTGGAGGCCGCCGGACGCCTTGTAGCTCGTGTTGTCGAACTTCCCGCCCGCGCCGAGCTCGGTGAGCACGACCTCGAGCGTCGACCGCCCCGTGGCGTGCTTGCCGACGGGGATGCCGCGGCCGTTGTCCGTGACGGTCGCGGAGCGCCCGTCCGCGTGGAGGATCACCTGGATGGTCGACGCGTGGCCGTTCATCGCCTCGTCGACGGAGTTGTCGACGATCTCCCAGAGGAGGTGGTGGTAGCCCGACGAGTCCGTGCCGCCGATGTACATCGCCGGCCGCTTGCGGACGTGATCGATGCCCTGGAGCAGCTTGATCGACTTGTCGTCGTAGGCCGCCGTCGCGGACGTGTTGGCCATCTACGCCTCCCCCTCGGTGACACGGGGCACTTCCAACCGAACGTCGGCCGAGCGCTTCCACACGGCGAGGCGGGTGCCCCGGAGCGGGAGCTTGCCGGTGTCGCCGCGCGAGCCCGTGTACCGACCCGGGCGCACGATGGCCTCGCGGCCGTCCGCGGTGCCGATCACCGGCCCGGCCTCGGGGTTGGTGGAGAGCTCGCACGCGAAGACGCGGTCGCCTTCCTTGAGCTTGATGGCCGAGACACCCTTGCCCGCGGCGCGGATCACCGTCGCCTCGTTCACGTCGAAGCAGAGCACGTTGCCGTAGAACGACGCCAGGCAGACGTGCTCGGTGCCGCCGGAGGCGAACGCGGCCACCACCTCGTCGCCGCCCTCGTCGTCGAGCTTCATGAAGGTGCGGCCCGTCTTCTTGGACGGCTCGGCGTGCGTCGCGAGCGGCGCCCGCACGATCCGGCCCGCGCGGGAGACCGCCACGAGGTGCGGCGGGGCGGGGGACTCGTCCGTCGCCGCGTCGGTGAGCTCCTTGGGGACCTGTGGCAGGTTCCTCGGATCGTTGGACACGACCCCGATCACCTGCTCGTTGTCCCCGAAGGTGAACATCTTCTGCACGGGCTCGCCGTGGCCCGTGGTGGGCGTGATCGCGTCGACGCGCAGCGCGTACGCGGCGCCCCTGTTCGTCAGGAACGTGACCGTGGAGAGCGTGGACGCCCGGAACAACCAACCGATCTGGTCGCCCTCGCGCACGCGCACCTTGTCGATGCCGGTGACCGTGCCCTGGCGCTTCACCCAGCCGCCGCGCGTGACGACGACGATGGTGTCCTCGGCGACGATGTAGCTCTGCTCGTCGTAGGTGATCGCGGGCGCGTCCGTCGCCAGCGCCGTGCGGCGCGGCTGGCCGTGCTGCTTCTTGATGTCCACGAGCTCGTTCTGGACGACGCCCCAGAGCGCCTCCTCGTTCCCGAGGATGCCCTCGATGCGCTCGGCCTCGGCGCGCTTCTCTGCGAGCTCCTCGCGGATGAGGTTGATCTCGAGGCGGGCCAGCTTGTACAGCTTGAGCTCGAGGATCGCCTCCACCTGCACGTCGTCGAGGCCGAAGCGATCCATCAGCTTCTCGGCCGCGTCGCGCTTGCCCTCCGACGCCCGGATGATGCGGATCACCTCGTCCAGGATGTCGAAGATGGTCGCGAAGCCGTCGAGGATGTGGATGCGGTCGCGGAGCTGGGAGAGCTCGAAGTCGAGGCGGCGACGCACGGTCGCGCGCCGGAACTCGAGCCACTCGATGAGCATCTCGTGCAGGTTCAGGCGCTTGGGCGCTCCCACCTCGGGGTTGTCCGAGGGGACGAGGCACGTCATGTTGACGTTGAACTGCGTCTGGAGCGAGGTGTGCTTGTAGAGGTACGCCATCGCGGCGGGGGCGTCCTCGGGGGCGCGCAGCTCGAGCACGATGCGGATGTCCGTCGTCGACTCGTCCCGCACGTCCACGAGCTGCGGGCACTTCCGCTCGCGGATGATCGCGCCGATGTTCTCGACGATGTCGGCCTTCTTGACCGAGTAGGGCACGCTCTTGACGATGACGTAGTGCTTGCGGCCCTTCTGCTCGGGCTCCCAGGTCGCGCGCGCGCGGATCGGGCCCTGGCCCTCCTCGTACACGGTCCGGATCTCGTCCGCACCCGAGATGATCTCGCCGCCCGTGGGGAAGTCGGGCCCGCGGATCTTCCGGCACAGCTCCGCGATCGTCGCCTCCGGCTTCACGATGAGCAGCAGGCAGGCGTCGATCACCTCGCGCAGGTTGTGCGGCGGGATGCGCGTGGCCATGCCGACGGCGATGCCCTCGGTGCCGTTCACGAGCAGGTGCGGGAACTGCGCCGGGAGCACGATGGGCTCGAAGTGCTGGCCGTCGAACGTGGGGCGGAAGTCGACCGTCTTCTGCTTGAGCTCGGTCAAGAGCTCCATCGCGATGGGGCGGAGCCGCGCCTCGGTGTACCGGTACGCCGCCGCGTTGTCCCCGTCGATACTGCCGAAGTTGCCCTGCCCGTCCACCAGCGGGTGCAGGAGCGAGAAGTCCTGCGCCATGCGGACGAGCGCCTCGTAGAGCGCCGCGTCGCCGTGCGGGTGGTACTTCCCGAGCACCTCGCCGACGATGGCCGCGCACTTCTTGTAGCGGGCCTCCGGGGTGAGGTGGAGGTTGTGGAACATCGCGTAGAGGATGCGCCGCTGCACGGGCTTGAGCCCGTCGCGCACGTCCGGCAGCGCGCGGCTGGTGATGACCGAGACCGCGTAGTTCAGGTAGCGGCGGCGGGCTGCCTCGCGCAGCGCGACGGGGGTGGATGTGGTGTCCATGGCGGCGGTGCGGGGAGGGAGGGGGGCGGGCGGCGCGGGAGGCCGGGGGGAGGGTCGGGGGAGGCCTCGTATAGCACGCCGGGGCGCGGCGCCACGGGCATCTCCGGCGGTGCGCGCAGTGAATTTTGGTGACCCGGCCGCGCGAGCCTTGGCGCGTCAACGGTCGGGCTCGGGTTGCGCCTCCTCTCCGGCTCGCGTCAGTTGCCGCGCCCCGCCACCAGGAGCGTCAAGAGCCCGATCACGGCGATGAGCAGCACCGCGGACAGGACCTGCGCCGTGCTCTCCAGCGAGAGCGCGGGCAGGATCGCCGGGCCCCAGACCACCAGCACGGCGAGCAGCACGAGGAGGATGCCCGTGATGCTCCCCGCCAGCACCTGGTCGGGAGAGGGCGTGGCGGCTCGGCGTCGGGCGCGCATACCGGAAGGCTAGCCACTCGGCGCCCCCGGACACGTCGGCTGTGGACGAAAGCCACGGCGGGGTCAGCGCTGCGCGCGCGTCCGAGCGGGGGGCGTTGCGGGGGGCGGAGCCCCCCGCCCCAAGAGAAAAGTATCGATACAGTCGGCTTGTTACGCCGATAGCCGCCCGGTCGTCACCAGGAGCTCCGCGTTCGCGATCGCTCCGCCCGCGGCGCCGCGGATGGCGTTGTGCGCGAGCGCGAAGAGCTTGACGGTCATCACCTCGCAGCGCTCCACGCGCCCGATGGTGATGGCCATCCCGGCCCCCGCCATCGCGTCCGTGCGCGGCGTGGGGCGGTCCCGCCGCTCCGTCACGCGCACGAGCGGCACCGGCGAGGACGGGAGCGCGACGGGCGCGCGGAAGTCCCGCAGGGCCTCGACGATGCGCTCGAGCGGCGGGTCGCCGCGGAGCTTGATCTGCGCGGCCACGAGGTGCCCGTCGGTCACGGGCACGCGCACGCAGCGGGCCGAGATGGGGAAGGGGGCGGGCACGATCCGGCCGTCCGTGAAGGTGCCGAGGATCTTCCGCGGCTCTTCCGCGACCTTCTGCTCCTCGTCCCCCGGGTGCGGGTGTACGTTCCCGAGGATGTCCCAGGCGCTCTCGCCGGGGTAGCCCGCGCCGGAGATCGCCTGGTAGCTCGCGCACGCCACCCCCTCGACCCCGAACGCGCGGTGCAGGGGCGCCAGCGCGAAGATCAGCGGCATGGACGTACAGTTCGGGTTCGTGACGATCGCGCCCCCGCCGCTCGGCACGAGCGCCGCGTGCTCCGGGTTGACCTCGGGGATGAGGAGCGGCACGTCCTCCGCCATGCGGTAGGCGCTCGCGTTGGAGATCACCAGGTGGCCGGCGTCGCGGAAGGCGGCCTCGATGCCCACGGCCGCGCTCTTGTCCAGCGCGGAGAACACCACGCGGGAGCGCACGGCGCCGGGCTCGCACGGCACGACCACGCGGTCCTGGAGGAGCGGATCGCCGTCGAGCCGCCAGGGCGCCGCGTCCCCGTAGCGCTTGCCGACGGAGCGGTCGGAGGCGGCGAGCTCCGCGACCCGGAACAGCGGGTGCCGGTCGAGGAGCTCCACGAAGCGCTGGCCCACCATGCCGGTGGCGCCGAGCACGGCGACGTCGAGGCGTTCGGACATGCCTGTCGGCTAACCCGAGGCGCGGGGGCGCGGTGCTATCGTCCCGCGATGCTGCCGCTCCTCCTCGCCTGCGCCGGTCCCGACGACGACACGGCCGCGCCCGCCGACGACACCGCGCCGATCCCCTGGTCCTACGCCCTCGACGACACGCTCCGCGTGACGGACGTGCAGGCCGCCGGCACGCACAACAGCTACCACGTGGAGCCCGACCCCGCGGCCGTGGCCGAGTGGGAGTACACGATGCCGCCGCTGCGGGAGCAGCTGGCCCTCGGGATCCGTCAGTTCGAGCTGGACATCCACGTGCACGAGGGCGAGCTCCGCGTCTACCACGCCATCGGCCTCGACGAGGAGACCACCTGCGCCACCCTCGCGGCCTGCCTGGACGCGCTCGCCGCCTGGTCGGCGGCCAACCCGGCGCACATGCCGCTCTACGTGCAGCTCGAGCCGAAGGACGACGCCGGCGGCGACGCCATCGACGACTACGACGCCCTCGACGCCACGCTGCTCGCCCACGGGCCCGCCGCGTTCACGCCGGCCGAGCTGCGCGGGGACCACGCCACGCTCGCCGAGGCGCTCGCGGCCGACGGCTGGCCCACCCTGGGCGCGCTGCGCGGCCGCGCGATCTACGGGATGGACGACTCCGGGACCCATCGCGACGCCTACCGCGCGCGCGGCGAGGGCGTGCTCTTCCTCGACACGCTCCCCGGCGACACGGACGCCGCGCTCGCGATCGTGAACGATCCGGGCTCCCCGGACCTCGCGGCCGCGCTCGCCGCCGGGATGCTCACGCGGGTGTTCGCCGACTCGGCCGGCGAGCTCGCAGCGGACAACGCGGCGTCCCTCGAAGCGGCGCTCGCGAGCGGCGGCCACTTCCTCTCCTCCGACCACCCGGCGCCGGTGGACGGCTCCGACTACACCTTCGCCATCCCCGACGGCACGCCCGCGCGCTGCAACCCGGTCACCGCGCCGCCGGAGTGCACGCCCACGGCCGTCGAGGACCCGGCGTTCATCCGGTACTGACGATGCTCTCGCTCCTCCTCCACATGCACCAGCCGGACTACCGCGACCCGCGGACCGGCGCCCCGACCATGCCCTGGGTGCGCCTGCACGCGAGCCGCGGCTACCGCGACGTGCCCACCGTCATCGCCGCCACCGGCGCGCGCGTCACCGTGAACGTCGTGCCCTCCCTGCTCGACCAGTGGGAGCACTACGCGCGCGGCGGCAGCGACACGCACCTCGACCTCGCCCGGCGGCCCGCCGACTCGCTCGAGCCGCACGAGGCCGCGTGGGTGCTGCGCAACTTCTTCCACGGGAACCCCTCGAGCTTCGCGTGGTTCCCGGCCTGGGGCGAGCTCAAGGCGCGCCACGAGGCGGGCGAGCGCTTCGACGTGCGGCGCCTGCGCGACGTGCTGGTGTGGTCGAACCTCGCGTGGTTCGGCTTCTCCGCGCTGCGCGATCACCCCGAGCTGCGCGAGCTGCGTCGCAAGGGCGAGCACTTCACCGAGGGGGAGAAGGACCACGTCCTCGCGGTGCAGGCGCGCTGCGTCCGCGAGCTCCACGGCCTGTATCGGCGCCTCCCGGAGGTCTCGTGCACGCCGTACTACCACCCGATCCTCCCGCTCCTCGTCGATACGGCGCACGCGCGGCGGTGTATGCCGGGGGTGCCCGACCCGGGCTTCCGCTTCCCCGAGGACGCGCGGGATCAGCTCGTGCGCGCCCGGGCGCGGGTCGAGGCGTGGATCGGCAAGCCGGTGCACGGGCTCTGGCCGTCCGAGGGGTCGGTGAGCCCCGAGGTGGTGGAGCTGGCCGCGGACGCCGGCTTCCGTTGGCTCGCCACCGACGAGGAGATCCTGCGGCGCTCGGAGCGGGAGCTTCTTGGGGCGGGGGGGCAGGCCCCCCCGCAACGCCCCCCCTGCGCGGCTGAAACATTCGACACACGGAGGGATGTGTCGGGCCCCTGGGATCTCGGCCGCATGCGCGCGCTCTTCCGCGACCGCGGGCTCTCCGACCGCATCGGCTTCACCTACGCCACGTGGCGCGGCGAGGAGGCCGCGGCGGATGTGTTGCGACACACGCGCGACGCGTCGGTGCTCCTCGCGCTCGACGGCGAGAACCCCTGGGAGTCCTACCGCGACGCCGGCGAGCACTTCCTGCACGCGCTGCTCGGCCACGCGCGGACGCGCACCTGCGGCGAGATGGCGGCCGACACGCCCCGCGGGCGCGTGCGGCGGCTGCACACCGGCAGCTGGATCGGCGGCGACTTCGCCATCTGGATCGGGCACCCGGAGGACCGCGCCGGCTGGGAGCTCCTGCGGGACGCGCGCGAGGAGTGGGAGCACCGCGGGAAGCCCGAGGCCGCGCGCGAGCACCTCTACGGCGCCGAGGGGAGCGACTGGTTCTGGTGGTACGGCGACCAGTTCTCGACGCCCTTCGAGGCCGAGTTCGACCGCCTGTTCCGCGCCCGGCTCGCGGCGGCGTGGGAGGCGATGGGCGGGCCCGTCCCCGCGGCCCTCGGCGAGCCCATCAAGCGCGCCGCGGTGGGCGTGCGCCCGCCGCGCCACGCCCTCGCGCCGGACGGCGTCGACTGGTTCGCGTGGGCCGGCGCCGGCCGCATCGAGCTCCGCGCGGGCGCGATGGCGCCGGTGCGTGGCATGCCGCGCGCGCTGCTCTTCGGCGAGCGCGGCGGGCGCCTCCACCTCCGGCTCGTGCCGCACGGGGAGGGCTGGCGTGCCAACGGGGCCGCCTTCGTGGACGACCGCGCCGTCGTGGACGCCGACGCCGTGGTCCTGGAGGGCCCGGGCGGGCTCCGGGTGCCCGCGGAGGGCGCCCTCACGCTGCCGTGGCGGGCGGCGCGGGCGGCGGGGCCGGAGCGGTAGCTATCCGCGGGTGGGGGGCGGGGCCGGCGGGGCGGCAGCAGCGCTCAGTCCGGGCAGGCGAGGCCGAGATCCACGCCGTCGAGCGTCACCGCGCCGCAGCCGTCGCAGGCGGCGGCGCCGTCCCACGTCACCGTGGCGGTGACGGCGCCGCGGAGCGTCACGGAGCCGGCTTCGGGCTCGAGCGTGCAGGAGCCGTCGCCGTACTCCACGGCGCGCTCGAAGCAGAGGTCACCGGAGATGCGCTCGTCCTGCCGGTGGGTGTAGCCGGCGTGGGTGACCCCGGTACGGCCCCCGTCGTCGCTCGTGAAGACCTCCTCCATCACGAGCGCCCCGTAGGAGAGGGGCTGCGCGTCGTCGCCTGTCCCCACGGCCCCCCACACGAGGTCGAACCAGAAGGTGCCGACGCTGTCCCCGGCGTAGGTGCCGTCGAGCGCGTAGTGGAGCGTGTCCGGGCCCTGCTCGTAGCGGACGCGGAGCGCGTCGGCGGTCATCGTCGTCGGGTCCTCGCCGCCCACGTGCACGGTCTCGCTGGTGAGACGGCCGGTGAACTCGTAGCCGAGCGGGTGGGTACAGCCGCCCTGGTACACGGTTGTCGTGGTGTCGCCGTCCACCGTCTGCGTGGCGACGGGGCAGCCGCTGGCGGCGGCGAAGAGCCAGGCGGTCATCCCCGCGAAGACCGCGTCGCGGTCTGGAACGACGGCCTCCGCGGCGGTGAGGACCTCTCCGGCGGTCGAGGCCGTCCAGGGCGCGACGAGCGCGTCGCAGCCGCCGCGCTCGATCGCGAGGTCGAAGGTCGGGTCGGGCGTGGGCGGATCGGGGTCCGACGCGGTGTCGTCGGGGGCGCTGTCGTGGCCGATGGGGCCCGTGCCGGCACCCGCCTTGTCGGCGTCGGCGCAGGCGAGGACGAGAACGAGGAGCATGGGGCAGGTCCGGGGCTACGACGCGTCCGCGGGAGGGTCCGCGAGCGCGTCGAAGTCGGCGTAGACCTCGGCGAGGGGGAGCGTGATGCCGAGGGGGCCGACGGGCACCTCCCCGGTGTCGGCGGCTTCGCGGAGCGTCCAGCTCCCGTCGGCGTTGCGCGTGTGCACCTCGACGCGGCGCTCCTGCGTGGCGACGAAGACGATCGCCTCGATGGAGGGGCGCTTGCGGTAGTGGGCGGCCTTGGCGCCCCGGTCGTGCGCCTCGGTGCTCTCGCTCAGCACTTCGACGATCACCTTCGGGTTCAGGAGGGACGGCGGGCGCGTCGGCGCGAGCTCGGCCCGTCCACACACGATCGTGAGGTCCGGGTAGGCGTACATCCCGGTCTCGTCGATCCGGACGCGCAGGTCGTTGCTGTAGACGCGGCAGGAGGAGCCACGGAGGGCGTTGCCGAGGGCACGGCCGATGTTCATCGTCGCGAGGGAGTGGGCCTCGCTGGCGCCCGACATGGCGAGGATCTCGCCGTTGACGAACTCGTGGCGCCCCTCGTGCTCGAAGTCGTAGGCCAGGTACTCGTCTTCGGTCATGTGCATGCGTTGTGCGGCGCCCATCGCGTGATCTTCGCACGGGCAGGTGTGGGCGTCCATCGCGGGGAGGGGGGGCGTTGCGGGGGGGGGCGCCCCCCCCCCCCCAAAAAAACCCCCCCCCCC
>CAYWGD010000008.1:105742-112968 GCA_964457335.1 uncultured Enterobacteriaceae bacterium | reverse complement strand
CCGCGCGCTTCGCGGCCGCGACCGCGCGGTCCACCAGCGCGCCCCCGAGGGCGAGGCGGTCGGCCGGCGTCGCGCCGTCGGCCGGGAGCGCGGCGAGCCACGCCACGAGCGCCTCGCTCGCCCCGGGCGCCGGCGCCACGGGCGGTTCCGAGGCCTCCGCCGTCTCCGCGGCCCCGATCCCTTCGGGGGCCGCCCCCTTCCCCTCCGGCTCGCCCGCGACCCCCGCCGCGCTCCACACGAGGGCCAGCAGGATCACGGGGTCGGCACCGGGGTCGCCACGCCGCTCCACAAGGCGAGCCCGAACCAGACCCAGTTCTGCGCGTAGTAGTCGTCGGGCTCGCCCCACGCGCCCCCGTCGCGCCGCGGCAGGATCTCCAGCGCGTACAGGATCCCGGCGTCCGTGCCGTGCGCCACGTCCCAGGCGGGCACCAGCGCCCCGTAGAGCCCGAGGTAGCTCCAGCCCACGGCCCCCTCCCCGGTCGGCTGGACCACCGCCGGGATGGCCCCCGTCTCCCGCCAGGCCTTGTTGAGCGTGCCCATCCGCGCGAGCAGGGCCCGCGCGCGCGGCTCGTCGTGCCACCGCGCCTCCGCGGCGAGCGTCCACGCCACGCGGAACGCCTCGAAGCCGAAGTGCCCGAGCGCCTCCTGGCCGGCCGGCGGCGGCACCGGGGCCCCCGTCACCACGTCGAGCCACGCCCAGTCCGGCGGGAGCCCCGCGGGCGTCAGCGTGGCCGCGAGCACGTCGTACCCGTCGTCCACGAGCCGGGCCCACGGCCGCTCCGGGTCCACCACCGCGAAGGCCCGCCACGCGAACGGCAGGAAGTACGACGGGTTGACGCGCAGCTCCGGGAGGCCGAGCGCCCACGGCCCGGGCGCCACCACGCGGTACTGCCCCGCCTGGGTCACCTCGACGTCCCAGATCCGCGCCAACAACCCGCGCGCGGTCGCCTTCAGCTCGGGGGCGTCCCACCGGTCCGCGGCGAGGAGGAGCGCGTAGGCGTGGAGCTGGTCGGCGTCCGACGCCGGGCTCGGGTCGAGCACCCCCCACGTGCCGTCGCCCCGGCGCCCCCACTTCCACGCCGAGAGCGCCGTGGGGTCCCCGCCCTGCAGGTTGTTCCGCGTCCAGGCGCGCATCCGGTCGAAGCGGCGCCGGTCGCCGATCCACACCGCCCGCAACATCCCGTAGGCCTGCCCCTCCGACGTGGTGGCGTCCGCCGTGCGCGGGTCGATCACCCGGCCATCGTCCGACACGAAGCGCTTCGTGTAAACGCGCCAGGCCGCGACGAGCTCCGCGCGCGCCGGCGGCGGCGCCGGCAGCGTCTCGCCCGGGGGCGTGAGCATCCGCGACGCCGCCAGCTGCCCGTGCACCGGCTCCTGCTCGCCGGCGAGCGCGAGCGACAGGAGCGCCACGGCGATCACGGCTGGCCCCCCCGCCGCCGCGCCCACCGCACGATCACCACCGCCGCGAGCAGCGCCGCGAGCGGCACCGTCACGCCCACGAAGGGCCAGAAGTCGTTGATCCAGCCCTGCGCCCGCGTCCGCAGCGAGAGCTTCCCGATGGGCACGCGCGGCGCCACGTCGATCACCCGCACCCCGCCCTCCACGGGCAGCGCGGCGACGTTCCCCGCGAGCGCCGCGACGCGGGCAGGCTCCATCAGCGCCTGCGTGAGCCCGAGCACCGTCTGCCCCTCGGCCGCGCGCAGGACCAGCACCCCGCGGTCCCCGCTCGTGGGGTGCACGAGCCCCTCGACGCTCCCGTACGCCGTGCCGACACGCGCCGCGAGGAGCTCGGCGCCGGACACGAGCCGCCGGTCGGCGTCGCCGGTCAGCGTCACGTGCGCGCCCTCCACGAGCTCGTCCCAGAGCGTGTTCGCGCGCCCGGGCGCCGCGAGCAGCACCACGTTCCGCCCGAACAGCCGCGCCAGCGTGGTCGCGCCCGTCGCCACCGTGAGCGAGGGCGCCTTGGCCGCGTTCGTGCGCCCGAGCTCCGCCGCGAGCTGGAACGCGGCGCTCGCCTCGTCGGGGCCCGCCTCGTCGCCGAGCACGAGGGTGGTCCCGCCGTCCCCGGGGTCGATCGACACCGGCCAGAGCCCGTGCCGGAGCCGCGAGAGGTCCGGCATCAACGCGTAGCGGTCGCGCGTGAGGCGCACCTCGCTCGTCTTGAACACCGTCCCCCAGATCGGGCGGTCGGACACGCGCTTGCACGGGTCGAAGTCGTTCGGGAAGAGGTGGAAGCTCACCTCGAGCGTGTTCGACGGCTCGATGAGGTCCGCGGGGAGCTCCACGTCGAGCATCTGGAGCTCGACCTCGTCGCCGTCGTCGAGGTGGCGGCTGCGGAGCACGACCCCGTTGAAGCGCACCTCGATCGCGGACAGCCGCGGGTCGACCATCGCGCTGTGTGCGTAGTGGATCCGCACGTGGCCGCCGCGCGGCGCGGCGTCTCCCTCGAGCACGAGCGGGACGTTCACGGCCTCCGCGTAGAAGCCCCGCACGGTCGTGTCCTTGAAGCCCACGTCGGCGAGCGTGAAGCGCTCCTGGCCGCGCGGCACCGGCAGGTGGTCCTCGCGGTACGGCGGCGGCTCCGAGGGCCGCACCGCGCTCACCGTGGCCGCGGCGCCGGAGAGCACCGTGTGGCGGGACTGCCCGATCAGCGCCTCGACGGCGTGCCCGAGCCCCGCCTCGTCCGCCCCCGCCACCACGAGCAACGCGAGCGACGGATCGTGCGGCACGGCCACCACCGCGACCAGCCCCTCGCCCGGCGCCGGCGCCTCCGTGAGGAGCGCGGTGATCACCGGGTCGACGCCGTACACGCCCACGGCCAGCCCGTTGGTCCGCAGCGCGGACAGGCTCTCCACGGGCGGCGCCAGCTTCACCTTCCGGTACGCCGCGATGCGCCCGAACGCGAGCCCGAGCGCGCCGAGCGCCCGCGCCTGCCCGGGCGAGGCCCGGCCCGACGACACGACCGTGAACGGCACGGGCCCGTAGCCGCGCTCGTCGAAGAAGGGGAACGGGAACTCCAGCAGCTCCCGCACGAGCGCCGCGGGCTTCTTGCGGAGCTCGATCGTCGAGTCCTTGGACACGCGCGTCCAGAGGCTCGGGTCGAACGGGTCCTCGCAGCCGTCGTTGACGTGCTGCACGACCTGCACCTGGAGCGTGTTGTAGGGCTTCAGCGCCGACCGGGGGATGCGCGCGCGGAGGCGCCCCTCCGTGGCGTTCTCGGCGGTGAGGTCCACGCTCACGATCGGCCGGTCGTTCACCGTGAGGGTGAGGCTCGACCGCTCCGGGTCCAGCGACGCCGAGTGGTCGAAGCGCAGATCGACCTCGGGATCCGCCGTCAGCTCCCACGCGCGCGGCACGGTGAACGCGACGCCCTGGGACGCGGTGATGCCCGGGAGCATCAGGTCCTGGTGGACGTTGAGCTCCTCGGAGAACGTGAGCGTGACGTGCCCCGGATCGGAGAGGACGCGCTCGACCGTCGCGGGGTCCGTCGGCGGCCGGGGCTCCACGGGCGTCTCGGCCTTCGGGGCCGTTTCGGCCTTCGGGGCCTTCTCGGCCCTCTTCGCGGGCCGATCGGCGGGCGGCGCGGCGGGGCTGCTCCGCTCGACGGCGGCGCCCGCGGGCGCGTCCGCCGGCGGCGCGGCGCGCGAGACGAGGGCGAAGAGGAGGAGCGCGAGGGTCATCGGCGTCTCATCGGGGGATGCCGAGGGCCACCGCGGCCTGGTCGAGGGCGGACGAGGCCGCCCGCAGCCGGGCCGCGCAGATGGGGGAGGGACCGTGCCGAAGGTAGAGCGCGCCGGCCTCCTCGAGTAGCCGGAGCGCGGTCACGAGCTCGGCCTCCGCGGCTCGGGCGGGCGCGTCGTTGAGCCGCACGTTGCCGAGCTGGTAGGAGCGGCCCACGCGGGCGAGGTCGAGCGGCCAGGACTTGCGGAGCGGCCCGCCGGCGTCGTGCACGCCGGCGAGCTCGCCGCGGAGCGCGTCCATGTCGCGCCACGCCTGCCCCAGCTGCGCGAGCCGGGTGGCGTAGGTCGCGCCGGCCCACGTGTCGAGCGAGATGACCCCGTCGAACGCCTTGATCACCGGCACCTCGGCCGCCCCGATGCCGATCGCCAGCACCGACAGGAGCCCCGCGAACGTGGCGACGGGGAACGACGGCCGCCCGAAACGCCACCGGCGCGCGGCGGGCTCGTGGCCGCAGGCGATGCAGGCGGTGGCGGCGCGGTCCATGTGCGTCTCGCAGCGGGGGCAGACGGGGCCCTCGCGCGGGAGGACGATGGGCACCGGCGTGCCGCCCGCCATCAGCCGTCGCATCAGGTCCCCGCGCCCGGTGAACGCCACGATCGGCGAGAGCGCCACCGCCAGGGCCGCGCGGATCGGCCGGTCGACCGTGTACCGGTCCTGCACCCAGCTGTCGGGCGGCGTGAACAGGAAGTGGACGAGCGCGTTGCGGCGGTGCTCGTCGAGGGGGTGGAAGCGGAGGCGCACCACCGTCCATTCTCCCTCTTCGCGCTGCTCCAGGACGTCCGCGGGCATCCACGCCCCGCGGACGTGTTCGTCCTCGAGCCGCATCGCCACGATCTCCGGGAGGATCGGGTGGCCCCTGAGCCGCAGCCGGGCGCCACCCGGGGCGATGTCCACCGTCTCGCCGTCCCACTCGATCGGCGCGTCCTCGATCTCGTCCGGCGTGACCACCGCCCGCACCCGCCGCCGCACACGGTGGCGCGCCCGGCGCTGCGGCCGGTCCATGGCCGTCCCCGCGGCCGCGCACAGGATGAGCAGGTTGTACAGGTTCCACGCCCCCGCGACCGCCACGGTCGCCCGGTCGAGCGGCGCGGTGTAGAAGCGCACGGCCGTCCCGATGGCGCCGGCCACCGAGAGCCCGATCAGCACGAGGATCGGGCGCGCGCTCCGCCAGTCGAAGGTCGCGCGGTCGAGCGTCTCCCCCTTCGCGGTCACCTTGAAGGAGCCGCCGTGGGGCGAGAGCAGCGCCATCGTCGTGACCAGCGCCGCGTACGGCGCCATGACGACCTCGAAGACCTCGGGCCAGAAGCTGTGGCGGTAGTGCCGGTTGGCGGCCGCCGTCGCGATCCAGGCGAGCACGAGGTGGGGCGTCGCGAAGACGAGCACCTCGCGCACGTCCGCGAACATCGGGTGGAGCCCGAACAAGAGGTAGGTCAGCGGCGCGAGCAGGAAGACGAGCCGCGGGATCCCGAACATGAAGTGCCAGGACGCGCTGAAGTAGCAGATGCGCTGGGCCACGGTGAGCCCGCGCTTGAGCAGCGGGTTGTCGAGGCGGAACACCTGCGCCATGCCGCGCGCCCAGCGGATGCGCTGCCCGATGAAGACGACCAGCCGCTCGGTCGCGATGCCCGCCGCCAGGGGCACGTCCAGGTACACCGACCGCCAGCCCGCGCCGTGCATCTTCAGCGCGGTGTGCGCGTCCTCCGTGAGCGTCTCCTCCGCCATCCCGCCCACGCCCATCATCGCCTCGCGACGGAAGACCGCGCAGGAGCCGCAGAAGAACGAGGCGTTCCAGAAGTCGTTTCCCGCCTGGATGGCATGGTAGAAGAGCTTCTGCTCCGGCGGCACGATGCCCTGCGTGTGCAGGTTCGTCTCGAACTGGTCGGGGTTGTAGAAGTAGTGGGGCGTCTGCACCAGCCCCACGTTCGGGTCCTCGAGGAAGAAGCCCACCGTCGCGGTCAGGAAGGTGCGGACCGGCACGTGGTCGGCGTCGAAGAACGCGATCAGCGGCGCGTTCGTCTTCTCGAGCGCCGCGTTGATGTTGCCCGCCTTGGCGCCCTTGTTCCCGATCCGGTTCAGGTACCGGCACCCGAGCGACTCCGCGAGCGCCTTCGCGGCCGGCCGCCGCCCGTCGTCGAGGAGCCAGATCTCCTTGTTCGGATACTCCATCGACTTCGCCGCGAGCAGCGTGTCGCGCAAGAGATCGAGGTCCTCGTTGTAGGTCGGCACGAACACGTCGACCATCGGCAGGTTCGGGTCGGCGAGATCGATCGGCGCGGGCGCGCGCCGCCGGACGATCGCCGTCTGGAAGTAGCCGCAGAGGAGCACGACGAAGGCGTAGATCTCCGCCCCGAACAGCGCGTACGCCGCGAGGCTGTCGAGGCTCAGCTCGAACACCATCGTGTGGATCGCGCGGTACCAGATGTACCGGGCCGACACGACGATCGAGAGCAGCATCACCACGATGCGCAGCCGGGGCCACCCCGTCGCGACGAGCAGGGCGACCACGACCATCGCCGCGGACAGCGCCACGTGGGCCCGCGGCGAGATCTCCGCTGTCACGAACGCGATCATCGGGATCGTGCACAGGAGCAAGACGACCGCGGTTGCTCGATCGGAGGCAGCGACCGCTCGGCTCAGCCGATCCCACGACGAAATGATCGGGAAGCTCGATCGCTCGGACACGCGCGCTAGTGCATACCACGAGCCCCTTACGGGTCTCTTACACTCGGCAACACTTCGTGCGCGTCACGACGCCCTTCCCGGGCCGTCGTCAGAGGCGAATCTTGTAGGCGTTCCCGGTTTTGCCCTTCTTCTTCGCCTCGTTCTCGAGCTTGGCCTTCTCGAGCCACTCCTTGAACACCGCGTTGTCCGGCTCGAACGAGAGCGCAAAATTGATCTGCATCACGGCGCCGTTGAAGTCGCTGTCGTTGAAGCACTGGAGCGCCATTCGCCAGTACTTCTCTCCCTTCGGCGTGCGCGCCGCCTTCGAGGGGTCGTTCTTCGCGGCGGCCTCGGCCTCCGCGGCCTTGCGGGCGGCCTCGTCGAGGCGGAGCGCGCCCTGGCGGCGCTCGGAGTCGTAGCGCGCGCGGGCGTCGGGGTCGCGCAGGGTGCGGTAGGCGTCGTTCACCGCCTTGAACACCTCGTTCGCCTTCGTGCGGAACTCGGGCGTCGCGCCGGCCGCGTGCCGGTCGGGGTGCAGGCGGCGGCTCTCGTTGCGGAACGCCGCGTCGATGTCCTGCTGCGCGCACTCGGGCGCCACCCCGAGGAGCTGGTAGCAGTCGAGCTCGGGCAGGAGCTCGTGGATGGTCTCGATCTCGATGCGGGGGCGGAGGCGCGGGTCCATGGAGCGGGATTGTAGCCGAGCGGGCGGGCGGGGGCGGCGGGCACGGGAGATCGGGGGGGCGTTGCGGGGGGGGGGCCCCCCGCCCCGGGGGGGGGGGGGCGCGGGCGGGGAACCGCGCCGGCCGCCCCCCGGGCGCCGGCAG
>CAYWGD010000008.1:55192-105732 GCA_964457335.1 uncultured Enterobacteriaceae bacterium | reverse complement strand
GGGCGCGGGGGGGGGGGGGGGGGGGGGGGGGGGGGGGGGGGGGGGGGGGGCCGGGTGGGGGGGGGGGGGGGGGGGGGGCCCCCCCCCCCCCGCCCCAAGAATCAGAAGCCCAGGTCGTCGAACCGCGCCTGCCGCACCTCGTCCTCCGACAGCGCCGTCCGCTGCTCGATGCGGATGGCCTGCGCCTTGCCGACCTTGTCGTCCATCGCGCGCACGTGCACGATCCCGTCGGCGTCGATCTCGAAGGTGATGCGGATGCGCACCTGCCCGCGCTCGAGCGCCGGGAGGCCGTCGAGCACGAACTCGCCGAGGAGCTCGTTCTCCGCCGCGAGCCGGCTCTCGCCCTGGTACACCGCCACGCGCACCTCGGTCTGCTGGTCGTGCGCGGTGTGGAACACCTTCGACGACTCCGTCGGCACCGCCGTGTTCCGCGGGATGATGACCTCGCAGTACCCACCCAACGTGCGGACCGACAACGATTGGGGTGTCACGTCGAGCAGCACCGAGCTCGCGACGGGGTTCTCCGCGGTGAGCGTGTGCGCCTGGATGGCCGCACCGACCGCGACGACCTCGTCGGGGTTGATGCGCACGTTCGGCTCCTTGCCGAAGTACTGCTGCACCGCCTCGCGGATCATCGGCACCTTGGTCATGCCGCCGACACACAACACGTGGTCGATCTGGCGCGCGTTCATGCCGGCCATGCGCAGCGCCTCGTCCACCACCACGAAGGACTTCTGCACGAGCGGCATCACCCAGGCGGCGTACTGGTAGCGGTCCACCTTGGTGCGGAGCTCGTAGTCGTGGCCGTCCGTCGTACGGTACAGCGCCGGCACGTGCACCTCGACCTCCTGCGCCTCCGTGAGCGCGATCTTGGCGCGCTCGGCGGCGTCGCGGAGCTTCAGGCGCACCGTGCGGTTCTCCTGGAGCGAGGTGCCGACCTGGCGCTCGAACTGCGCGAGGAACTGGTCGGCCGCGGCCATGTCGAAGTCGTCGCCGCCGAGGAACGTGTCGCCCGAGGTCGAGATGACCTCGAAGAAGTCGTCGTCGATGCGGAGGATCGACACGTCGAAGGTGCCGCCGCCGAGGTCGTACACCGCGACGTGCTGGCGCTTGTTCTGTTGGAAGCCGTACGCGAGCGCCGCGGCGGTCGGCTCGTTCACGATGCGCAGGCACTCCAGGCCCGCGATGGTCGCGGCGTCGCGCGTCGCCTGGCGCTGGTTGTCGTTGAAGTACGCGGGCACGGTGATGACGGCCTTGTCGACCACCTCGCCGATGGCGGCCTCCGCGATCTTCTTCATGTGCACGAGCACGTGCGCGGAGACCTCCTGCGGGCTGTACAGCCGCCCGTGCACGCGGATGCGCACGTCGCCGTTGTCGCCCTCGGCGATGCCGAACGACGACAACGCCTTCATGCGCTGCACCTCCATCGAGCTGTAGCGCCGCCCGATGAGCCGCTTGGCCGACAGCACCGTGCTCTCCGGCGCGTAGAGCAGCTGCTTGCGCGCGCGGTGGCCCACCGCCACGGTCCGCGCGTGCCCGAACGCGACCACCGACGGCTGCGTGCGCCGCCCCTCCACGTCCGCGAACACGACCGGCACTCCGTCGCGCACCATCGCGACGCAGGAGTTGGACGTTCCGAGATCGATGCCGACGGCTGCGCCCATGCGAAGTCTCCGCGGCCGAGTCTACCGCACCGCCACGCGCTCTTCGGGCGCCCGGGCGCCGATCAGGCCACCGGGACGAGCACCTCGTTCCGCCGGCTCGCCGAGAGCGCCCACGGCGGGTCGTACTGCGCCAGCACCATCTCGCCGGCCTCCGGGAGGCCCGCCGCCGCGACGAGCTGCCGGAGCTCCTCCTTGCGCGCCGTCACCTCCTCGGGGGTGGCGCGGCCGCGGAACTCGAGCGCCGCCCAGCGCCCGGCCGGCACCGGCACGAGCGCCACCCGTGGGTCGAGCGGGCGCGGCAGGCGCGCGAGCGTCCACGACCCGGGCATCGTGAAGCTCACGACGCACACCGCGCCGCGGTCCACGCACGCCACGGGCGTCGTCATCTCGATCGCCACCGACGACCCGTCCGCCGCGCGGTTGCCGCCGAAGATGTAGCTCGAGAGCACGCGGAAGCCGTCGCCGAGGTTCTCGCGGTAGCCGCCGCGCACGGTCGTGCGCGCCTGCACCGACGCGGGGTACGCCCGCACCTCGAAGCCGAAGTGCCGTTCCACCACCTGGAAGGCCGGCTCCTCCGGGGCCACCCGCCCGCGGATGATGCTGTTCTCTTCCAGCTCGATGGCCGTGCCCATGTCGCGCCTCCGTGTATGGATCCCGTAAGAGGCATCGTAGTGGGCGGCGCCCTCGCGGAGAACCCCCGATGATCCACGAGTAAAGGGAGTGTAAGCGTCGGCGGTGCCGTCGGGGCCGGCGCTTCGGCGCGGCGCCCCGGTCGGCCGCCGCTTTCGCCCCACCACGCCCGGGTGGCGGCCGCGCCGGCCTCACGACGCCTTCACTCCGGACGGACCCCACGGGCCGCGCGGTCGATCACCCCAGGAGCCGCACCGCCGCCGCGTGCAGCCGCCCGTTCGTCGCCAGCAGATCGTCCGCGTCGGGCGTCCACGCGCCCCCGTCGAGCCGCGTCACCTCGCCGCCCGCCTCGCGCACGAGCACCACGCCCGCGGAGGTGTCCCAGGGCTTGAGCTTGTACTCCCAGAACAGCTCCGCCCCGCCCACGCCGATCGTCGTGAGGTCCATGGCCGCGCTGCCGCTCCGCCGCACGCCCTGCGTCGACTCGAGCACGCGCTGCACCCGCTCCAGGTAGAACGCCGCCCGCTGCCGCCGGTCGTAGGGGAAGCCCGTGACCGCCAGCGCCGCGTCGAGCGTGTCCACCGACGACACGCGCGCCGTCTCGCCGTTCACGGTCGCGCCGCCCCCCCGGTGCGCGCGGTGGAGCCGGTCGCGCACCGGGTCGTAGATCACGCCCACCACCGGCGTGTCCCCCTCGATGAGCGCGATGCTGACGCAGTAGAAGGGGTAGCCGTGCACGAAGTTGGTCGTGCCGTCCACCGGGTCGACCGCCCAGCGCGTCCCCTGGTCCGCGCCGCCGCCCTCCTCGCCCTGCACCGCGATCCCCGGCGCCTCCCGCTCCAGCACATCGCGGATCAGCCGCTCCGACGCGAGGTCCACCTCCGTGACGAGGTCGACCGCGCCCTTGTGGTCGACCCGGGCCGGCCGCCCGCGCAAGAGCTCCCCCGCCGCGCGCGCGGCCCGCTCCGCCACGTCCGCGAGGCCGCGGAGCTCGTTCACGGCGTGTCCAGGATCAACGTCACCGGCCCGTCGTTCACCAGCGCGACCTCCATGTGCGCGCCGAACTCGCCGCGGGCGGCGCCCAGCGCGTCCGCCAGCCGCTCGTAGAGCGGGCGGGCGATCTCCGGCGGGGCCGCGCCGGTGAAGCTCGGTCGCCGCCCCTTCGAGGCGTCCCCGTAGAGCGTGAACTGCGACACCACGAGCACCCCTCCCCCGACATCCCCCACCGCGAGGTTCATCTTCCCCGCTTCGTCCTCGAAGATCCGCAGCCCGGCGATCTTCGCGGCCATCCAGTCCACCTGCGCCGGGCCGTCCGTGGGCGCGACGCCCACGAGCACGAGGAGCCCCGCGCCGATCTCCCCCACGACGCGCCCGTCCACCGTCACGCGGGCCTCCGCGACCCGCTGCACGACCGCGCGCATCAGCCGCCCGCGCAGGTCACCTTCCCGGCGTCCTCCGAGCAGGTGACGGTCGCGGTGCGGCTCACCTGCACGGCGCCCTTTCCGCTGTCGATGCGCACGAGGCAGGTCGTCGTGCCGGAGAACGACATCGTGGTGGCCCCCGCGAACTCCGAGGTCTGGCCGTCGCCGCACTGGAGCTTGGCCTCGCGCCCGGGCGTCGAGAACTTCACCGAGAAGCTGCCCGTCGCCGGCGCCGGCGCGGGCGCGCTCGTCGCGGGCGCGGTCGCCTTCGTCGTGGCCGGGGCGCTGGTCTTGGGCGCGCTCGTCTTCGGCGCCGTGGACTTCGTCGTCGCGGGCGCCGTGGACTTCGTGGTCGTCGTCGGCGCGGAGGCCTTCGGCGCCGGGGCCGGCGTCGCGCCCGCCGCCTTCGCGGCGGAGCCCGTGGCCGGCGCTGCGTCCGAGCCGGCCGCACCCGCGGTGCCCACGTCGTCCTCGGCCATCTCCGCGGCGTCCGCCGCCGCCTTCGCGGCCGCCTCGGCCTTCGCCTTCTCGGCCTCCGCCTTCTCGACGGCCGCGTCGTCCGCCTCGGCGGCCGCGCCCGACGCGCCGCTCCCCGCGAAGTAGTACAGGCCGCCGCCGCCGAGCGTGAGCCCGCCGCACAGGAGCACGAGCACCACGCCCGCCACGGCCACCCACACCATCGGGCTCTTCTTCTTCGGCTCCGGCTCCTCGACGGGCGCCGACGCCTCGATCCGCGCCCCCGCGAACGGCGACGAGGCCCGCACCGTCGCGTCGTCCGGCGTGACCGGCCGCGGCGGCTCCGCCCGGGGCGGCTCGGCCCGCGGCGTCGGCGGCGGCGGCGGCTCCGGCGGCCGGGAGACCTGCGGCTCCGGCGGTCGCGGCGGGGGCGCGGCCGGACGCGACGGCGGCGCCGGGCGCGACGGCTCCGCCTTCGGCGGCAGCGACACCGTCTGCCGCACCGGCGCGTCGTCCTCGTCGTCCTCCGCCAGCATCGCGGCGATCTTCTCGCGGCTCCAGAACGCGGTGCTCTCGCCCTTCGCCGCCGGCGCCTGCCGCACCCCGCCCTTCGCGATCGGCCCCGCGAGCGCCACCGGCCCGCCGAGGTCCTCCTCCTCCACGCGCGGACGCGCCGCGGGCGCCGCCGCGGCCGCCCGCGCCGGGGCCGCCGTGACGCGACGCGCCCAGTCCTCGAGCCCCTCGCCCGGGCACTGCGCCGCAACCGACGCGAGCACGTTCGCCGCGTCGAGCGGCTCCGGCCGGTCCTGCGGCGACCACGCCAGGATCTGGCAGAGGAACTTCCGCACGTCCTCGAGCCAGCGCTTGCCCTGCACCTGCCGGAAGTCCATCGCGAGCACGCGCGACACCACCTCGTCGTCGTGCCCGTCGGGGTCCTTCGGCAGGGCCCCGAGCGGCTCGGCCGACAGGATGGAGTGCAGCACCACCCCGAGCCCGTACACGTCCACCTGGTGGCCCTCGGGCTTGCCCTCCGGCGCCTTCGTGGTGCGCCGCTGCACGCCGTAGCCTTCGACGGACACGGTCCCGCGCTCGTCGATCTTCACGTGCGCCGGCCGGATGTCGCCGTGCACGAGGCGGTCCTCGGCGGCGATGCACAACACGTCCGCGAGGGCCGACCCGATCGCGAGCGCGGCCCGGAGCGGCGGCCGCTCGCGGTCCAGGAGCGCGTCGAGCCCGACCCCGGGGGCCGTGCCCTCGCCGGTGAGGATCTGGCCTTCGGCGCCGGCCTCGCGGGAGTAGAAGTAGCCGCTCACGTCGTCTCCGGGGGGGCCGCACCGCGCGGCACCTGCGGAGTCTACCTCGCGGCGGGACGCGGGGCCGCGATCGGGGCGCCCGCAGGGGGTGCAGGGGGGCGCGTCCCCCGGCGCCGGGCCCTCCGCGTGTGGCGCGCGCTCCCGACGCGCCGGGGGTCGGGCTCCTCCGGGCTCGGCGCGAGCGCCTCGGTCGGCCCGCCGCGCGCGGGCCGACCGGCGGGGCCTTCGGACGGTGTCGCGCCCTCCGGGCCGCCGCCGGTTCGCGCCCCCGCCGCCCTCCGTCCCCCTCGCGCGGTCCCCCCAAAGGGAGGGCTCCCCC
Organism: uncultured Enterobacteriaceae bacterium; assembly: GCA_964457335.1. Lineage (GTDB taxonomy): Bacteria > Myxococcota_A > UBA796 > UBA796 > SXON01 > CAJBVW01. The sequence goes on along the minus strand of CAYWGD010000008.1, from coordinate 99,929 downwards.
CCGCCCGCGCCGGTGCTATCGTGTGCGCCCCGTCCGGAGCCCCTTTGCCCGCACGCCCACCCACGTCGTTGCTGGCTCTGATCCTGGTCAGTTGCTCCAGCGAGCCGCCCGCGGACACAATTGTCGCTCCGAACGATCCCGCCTCGCGGGCCCCCTCCTCCGACTGGCTCTCCACCGTGACCACCCGCGTCGCGGCCGCCGGTCGGGCCATCCGCGCCGTGGAGGGCGTCTTCGTCGTCGACCTCGCCCCCGCGGGTCTCGACGGCCGCTTCGACGAGGCGGGCGTCGTCTTCACCGACGTCCACACCGGCGAGCCGGCCCTCGGCCTGCGCCTCACCGGCTGGGGCCGCGCGGGCGCGCTGCGGGCGCCCGAGCCCGCGGACCCCGACCTCGGCGCGTGCGGCCCGGAGGTGGACCCCACCGGCGCGTGCATCCGCCAGCTCGAGCACGCGCGCGGTGACGGGCTCACCGAGTGGTGGCTCGGCCAGCCGAACGGCGTCGAGCAGGGGTGGACGCTCGATCGCGCCCCCGCCGGCGCGGGCGACCTCCGCTTCGAGGTCGCGCTCGACGAGGCGCTGGGCGTCGATGGCGACGGCGCCGCCCTGGCGCTGACCGACGCGCGCGGCCGGGCCTGGACGATCGACGGCGTGGTCGCCTGGGACGCCCGCGGCGAGCCGCTCCCGGCCGAGGCGCGCTTCGAGGGCGACGCGCTCGTCGTCACCGTCGACGACACGGACGCCACGTACCCGGTCACCGTCGACCCGATCTACACCACGGCGGCGTGGACGTGGATGGGCAGCTCCCTCAACTACTTCGCGTACACGGTCGCGGGCGTCGGGAACGTCGACGGCGACGGCTACGACGACATCGCCGTGGCGGCGTGGGCGGTGGGCGACGCCACCGGGGCGGTCTACCTGTTCCACGGCTCCGTCACCGGGACGGAGACCGTGGCGACCACGCGCCTCGAGGGCGAGGCGACGTCGAGCGACTTCGGCTACGCCGTGGCAGGCGCGGGCGACGTGGACGGGGACGGGTACGACGACGTCGTCGTGGGCGCGCCCGGGTGGTCCTCCGACACGGGCCGCGCCTACGTGTTCCACGGCGGGGCGAGCGGCGTGTCCACCACCGCGACGACCACGCTGGAGGGCAGCGCGACCAACGAGTACTTCGGTTCGTCGGTGGCGGGGGCGGGGGACGTCGACGCGGACGGGTACCCCGACATCATCGTGGGCGCGCGTGGCAACGCTTCCGGGGTGGGCGCCGCCTCCGTGTACCACGGCAGCGCCACGGGGATCCCGTCGACCGCCACCACCACCCTCACCGGCCCCGGCGCCGCCGCGAGCTTCGGAGAGGTCGTAGCCGGCGCTGGTGACGTGAACGCCGACGGCTACGACGACGTCATCGTCGGCTCGTACTACTACAGCTCCCAGGCGGGCCACTTCGACGTCTTCCACGGGAGCGCGTCCGGGGTGTCCACGGCCGCGACGACCTCCGTGACCGGCTCGACAGCCAGCATGCAGCTCGGCGACGCCGTGGCCGGGGCCGGGGACGTGAACGGCGACGGCTACGACGACGTCATCGTGGGGGCGCCCGGCTACTCGACGAACACCGGCCGCGCCTACGTTCACCACGGGTCGGCCACCGGGATCTCGGCGAGCGCGACCACCACCCTCGTGGGCTTCACCACGAGCAACTACTTCGGCGAGAGCGTAGACGGGCCGGGGGACGTGGACGGGGACGGCTACGACGACGTGGCCGTGGGTGCGTGGGGCTACAGCACGAGCAAGGGGCGCGTGACGGTCTACGCCGGCTCATCGGCGGGAATCAACTCCCTCGCCGTCACGACGCTCACCGGCGGGGCCACCTCCGACCAGTTCGGCTGGAGCGTGGCCGGTGCGGGGGACGTGGACAACGACGGGGACCCCGACCTCGTTGTCGGCGCGATCGGCGCCGGGGACGGCACCGCCTACGTCTACCTGGGCGACGCCGCCGGCCTCGGCACCACCGCTTCGCGGACCATCGAGTCCGTGGCGCCGTACGTGTACGTCCCCCTGGTAGCCGCCGCGGGCGACGTGAACGGAGACGGCTATGACGACATCGCGATCGGGAGCTACCGCTACGACAGCTACGCCGGCATCGTCTACGTGCTCCACGGCGGCTCCGACGGCCCCGACGACATGACCGCGGACACGACCATCACCGGCGGCGCGGCGGCCTACCTCGGGCAGACGATCGCCCCCGCCGGGGACGTGAACGGCGATGGCTACGGCGACCTGCTGGTCGGCGGCGACGACTACTCCACGTACACCGGGCGGGTCGAGCTCTACCTCGGCAGCGCCACCGGGCTCGACACCACCGCGGCGACGACGCTCACCGGGACGTCCGCCAACGACAGCTTCGGCGTGTCGTTGAGCGCGCTCGGTGACACGAACGGCGATGGCTACGACGACGTGCTGATCGGCGCGAGCGGCTCGGGCTCCGGCGGCGCGGCCTACCTGTACCGTGGCAAGTACACGGGGCTGAACAGCTCGGCGACCACCTCGTTCACCGGCGCGACCGCCAGCATGGGCCAGGGCCGCGAGGTGGTCGCCGGGGACTTCGACGGGGACGGGTACATCGACGCCGCCGCGGGCGCTCCGAGCTACACCTCGTCGCAGGGCCAGGTCACCGTGTACCAGGGCACCGCGAGCGGCATCGGCACCGCGGCGTGGAGCACGTTCTACGGAGAGGCGGCGTCGAACTGGTTCGGCGCGGGGATGGGCGCGGCCGACATCAACGGCGACGGCTACGACGATCTCGCCATCAACGCCTACGGCTACGACGGCTACACCGGCCGGCTGTACGTGTACTACGGGAGCAGCGCCGGACTGCCGGCCTCCCCCACGACCGTCATCGACGGCATCGTCCGCTTCGACGTCGCCGGGGACACCAACGCGGACGGCTACGCGGACCTCGCCGTCAGCTCCTCCTACGGAGCGTACCTGCTGCAGGGCTCCGCGTCCGGGCTCGACGCCACCCCGGTCTCCGTCCCCGATTCGGCCGACGGCTACTCGGGTGCCTCCGTCGCCGGCGCGGGCGACGTGAACGGTGACGGCTACGACGACGTCTTGACCGGCGGCACGTACCACGCGTGGCTGTTCTACGGCTACGACACCGACGCCGACGCCGACGGCTCCCCGGACTCGGCGGACTGCGACGACACCGACGCCACGATCTACGTCGGCGCCATCGAGGTCTGCGACGGCGTCGACCAGGACTGCGACGGCACCGACGACGACGGGGTCAGCACGACGCTGTACGCCGACGCCGACTCCGACGGCTACGGAGACGATGCCACGGCCGTCACCTCGTGCGCGACCACGATCGCCGGCTACGTTGCGGTCGGCGGCGACTGCGACGACACGCGCGCCACCACCTCCCCCGTCGCCACCGAGAGCTGCGACGGCGTCGACGACGACTGCGACGGCGAGGTCGACGAGGACGGCGCGACCGGTTCCTCCGCCTGGTACGCGGACGCGGACGCCGACGGCTACGGTAGCGCGTCCGTGCGCGACGCCTGCTCGGCCCCGAGCGGCTACGTCGCCGACTCGACGGACTGCGACGACACGCTCGCCACCGTGTCGCCCGCCGCCACCGAGGCCTGCAACGGCGTCGACGACGACTGCGACGGCGCCACCGACGAGCCCGGCGCCACCGGAGAGTCCACCTGGTACTCGGACGCCGACGGCGACGGGTCGGGCAACGCGGGCGCCAGCGTCAGCGCCTGCGACGCGCCGTCCGGCTACGTCGCGACCGCCACCGACTGCGACGACGCCGCGGCCACCGTGTTCGCCGGCGCGACGGAGACCTGCAACACCGTCGACGACGACTGCGACGGTACCGTCGACGAAGGCCTGACGACCGCCTGGTACTACGACGCCGATGGCGACGGCTACACCGGCACCTTCGGCGTCGACGCGTGCGCGGCCCCCACCGGCTACACGGCCGACGCCGCGGACTGCGACGACACGAGCGCGAGCACCTTCCCCGGCGCCGCCGAGACCTGCGACGGCGCCGACCAGGACTGCGACGGCACCACCGACGAGGGCGTCCTGCTCACGTTCTACGCGGACGCGGACGGCGACGGCTCGGGCGTCTCCTCCACCACGGCGGATGCGTGCGCCGCCCCTGCCGGGTACGCCGCGGTGGCCGGCGACTGCGACGACACCTCAGCCACGATCAGCCCCACGGCCTCGGAGACCTGCGACGGCGTCGACCAGGACTGCGACGGCGCCGTCGACGACGGCGCGCTGACCACCTGGCACCGGGACGCCGACCGCGATGGCTACGGCGACCTCTCCGTAACCACCGACGCCTGCGAGGAGCCCACCGGCTATGTCGCCGACGCCACCGACTGTGACGACGGCTCCGCGGGCGTGTACCCCGGCGCCCTGGAGCGTTGCGACGAGCTCGACAACGACTGCGACAGCGTCGCGGACGAGGACGTGACCCCCTACTGGTACCGCGACACCGACGGGGACGGCTACGGCTGGGCCGCCGACAGCGTCGCGTCGTGCACGCAGCCGGAGGGCTACGCCGCCAACGCCGACGACTGCAACGACGCCGACGCCACCGTGACCGAGGGCGTCACCGGCTACCGCGACGCCGACGGGGACGGCTTCGGCGACGTCACCCAGTCGATGTTCGGCTGCGCGATCGCGAGCGGCTACGTCGCCGACGCCACCGACTGCGACGACACCCTCGACTCCGTGTACCCCGGCGCGCCCGAGTCCTGGTACGACGGCGTCGACCAGGACTGCGACGGCAACGACGACGACCAGGACGGTGACGGCGCCCCCAGCGCCGACGACTGCGACGACACCGATCCCGCCGTCGTCACCTGCGACACCGCCACGGACACGGACACGGACACCGACGACACCGATGCCGGCGCCGAAGGCGACACCGGCGGGAAGACCGAGCCCTCCGCCTGCGGCTGCGCCTCCACCGGGACCCCTGTTACGAGCGCCGCCCTCCTCGGCCTGCTCGCGCTCACCGTCACGCGCCGCCGGAGGGCGACCGCCGGTTAGCCGACCACATGACCCCGACGCCCCGCCTCTCCGCCCTCTTCCGCCCCGACCTCCTCGCCGGCCAGGTGGCCCTCGTCACCGGCGGCGGCACCGGCATCGGCGCCGCCGTGGCGCGCGAGCTGGGCGCGCTCGGCGCGCAGGTGGTCATCGCCTCGCGGAAGGTCGCCCACATCGAGCCCGCCGCCGCCGGGCTCTCCGCGGAGCTCGGCCGGCCCGTGACCGGGCTCGTGGTCGACATCCGTGACCGCGACAGCGTCGACGCGCTCGTCCGCGCCACGATGGAGCGCCACGGCCGCGTGGACGTGCTGGTCAACAACGGCGGCGGCCAGTTCCTCGCCCCCGCCGAGACCATCTCGCCCAAGGGCTTCGACGCGGTCGTGCAGACCAACCTCACCGGCACCTGGAACCTCACCCGCGCCGTCGCCGACGCCTGGATGCTCGCCCACGGCGGCCGCATCGTGAACGTCACGATGCTCACGAGCCGCGGGTTCGGCGGCATGGCCCACTCCGTCGCCGCGCGCGCCGGCGTCGAGGCCATGACCCGCACGCTCGCGGTCGAGTGGGCGCCCCGCGGCATCCTCGTGAACGCGGTGGCCCCCGGCTACATCGCGTCGAGCGGCCTCCGCCGCTACCCGGCCGGCCTCGTGTGGGCGAAGCAGCTCCAGTCCGCCATCCCGCTCAAGCGGCTCGGCACCTGCGAGGAGATCGCCTGGCTCGTGGCGTTCCTCGCCTCGCCCGGCGGCGCCTACATCACCGGCCAGACGCTCACCGTGTGCGGCGGCCGCTCCTTGTGGGGCGACCACTGGCCGCTCCCCGACCCGGAGCCGCTCCCGGACGTGGTCGTGCCGCGCGAGCCCTGGGAGACGGGCGAGGAAGAAGGATGATCGTCGCGCTCCTCGCCCTCGCCCACGCCGCGGACCCCGCCTTCGTCGGCGCCGACACCGCCGGGCAGGCCTTCCCGAAGCCGGTGACCCGCCTCGCCGCGGAGCTCGGCGGCGCCTTCACCTCCGGCAACACGAGCACCTACACGCTCAACGCCTCGGTCGACGCCGACCACCGCTGGACGCGCAACAAGGTGGGCGTCGACGCCGGCGCCAACCTCGGCCGCTCGGTCATCGACACGAACGGGGACGGCCACGTCACCGAGGACGAGCGCGCCGCCGGCTGGGCGGAGACCGCCAAGAAGGTGTGGGTCGACGCCCGCTACGACCGCTACGTCGGCCGCCGCGGCAGCCTCTACGTGCTGGCCGGCACGCTCCTCGACCCCTTCGCCGGCTACGACAACCGCTCCCACGTGCAGCTCGGCTACTCGCGCCTCCTCTACGACAAGAAACCCACCCAGCTCGTCGCCGAGGCCGGCGCCGACGGCGCGCGCGAGGACTTCGTCGCGGGTGTCGACCCCGCCGAGGCCTACGTCGTGTCCGTGCGCGTCATGGTGGGCCTCACCCACGCATTCAACGAGAACGTGAGCTTCACGGACACGCTCGAGGTCTACGAGTCCGTCCCGAACCTCGCCGACCTCCGCGTGCTCAACCAGGCCGCGCTCACGGCGAAGCTGGCCGACAAGTTCAGCCTGAAGCTCTCGCACAACCTGACCTTCGACAACGAGCCGGTCGAAGGCTTCCGCCCGCTGGACCACACCACGACCGTCACCTTCGTGGCGTCGATCCTCTGATCACTCGGTGGTGCCGCAGGCCCCCGTGGCGTCCGACGACCACCCCGGGTAGGGCCGCGCCTGCTTGATCCAGAGCTGCGGCTCGCCGGTCGAGTACTTGTCGTCGAACTTCCACTCCACGTCCATCGCGTACCAGCTGTCGCCGGCGCCGTAGGCCTCGTAGAAGAAGCCGTGGATCGCGTCGAGGGCCTCGGCGAGCTCGTAGGACTCGGTCGTGGTCAGCACGGTCTCGCCCTCGGGGACGAGGTTGCTGTGCTGGATGTACACGATCGGCTGGCCGGGGCTGTAGTAGTAGTGGAGGTAGGCGTCGGCGTAGATGCCCGGCTCCGGCGCGACCACGTCCTCGCCGCCCTCCTGGGCGTTCACGTAGAAGCCCGGCTCGAGCCCGGTGGTGTCGTAGGGGTTGTTGGTGATGGCGACGCCGTTGGCCTCCTCGTCGGGGAAGTTGGCGTGCACGAGCAGCGCCATGCCCACGTCGAGGTGGTTCATCGAGTAGTACTCGCGCTCTTCGTACGCGCGCGGGTTCCACACCTGCGACCACACCTTCTTCACCGCCCACTCGACCGAGTCGCGGCCGTCGCCCTCGATCGTGGGGTCGCCGGTCTCGGAGTTGTAGAGGCCGGCGCCGGTGAAGTCGCCGAGGTCCTCGGCGTTGGTGCTCGACCGGAAGCGGATGCTCTCGCCCGGGAAGATCTCGGCCGCGCGGGCCTTGATCAGCTCGACCACCTCGGGCCGCATGGGCATGTCCCGCAGCTCGTCCTTGAAGGCCTCGAGCGCCTCGGCGCGGTAGCTCGGGTCGCTCCACTCGGGCGCCGCCATGATCTCCTCGATGCGGGCCCAGAGTCCGTTGTCCGTCATGAACTGGTCGTAGTAGTACATGGGGATGCCGAAGCCGTCCTGGATGGGGATCGGCTCGCCCTGCGCCGCCGCCTCGGTCAACGCGCCGTAGTTGGTCGCCTTGGCCCCGAAGATCGGGATGGCGTTGGAGATGGCATCGGCGAGGGTGTCCGTCTCCAGGTCGAGCATGTCACCGGTGGCGCGCAGATCGGTCACCGACACGTCGCGCGGCTGCACGACCAGCGGGTCCGGCTTGTTCGCTTCCCACCAGGTGTCCGCCTCCTCCGACGTGATCTCGCGGATGCTCCAATCGAAGGCGCCCACGGTCAGCTCGACCCACTTCCCATCCAACGCCTGGAGGTCGGGATCTTCCGAGGCGCCCCGGAGCGCCATGTTGGGCGTGCCGCGGTTGACGGAGAGCACGTTGATGTGGGCGAGCGGGGTCTGGAACTCCGACGTGATGATGCCCGCGACGATCGAGATGTCGTTCGGCACCGCGTCGAGCACCACGAGCTCGCGGAACGCGGGCGGGTCCGTCTCGAGCTCGTCCGCGGTGCGGAAGGAGAGCAGCCCCGTCGTGGTCCCGAGGTTGAGCGGCTGGTAGTCGACGCCCTCGTAGAGCGTGTCGGTGGAGACCTGGATCACGTCCGACGGCAGCGAGGCCGCCACGGCCTCGACCGCCTCGCTCGTCGGGTGGAACGCGAGCTCCTCCCCGATCCAGAGGTTGTCCCGGATCTTCCGGTACGCCGTCGCGATCATGTCCGCGTCGGCCGTGTCGTACGGCGAGATCTCGTATACCCACTTCTTCGGGCCCTCGTAGTACGAGAGCGCGCCCAGCAGGAAGCGCCGGTCGGGGCTGTAGTACTCGGTCGCGTTGAACGACGACATGTCCGGCACGATCGGGAGCCCGTTCCCCGAGAGGTGCTGCGACGCGAAGTCCCAGTGGATGCAGTAGCGCTGGGAGTTCATGAAGTACAGCCGGTTGTCGTCCACGCGGTCGATCACCGTCTTCACCGACGTCGCGCCGGGGATGCTCGCGTCGGCGGGCTGGCTCGCGAGCGCGTCGTAGTCCGCCTGGCACCCGAGCTCGGCGGCGAAGTCCGGGCTCTCCCCCTCGGCGATCGTGCACTCCCAGCTCACGGGTTCGTCGGGGTTCTTGCCGTCCGTGGACGGCTCGTCGCAAGCGGCCAGGAGCACGAGGACGGGCAGGAACGAGCGGTGCATGGACGGCTTCTCCGAGGCGCACGATACTCGACTCGAAGGCCGGCCGCGACAGCCGCGTTCGCTCGGGCGCGCGCGCCGCGTGCGCCACGTCGTCGCCACACCCCAAAAAACGCGCGAGGCGCGGGAGTCGCCCCCCGCGCCTCGGAGCCGGCCCGAAGGCCTAGCCTTCGCAGTCGCCGAAGAGCGCGTACTCCACCTCGACCGTGGAGCCGCCCTCGGGGATGCTCGACTCGTCGAAGTCGATGGAGTTGTCGGTCTCGTTGTACTCCCAGCCGGTCGTGGTGGTCACGCCGTCGACGCGCACCACGATGGTCTGGGGGACCGGCCAGTTGGTGAGCTCGAAGCTCGAGAGGTCGGCCGCGGAGCCCTCGGCCAGCGCCTCGAGGTGGCTCGCCCAGTCCGTCGCGCAGATGGAGAGGAAGAGGCCGCCCGTGGCCACCGACGCCTCGTACCAGCCCTGGCCCGGCTCGTTGCCGCCGCAGCCGGAGGGGTAGTCGCCCGCGATCGCGTGGATGACGAGGTCGTCCGCGTCACGCTTGAGGCTCTGGAACAGCGAGACGTAGTAGCTCCAGGGGTTGGCCGACTGCTCGACCTCGTCCGTGACGCCGACCATCGCGAGCGTCGCGTCGTCGCGGATCATGTCCTCGTTGCAGCCGCCCGAGCCGATGTTGGTCGACGTGGTGGCCGCTTCGAGCAGCGTGAAGCCCATCTCGGTGTACGCGCCGTAGGCGTAGTTGTTGAGCATCGTGTCGAAGAGCGCGGTCTGGTCGGCCGCGTCCATCGTGTTGTCGATGTAGGGCTGCGAGCCGTTCACGCAGCCGTCGTCGTCGGTGACGACCGACACGTGGTAGTCGGCGTCCATCGTCTGGAGCGTGGCGATGAACACGTCGAAGTTCGACTGCACGCGGGCGATGTCGTCGGCCATCGAGCAGGACCAGTCGACCGTGAAGATGATGTCGGTCATGCCCTGGATCGGCTGCTCGAACAGGTCGAGGTTCTGGCCGTAGAGCGCGCCGCCGCCGGTCTGGTAGGCCATCGCGACGGGCTGGAAGGGGTCGTTGCTGGCGACCTGGATCGTGCCGTCGTCCGCGTAGTCGTCGAGCGGCTCGTAGTCGACGAGCACCTCGAGCGAGCTGCCGGGCGCGATCGACCAGGGGAGCGGCCCGTTCACCGACTCGTTGGAGTCGAGGTAGAGGTCGTCGCTAGCCGTCACGTAGTCGAAGTCGGAGACCACGAGCTCGGCGTTGCCCACGTTGCTGATGGTGATCGGCTGGACGTTGTCACAGCCGATGTAGAGCGTGCCGAAGTCGTAGTTGGTCGGCGAGAGCGAGATGACCGGGGCCTCGCCGGTGGCGGTCAGGTCCACGCCGACCTGCGGCTCGTCCGGATCGTTGCTGTCGATGAGGACGCGGGTGCTGTACTCGACCGCGGTGAGCGGCTCGAAGGTGACCGTGAAGAAGGTCTCGCCGCCCGGCGGCACGAGCACGGAGTTGATGGCGCCGATCGTGTAGACCGAGTTCAGCTCGGGATCGGCCAGCTCGAGGCCGTGGATCTCGAGGGCCTGGGTGCCGTCGTTCCGCACCGTGACGGTCTCGAACGCCGTGGTCTCCCCGCCGACGGCCATCGCGCCGAAGGCGATCGACTCGGGGTCGACCGTGATGTCCGGCTCCCCGTCGTCACCCACGTCGTTGATCAGGTCGTCGTTGCCCTTGACCTCGTAGTCGCTGCAGGCCGCGAGGAGGAGGAGGAGGGGGAGGTACGGACGCATGGCTGTCTCCTGGGACGCCCATGATAACGCCGAGGTCCGACAAGGTGTGACAAAGAAGATCGAAGAAGGCCGGGATCACGCGATCCCGGCCTTCTACGCCGCCCCTGCCGGGGCGTCCGGCGATCCGCGCGCCGCTACTTGACGACGGTCCCGGGCGCGACATCCGCGATCGGGCTCAGGAGCGCCGCGGCCTCCCCGGCCGCGAGCAGCATCCCCTGGCTGACCACGCCCCGGAGCTTGGCGGGCTTGAGGTTCACCACGACGACGATCTTCTTCCCGACCAGGGTCTCCGGCTCGTAGAACGCCGCGATGCCCGCGACGATCTGGCGCGGCTCGGGCTCGCCCACGTCGACCTTCAGCACGAGCAGGCGCTCGGCGTTGGGGTGCCGCTCGGCGGAGACGATGGCGCCCACGCGGAGCGCCACCTTGGCGAAGTCGTCGTACTCGATCTGGGGGATGGCGGCGGGGGGGGTCTCGGTGGACACGGCAGGCTCCAAAGCAGGCTTCTTGGCGGGCTTCTTCTTCTCGGGGGGCGGCGCGGCGGCGGCCTCGGCGGCGAACGCGGCCTTCGCGGCCTCGATCGCCTCCGCGATGGCCGGCGGCAGCTCGGCGAGGCGCGGGAACAGGGGGTCCCCGGCGCGGACGGGCTCGCCCGCGACGAGGCGGTCGAACGTCGGCGCGAGGTCGGGGGCGCCGACGCCCATCTTGGCGAGGAGCTCGGCGCTCTTCTCGGGCATGACGCACGCGAGGTGGCTCCCGGCCACGCGGCACACCTCGAGCGCGTTGCGGAGCACCGTCGCGAGCCGCTCGGTGTCGCCGCGCTTGTTGAGCGCCCACGGCGCCTCGGCGTCGACGTACTTGTTGCCCGCGGCGATGAGCTCCCAGAGCGCCGTGAGCCCCTCCCGGAACTGCAGCGCGGTGACCTCGCGGTCGAACGTGGCCGCGGCCTTCTCGGCGAGCCCCTGCAGCGCGCGGTCGCTCTCCGAGGCCGGCCCGGCCGCGGGGACCACCCCGCCGAGCCACTTCTCCGTCATCGAGAGCGCGCGGTGCGCGAGGTTCCCGAGGTCGTTCGCGAGGTCGGCGTTGAAGCGCACGAGGAAGGCCTGGTGGGCGAAGTTCCCGTCTCCGCCGAAGGGGATCTCGCGCAGCATGAAGTAGCGCACGGCGTCGGCGCCGTAGGCGTCCACGAGCAGGTGCGGGTTCACGACGTTCCCCAGCGACTTGCTCATCTTCCGGCCCTCGACCATCCACCAGCCGTGGGCGTAGACGCGCTTCGGCGGCTCGTAGCCCATCGCGAAGAGCATCGAGAACCAGTACACGGTGTGGAAGGTGAGGATGTCCTTCCCGATCAGGTGGTAGTCGGCCGGCCAGAACGCCTCGCCGCCGCCGTCGAGCGCGGAGAGGTAGTTCGTGAGCGCGTCGAACCAGACGTAGGTGACATACTCGGGGTCGAAGGGCAGCGGGATGCCCCACGGGAGGCGCGCCTTCGGCCGGGAGATGCAGAGGTCGGCCAGCGGCTTCTTCAGGTAGCCGAGCACCTCGTTGCGCCGCAGGTCCGGCTGGATGCAGTCGGGGTTGGCCGCGATGTGCGCGAGCAGCCGGTCCTGGTAGGCGCTCATCTTGAAGAACCAGTTCTTCTCGGTGATCCACTCCACGGGCTGCCCGCTCACCGGGCACTTCCCGTCCACGAGCTCGTCCTCCGCCCAGAAGCGCTCCTCGCTCGTGGAGTACCAGCCGGCATACTCCGCGCTGTAGAGCTCGCCCTGGTCGTGGAGCTCCTGGAGCCGCGCCTGCACGAAGCGCTCGTGCGACTCGTCGGTCGTGCGGAGGAAGTGGTCGTAGCGGATGCCGAGGCGCTCCCAGAGCTGCTTGAAGCGCACGTGCGTCGCATCCGCGTGCTCCTTCGGCGTCCGCCCGAGCTTCTCCGCCGCGCGCTGCACCTTCTGGCCGTGCTCGTCGGTGCCCGTCAGGAAGAACACGTCGTCCCCGCGCAGGCGGCGCCAGCGCGCCACGGTGTCGGCCGCGACGGTGGTGTAGGCGTGGCCGAGGTGCGGGACGTCGTTGACGTAGTAGATCGGGGTCGTGACGTAGAAGCGGGACACCGCGCGGCTCCGGAGCCCGCCCTCCTATCCGGACGCCCGCCCCCCCGCCACGAGCGGCATCCGCGTCGGATCCGGCGGGAAGCTCCTTTCTCCTCCGTTTTCGCGCTGGCCTGCGTCGGAGGTCGCGGCTTGCCCGGGGCCCCCGCGGGGGATAGCCGCCGGGGATGATTCGGGCCTTCGGCTTCTGCAACGACACCTTCGATCCCGCCGCCCCCGGCCGGCTCTGCCGCGGCCGCGAGCGCTGGATCGAGTCGCTCCCCGACACGCCGTCCGCCCTCGTGCACCGCACCGTCTGCAGCGGCGCCGTGTTCAGCGACGACAGCGCGCGCGACGCCCGCCGCGGCTTCCGCTACTCCGGCGTGTCCGCCGGCCCGCTGCTCGCCGGGCTCTTCCCCAAGACGAAGGTGTACGGCTTCTGCGAGGCGGGGGATCCCCGGGCGCTGCCGGCGAGCATGGCGATCGAGGAGGACTACGTCCGCGCCATCGCCGGCGGGCTGCGGTCCGAGCCCGCGGTGCGCTGGATCGCGCGCGCCCGCCCCGAGGACGTCGACCTGTGGATCGACGGCGAGCAGGACGGCCTCGCCGCCCCGCGCGCCGACGGCTTCGTGGTGCTCGACAAGGACGTGCTGAAGCCGGAGCTCGTCGACGCGATCTTCCACCTCGTCGGCTACGGCGATCCCGACGACCGGCCCGCGCGCCGCTACAGCCCGGGCGCCATCACGGAGGTGCTCGCCCACGCGCGCGCGCTCGTGCTCCTCCACCTCGACAAGCACGCGCCGGCGCTCGCCATCTACGCGAACGAGCCGCTCGAGTCCGACGGGCTCCTCGACCTCGCCGCGCGCGGCGCCGAGGCCTTCCCGGTGCCCTTCGCCATCCCGCCCATGCTCGCGCGTTGGGACCGCGCGCTCTACGAGCTCCGCATGGACTGGGACCCGGAGAGCGACGGCGAGTTCCCCGTGCCGCCCGCCGACGACGCCGGGGGCCGCTGGTCCGCCCGGCGGCGGCACGTCGAGGAGCAGGAAGGCGCCGCGGCCGGCGAAGAGGAGTAGCGGCGGGCTACGTCGGCGCGATGCTCCCGCCGATCCTCCGGTGCCCGACCCCCGCGCGCTGGCTCCCGCTCGCGCTCTCCGACCTCGACACGCTGCTCCTCGACCACGCGCACTGCGAGAAGAAGGCCGCCAGCACCGTGCTCGCCTTCGTGTTCCGCGCGCCCGAGCACGAGCTCGCCGGCGCGCTCTCGCGCATGGCCCGCGAGGAGCTCACCCACTTCGAGATGGCGCTCCGCGAGCTCAAGCGCCGCGGGCGGTCCTACGACCGGCTCACGCCCTCCGCCTACGCGGGCCGCCTCGCCGACGCGGCCCGGCGCCGCCCCGAGCCCGACGCGCTGGTCGACGCCTTCGTCGTGGCCGCGCTCATCGAGGCCCGCTCCTGCGAGCGGCTCGCGCTCCTCGCGGAGGCCGTCGACGACCCGCACCTCCGCGGCTTCTACCAGGCCCTCCACCCGGCCGAGGAGCGGCACCACCAGCTGATGCTCGAGGCCGCCGCCCGCTTCGGGGAGGTCGAGCCGCGCCTCGCGTTCCTCGCGGACGTGGAGGCGGAGCTCGTCCGCAAGGGTGAGGATCTCGTCCGGATGCACGCCTAGTTCTTCCTGGGGCGGGGGGGAAGCCCCCCCGCAACGCCCCCCCAACGTGCCGAGGGCACCTTCGCCTCCGAGGGCCCCGCGGCGGTGGAGAGGCGTACCATGCAGCCATGCGCCGCACCCTCGCCGTCCTCGCCCTCCTCCTCCCGCTCGTCGCCACCGCGCAGGAGGAAGCGACCGCGTGGATCCGGACCGACGGCGTGGAGGGCTACGCCTGGGGCAGCGACAGCATGCCGACCGACGGCGTGCCCCGCCCGCGCGACCTCGTGCTGCCCGACTCGCACTTCATCGGCGCGAACAAGCAGGACCGCCCCGAGGATCTCGAGCTGAAGGGCCCGCCCGGCGAGCGGCGCTTCGTCCGCTACGCCCGCGGCACGCTCGTGGACGCCTGGCTCCTCGCCGAGCGCCCGCTCGACCCCTTCCCGCTCACGCAGGGCGAGAAGCCGGCCTGGACCGGCGTCATCCTCGGCCCCGGCGAGGACGGTTTTCTCGCCTACGGGGTGGCGTCGAGCTGGACCATCGGCGCCCGCACCGTGCTCCACTGGAAGGACCGCCTCGGCACGCGCGAGGTGCTCGTGAGCCGCGCCGCGCCCACCCCCCAGTACGGCATCGGCCGCCCCAGCCCGCTCCAGCCGCCCGGAGACACGGGGAGCCGCCCCAAGCTCACCGGCGACTTCAAGAAGGAGGCGAAGCCGCTCGCCGGCCCGCTCGGCAGCTGCTTCGACACGAGCCCGAAGCCGGTGGGCGCGACGATCGAGCTCCGGCTCGACGCGCGGGGGGCCCCGAGCCGCATCAAGGTCTCGGCCGACCAGCCCGCCTTCGACCTCGAAGACTGCGTCGCCGCCGCGCTCCTCGACCTCCGGGGGCCCGCGAACGCCGCCGGCAAGCTGGAGCTGCTCCGCTTCCAGTGACACATCGGGGATGTGTCACTCGACGTAGCCGAGCGCCTTCAGCCCCGCCTTCGTGTCCGCGTCCGCCGTGTCCTCCCGGAAGGGCGGCGCGGCGGCGTCCCACTCCGCGAGGAGCCCCGTAAGGACCTCAGTCTCGGTGGGCTGGAGGTGGCCGTCGGCCCCGAGCGTCGGCCAGAGCGTCTGCGGCGCGCCGTCCGCGAACCGGATGAGGCTCGGCGGCACGCCCAGCCAGGGCGTGGTGAGGAGCATCCACGGCCCGCGGACGACGCCCCGCTCCATCGAGAGGTTGTTCCAGCCGTCCGTGCGCTCGGCCGGCTTCGGCTGCGTCGCCTCCACGAAGATCGGCCGCTCCTCGAACGGCGTCCCGCTCCAGAGCGGCGCGAGGTCCCGCCCCTTGCCCAGCGGCTCGTGGAGGCCCGCGAGCCCGAGCACGGTCGGCCCCACGTCGGAGAGCGCCACGGGCGCATCCACGACGGCCCCGGTCGGGAGGCCCGGCCCCGCCACGATCAGCGGCACGCGCACGGCGGGCGGGTCCACGTCGGGGCCGTGGCCCCAGGGGCGGTCCGCCACGTCGCCGAGGGCCTCGCCGTGGTCGCCGAACACGACCACGTACGGGTCGTGGAGCGTGGCGAGCAGCCGCCCGAGCTCGGCGTCCACGTAGCTCACCTCGCCGCGGTAGCGCGCGCGCACCTCGGCCACGTCGGCGGGGTCGAGCGTGCCCGCGCGGGCGGCCTCGGCCACGGCCTGCATGGCGGCGCGCGAGCCGTCGAAGGTGCCGCCGTAGGTGGGATCCGACCAGCGCGCCGTGTAGGGGGCCGGCGCCTGGTACGGCGCATGGGCGTCGTAGTAGTGCACGAACAGGAACACCGGCTCGCCGCGGCGCCGCTTCCCGAGCGCCGCGAGCGCGCGGTCGGTCACCTCGGAGGCCCGCGCCTCGTGCCGCCTCTGGTGGGTGTGCTCGAGCTGCTCGTCCCAGCGTCGAAACCCGCGGTCGACGCCCATCGGGCGCGCGAGCGCGCTCGCGCCGACCACGCCGACGGTGTCGTAGCCGGCGGCCGCGAGCCGCTCCGGCAGCACGGGGAGGTCCGCCGCGAGCGCGTAGCCGTTGCGGGCCACCGCGTGCCCGTGCGGATCGAGGCCGGTCCACACCGAAGCGTGCGACGAGAGCGTCGTCGGGGCGTGCGCGAACGCCGCGGTGAAGCGGACGCCGCGGCTCGCCACGGCCCACAGGTTCGGGGTGGTCTCCGGGTCGATCACGTCCGCGCGGGTCGTGTCGAGGCTCACGAGCACGATGTCGGGCGGCGGCGGGTCCGCGCACGCGAGGAGGAGCGGCAGCACCGCGCCGAGATAACCGCGCGCCGCGGTGGGAGCGGCGCGGCCTCGGCCGGACTTTGTTAGCCGGCGCCCATGCTGCTCCTCCTCGGTTGCCTCATGGAGACGCCCGACGGCTCCCTCCGGGAGGCCAAGACCCCTGATACACGTGACACATCGGGCGACACCGACTCGGGGGGCGACCTCCCGGACGACGGCGAGCTGCGCGGCGTGTGGGTGGACCGCTGGACCTTCTCGTCGGCGGACGACGTCCGCGCGATCATGCAGAACGCGGCCGCGGCGGGCTTCAACACGGTGTTCTTCCAGATCCGCGGGAACGCCGACGCCTACTACCAGTCCTCCCACGAGCCGTGGGCGAAGGGGCTCACCGGCACGCTCGGCCGCGACCCGGGCTGGGATCCGCTGGCCGTCGCGGTCGAGGAGGGTCACGCGCAGGGCCTGGAGGTGCACGCCTACCTCAACGCCTTCCCCTTCTGGGCGGGCACGACACCGCCGGCCGAGTCCACCCCGCCGCACGCGTACCTCGCGCACCCCGAGTGGCTTGTGGCCGACGAGAACGGCACGCCCATGGCGCTCAACAGCAGCTACGTGTGGATGAGCCCCGGCAACACGGAGGTCCAGGAGCGGCTCGCGGACGTCGTCCGCGACATCACCAACCGCTACGACGTCGACGGCATCCACCTCGACCTCGTGCGTTACCCGGGCGCGTCGTACTCCCACGACGACGCGAGCGAGGCCCGCTACGACGGCTCGGGCTGGGAGGACTGGCAGCGCGCCCAGGTCGTGGAGGCCGTGGCCGGCGTGTACGCCGTGAGCCCCGTGCCCGTGACCGCGGCGACGTGGGGCGTCTACGAGAACACCTGGGGCTGGTCGAGCGTGTCCGAGGGCCGCGACGACTACTACCAGGACAGCCGCGCCATGATGTCGGAAGGGGTGCTCGACGCGAACATCCCGATGATCTACTGGCCCGTGACCGCCACCCCCGGCGACCGCCTCGACTTCGCGACGCTGGTGGCCGACCACGTCGCGCACGCGAGCGGGCGGCACGTCTACGCGGGCATCACCGCGGAGATGGACGGCGGCGAGGCCGACGTGCTGGCGTGCATCGACGCGGCGCGGGCCAACGGCGCCCGCGGCGTCGTGATCTTCGACTACCAGCTCCTGTACGACCAGGGCTACCTCCTCTCGCTGGCCTCGGGCCCCTTCGCCGAGCCGAAGGCGCCGCCGCGCTACGACTGGCGGTGAGGCGGTGGCGGACGGCGCGGTGAACCGCGCCGCGGCGAGCATCGACCCGACGATCCCCCGCGGCCCGACCCTCTACAGCACCATCGAGAGGAAGAGCCGCCGGTCGGTCTTCGTGGTGCCGTCCACGCGCCGGGCCGGAACCTCCATGTACACGCCGGTGTCCTCGAACCCCATGCGTCGATACATCTCGTAGGAGGTGTTGCGCACGGCGCTCGTGCGCAGGAGCACGTGGCGGTAGCGCTCCCGGTCGATGAGCTGGAGCCGCAGGTCGATGAGCTGGCGGCCGAGCCCGCGGACGCGCCAGTGCTCGAGCACGCCGAGCTCGGCGAAGTAGAAGGTGTCCTCGATGGGGAGGAGCCCGCGGACGTCACGGGACACGTCGCTCTTGGCCTTCACCGGGTAGGCGATGCCGAAGCCCACCACGACGCCGCTCGGCCGCACGGCCAGCAGCGTGATGTTGTCGGGCACCTCGAGCGCGCGCTGGAGCACGGCCGCGGCCTCGTCCGGGAAGAACCGCTCGTTGTAGGGCGGCTCGCTCCAGATGGCCTGGTAGGCGCCCACGAACGCGGCGATCCAGGGCTCGCCGTCCGCGGGGACCTCGAGCCGGATGATGCGGACCTCGTCGTCTCGTTCGGCGACTACGTGCATGGCGGGATTCTACCGGGCGTGGAGGTTCCGTGTCGGCGCGCGGACAGAGCGCCGCGGCTCAGGCCGCGAACACCGCGGTCGCGACGATCCTTCCGTGGAGCGCGCGCAGACGCACGCGGAAGGGGGCGCCGCCGAGCGCGGCGTGGCGCGCGGCGGCCTCTCCGTGGAGACGCACGTCGGCGGCGTTGTCGTGGAGCGCCACGACCTCGACGTCGCGCGGCGACAGCGCCATGCCGGCGCCCAGGGCCTTGAGCACCGCCTCCTTGATGGCCCACGCGCGGGTGAGCGCGTCGGCGCCGACCAGCCGGGCCTGCTCCGCGGGGGTGAACCAGTCCTCGGCGAACGCGGGGTGGCGCTCCTCGACGACCTCGAGGTCGATGCCCGCGCGGGCGCCCCGCACGGCCATCGCCACGGCCTCGCCGTCGTGGTGGGAGATCGTCACGTGGACGTCCGCCCCCTCGACGCGCGGCTCCCCGGAGGGGGCGCGGACCACCTCGAAGCGGGGGTGACCGACGAGCGCCTCGACCGCGCGCCGGGCGGCGAGCTGCCCGGCGAGCCGATCCGCCTGCCGCCGCGCGGTGCCGCGCTCGGTCGCCCAGGCGACCTCGCCCGCGGAGAGCGACGCGCGCGCCTCCGAGGACGTGGCCACGGTGATCGACGGCCACCCGCCGTCCGGCTCGGGGATGCGGTCCCCGGGCGGCAGCGGCCCACGATCGACCATCCGGAACCCACGCACCACCAACACCCGGCCCTCCGAGCCGTCCACGTCAACGTCGTAGGCGCCGTCGCGCAGGTGGACCACGATGTTCAGCGTGTCGCCCTCGATGACCGGACGCACCCGCCGGACCGCGTCGATGCCGGCCGGGAGCGCCATCATCCCCGCGATGGCCATGCGGTGCAGGCCCGCGGCCTGGAACGCCGCCTCCAGCACGAGCGGATCGGTCAGGAGCCCCTCGGCGATGGGCGCGTGCTCGACCTGCCCGACCGCGAGGAGGCCCTGCAGCGCGACGCCCTCGGCCTCGGTGAGCACCTGGAAGCGCTGGCCGTGGAAGAACCGCCGGTAGATGTCCCGGCGGCTCAGCCGGTCGTCGGGGTACGCGGCGGAGCGCAGCGCCGGCAGGAGCGGCATCTCGTCCAGGTGGACGATCGCCTGGAAGTGGTCCGTCCGGATGGTGCGGCCCGCGCGGGTCGTCCGGCTGGACGCGAGGCGGCAGCGCACCTCGCCCGGGCCGATCGGCTCCGCGCGCACCTCGATGTCCACGGGCTCGTCCCGGTGGAGCTTGAGCGGCGCCTCGAAGCGCACGTCCTCCAGTCCCGCGTACGCGCCGCGCGGCAGCGCCGCGAGCGCCGCGGCCACCATCATCTCGATGCCCACGACCCCGGGGAGCACCGGCACGCCGTCGATGGCGTGGTCGGTGATCCAGGGGTCGCTGTCGAGCGTGAGGGTGCGGTGACCGACCGCCGCGTCGCCGTCGAGCTCGACGCGGTCGAGCAGCGGGTGCAGCGAGGGGATGGTGAAGTCGCCGAGGCGCCCGGCGACGACCACCTCGCCGGACACGCCGGCCGCCACGAGGTCGTAGAGCAGGCGGGCCCCCGCCTCGGCGGGCAGGAGCTCCACGCCGCGGCTCGTGAGCAGGGCCTCCATGCCGCCGCGCACGGCCATGCCCACCTCGCCCCACGCGGTCCAGCACACGTGCAGCGCCCCGGGCCGGGCGCGGCACACGCGCGCCATCGCCTCGTTGGCCGCGGCGTAGTCCACCTGGCCGGGGTTCCCGAAGCGGCCCGCGACGGAGCCCATCGACACGAACACCGTCTCGGGCGGGAGCGAGGTCGCGAGCGCGAGGCCGCCGTCGGCCTTGCCGGCGTAGACGCGCCGGAAGGCCGTGGCGTCCTTGTCCGCGATCATGCGCGACTCCTCGACGCCGGCCCCGTGCACGCACACGTCGACGCGGCCGTAACGGGCGAGCGTGAGCTCCACGAGGTGCTGCACCTCCACCTCGTCGGCGAGGTCGACGGCGTGCACCTCCACCTCGGCGCCCATGGCCTCGAGCATCACGACGTTCTGGCGGACCTCCTCCGCGACCCGGAGCGGGCGCAGGAGGTCGTCCACGCGCTTCGGCGTGGCGCGGGCGCCCTCGGCCTCGAGACGGGCCTTGGCCGCGGCCTTGGCCGCCTCCTCGTCGAGCGGCTCGGCGCCGGGCGGCGTGCGGCCGACCAGCACGAGGATGCACGGGCCCTGCTTCGCGAACGCGGCCGCGACCCGGGCCGTGATGCCGCGGGTGCCGCCCGTGAGGAGCACGACGGGCGTGTCCACGGCGAGGCGCCCGCGCGCCGGGAGCGGCTCGGTCTCGAGCGTCCCCACGCGGCGGCTGCCCGCGCCGATGGCCACCTCGGCGGCCTGGTCGGTCTCGCAGAGCTCGCGGAGCATCGCCTGCGCGGCCTGGACGGGCGTGAGCTCCGCGTCCAGGTCGACCACGCGGGCGCGGCACCCCTTCCACTCCCGACCGAGCGCCTTGGCGAGGCCCGCGCGCGCGCCCGATTCCCGGGCGCCGAGCAGCGAGTCGGCCACCGAGACCGCGCACACCCACTGGGCGGGCGGGTCCGCGGCGAGCGCCTTGGCTTCCGCGAAGGCCTCGAGGACGGGCAGCCCCGCGTCGATCACGGCGTCGGGCCGGCTCTCGGTCGAGCCGCCCGCCGCGACGACCGCCGCGCGCATCGCGTCGGCCAGCTCGCCGGAGCCGAGCACCCGGATGCCGAGCCCCCGCACGGAGGCGTGCGCGCTGGCCGGGCGGTCGACGTAGATCGGCCGCCGCACCCGGAAGGAGGGGGGGAGCGCCAGGGCCGGGTCGTCCGCGGGCGGCGTGTCGAGCGGGAGCGTGGGCCCGTCGCTCGGGGTGGTCGTGGTGTCGAGGCCCTCGGCGGTGAGCCGCGCGAGGTTCTGCCCCACGGAGCCGCCGGTGGGCCCGAAGTAGCTGCTGGGCTCCGGCTCGTACTCCTCGAGCTCCGAGGCCGGCTCGGACGCGGGCGCGAGGGCCGGCGTCTCCACGAGCGTCACGGCGACCGTGGGCTCCACGGGCGCCGGGGCGACCGCGGGCTCAGCGGGCGCCGGGGCGGCCGGCGAACCATTCGACACATCCGCGGCCGGGGCGGCCTCCGCGGGGGCGGGCGCGCCGGCCACGAGGGCCGCCTGGTCCGCGAGGTAGCCCGCGAGCTTCTCGATCGTGGGGTAGTCCGCGAGCCGGAAGGCGTCGTCGCGCGCGAGGCCGTACTTCGCGCGGACTTCGCCGAAGATCTCGGCCTGCTTCACGGTGTCGATGCCGAGGTCGGCCTCGAGCTCGTAGGTGGGGTCGAGATCGGAGGGCTCGTAGCCGGTCTTGGCCGCCACCACCGCGAGGAGCGTGGTGAGCACCTCGTCGCGGCTCGCGGCGCCTTCGCGGGGAGAAGGACGCTCGACGGGCACCGACACAGGCGCCGATACAGCCGGCGATACAGCCGGCGATACAGCCGGCGATACAGCCGGCGATACAACCGGCGATACAGCCGGCGATGCAGCCGGCGATGCAGCCGGCGATACAGCCGGCGAAACAGGCGCCGCGGCGCCCCCGACCTTCGCCGCCTGGTCCGCGAGGTAGCCCGCGAGCTTCTCGATCGTGGGGTACGAGGCGAGCCGGAAGCTGTCGTCGCGCTCGAGGTGGTACGCCTCGCGCACCTCTCCGAAGATCTCGGCCTGCTTCACGGTGTCGATGCCGAGGTCGGCCTCGAGCTCGTAGGTGGGGTCGAGCTCCGAGCGGTCGTAGCCGGTCTTGGTCGCGACGACGGTGAGGAGCTTCTCCAGCACGTCGGCGACGCTCGGGCCGGCCGCCACGGCCGGAGCCGCCGCGGCCGGCGCGACCGGCGCCACGACGGGAGCGGGCGTCGCGGGCGCGACGGGAACCGCCGAGGGCGCCGTCTCCGCCGCCTCGGGCGCCCACCGCAGCTGCCGGTGCTCGACCACGAGCCGGCCGGGGCCGTTCGCGCCGAGCCACCGCTGATACATCGGCTGATCGGCGACGCGCGCGTCGCCGTCCGCGACGCGGCGCCACGCCGCGAGCGCGAGCTGCGAGCCGAAGCCCGCCGCGAGCCGGAGCGCGAAGTCGATGTCGTGGTGGCCGCCGGGCGAGAGGGTGAGCTCGCCGAGGTCCGGGTCGCGCTCCTTGAGGTTCGCGATCGGGGGGACGGTCCGGTACTGGAGCGCCTTGACCGCCACGGCGTCCTCGATGCCGGCGCCCATCGGGTGGCCGGTGAAGCCCTTCGTGTTGGCGATCACGATCTTCGACGAGGCGGCGCCGAACGCGGCCGGGAGGCTCGCCATCTCCGCGGCGGCCGAGCCCCCGCGGGCCGGCGTGTACGTCTCGTGGGAGAGGAACACGCACTTCCGCGCGAACTCCTCGCGGGTCACGCCCGCGCGCTCCACGACCTCGCCCGCGAACGTCGTCACCTCGCGCGAGATGTGGTCGGCGTCGAGGCGCGTGCCGTGGAACGCCGAGTTCGAGATGCGCGTGCCGAGCAGCTCGGCGATCGGCGTCATGCCGCGCGCGCGCACGTCCTCCGCGCGCTCGAGCACGATGCCGACCGCGCCCATGCCGAGGATCATGCCGTGGCGGCGCCGGTCGAACGGCAGGGCCGCCTCCTCGACCTTCACCTCGGTGGTGGCGGCGCCCGCGGCGAGGAAGCCCGAGCCGATCCACTGGAACAGCGTCTCGTTCGTCACGTCGTCGGCGCCGAGCACGATCACCCGGTCGGCGCGACCGAGCCGCAGCCAGTCCTCGGCGATCGCGATGGCCTGCGTGGTGCTCGCGCACGCCGCGTTGATCTGGGTGTTCGGGCCCCGCGCGCCGATGAGCTGCGCGAACTGGGAGTGGCCCATCGCCAGGATCTGGAACAGGAAGCGGCGGTCGAAGTGCCCCTCGCCGTCGTCGCCGTTGTTGGCGAGCTTGGCGACGAGCTGGTCGTAGCCGGGGAACGCGGACCCGAAGACGATGCCCGTGCCGGCGCGGAGCGCCTCGGGGAGGGCCCAGCCGGTGGGCACGGACTTGCCCGTGGTGGTCGTGCGCCAGGTGCGCACGAGCGGGATGCCGGCGTCGCGGAGCGCCTCGAGGCCGGCCGCGAACGCGAGCTGCGTCGTGATGTCGAGCGCGCGCACCACGGCCGGATCCATGCCGTAGTCGGCGACGAGGTCGAAGTGGTGCTTGCGGCCGGCGAGGCGGATGACACCCTCGCGCCCCTGGACCGGCACGAACTCGCCCTGCCCGGTCTGCGCGTTCTTCACGAGCCGGACGAGGCGCTTCTCGAGCTGGCGGTCGAGGTCCGCCGCGGGGAGGACGTCGATGCGGTTCTCGCCCGCGAGCATGCGCTTCACGTTGTCGGGGGCGAACACCTCGTCGCCGCCGGGGAGGCCGAGGGAGGCGCCGGAGCAGACGACCGTGACGCCGCGCCCGTCGAACGCCCGGCGGGCACCCTCTCCGCGCGCCGCGGAGGGCGCGCTCGGGACCGCGACGGGGGCCGCGACGGGCGTGGCCGCCGCGGGTGCCGGAGCCGGGGCCGCGACGACCGGCGGCGCCGCCACCGGCGCGCCCTGCAGCGCCGCGGTCAGCACCGGGCCGCGCGAGGCCTCGAACGCGGCCCAGCTCGCCTGGAGGAACTGCTGGAGCGCCGGGAGCATCGCGGCGGCAAAACCGGCGGCGTCGAGCCCGCGGAGGTCCTTGCCCGCGACCTCGGCGAGGAAGCGGGTGGCGATCTCCGCGTCGAGGCCGGCCTCGGCCTGCGCCGCGCGACGCGCCGGCACCGCGGCCGGACGCGTCGCGCCGACGCGGCGGCCCGCGTAGTCGATGAGCGACCGGAGCGTCCGGTACTCGCCGATGCGGAAGTCGGGATCCTGCTCGAGCCGGTACTGCTCGCGCACCGTCGAGATGATGTCCGCGAGCTTCACCGTGTCGATGCCGAGGTCGGCCTCGAGGTCGAAGCCGAGGTCGAGCGACTCGACCGGGTAGCCCGTCTTGGCCGAGACGATCTTGAGGATGCCCTGCTCGATGGCGGCGGTGCCGTGCGTGTCGGCGGCGTCCACGGCCGGGGCGTGGGCGCGCGCACGGAGCGCGTCCGCGCGGGCGGCGAGCTGCGCGCTGGTCGAGCGGCGGGCGCCCGACTCGCCGAAGACGTCGGGCCGCGCCTCGACCGAGGGCATGACCGGGAAGCCGAGCGCGAAGAGCGCGGCGAGCGCGTCGAGGAAGGAGAGGACCCCGCCCCGCTTCGGCTGGTTCGTGTAGAGCGCGCGGTGCGGGCGGTGCTTCAGGATGGTGACGACGAAGCCGGCGAGCGCCCGCTTCGGCCCGCACTCCACGAAGATGCGCGCGCCGTCGTTGTACATGCGCTCGATCTGCGAGGTCCACTCCACCGGGGAGGCGACCTGCTTCGCGAGGATGTCGATGATCTTCTCGCGCGCGCCGGGGCCCGTCGGGTAGTACCGCGAGTCGACGTTCGTCGTGATGCGGCGGCGCGGCTCCTGGAGATCGAGCTGCGCCAGCACGCGCTTGAGCGGCTCGGACGCGGGCGCGACGATGCGGCTGTGGAACGCGTGGCTCACCGGCAGCGGGTAGACCGTGATGCCGCGGCTCTTGAACGCCTCGCTCGCCGCCTCGACCGCCTCGGACTCGCCGGCGATGACCGTCTGCGTCGGGCAGTTCTTGTTGGCGGCGACGACGTACCCCGGGATCTCGGCGAGCACCTGCTCGACCACCTCGACGGACGTGGCGATGCCCGCCATCTTGCCGAAGTCGTCGAGCTTGACCGCGGCCATCTCGCGGCCACGGGCGGACACGGCGACGAGCGCGTCCTTGAACGTGAGCATCCCCGCGGCGACGGCCGCGCCGTACTCGCCGAGGCTGTGCCCGGCGACCATGTCGGGGCGCACGCCGAAGCCGGCGAGGAGCCGGAGGATGGCGACGTCGACCGTGAGCGTGGCGGGCTGGGAGATCTCGGTGGCGCGCAGCGCCTCGAACTGGTCCTCCTCGCTCATCGAGGGGTCGCGCCGGATGAAGCTCGTGAGCGGGCGGCCGAGCAGCGGCGTCATCACCTCGTCGGCCTCGCGGAACGTGTCCGCGACGATCGGGAAGTGCTCCGCGAGGTCGAGCCCCATGTCGATGTACTGGCTCCCCTGCCCCGTGAAGAGGAAGGCGAGCTGCCCGTCGCACGGCACGTCCTCGAGGCTGATGCCGCGCTGACGGAGCAGGTCGTAGCCCTTGCCCTTCTGGAGCGCGGCGACGGCCTTCTCGAGCTGCTGGGCGCGCTCGGCCTCGTCGGCCGCGGCGGCGGCGAGCCGCAGCGGGGCGTCCGGCTCGTAGGGGAAGGCCTGGCCGTTCTTGAGCGCGCGGCACCGCGCGACCATCTCCTCCGGCGTGTCCGCGGAGAGGGCCCACATGCCGGCGGGCACAGGGACGGCCGAGGAGGGCGCGATCGGGGCGGCGGGGCTCGCCGGAGCGGGCGCGGCGGGCTGCACGGAAGCGGCCGGGGCCACGGGCGCGGCGGGCTGGGGGGGCGTTGCGGGGGGGCTCGCCCCCCTGCCCCCAGGAGCGGAGGCCGACGACGACGCAACGGCCGACACATCGGTGATACGGCTCATCGTCTTCGGCCTCGAACCGAGCATCCCCGGGCGATGCTCCTCCACGACCATGTGGAAGTTCGTGCCGCCGAAGCCGAAGGAGCTGATGCCCACGCGGCGGGCGCCGGCCGCGCTCCACGCCTCGGGCGCCGTCTGCACCTGCAGCGGCACCGCCCCGAGATCGATGTCCTTGCGGGGCGTCTTGTAGTTGATCGAGGGCGGCAGCACCTTGTGGAAGAGCGCGAGGCTCGCCTTCAGCGCGCTCGCGGCGCCCGCGGCCGACTTGAGGTGGCCGATGTTCGACTTGATCGATCCGATACGCGCGGCGCCCCGGCCGGCGCGGCGGCCCTTGCCGATGAGCTCGCCGAGCGCGTCGACCTCGACCTTGTCGCCGACGACCGTGGAGGTGCCGTGGCACTCGAAGAGGTCGACGTCCACGGGATCGATGCCGGCGTTCTCGTACGCGCGCACGAGCGCGCGGCGCTGCCCCTCGGGGTTGGGCGCGGTGATGCCCTTGCCCTTGCCGTCGGAGCTGCCGCCGATGCCGCGGATGACGGCGTAGACGCGGTCTCCGTCGCGCTCGGCGTCGGAGAGGCGCTTGAGCACGAGGATGCCGACGCCCTCGCCCATGACGAAGCCGTTCGCGTTCGCGTCGAAGGGCCGCGAGCCATCGGGGGACAAGGCGCCGATCTTGCAGAACTTGGTGTAGGTCGCCACCCCCATCGAGCGGTCGGCGCCGCCGGTGAGCGCCATGTCGAAGTCGCCGTCCTGGAGGCCCTTCACGGCCGCCTGCATGGCGGCCATGGAACCGGCGCAGGCCGCGTCCGTCGTGAAGTTCGGTCCGCCGAGGTTGAGCGCGTTCGCGATGCGGCCCGCGACCACGTTCGAGAGCTCGCCGGGCATCGAGTCCTCCGTGATGGGCGGCAGGCCCTGCTTCACGGACTCCTCGTAGGTGGCCATGATGCGCGACCGGACGAGGTCCGGGAGCTGCGCGAAGTTCGGCACCTCCTCCAGCGCCTTGCGCAGCGCGGGGAACATGACGCGCAGCGTGTAGTCGTCGCCGATCTCGCCGCCCATCGAGTTGCCGAGGATCACGGCCACCCGCTCGCGGTCGAACTCCTTGCTGGTGCCGTAGCCGGCGTCCTCGAGCGCGTCGGCCGAGGCCTCGAGCGCCATCTGCTGGATCGGGTCGATGAGCTTCGCGACGGAGGGCGGGATGCGGAAGCGGCGCGGGTTGAAGGCGAAGTCGGTGACAAAACCGCCGATCTTGGCGTAGGTCTTGTCCGGGACGGAGTGGTCGGGGTCCCAGAAGAGCGCCGGGTCCCAGCGCGTCCTGGGGACCTCGATGATCGCGTCGTAGCCGGCCACGAGCTGGTCCCAGAGGCGGGTGACGCTGGGGGCGCCGGGCAGGCGGCAGCCGAGGCCGATGACGGCGATCGGCTCGGTGGGGCCGTAGTCCACGTGCGCGACCGGCTCGGGGGCGGGCGCGGGCGCCGCGACGGTCGCGGTGACGCGGGGGCCGTAGCTCGCGATCGCGTCCGCGAGCGTGCCGGCCGCGTTCCGGAGCGCCACGGCGTGCAACAGGCCGGCGCCGCCGGGCCAGGCGTGGTCGAAGGCGTCGTCGTCCGCGAAGTAGCCCGCGGCCACCTTCTCGAGCGGCTCGCCCCGGGCGAGGCGGCGGGCGGCGTGGGAGGCGGACGAGGCGACGACGGAGGCGCCGCCGATGCGGAGCAGGTCGCCCGCGGAGATGCGGTCGAGGCGCGCGGCGAGGCCGGGCGGGGCCAGGAACGCGAAGAGGACGTCGGAGAGCAGGAGCCCCTCGACCTCGGGGCGGGGCTCCTCGGGCGGGTGCGGCCAGTCCGCCAGCACGCGCACGCCCGCGGGCACCTGCGCGAGCAGCGCGCGCACGTCGAGCTCGCCGGCGCGACCGCCGCTCCCGAGGCCGCGCAGCACGAGGCCGGCGTAGCCCGGCGGGACCGGGACGACGGTGGTGGCCTCGCGCCAGCACGCCCGCCCGGGGAGGGCCGGCCCTTCCGCCGCGATGACGGGGCCGGTGCCGGGCGCCGCCTCGGTCGACACCACGCGCACCCACGCGCCGTCGGGCACGGCGGCGGTGGCGGCAGTGAGGTCGATCACGGGCGTGGCGCCGGCGGCCTGGACCCGGGCCGCGAGGTTCGCTCGTTCGGCCGGAAGAACACAGAAGATCGCGCGGACGGGCATGGTGTGGGTCTCCCCAGGGACCACGCATCTAACCCCGGCGACGGCGTGATGCGAATGAGCAGGCATTCATCCTGTGTTACGCAGCAGTGCGTAAGGAACTGCCATGATCCCTGCGCTCTTGCTTGTTTCCCTCCTGGTGTCACCCGCGCACGCCACCGACGAGGCGCCGCGCGGCGGCAACCAGCTCTCCAAGCGAACGCAGCTCCGCTACCAGGACGTGCTCACGACGCGCTCCGGCTCGAAGTGGCGCGGGAAGCTCGTCGAGCGCGGGGACACCTACCGCATCCGCCTCGACGACAACAGCGAGGTGGCCTTGCCGAAGGAGGAGGTGGTGTCGGTGACGCGGGAGCCGCACCCCGGCTACCCGCACAAGGGGCAGTGGGACGTGCGCGCCGCCGTGGGCGCGGAGGTCGCCTTCATGACCGCCACGACCAACGCCGGCATCCAGGCCGGCCCCTACGTCGAGGTGGGCCTCGGGCGGAACTTCGGCGGCGGGTTCGAGCCCGAGATCGTCGTCGCCCTCACGCCGATCGGCCCCGAGGACGGGCGCCTGGTCCCCGAGGTCGGCGTCGCGTTCCGCTACTTTCTCCAGCCTTACAAGCGCGTGAAGCCGTACACGAACACGCAGATCATCTTCTACGGCACCGAGGGGGACCTGGGCCTGCGCACCGGGCCGGGGTTCCTGCTCGACGTCTCGCCCAACATCGGCCTCGGGGCGAGCCAGGGCGTGACGCTGATGACGCAGCTCGACGGCGGCGAGCAGGCCGCCGGTGTCGGCTACCACTTCACGGTGCAGGCCCAGGGCCGTTTTTGACCCCCCCGTCCGGGGGCATTGCAGGTTCTTGACACTTCGGGTGACACTTCACCGCCCGATGCTCCTGCTCCTCGCCGCCACTGCGCTCGCCCACCGGCCCCACGCCGTCGTCTCGGCGCTCCTCGCCCCCGAGGACTACCAGGCGACCGGCCGCGCCTGGCTGATCTTCAGCCCCGGCGACGCGACCCAGCTCTTGCGCACCGAGGACTACGGCGCGCACTGGTCGGTCGCCGGCGGCGCGCTCCAGGCCGACGTGATCATGGACCTCGCGGAGGACGGGGCGCGCTACCTCGCGCTCGGAGACGACGGCACGGTGTGGGTGAGCCCCGACGGCGCGCGCTGGGTCGACCACGAGCCGACCGGGCTCGCGTCGACCTGCCTCGCGGTCGGCCCCGACGTGGCGATCGCGACGGAGAGCGGGGTGTGGGTGGGCGACCCCGCGGGCACGATGACGCAGGCGCTGGCCGACACCGCCGTCGACGAGGTCGCGTGGGCCGCCGACGGCGCATCGCTCCTCGCGCGCACGTCCGAGGGCGGCGTCGTGCGATCCACCGACGGCGGCGAGAGCTTCACCACCCTCGACGGGCTCGAGGGGGCGACGGCGCTCGCCGAGGTCGACGGCGTCGTGTTCGCGGGCACGAGCAGCGGCGCCTGGCGCTGGGAGGCCGGCGGCTGGACCGCGTGCGGTGAGCTTCCGGACCGCGACGACGTGATGCCCGGCCACGTCACGGAGCTCCTCGCGCGGCCGGACGGCCGGCTCTACGCCACGACCGCCACCGACGCCTACTTCCTGAGCGTGGACGGCTGCGCGACGTGGAGCTTCGTGGACACCGGCCTCGGCGCCTCCTACGGCGGCATCGGCGGCGTGAGCCACGAGGACCAGACCTACGTGGGGCTGGTCGTCGGCGAGCGCTACCAGCTCGTGGCGGGCTTCGACGGCGTGGCCCACTCGACCGACGGCGGCGACACCTGGGGGACCGCCCCCGTCGTGTCGATCGACCGCGCCCGCGGCATCGCGCTCGTCCCCAACTTCCCGCTCGAGCCGCGCCTGTTCGTCGGCACCTACGGCGGCGGCGTCGCCTGGACCGACGACGGCGGCCAGACCTGGCGCGGCTCCAACACCGGGCTCGACGGACCCTACAACTTCGCGCTGATGGCCGACCCGGACTACCCGACCAACCGGACGATCTGGTGGGCGGGTGGCCAGCCCGACCCCGCCGCGGTGAGCGTCGACGACGGCGAGACGTGGACCACGTTCACGCCGGGGCGCGGCGCGGCGGTGCGCGTGTTCGCCGAGGACGGGCTCCGCTACGTCGTGATCATCGACAGCGACGGCGTGGGCCGCATGTACCGCTCGCGCGACGGGGCCTCCTGGGAGATCCTCTCCTCCCTGAACGCGGCGCTCGACGGCGCCGCCCCCGCGCTCCTCCGCGTGCGCGACACCGGCGCCGGCCGCCGGCTCTACGTCGCCTCCGACAACCCCTCCCGCCTCCTCGTCTCCGACGACGACGGCACGACGTGGACCACCGTCACGACCTGGGACGAGGGCAAGACCGCGGGGCTCGAGCTCTGGCGGGCGCGCATCCTGCACGCCACCGAGGACGGCGGCCTCCACCGCTCCGACGACGACGGCGCCACGTGGACGACCACCACGACGCCGGTCCCGCGCCCCCGGGCGTTCGCGCAGGACGGCGACGGCACGCTCTACATGGCCGGCGGCGACGGGCAGGTGTGGCGCTCCGACGACGGCGGGGACGCCTGGGTGCGCGCCGGCGACGTGCTCGTCTCGAGCCCGGGCCTGCTCGTGCCCTCCACCGAGGTCGACGGGCTCGTGCTCGTCGGCACCGCGCAGGGCGTGTACTGGAGCGTCGACGCCGGCGACACGTGGGCCCGGCTGCCCCGCTTCCAACGCTTCGCGATGAACGGCACGCGCCTCGCCTGCACGGGGACGTGCGCCACCTGGGACGACGGCGGCGGCGCGCTCGACGACGCCTGGGACCTCACCGAGCTCGACGTCGTCACGTTCTCCTTCGAGGGGACCGCGCTCCGCCCGGTGTACGAGACGATCGCGGGCAGCCCCTACTGGGAGGTGGAGGTGGACGGCGTGGCGGCCCGCCCCGTCCCCGAGGACGAGTGGCTCGTGTCCGACCTCCCGATGGCGTGGCACGACGTGTCGATCCGCGTGGCCGGCGGGAACGCGCGCCTCTCCGCCGTGGAGGCCATCGCGCCCGGGACGCCCCTCCCCTACTGGGTCAGCCCGACCGACACAGGCGACACAGGCGACACAGGCGACACAGGCGACACCGGCGACACCGACCCGGACGAGACGGGCGCGGTCGAAACCGGCACGGACACCGACACCGGCGAGCCCGTGGAGGAGACCCCGCCGCCGCCCAAGGGACGCTGCATGTGCGGGTCGTCGGGGGCCGCGAGCGCGTGGGGGATCGTGGCGGTGGCGGGGATCGTCGCGCGGCGGAGGAAGCGGGTCGCCGGGTAGGCGCTCGGGATCTTGGGGCGGGGGGCCTCATCGGCCCCCCGCAACGCCCCCGGTCTCGCGGGATGGCGGGTGGGGGCGCGCCCGAGGATGTATCACTTGTATCAGGGCGCCCCGACGTACCCCGCGTCCGGCTCCGACGCGGTCGCGAGCGCGCTCTCGCCGGCGGTGGTGGCGCAGTCGGCGCCGTTGACGCTCGTGCAGTCGACGCGCACGCGACCCGCGCCGCCGTCGCCGCCCGCGCGGATGTGCGTGGACTCGCCGAGGCCGCCTGAGGCGTCGATGGCGCCCGACGCGAGGGTGAGCGTGTCGGCGACGAGCCACACGCTGCCGCCGGCGCCGCCGCCCGCGCCGTAGGTCCAGGTGCCCGTGGCCCAGTGCGTCGTGGTGCCGCCCATCGACGTGAGGGCCGCCGCGCCGTCCGCGACGATCACGCTCGCGCCCACGAACAGGAGCCCGCCGCCCGCGCCGCCGGGGCCCGGGTCGCTCGCGCCGTACCACACGCCGCCGCCGCCGGAGCCGAGGAACAGGCGCGACAGGTCGACGTCCCCGTAGGTGTCGCCCGCCTCGGGGGGCGTGGCGCTGCCGCCGGTCCAGCTGTCGCCCGCGGTCGCGCCGGGGCCGTACGCGCCGCCGCCGCCGGTCACGTTGGCGCCGCCGCCGCCGAAGTTGGCCACGTAGCAGCCGTTCGACTCGTTGTACGACACACCCCCGGGGGCGTCGCCGCAGCCGGTGCCGGCGTAGGACTCGCCCTGGAAGGCGTCGTTGTTGTACGCGGTGCCGGTGGCGCCGCCCGCGTAGCCGGCCTCGTCGACCGCGATGGCGCCGCCCGACTCGATCGTGACGGTGCCTGTCGCGCGGAACGCGAGCACGCCGCCGACCGCGCCGTCCCAGCTCCCCGTGGTGAGCAGGCCCGTGGGCGACACGGTCACGTCGGTGTACTGGGGCACGCGCACCAGGACGACGGCCTGGTCGGAGAGATCGGCGTTGCTCGCCTCCCCGAAGGTGGTCGCGAGCGGGGCGTCCAACGTCACGGTGTCGCCGGACACCGACGCCACCCACCCGAACTCGTAGGCCCCGACGTTGGCGTACGCGCTCGCGGCGCCCTGGAGGTTGATGACGAGCACCTCGTCGCCGGCCGCGATGCCGTCGGCGTCCTCGGCGAGCGTGACCGTGTCGCTCGCGAGGGCGCTCACCGCGTAGGTGACACCGTCGGGGTTGGAGCGGCCCGTCGAGGCGTCGGTGGAGAGGTCGACGGTGGTGGTGACATCGAGCGCGCCGTCGGCGCCGGTGCCGATCCACGTGTTGTCGTCGACCGTGCCGTCGCAGTCGTCGTCGACGCCGTCGTAGCGCTCCGAGGCGCCCGGGTAGACGGTGGGGTCGGTGTCGTCGCAGTCGCCGTCGGGCTCGACGTAGCCGGCGGGGCTCTCGCAGGAGACGGCGGGCAGGACGGAGTCCCCCCAGCCGTCGCCGTCGGCGTCCGCGTACCAGGTGGGCGCGTCGGCCGCGTCGTCCTCGTCGACCGTGCCGTCGCAGTCGTCGTCCACCTCGTTGCACACCTCGGTGGCGTCGGGGTTGACTGCGGCCTCGGTGTCGTCGCAGTCGTCGTCGGTCGCGACGTAGCCGGCCGGGGCCGTGCAGGCCGCGCGGGTGTAGGCGCTGGAGCCGAAGCCGTCGCTGTCGTAGTCGATGTACCAGGTGTCGGTGACGCCCTCGTCGTTGGTGCCGTCGCAGTCGTCGTCGACCTGGTTGCACACCTCCGTCGCGCCGGGGAACACGGCGGCGTCGGTGTCGTCGCAGTCGGTGGGGTCGGGGACGCGCCCGTCGGCGCCGCAGTCGAGCGCGGCCGTGAGCGGGTCGCCGAAGCCGTCCCCGTCGGCGTCGGTGTACCAGGTGGTCAGCCCCTCCTCGTCGACCGCGTCGTCGCAGTCGTTGTCCGCGCCGTCGCAGGCCTCCGTCGCGCCGGGGAACACGTCGGCGCGCGTGTCGTCGCAGTCGTCCGCGTTCTCGACCGCGCCCTCGCACGCCTCCGTCACGGTGGCGGCGTCGCCGAAGCCATCCCCGTCGGCGTCGGCGTAGAAGGTGCCGGTGACGCCCTCGTCCGCGACGCCGTCGCAGTCCTGGTCGAGGCCGTCGCAGACCTCCTCGGCGCCGGGGTGCACGCTGGCGTCGGCGTCGTCGCAGTCGCCCTGCTCCACGGTGAAGAGGTCGCCGTCGGCGTCCTCGACCGGGCCGGTGTCCCCGGAGTCGCCCGAGTCCGTGTCGCCCGGGCCGGTGTCCCCCGTGTCGTCGGTGTCCGCGGTGTCGACCACGCCCGTCTCGGGGTCGGGCTTGAAGTCGTCGGGGTCGCGGCGGCAGGCCACCAGGGCGAGGACGAGGAGCGGGAGGGTGCGCATGGCGCGGAGGATACGCCAATTCACGGCCGACGATCGGCCGCCCGCCCGTGTGCCGGACTACCGCTTCGCCGCGGGCTCGACCTCGATGCGGAATTGGACGGCCGCGTCGCCCTCGCCGCAGGTCCCGTGGGCGGGGAGGTCCCTGGTCACGAAGCCCTCGCGGACGTAGCTCACGGTGAGCTGGCTCCCGCTCACGAGGCACGTGAACGACGGCGGGCTGGCGAGCGCCGACCCGTCCGGGAGGGTGACCGCGCCGAGCTGGTGGAACGCGGTGGTCGTGTCGGTCCACGCCGCGGCGATGATGTCGGCCTTCGACGCGCCCGCGGCGGCCACCGGGCGCTCCCGCGCGGGCAGCGGGCGCACGACGATGGTGGGCGGAGGGGCCGCGTCGGCGGCGCCGCCCGCGAGGAGGAAGAGGACGGCGAGCACCTGCGCTCCGGGACTACCCGGAAGGTAGCACCGGATCGGGCGCGCGGGATGTCGCCCGCGCGGCGATGTGCCGACACGCTCGGCCGTTGACGTACGCCCGCGTGCTGCTTACCGTACGTCCGTGAGCGTCACCCCGACCGAGCTCCGCGCCGACCTCTACCGGCTCCTCGACCACGTCATCGAGACGGGCGAGCCGCTGCTGGTGCGGCGCGGGAACGCCACGCTGCGGATCGTGCTCGACGAGCGCCCGAGCGACGCGCCGCCGCGCCTGCCGCCGCTGCGCGCCGACCTCGTGGTGGGGGACCCCGACGACCTCGTGCACGTCGACTGGACGGCGGAGTGGGCGGCGGGACGGGACCTGTGATCCACCTCGACACGCACGTGGTCGTCTGGCTCGCGGCCGGGCTCGCCGAGAAGGTGCCCGCGGGGCTCCTCGCGCGCTTCTCCCGCGAGCCGCCGGTGGTCTCGCCGATGGTGGCGCTGGAGCTCGACCTCCTGCACGAGATCGGGCGCATCCGCGCGCCCGGCCTGGCGATCCTCGACCACCTCGAGGCGACCATCGGCCTCACCCTCTCCCCGGTGCCGTTCGCGAGCGCCGTGGCCGCGGCCCGGGGGCTCGGGTGGACGCGGGACCCCTTCGATCGCCTCATCGTCGCGAGCGCGCTCGCGCAGGGCGCCCCGCTCGCCACGAACGACCGGCGCATCCACGAGCACTTCCCGCTCGCGACCTGGGGCTGAGCCGACACGCGCGCGCTCGCGGTCGACAGCGGTCCCCGCGCCAGGGGGGCCGGAGGGCGGGGCGGGCCGTCGCGGCCAGCGGGCCGGAGGCCACGTCGGACCCCGGGAGCCCGCCCCGGTCGGCCGGCGCGCGGCCGGCCGACGGAGGGCCTCCGGCCCGACCCCGGAGGACACCCGCCGGCCCGGAGGGCCGGGGCGCCCCGACGACGGCCCGGCCCGTCGCTGGCGCGTGGCTGCGCTCGGGCGCCCGGGGTAGCCCGGTCGGATGATCGGCTGGCGTGTCACCCGGTACGACCCTGCCAGGCGCGATGCGCAGGGGCGTTACGTCCACCCCGACTGGACCTCGATCGCGGACGTCGGGCGGTCGTTCGGCGGCGAGGTCCTGACGTTCGGGGCGTACCTCCGCGTGGAGTCGGCGTACGTCGACACGGTGGTGGCGTTCCACGCCGAGCAGGGCTCCCCCGCGCTGTTCGCGCGTGCCGTGGAGCCGGGCCCCCCCGCGCCGCCCGCGCTCCGCGGAGAGGCGCTGCCCGCGCCGCCGGCCGAGGGGGCCGTCGTCGAGCCCGCGCAGCTCCCGATGCTCGTCCGGTCGTGCCTCCGGGAGCTGTTCTGGTGCCGCGTCGAGGCGCTCGACGGGGCGTGCAGCGTCCACTTCGGGTACGACCTCTACCTCTACCTGGCCGGCCGGTCGGAGGCCCCGCGCACGCGTGCGCTCGCGCGCGGGCTCGGGTTGTTCGTGGAGCCCTTCGTGTCGCCGTACCTCCCCGAGGCGTGACGGAGCGCGGGAGCGTCGGAAGCCCCAGGCTCACGCCCGCCCGCGGCTCACCCCGCCGGTGACGGCCGCGCCGACCATGTGCGCCAGCCGCAGCGCCTCGGGCACGTTGCCGGTGTCGGTGAGGCGCTCCAGCGCGGCTTCGGCGTCCTCGGGCGGGAGGCCGACGACGTTGAAGGTCCAGCGGCCGCGCACGTGCACGGGGCCGGCGCGGTCGAGGACGGCCATCCGGCGCGCGGGGGCGGGCAGGCGCGCGATGACGCGGCGGAAGGCGTCCAGGTCGGGCGGGCGACGCATCACGGCGACGCAGGGGAGGCCGAGCACGGCGGAGAGCCGCGGGAGGTCCACGAGGTTCATGCCGCCGAAGCTGATGCCGTCGAGCAGCACGAGGTGGAGCTGGGGCAGGTGGGGGCCGCCGAGGAGGCTCGCGGCGAGCGCGTCGGTGGCGTTCCAGCCGTCGCGACGCAACTGGCCCCACACCATGCCCTCGATGCGCGTGTCGGCGCACACCACGCCCGCGAAGGGCACGCGCGCGCCGCGGACCTTGCGGAACGGGGCGTCGTCGAAGCCCACGACCCGGAGGCGGCGGGGCGCGGCGGGGAGCATGGCGGAAGCCTATCCGCGGGCCCCGCTCGCGGGGCGGGCCGCGGGGCGCGCCTCCTTGGGGAGCCAGGGATCCTGCGCCCCGCCGACGAGGACGAGCCCGCGGATGACCCACCACGAGAGGTCCAGGACGCTCCCGAGGCCGTGCCGGGCGCTCCGCGGGTAGCGGTGGTGGGTGTTGTGGTAGGCCTCGCCGAGCGTGACGGCGGCGAGCCAGGGCACGTCGCGCGAGTCGTCGCCGGTGGCGTAGGGCGCGCGGCCGACGCCGGGGGCGTGACACAGGGAGTTGACCGCCCAGCTCGTGTTGGTGAGCAGCGCGTGGATCGCCCAGAGCCAGGCCAGGCCGGGCAGGCCCGCAATCGCGGTGACGGCCGTGACTTGCGCGGCGAACAGCCCGGTGGTCACGAAGGGGCGCTCGAGGAAGGTGAGCACGCGATCGTCGGCGAGGTCCTTGCAGAGCTCGAGCCAGATCGGCGGATTGGTGCCACGCACGCGCCGGAGGTCGTGCGCCAGCATGGCGAGCTGCTGGCCGAAGCCGGACACCGCGAAGAGCGCGGCGCCGACGGGCCCGACGCGGCGCCCGAGCAGGCGCTCGACGATCCAGCCGGTGTGCGCGTGCAGGAGCCCGCCGTTGCGCGGGGTGTGCGGATCCTCGGGGGTGTCGGAGCGGACGTGGTGGTGCCGGTGGAGCCCGATCCAGAGGAGCGGCGGGCCGGAGTGGAGCGCGCCCAGGACGGCGAGCGCGGCGCGCACGGGGCGGCTGGCGCGGAAGGCGCGGTGGGTGAAGAGGCGGTGGTAGCCGACGGTGTTGCCGAGCCCGAGCAGGATGGCGACGGGGAGGAACGCGGCGGCGAGGATCAACGGGCGCCCGCCGCGTACGGGTCGGCGAGCGAGGGCGTCTCCCCGGCGAACACGGCGCTGATGAACGGCATCATGAGCCCGGCGGCCTGCTCGCTCTCGTGGAGCGTGCTGTGGTCCGCGGGCTCCCAGGCGGCGTCGGCCGAAGGTTGGGTCTCGTCGAATTGGAGGAGCCCGCCGGTGGCGCCGTCCGGCAGGTTTCCGGCGAGCGGGCCGGGGCCGAACGGGACCCCCGGGATGGAGAGCAGCTCGGCGCCGACCCCTTCGACGGCGTACGCCTGCGCGAGCGCCGCGGTCGACGAGTTGGGGACGATGGTGTCGTCGAGCGCCATGAGCAGCGCGATGTCGGGCTGGTCCCCGTCGCCGCGGCGGCGGGTGACGGCGGCGGCGTGCACGAGCGGATCGCCGGCGTCGATGACGGTCTGCACGAGCGCGATGGCGCGGACGAGGTCGTCGGCGTCCCACTCGGGCGGGGTCATGACGGTGGCGATGACGCCGAAGGTGGCGGAGTCGAGCACGAGGTTCATGAGCCCGCCCCCCGGCACGACGAGCGCGCCCGCGCCCACGTCGCTCCAGGCGACGAGCTCGGGCCCCATGATGCCGCCGAGGCTCGCGCCGGCGTACTGGATGCGGGTGGGGTCGAGGTCGGTGACGCTGTCCCCGTCGACGTCCAACCCGGCTTGGATCGCGCGCACCACCTGGAGCTTGTCCCAGGCCGACGCGCGGAAGTTGTCGCGGAGCACGAGCGCGTCGAGGCTCGGCGGCGTCATCGTGAAGCCGAAGAGCGCCATGATCTGGTCGAGGTCGTCGCCGTCGGCGCGGAGCGGGTGGTCGCCGTGCTGCTGCGCGTCCACCGCCACGGTGGCGAACCCGAGCGGCGCGGCCAGCTCCGCCATGAACTGGCACTGGCCCTTGCTGCCACCCAGGCCGTGGCCGCAGAGGACGGCCGGGTACGGGCCGGGCACGTCGGCGGGCGGGAGCCACACGGCGACGGGGAGCGCGTAGGTGGCGCGCACGTCGACGGGCCCCTCTGGGACGACGCCGTCGACGCGGTAGTCGCCAACGGTGACGGTGCCGCGGCAGTCCCGCCAGCCGCCTTCGTCTTCGCACACCATCGGGGCGTCGAGCGCGAAGTCGCGGGCGGCGACGTCGGCGGCCACCGCCGCGTCGACCTCCTCGGCGGACTGGGTCGTGAACACGACCATCGCGCCGACCTCCTCGGGCGCCCAGCCGAGCGCGGCGAGGCCCTCCGCGTAGCGGTCCGCGAGCGGCTCGGTCGAGGCGGGGTCCAAGAGCGCGCGCAGGGTCGGCGGCGGGGAGACGCAGCCGGGATCGGTGGGGTCGGTGCGGACGGCGAGGACGACGCGGGCGCCGGGCGGGAGCGGGCGCCAGGGCACGATCTTCAGCGCGCGGCCGGAGTCGAAGGTGGTGACGGTCGTGTCGTGCGCGACCCAGGCGCCGTCGGTCTCGGCGAGGAGCGTGACCTCGAGGGTGGGGACCGGCGCGGAGAGCTGGAGCACGAGCGCGGGGGTGAGGCCGAACCCGTCGAGGGTGCCGAGCTGGTCGAGCAGGTTGGCGTAGGTGTCGGGGAACTCCGCGAAGGCGGCGTGGTCCCTTGGCATCGACACGCGGAGGCCGGTGGCCGTCGAGGCGTCGGGGACGGTCCAGTGGTCGTCGGGGAAGGTGTCGAACGAGGTCTCGGGGTCGTAGCGGTAGGCGAGGTCGGACTCGCACCACTCGATGGTCTCCGCGGGGGCGGGCGCGTCCTCGGGCGCGGCGCACGCGGCGAGCAGGAGCATCATCCGGCCTCCTGGGGCGCGGCGGGGGCGGCGGTCTCGGCGGTGGGCGCGTCGGTGGGCGCGTCGGCGTCCCCCCGCCAGCGCGCGGGCACGAGCTTCTCCAGCGGGAAGAAGGAGAGGAAGGCCATGCCCGAGATCGGGTACGGGAACACAAGGTTCATGAAGACGTGGATGCCCCAGTGCATGCCCATCGTCGCGACCGACCAGGCCTGCGCGAGGCGGCGGTTCAGGAGCACCACCGGCGCGGCCGTCTCGAGCAGCAGCGCCCCGCCGGCCATCGGGAACATGATCCACGGGTGGCGGTAGGCGAGCCCGATGATCTCCAGGGGCGGGCGGTCCTTGTCCGGCCCGTTCACCCACTTGTAGATGCCGTCGTACGCGATCTGGTCGAGCAGGTTCTGCCCGTCCGCCCACTCGAGCCCGTTCGCGCGGAGCTTGGCCACGCCGGCGAGCATGTAGCAGAGCGTCGTGACGATGCAGACGAGCTGCACCGGCCAGCCGTAGTGCCAGGAGCTCCCGGTACCGCCGGGCTGGCTCGTGAGCCCCTTCCAACGCTTGCCGAACGCCGCGTCGATCGACACCGCCGCCGCCGCGGGCGCCACCGCCAGCACGAGCACGTGCAGCATGGCGAGGTGGTGCACGTGGTAGATCATCTGCCACGACACCCGGTAGGTCCAGACGAACAGGAGCAACGCTCCGAAGAGCGGGCCGGACACGCGCCAGAACGCGCCCAGCATGAACAGGATGCAGGCGACGATGGTGGCGTCGTGCGTGAAGTGCCACGCGGCGGGTGACAGCGGGCCGTCGAGCCACGTCGTGACGCCGACGGGATCCCAGAGGTCGGGGTCGGTCTCGGACAGCCGCAGCACACCGTTGCGCACCCGGACCAGGTCCTGGAGCACGTAGGCGCCGACCGCGAAGCGCAGCACCCCGAGGCGCGCGGCGGGCCACTCGGGCATGAAGAAGCGCCGGATCACCGGCTCACCCGGCACACGTGGAGCTCCTTCTCGCCCATGGGCTCGCGCTTGCCTTCGCCGAAGAACCGCGCGCGGTCGTACCTGGCGGTGGCGATGACGACCTCCTCGATGTCCTTCCAGCGCTTCGACTTCTTCTTCGCAACCTTGGTCGCGAGCTTGTTGCAGAGCTCGGTGGTGGGCTCCGTCCCCGCGCGCACCGTCTTGGTGAGCATGTTGCGGCCCTGGTTGAAGCCGCCGGTCGTCCACCACTGCACGTCGATCTTCTCGCGCCGCCCGTCGGCCGCGCGCCCGAACACGTAGGTCGGGCGCTCCACGTCCGGGCGCCGCTTGGCGAACATCGGGTACCAGGAGAGCGGGAAGCTGTCGTTCTTGCGGCCGCGCCACTCGGGGACGAGCGGCGAGAGAACGGCGAAACACGTCACGACGATGACGATCCACGCGCGCAGGCGGGCAAGGTCCATCACGTGCGGGTTCCGGGCATGCGCCCGAACCCTACCCCGGCCCGCGGCGCACCGACAATCGGCGCGCCCGGATCCACGGAAGCTTCACTCCAGGCAGACCTCGACCACGCCGAAGAGCTCGTCGGCGCCGAAGCAGGTGCAGGCCGGGTTCGCGTCGCCGTCCAGGCAGCAGGTGATCGCGTGGTTGGTCACGAGCGCGGCGCCGTCGTCGAGCGCGATGCCGGCGGGGGCGTAGAACGGCATGTCGGCGTCCGTCCGGGTGTAACGGGCGACCTCGACCCCCGCGTCCAGGTCGAGCTCCGCCACGGCGTCGTGGCCGGCGAGCACGACGAAGAGGTTCCCGGAGAGCGCGTCGTACGCGAGGCCGTCGGCGATGGGGGGCACCCACACGCCCGGCGCCACCTCGACCGCGGAGAAGCTGTAGACGAGGTCGAGCGTATCGGGATCGTCGAGCGCCACCCGGTAGATGGCGCTCGTCGGCGCGCCCCCGGCGACGGGCCCGAAGGCGACGCCCACGTAGAGGTCGTCCCCCACGAGCGCGAGCCCGTTGGCGCCGAAGAGCTCGAGCCCGGACTCCCCCGCGCCCTGGAGCGCGCGGCTGCACACGAAGACCTCCGGCTCGGCGGGCGCCGAAACGCCGGCGGGATCGACGCGCCAGATGATGCCCTGGAGCGAGTCGGCCACGTAGACGGTGCCGCCGTCGTCCACGGCGATGCCGTTCGGGAGCGGCGGCAGGTACGGCCGGATGTCGGCGGGACAGGCGTCCGTCACCGTGAGGCAAGGGAACGGGATCGTGACCGAGCAGAACGGCGTGGAGACGACCTCCTGCGCGGGCGTGTCGGTGCCGGAGAAGCGCCAGCGCACGACTCCGAGCTGCGTGCTGGGCGAGTAGGCGTAGGGGCCCCAGGCGGCGAGCTCGGAGAGGGCATGCTCCTGGGCGAGGTCCTCGCCGACGAGCGGGACCTCCGCCCGCAGCTCGCCGCTGTCGCGGTCGAACACGGTGAGCTGGCTCGGGCTGCCGTTGCCGGCGGTGCCGAAGTTGGCCGGCCCGGACACGATCACGCGGTCGCCGATGACCGCGATGCCCTCGGGGTACGTCGGCCCCGTCGGCTGGGCGGTCGCCTCCGGCGCGGGCATCCGCGCGAGCACGGAGGAGTCGCCCGCGTCGCACTCCTCGGGAGGGGCGGCGACGGCGGGGGCGGACGAGGCGAGCACCAGGAACATCCAACGCATGGGGACTCCTCCGGAACGTCCGGTGCTGAAGGCACCGGACGAGCCCGAGGATACCAATTCGCGTGCCGACGCGGTTGACGAATTTCTGACATTGTTAGGACGGTTCGGCGGCGCCCGCGCATCTTGAGCGCAGTTGTGCTCGGGCGCACTTACCGCCCCGCTACAGCCTGTCCGGCTCGCGCCCGCAGCGGAGGTTGGCGGGCAGCGCGCGGTCGATCTGCTTGGGGCGCGGGAGCGCGAGGTTGCGCATGATCTCCACGAACTCCTCCCGGCTGCGGCCGCCGCCGAGGCGCGGGTTCGTCGCGCGCTCCTCCGCGATCGTGGACACGGTGCGTCCCCGGTAGTCGTGCGCCGGGTACACCAGCGTGTCGGGCGGGAGCGTGAAGAGCCGCGTGGTGACGCTCTCGTAGAGGCGCTCCGCGCAGCCCTGCTGGAAGTCGGTGCGCCCGCAGCCGCCGATGAGCAGCGCGTCGCCGGTGAACACGCGGTCGCCCGCGTAGTAGGACACGCAGCCGTCCGTGTGGCCGGGGGTGGCGCGCACCTCCAGGGCCAGGCGGCCGACGCGGATCACGTCGCCGTCGTCGACCAGCAGGTCGGCCGCGGTGGCGCCCGCGTCGCGCTTGAGCACCACCGCGCTCCCGAGCCGGTCGCGCAGGGCGGCCGCGGCCGTCACGTGGTCGGCGTGGACGTGCGTCTCGAGCGTGTAGCGGAGGGTGAGCCCGAGCTCCGCGAGCAGCGCGAGGTAGGTGTCGAGCTCCTCGACCACCGGGTCGATCAGGGCGGCGTCACGCGTGTCCGGGTCCGCGAGGAGGTAGGTGTAGGTGCTCGACAGCGGCTCGAAGAGCTGGCGGAAGATCACGGGACCTCGCGGGCGACACCGCCGGGTGGCACCCCCGATCAGCTACCCCGCGGCCCTTCGGCCGGCTCGTCCAGCGCGCAGGTGCCACCCGGAGCCGCGTCCTCGCGGTGCGCCAGGACGGCCTCGCCCCAGTCCTCGATCGCGCGGGTCACGTCGTCGAGGCGGTGCCCGAGGGGCGTGAGCGCGTAGGACACGCGCACGGGCGGCCCGGGGTCGACCGACCGCTCCACGAGCCCGCTCGCCTCGAGCTCCTTGAGCCGGCACGAGAGCATGCGGTCGCCGATGGAGACGCGCTCCGCCAACGTCGAGAAGCGCAGCGGCCCCGCGCCGAGGGCGCGGAGGAGGA
Source organism: uncultured Enterobacteriaceae bacterium (assembly GCA_964457335.1). GTDB lineage: Bacteria > Myxococcota_A > UBA796 > UBA796 > SXON01 > CAJBVW01. The sequence continues at coordinate 56,847 of CAYWGD010000008.1, read as the reverse complement.
GCCCGTTCCACGGGCGGCCGAGGATCTCCATCGCGGCGGAGAACGCGGCGCAACGGCTCTCGTTCCTCTCCGACATCGATCCTCCTCGGGGAGGAACGTACGCGCCGGGGCTCGGATCTGCCAGCAGCTTCTTTTTCGGAAGCTGGTTGACGGGTGGAAGCGGCGAGCTTACCTCCGGTGAGTTGCTTCCGTTTCGGAAGCTTCTTCTGGAGTCACCCATGTCCGTCCAGCCCCTGCTGACCTCCTACGACCTCGCCGGCCTCACGCTCCCCAACCGCATGGTGCTCGCGCCCATGACACGCTCCCGCGCCGCCGAGGGCAACGTGCCCGGCCCGTTCGCGTCGACCTACTACGTGCAGCGCGCCGGCGCGGGCCTGCTCGTCACGGAGGGCACGCAGGTGTCCCCCCAGGGCCAGGGCTACATCGCCACGCCCGGCATCTACAGCCCCGAGCAGCAGGCCGGCTGGCGCGTGGTGACCGACGCGGTGCACGCCGCGGGCGGCCGCATCTTCGCGCAGCTCTGGCACGTGGGGCGCGTCTCCCACACCTCCTTCCAGCCCGGCGGCGGCGCCCCGGTCGCGCCCTCCGCCATCGCGGTGAGCGGCCAGACCTGGACCGCCGAGGGCCAGCAGCCCTTCTCCACGCCCCGCGCGCTCGAGACCGACGAGATCGCGGGCGTGGTCGCGCAGTTCGCGCACGGCGCCCGCGTCGCCCGGGCCGCGGGCTTCGACGGCGTCGAGCTCCACGGCGCCAACGGCTACCTCATCGACCAGTTCTTGCGCGATGGAACCAATCGTCGCACCGACGCCTACGGCGGCTCGATCCCCAACCGGATCCGCTTCCTGTCCGAGGTGGTCGACGCCGTCAGCGCCGTGTTCCCCGCGGCGCGCGTGGGCGTGCGCGTGTCGCCGGGCGGCGCGTTCAACGACATGGCCGACAGCGATCCGAAGGCGCTCTTCACCGGCGTGGCGGACACGCTCTCCGGGCGCGTCGGCTACCTGCACGTCGTCGACCCGGTCGCCGGCCCCGAGCGCTTCGACGCGCTCCTGCGCCCGCGCTTCCGCGGCGCGCTCATCGTGAACGGCGGCTACGATCGCGACGCCGGCAACGCCGCCATCGCCGACGGCCGCGCGGACCTCGTCTCCTTCGGCGTGCCGTTCCTCGCCAACCCCGACCTGCCCCGCCGCTTCGCCGAGGGCGCCCCGCTCAACGCGCCCGACTTCTCGACCTTCTACGGGGGCGGGGAGAAGGGGTACACGGACTACCCGGCGTTGGGGTAGTCGGTCTGGGCGGCGCCCCCGCCGAAGACGGCGGGGGCCGGCTGTCCTCCGGGCTCGCGCTCCGCGCTCGGTCCGGGCGGAGCCCGGACCGGGCCGCCCGGGGTGTGTCGTCGCGGAGAGGGTGCGGCGGCGGCCCGCCCTCCGGCCCGCCTGCCGCGACGTGCCGGCGGGCGGGGGCGTGTCGTCCCGCAACTCGCCGGGTGACGGCTCACCCGGGCGGTTGTGGGACGGTCGAGCCCGCCGGAGGACGCCTCACCAGGGGCAGCGCGTAGCGCCGGGGGCGCGGGGGCGGCTGGGCCGCCCCCGCCGGGGGGCGTTGCGGGGGGGGCGGCCCCCCCCCCCCGGGGGCCCCACCCCAAACCCCAACCCCGCCCC
>CAYWGD010000008.1:0-55182 GCA_964457335.1 uncultured Enterobacteriaceae bacterium | reverse complement strand
CGGGGTGGTGGGGGGCGGGGCCGCCCCCCCGGGGGCCCCCCCCCGGGGGGGGGGCGGGGGGCGGGGGGGGGGGGGGGGGGGGGGCCCCCCCCCCGCGGGGGGGGGTGGGGGGGGGAGCTCCCCCCGCCCCAAGGAGACCAACCCGAAAGCCCTACCCCGGCTCCACCGAAGCGGGCCCCCCGGCGAGCAACGTCCGCGGGTACCCGAGCTCGCGGGAGAGATCCAACACCTGGATCATCGCCGCGTACGGCACGCCGTCGTCGGTGTTGATGACGACCATGTCCTCGCGCGGGAACGCGGCGTGGTCGGCGCGCATCCACTCCGCGAGCGCGCCGACGTCGTAGTCCTCCCCCTGCTTGGGCAGCCGGACCCCCTTCTCCATCCAACGGCCGACCCACACCCCGTCCGCCCGGACGTGCACGGTGACGGGAGGCGGCGGCGGCACCTCGGGCCCGAAGTCGGGGGGCGGCCCGCCGATGGACTGCTCGAGATCCAGCGACGCCACCTGCGTCCACACCGCCACGATCATCAGGAACGCGATGAGGCACGACATGTAGTCGATGAACGGCACGAGGTTGAGGTCGACCATCAGCCCCTTGCCGTGCCCCTTCCCTCCCTCGACGGACACACCCATGGCATCTCCCTGGTTCGGGTACACGCGCACCCCGCCCGGAGGCACCCGAGCTCGCCTCCTGAAAAAGGCCCGCACTTCCAGGGATACCAGCCCCGCCACGCGCGGCTGTCAGCGGCCGGTGAAGAGGTCGTCGAGGATCTGTCAGCGCCCTTTCACGATCCCGAGTATGCTTCGCCCGATGCGTCGCACCCCCCTCCTCCTCTCCCTCCTCGCGCTCGCTGCCTGCAGCGACTACGACATCAACGAGAAGCCGACCGACCCCGACGGGCTCGACGGCGACACGGGGCCGGACTGCCCGCCTTCGATGCCGGATTGTGCCGATGACACGGACACGCAGACCGACACGGACGACACGGACGAGCCGACGGAGTGCGAGGTCACGCTGCCGGCCGGGTTCGCGGTCACGATCCAGGAGGAGTGCGTCGGCACCGGCGGCGACGTGGTGGCCGACCCGTGGAACGTGCGCGAGGAGTGGCACTACGCCGGGCTGTCGTCCAACCGGACGGTGCACAACGGCATCGCGGCCCCGGTGAGCGGGAACCTCAACGACGACAACGGCGACGGGATGGTCGATGAGAACGACATCCCCGAGGTGGTCGCGGTGCTCTCGCCGTCGAGCAGCTTCACCCAGTCGGCGCTCGTGGTGCTCGACGGCGCGACGGGCGCCGAGGTGTGGACCACGCCGCAGCAGTACAACTCGGTCGGCGGGCCCGCCATCGCGGACGTGAACGCCGACGGCGAGGCCGACATCGTGGCCTTCACCGCGTCGAACCAGGTCCGGCTCCTCGCGGGCGACGGCACCACGATCTGGACCTCCAGCGCGACGACCGCGGTGGGCTACCCCCAGGCCCTCGTGGCGGACCTCGACGCCGACGGCATGCCCGAGGTCATCGCGGACCAGCTCATCCTCAACGGCGAGGACGGCTCGCTCGTGGCCAACGTCACCACCGCGGGCGGGCAGCCCTACCGCATCCCCGCGGTGGGCGACATCGACCTCGACGGCGAGCAGGAGGTCATCGTCGGCAACACGGTGGTCGGGCCGACGGGCAGCATCGAGTGGACCACGCGCATGAACGGCTCGTACGGCCACTGGTCCGCGATCCTGAACGCCGACTCCGACCCCGAGGCCGAGGTCGCGATGGTCGCGAGCGGCCAGCTCGCGCTCTTCGAGCACGACGGCTCGCTCATCCTCCAGGTGAACGCCGGCACCTCCCAGCCGGGCCCCCCCTGCGTCGCGGACTTCGACGGCGACGGCTCGCCGGAGATCGGGTGGGCGTCGTCGAACGCCTTCAACCTCTACGAGATCGACGGGACCCGGCTCTGGACCGCCGCCATCGACGACAGCTCCGGCCTCGCCGCCTGCGCCGGCTACGACTTCGACGGCGACGGACGCTACGAGGTCCTGTTCGCCGACCAGACCTCGGTGTTCATCTTCGACGGCCTGACGGGCGCGGTGAACTACTCCAACCCCAACCACGCCTCCGGCACGGCCTGGGAGTTCCCCACCGTCGCGGACGTGGACAACGACGGCTCCGCCGAGATCGTGTACGTCAGCAACGACTACTGGATGACCGGCTGGAACGGCGTGACCGTGTTGGGTCACAACGGCGACGGTTGGAAGAAGAGTGGCACGACCTGGAACGTGCACGACTTCGCCGTGACCAACATCAACCCCGACGGCAGCGTGCCGGTCGTGCCCGACCCGCCCTGGCAGGTGCACAACGTGTACCGGGCGCGCCCGTCGGTCGACCAGCCGCCCGGCGCCGACCTCGTCGTCGACATCGTGGACATCTGCCTCTCCGACTGCATCGACGGCCCGATCAAGGTCGCGATCCAGGTCGCCAACGAGGGCGCCGAGGACGTGGCCGAGGGCACGCCGTGGGCGCTCTACAAGAACGACGCCGGCGCGCTCACGCTCGTGAAGACGGGCACGCTCCCCGTCATCCCCGCGGGCCAGGCGCTCGCGGGCTTCGAGGTGGAGCTCGCCCTGGCCGAGTTCGGCAGCGACGGGCTCGTGGTGCGCGTGGACGACGACGGCGCGGGCGGGGGCGACGTGGTCGGCGAGTGCGAGGAGACCGACAACGAGGACACGCTCGTCGAGAGCTTCTGCGAGTAGCATGCGCGGATGTGGTGGCTCTTCGGCTGCACCTGGATCGACGACGACGCATTGAAGGAGCGCCTCGCGCTCGAGTCCGACACCGCCGTCCCAGGGGTGCCGGACATCGTCGTCGACCCGGAGGCGCTCGACCTCGGCCTCGTTCTCGTCGGTGACACGGCCACCGGCGAGGTCGTGGTCGAGAATGCCGGGGACGGCGACCTCTCCGCCGCGATCCGGGTGACCGGCGCCGGGTGGTCGACCGAGGACACCCGGATCACGATCACGCTCGCGCCCGGCGCGCAGACCGCGCTGGTGCTGAGCTTCCGCGCGGACGCCGCCGGGGCCTACGCCGGCACGCTCACGCTCACCTCCGACGACCCCGACGAGCCCGCCGTGGTCGTGCCGCTCTCGGCCGAGGCCGAGGTGGACGACGACCTCGACGACGACGGCTGGCCCACCGCCGAGGACTGCGACGAGGGCGACGCGAGCGTGAACCCCGGCGCGACCGAGACCTGGTACGACGGCGTCGACCAGGACTGCAGCGACGGGAGCGACTACGACCAGGACCTCGACGGCCACGAAGTGAGCGGCCACGGCGACGACTGCGACGACCTCGACGCCGACGTGTACAAGGACGCTCCCGAGCTCGGCTACACCGGCGTCGACGAGGACTGCGACGGGCTGGTCGACGAGATGGCCGCGGCGACGAGCCCGTGGACGCTGCGCGGCGCCGCCACCGGAGAGCAGGTCGGGAGCGGCGGCGTGTTCGCGCTCCCCGACCTCGACGGGGACGGCGACGACGACCTCGTCGTGTGTACGCCCCAGGCGGACGTGGGCGGCAGCACCGACCGCGGGGCCGTGAGCTTCCACGACGCGGCCACCGCGGGCGTCGACGTGGCGCACGACGCCGGCTGGCTCACGCTCTCCGGCAACTCGTCGGACGACGACTTCGGCTCCGCCCTCGCGGTGCTCGGCGACTACGACGGCGACGGCTTCGTCGAGCTCGCCATCGGCGCCTCGCAGAACGACGCCTACGGCACCGACGACGGCACCGTCTACGTGATCGGCGCGGCCGGGCTGACCGGCGACGTGTACGGCCCGCTCGAGGCCTCGAGCGCGCTCTGGGGCAACGCGAGCAACGGGAACCTCGGCTCCGCGGTCGCGGGCGGCGACTTCGACGGCGACGGCATCGTGGAGCTCGCGAGCGGCGCGCCCGGCGAGGGGAGCGGCCGCGGCGACGTGTACGTGAGCTTCCGCGCCAACGGCCTGGGCAATTCCGACTTCCCCGCCGACGCCTCGAGCTTCTCGATCACCGGCGTCTCGACGGGCGATCACCTGGGCGAGGGCCTCGCCTTCGGCGACCTCGACGCCGACGGCTACGACGACCTCGTGGCCTGCTCGCCCGACGACGACGACGCCGGGGGCCTCTCGGGCAGCTGCTGGGTCTTCGCGGGGGCGAGCACGCGCGACGGCGTCGGCAGCTCCGGCGTGGTCGTGTCGAGCGCCTGCGACGCCGTGATCACGGGCGCGGCGGGCGATCGCCTGGGCGCCACGAGCCGCTCCGTCGCCGTCGGGGACCTCGACGACGACGGCGCCGACGACCTCGCCCTGGGCGCCCCCGGCGGCGATGGCGCCGGCGGGGCCACCTGGATCTTCGCGAACGGCACCGTGACCGGCGCGCTCACCTCCGCGGACGCGGCGTGGGTCGTGACCGGTGACGGCGCGCTCGGCACCGCGGTCGCCGTGGCCGACGTGACGGGGGACGGCATGGCCGACCTCCTCGGCGGCGCGCCCACCGCGGGCGGAGCCGGAGAGGGCGCGGTGTACCTGCTCGCGGCGCCCGCCCCGGGCACCTACACGCTCCCCGCCGACCAGGACGCGAGCTGGACCGGCGAGGCCGCGGACGACGCCTTCGGAACGGCGCTCGGCGCCGGCGCGGACCTCGACGGGGACGGCGTCTCCGACCTCGTGGTCGCGGCGGTGGGGAACGACGCCGGGGCGGACGCCGCGGGCAAGGCCTACGTCTTCTCGGGCTACTGATCGGGGCAGCCGCCCGGCCGAGGACGGCCGGCGCCGCGGCGGCGGGGGTGCCCGGAGGAAGGTCGGCGGCTCGGGTGCCCGCCGGGCGCCCCGGCGGCTGTTCACCCGCCGTGAACACGCATGGTGCGAGACGACGTCCGCCGGCTGGTACGCTCTCCCCGGGGTGACCGATCCCCCTCCGGAGACGTGATGCGTTGTCTGCTCCTCCTCCTCGCCTGCGTCGCCGCGCTCGCGTACACGGAGCCCGCGGCCGCCGGCGAGCCCGCACCACCTCCGGCCACCGACGCCCCGGCCCCGGCCCTGCCCGGCGGAGGGCCCGCGCCCGCGCCGGCCGCCGGAGCGCCCGCCCCGGCCCCGGTCGCGCCCCTGCCCGCGCCGCCTTGCACGCCGGTGCCGCCCGCCGCGCAGGAGCTCTCGTGCCTCGCGTCCACGCCGCCGGGCGGGCTCTCGCTGGTGCGCGGCGGCCTCCGGACCGCGCGCTACGAGCTGGGCCTCTCCGAGCAGTGGGTCCCGGCGACGGTGGCCTTCGCGGGGGCCGCCGCCCACCTGGCACCGCTCGCCTTCGGCAACGGCGCGCTCTACGAGCCGAGCACCTCGCCGGCGCTGGTGGCGCTGCCGCTCACCATGGCGGTGTTCGCCTTCCCGGTGGAGTTCAGCGCGCCCGGGACGGGCGAGGCGGCGAAACGCGCCGCCTCGGTGCGGAGCGCGGGCCGCCTGGTGGTGATCGCCGAGTCGATGGGCTTCGCCTATGGCGCCTACGCGCTGACCTACGCCGTCCCGATCAACATCGCCGGGGAGCGGAAGGTCAGCGAGGCCGCGGCCTACACCGTGTTGTGGACCGCCGGCGCGAACGCCTGGGTCACCGGCATGATGCGCTCCCGAAAGCGGGGCGGCACCGCCGCCGTGCCCGTCCTGATCGGGGCGCTGGTGTCCGGCGGGCTCGCCGTCGGCGGCGCCTACGCGCTCGACCAGCAGGCCAACGTCCAGGACCTCCTCACGGCCGCCACCTACGGGACGACGTTCGGGATCATGCTCCCGCTCGTGCACCTGTGAAGACGCCGCTGCTCCTGGCCCTCGAGGCCCTGGGCGAGCCGGACCTCCGGTGGGCCCCGTCCTCGGACACCGAGCTGCAGCTCGTGGCCGAGATGGTCGCGCACCGCCAGGCCCAGCGCGACGACGCGCCCTTCTTGACCCGCGCCGAGCGCGCGCAGCTGGAGTCCGCCAACAGCCCCGCGAGCGCGGGCTTCGCCGACCTCCACTCCCACGCGATGTCGGACTACGGCTTCGGGCGGCGGATCGTGAACCCCGGCGACGCGCCCTGCGACGGCCAGTGGCACGGGCTCCGGCCCGACCTGATGAAGCTCCTGATGAACGCGCCGGAGCTGCTCGAGGACGACATCGTCTCCGACCTGCTCCCGCACTGCCCCACGCTCGACGTGCCGTCGTTCGACGGGTGGGCGCACGAGCAGTTCCTCACCTCCGACCTGCACTACGCCTGGTCGCAGGGCATGCGGCTCATGGTCATGTACGCGGTCAACAACGCGTTGTTGTGCGCGATGAGCTCGGACTACACCCGCGGCGTCCGCCACTCCTGCGCCGACAAGCCCAACATCGAGGCGCAGCTCCTCGCGACGTGGCGCCTCGAGGCCGAGGAGTCCGAGCGCGACGGGGGCTGGCTCCGCGTGGCCGTGGACGCGCTGGACGGCGCGCGCTCGCTCGCCGCCGGCAAGCTCACGGTGGTGCTGGGGGTGGAGGCCTCCAACTACTTCGACTTTCCCGAGCGGGGCGGCGTCCTCGACCCCGCGAGCCGGCTCGTGATCCGCCACCAGGAGAGCCCCGCCTGCAACGCGCAGGGGCGCGACCCGGCGATACACCGCTTCGCGGACAACGAGCTCTACCCGTCCACGCCGTGGTCGGCGCAGGAATGCGGGTACGCCACGACCGCGCTGCGCGCGGCGACGCGGCTCGGCGTGCGGGCGGTGATGCCGGTGCACGAGTGGAACTCGGTCATGGGCGGCGCCGCGTTCCAGCACATCCCGCTCTTCCAGCCCGGCTACTCGATCGTGACCGGGTCCGGCGTGCCCGAGAGCGTCGGCGTGCTCGGCATCGCGGCGCAGCTCCTCTACTTCAACACGCACGCCACGCAGGTCAGCGGGTGGCCGATGCCCGGCGAGTTCGCCCGGGACCGCGCGCTCGGGCTCGAGTACGTCCGGAACTTCCAGGGCCTGACGCCGATGGGCCGGGCGTTCCTGCGCGCCGCCTGGGACGCCGGCGCCATCGTCGACGTCGGCCACTACGGCGAGCGCTCGCTCGAGGAGGCGCTCAGCTGGATCGAGGGCTCGGTGCGATCCGCGGGCATCGACGACCGCCCGATGCTCATCGACAGCCACGTGACCGCGCGGAGCGTGTCGCTGGTGCCGCTCGACGACCTGGAGTTCGCCGCCAGCGACACCGAGCTCCGGCGGATGGCGCGCTACGGGCGCATCGTGGTCGGGATGCGGACGCCCCTGTCGTCGAGCCGCCCGTTCACGCCCGGACAGGGGCGCGCGCCCGTCGAGAACTGCCTCATGTACGACAACGGCGAGTGTGTCCGCGTCCTCGGGCGGAAGGTGCTCGCGCCGGGCGACGCGCGGGCGCTGGCGCAGGCCTATGGGTACATGCGCGAGCTCCCGATGGCGCTGGCCTTCGGGGCCGACATGAACGGGGGCGCCACGCAGACCGCGCCGCGCCTGTGCGTGGACGTGGCGAAGAAGGAGACGCTCGAGGGCATGGGGATGAACGTCGACCTGAGCGCCCTCCTGGTCCCCTGCCACGACCTCAACGGCGGGGTCGAGAACCCGTCGCCCTACCTCGGCCGCGGGCTCGCGACGGTCGCGGCGCAACCGCACGTGCTCGCGGACCTCGACTGCCTCACCTACGCCGCGCAGAAGGACCCCCGGACCGACGCCGCCTGCAAGGCCGCGCGCCAGCGGGGTGCCATGGCGGACTACTGCGCGACGGGGACCGACAACCCGCTCTGCTCCTCCGCGCGGTGGTTCGTGCAGGCCTGGGCGGACCCCGCGTTCGACGCCCCCTCGACCGGCCTCGTCGGCGGCGCGCGCGGCACCGTCGAGATGCTCGGCAGCGGCGGCGTCCCGACGGTGAAGAAGTACGGCGTGGTCGCGCCGATCTCCGGGAAGGAGCCGGTCCTCGAGCACGCCGGCGAGCGCCCCTTCCCCAAGATCCGCTTCGCCGGATCGGGCGGGAGCTGGGTGGAGATCGACCGCGAGGCCGAGCGCCGCCACGTGCGGCTCGTCCGCGAGGACGGGACCTTCGGGCCGGTTTGCCGGACGCTGGACCAGCGCATCCACGACCTGGAACGCAAGCGCAAGGGCCTGCCCCCCGCGAAGGACGAGGAGAAGTGATGCGGACGAAACTCACCTGCCTGGCGCTCCTCCCGCTGCTCGGCGGCGCCCGGGCGCTCGCGGGCGAAGCGGCCGCGCTCGCCCCCACGGCGGCGGGCTTCCTGGAGGCCTGCGTGGCCGACTTCCCCCGCTACGCGGGCGTACACTACCTCCGGAACTACTCCGGCTGCGTCGGGCTCGCCGCGCTCGGGCCCGACACGAAGGTGGCGCGCGACCAGATCGCGGGCCGGGTCCGCCAGGAGCTCGCCGGGGAGCTCGGCGCCCGCACGCTGCGCGCGCACTTCGCGGCGCACCCCGCGGACGCGGTGGTGTTGTCCGAGGCCTGCGAGGTCGCCGAGGGCAAGGAGCAACGGGTCTGCGGCTTCCTCGCGGGGCCCCGGGTGTTCCCGGTGCGCGACCAGCTCGACATGGTCGACCCGGCGACCGAGGCCGTGGAGCTCGCGCTCGTGCGGGTCGGGCCGGCGGCCGACCGAGAAGCGAGGCCTCCCGCCGCGCTGCGGCTGAGCTGCCGCGAGCCCTCGTGTGCGGCCCTCTCGCTCGCCGACGTGCTCCCCGCCGGCGCGGAGAACCCCGCCCGCAACCAGGGCTACCAGTGGTTCGTGGTCGATCGGCTCGCCCTCGACACCAACGAGAACGGGCTCCCGCACTTCACGCTCTCGCTCGCGACCGTCGTTCCCCCCTGAGCCCGCGCGGGCGCAGAGGGCGCAGGCCACGGTAAGCAAGATGCGGTTGACGGGCCGGGCCCGGGGGGTCGATCCTGCCCCGGCTCGGAGGATTCGGATGCGCCTCGTCCTGCTCGCCCTGCTCGCCGCCTGCACCGGATCGCCGGACGACAAGGCGTTCGACGCCGACGGCGACGGTGTCGACGGCGCGACGGACTGCAACGACGGCAACGCGGCGGTGTACCCCGGCGCCGAGGAGCTCTGCGACGCGCTCGACAACGACTGCGACGACGCGATCGACGAGGACCCGGCAGACGCGGTGCCCGTGTTCGAGGACCTCGACGGCGACGGCTTCGGCGTGGGCGAGGCGACGATGGCGTGCGGCGCGAGCGGCGCGACGGTCGACGGGGACTGCGACGACGCCGACGGCACCGCGTTCCCCGGCGGCACCGAGGTGTGCGACGGCGCCGACGACGACTGCGACGGCGCGGTCGACGACGACCCGACCGACGCCGGCACCTGGTACGCCGACGCGGACCACGACGGCTACGGCGACGGCGCGATCGTGGCCTGCGAGCAGCCGCCCGACTCCTCGACGGTCGACGGGGACTGCGACGACGATGACGACGACGCCTACCCCGGCGCGCCCGAGATCTGCGACGGCGACGACGACGACTGCGACGGCACGGTGGACGACGACCCCGTGGCGACCGGCGTCTGGTACCGGGACGCCGACGAGGACGGGTACGGCGACCCGGCGGAGAGCGTGGAGTCCTGCGAGGGGCCCGCGGGCTGGGTGCAGGACGCCGCGGACTGCGACGACGCCGACGCCACCGCGAGCCCCGAGGGCGTCGAGGTGTGCGACGGCGCCGACGACGACTGCGACGGCACGGTCGACGAGGAGGCCACCGACGCGCCGACCTGGTACTCGGACAACGACCGCGACGGGTACGGCGACGGCGGCACGGTGAGCTGCGAGCAGCCGCCCGGCACGTCCTCGGTGGACGGCGACTGCGACGACGCCGACGCCACCGCGAACCCCGCGGGGATCGAGGTGTGCGACGACGCCGACGACGACTGCGACGGCACGGCCGACGAGGACGCGGTGGACGCGCCCACCTGGTACACCGACGCCGACGGGGACGGGGTCGGTGACGCGGGGAGCGCCGTGGTGACGTGCGAGGCGCCGGTGGGCGCGGTCTCCGAGGCGGGCGACTGTGACGACACCGACGGCACGGTGAGCCCCGACGCCGTCGAGGTCTGCGAGAACGGCGTGGACGACGACTGCGACGGCGGCCCCGGCGACTGCGTGCTCGGCGGGGAGCTGGCCACCACCGACGCGGACGCCTCGATCGTGTACGCGGGCGGGTCGCGGACGTACTTCGGCGAGACGATGCGCGTCGGCGACCTCGACGACGACGGCACGGACGAGCTCGTCGCCGGCGCGCGGGCGATGGGCGGCGGGGCGGGCGCGCTCGCCGTGTTCCGGTCCCCGGCCGGCGCGCTCTCCGAGGCCGACGCCTGGCTCACGCTCTCCGGCCGCGCGGTCGGCGAGGACTTCGGCTACGGCGCGCTGGTGGCCGACGTGACCGGGGACGGCACGGCGGACCTGCTCGTGGGCGCGCCCGGGGCGAGCGGCGACGTGCTGGCCGGCGGCGAGGTGCTGCTCTTCGCGGGGCCGCTCACCGGGTCGGAGAGCGCGGCGTCGCCGACCGCGTCGATCACCGGCGCGACGGCCGACGACCGCGTGGGCTACGGCCTCGCGGCCGGCGACCTCGACGGCGACGGCGTCATCGACGTCGTGGCCGGCTCCTCCGACGGCGACCAGGTGTGGATCGTCGCCGGGCCGGTCGCCGACACGACGACCGCGTCCGCCTGGGCGGTCTACACGGGAACCGGCATCGGGGCGGCGCCCGCGGTCGCGGACCTCGACGGCGACGGCGTGGACGACCTCGTGAACGGCGTGTCCGACGCGACGGGCGGCGACGGCTCGGTCTACGTGCACTACGCGGTCGCGGGCGGCGACCTCGCCGGCACCGCCGACGCGACGCTGACCGGGACCTCGGGCTCCGGCCTCGGGACGGCCGTGGCCGCCGACGGGGACCTCGACGGCGACGGCTACCCCGACCTGCTCGTCGGCGCGCCCGGCGCGGACGACGGCGGCACCACCGACGTCGGCGCGGTCTACGTGCTGCGTGGCGCGCTCTCGGGGACGCTCTCGATGTCCGCGGGCGCCTGGGACGAGCGGGTCCTCGGATCGGGGCGGGCCGACGGGCTCGGGTCGAGCCTCACGGCCCGCGACGACCTCGACGACGACGGCACGCCGGACCTCGTCGCGGGCGCGAGCGGCGCGGCCGCCTCGCCCTACGGGCCGGGCGTGTACGTGTGGCACGACCTCGCCGACGCGGCCGCCGACGTGGAGGTGCACCACCTCTACGACCGCGACGGGCTCGGCGGCGCGGTCGCCACCGGCGACCTCGACGGCGACGGCCACGCGGACCTCGCCGCCGCCGCGGAGACCTGGCCGGACTCGACCGGGTCGTACTGGGGCGGGGCGGTGTACGGGTTTCTGGGCGGGGGGATGTGAGTCACCCCAACGGGTTCGCCAGCACCACCATCAACCGCACGCCGCCGATGAGGAGCAGGAGCCCGACGAACCCCGTCCCCGCGAGCAGGACCGCCCGCCAGGCCCAGCCCCCCGCGCGCCAGGAGCCCGGCACGGGCGGGTCCTCGACCGGCCTGCGCCACGCCGCCCAGGCCGCCGCGAGCCGGGCCCGCCCGACCCCGGCGAGGGCGGCCCCGACCGCGACCACGCCCGCGAGCAGCACCGCGGGCACGCCGCCGAACCACCCGAGCGCGCCCACGCCGAGCCCCAGCGCGCCGACCAGGCGCACCCGCGCGCCCGCGCCGAGCCAGGCCCAGCGCCGCCGCGCGGCCCCGACCGACCACGCGAGCGCGACCGCCCCCAGGAGCGCCAGCGGCGCGCGCAGCCAGCCGCGCAGGTAGCCGAAGCGCACGGTGACGGGCTGGTCGGCGCCGATCCAGTAGCGGGTGTGGCGCAGCCGCCGCCCCTCGGCGTCGTCGACCTCGGGGGCGCCGTCGGCCTGCGGGGCCACGTCGCCGTAGAGCCGCGTGTAGCGGTTGGCGGCGGGCACCTGCACGTCCCACCGGAGCGAGGACACGGGCAGCTCGATGGCGGGGAGCGTGAGCGTGGGCAGGCCCACGAGCCCGAGCGCGCCGACGTCGCCTTCGAGGGTGAGGTGCAGGGTGAAGGGCTCGGGCCGCTCCCCCGCGGACCGCTTCAGCGGGAGGAGCAGCGAGCCGTCGGCGGCGCGCGAGGGCTTCACGGGCTCGTCGTCCAGGCGGCTCGCGCGGACGACCACCCCCTCCGGCAGGCGGAGGCGCAGGCTGTGGCGCAGGCGGTTCCGCAGCGTGATGGAGAGCTCGGTCGACGCGCGGCCCTCCGGCGCGATGCGCGTGCGCGCCACGACCTCGTCCACGGACCCGGCGGCGGGCTCGCGCTCGGGGAGCCGCGTGGCGGTGAGCGCCACCTTCGCGCCGGCCGAGTGGTAGCGCCAGCCCTGGAGCACGGGGCTGACCGCGTTCCCGACGAGCTCCGCGGGGAGCTGGGCCACGTCGACGGCGAGCGCGTCGGCGCGGCCGACCTCCTGCAGCTGGATGGTGCCGAGCACCTCGACGCCGAGCCAGCCGTGCTCGCGCTCCACGCCGACGGCGCGGGGCGGGACCACGTCGAGCGCGGCGCCGTCGAGCGTGCGGGAGAGCCGCAACGAGACCTCGTAGGCGTCGCGGATCGGGAAGGCCGTCTCGCCGCGGAGCAGCGTGCCGTCGGGGCCGGGCTCGAGCGTGTAGCGGAAGGCGCCCGCGCCGTCGGCGCTCACGACGGTGAGCCCGGGCGGCACGAGGATGTCGAAGCGGTTCGTGCCGGCCTGGAGGATGTCGTAGCGGAACACGGTGAAGAGGTCGGCCGTGCTCTCCTCGACGGAGAGCAGCGAGAGCGTCTCGACGTAGACCTTGGCGGCGCGGCCGTCCTCGTCGCCGAGGTCCTTGAAGCCGACGAGGTGGACGCGGCTCGTGGGCTCGAGCCACGCGGAGAGCCGCGTGCCCGGCTTGCCGCCCACCACCTCCGCGGTGACGTCGGCGCGGACCGCGCGGCGCAGGCGCGGCTCCAGGCCCGCGTCCGGGAAGCTGCAGTCGAAGCGCGTCACGGGGGTGCGCGCGACGAGGAAGTCGTACTCCAGCGACCCGCGGGGGCCGCGGGCGGGCACGAGCAGGTCGAGGTCGAGCGTGACCTCCCCCACCCGGTCGGTCACCCACACCTGGTACCCGTTCTGGTTCGTGAGCGCGATCGGCGCGCTCCCGACGCGTGCGCGGACGACCGCGACCTCCTCCCCCACGAGCGGCACGGCCTTCCAGAAGCCGGGCCCGCGGAGCGTGGCCTGGAGCTGGAGGTGGAGCTCGAGCCCGCCCGGCACCGCCTTCCCCGTGTACGTGGACGCCCCCAGCACCACGAGCGTCGCGTAGGAGCGCGCGGCCGCGGCGCGGGCGGCCGCGATCTGCTCGCGGACGCCCTCGTAGCGGGCGAGCGGCACGTCCACGGTGCCGGCCCCGCCGGGGGTCGTGTCGCCGGGGGTCGTGCCGTCGGGGGCGACCGCGCCGGCCGGGGCCGCGGCGGCGGGCGCTCCGGCGTCCACGTAGCCGAGCGCCTCGAGCTTCGCGGGCTTCTCGTTCTGCTGCATGATCGCGTCGAAGGAGCTCTCCGCCGCCTGCTGGCGGGCGTCGTCCTGCGCGTGGGCGAGGGGCAGGGCGAGCAACACGGCGACGAGCGCGGCGAGCGCGCGGGACAGGGGGCGGCTCACGCGAACCTCCGGACGCGGACGGCGAGGGCGACGAGCGCGAGCGTCGACCAGAGGAGCGGCACGGTCAGCAGGAAGAGCAGCGCCACGGCGACGGCGAAGCCGCGGACGAGGCCACCGAGGGTCCACCGGTCGAGCAGCGAGGCCAGGGGTGGGGGTTCTCGGAGGCTCGCCCGCACCGACGGCCAGAGCGCGCGCGCCACCATGGCGAGCAGCGCGAGATCGACCCCCCAGAGGATCGCGCGGTGCACGCCCTCGACGAACCACGCCACGACGAGGAGCCCGCCGAAGCCCAGGGCGACGCGGAGCCGCCCGGCACGGTCCGCCGCGAGCCACGCGAGCGCGAGCCACGCCGCCGCGAGGAGCCCGCCGACGCGCACGAACGGGAGCAGGTCCCGCGCCACCCAGGTGACGGCGAGCGCCGGCACCTCCCGCCCGGGCAGCATCCGCTCGAAGCGGTAGCGCTCCCCCACGAGCGGGAAGCTCCCCGCCGCCTCCTCCGCCTCCGCCCCGCGCGAGAGCTCGGCGGCATAGATCGACTTGCGACGCGAGAGGATGTTCTCGTAGCCCACCTCTTCGCTGGCCCAGCCGTCCCCGGCCCAGGCGTCCTGCACGTCGAGCACGAGGTCGAGGAACTGGCGCGCGCGGCGGAAGTGGTCGTAGCGCAGGTGCGACCACGCGCGGACGTTGCCGGAGAACGTGAGCGGGGCGAGCGACTCGGGCACGTAGACGTGCCAGGTGGCCTCGGCCACGTCGGCGTCGAGCGCGGGCAGCGCGAGCTCGCGACGGCCCACCCAGCCCATGCGGTCGCCGGGGCGCGTCCACGCGAGCTCGATGACGAAGCGGCTCACCGGCGCCACGCCCGCGCGCGTCGCGGGGATGCGCAGGACCTGCCCGGGCGCGAGATCCTCGGCGCCGAGGAGCTGGTCGCCGTTCGCGTCGAGCACCTCGGGCCAGAGGCTCGGGTCGCCGTAGAAGCGGTCGGCGATGGCGCCGAGCGTGTCGCCGTCGCGCACCACCCACGTCTGGGTCGCGCCCGCGGCGAGGCGCTCGCTCTGCACGAGCGGCAGGAGCAGGTCGCCGTTCGGGGCGTCGGCGGGGCGGATGGGCCGCCCGTCGATGCGCGCGTGGGTGAGCACCGCGCCCGCGGGGAGCCGCGCCGCGAGGTACTGCCGCGTCTCGTTGCGCACGTGCAGCTGCACGCGGGTGATCTCCGCGCCGTCCTCGATGAGCACCGTGGACGCCTCGAGCTCGTCGATGCTCGTGGAGGCGAGCTCCACCTCGGCCTGCCGCGTGACGCCCACCACCACCTCCGGCGCGGCGTCGAACGAGAAGCCGAGGAGCAGCGGGTTCGGCGTGAGCGCGGCGAGCTCGGGCGGGAGGTCCCGCAGCGGCTCGGCGCCGGTCGCCGACCGCACCTCCGTGGAGAGCCCCGCGGGCCCCAACACGCCGAGCGCGCCGGAGAACGGCACGCCGTCGTCGGGGAGCGGCAGCTTCAGGGCCACGGGCTGGTCGAGGTCGACGGGAAGCTGGAAGTGGACGCGCACGCTCGCGCGGTCGTCCACGAGGTAGCGCAGGAGCACCACGAGCCGCCCCGGCTCGGTGCGCCACTGCAGGACGGCGTCGCCCTGCACGTCCACGACCTCGACGCCGTCGGGCACCCGGAGCGCCACGCGGTCGGTCTCGCCCTCGAGGATGGTCGTGTCGAGCTGCACCACGCCGCGCACGAGCGCCTCGTGCAGCGTGAAGAGCGCGTGCTCGCGGGCCTCGACCTTGACCGGCAGGGCCTCTCCCACGAGCCGCCCCTTCCACGTGAGGTCGAGCGCGCCCCGCCCGTCGAGCTGCCCCTCGATGCGCGTCCCGCCGGCCTCCGCGCGCAGGGCCGTCACCGCGCCCTGGCCGATCTCCGCGGCGATGCCGCCCTCCGGCACCCACACGGAGAGCCGCGTGGGCCCCGACGGCGGGAGCGCGAGCTGGAGCCGCCGCGCGAAGCGGTCGTCCTGGCGGCCCGCGAAGAACGCGACGCGCACGACGTGGTCGCCCGGGCCGTCGATCGCGACCGTGTAGCTGCCGCCCTCCGGCAACAGCGACGTCGTCTCGCCGTCGAGCTCCACGCGCGCGATCGACGCGCTGCCGTCGAGGATCGGGACGCGCAGGTCGTCGGCCCCCGCGGGCACGTACACGCGCGTGACGAGCGTGCCGGTGAACACGCCGCGCTCGAAGCTGCCCTCGAGCGCGCGCTCCACCTGGAGCACCGGGACGGGCGGCGCGGGGCGCGCCCGCGCGTCCTCCGCCGCGTCGAGCATGCGCTCCCAGCGGTCGAGCGGGAGGGTGACGGTGCCGTCCTGGGCGTACGCGAGGCAGAGGAGGAAGAAGGCGGACATCCGCTCGCCCTATCCGCTGGCGTCGGGAAGCGCGGGCGTAGATGTGGGGGAGCGTTCGTGCAGGATTCGTGCAGCGGGCGAGGGGTGCGTGAGGTGCCTGGAAGGCGGCCGCGCCCCGCGCGGCCGGTCCCCGCGCTCGGGCGGGGACCGAGCGGCTCCGCCGCGAGCCTGGAAGGGACCGACCCCGGGCGTCTTCGCCCGGGGGCACGCCCAGGCTTCTTAGAAGCTCCCGGACACCGCGAAGACGCCGGGGACCTCCGCGGACGTGGGCGCGGGCGTGTAGGAGAGCCCGATCATCGCGCCACCGCCGAGCAGGGAGAGCCAGCCGAGGGTGTTCGTGAAGGTGGCGGCGCCCCAGCCGAGGTCGGAGGCGTACTCGGCGTCCGCGGCGTACAGGCCGGTGCCGCCGACCGCGAGCACGCCGAGGCCGGCGAGCACGATGCCGCCGACGCGCCGGCCCACCATCTTCTGGCGGTGGAGCTCGGCCTTGGGGATCTCCCAGATGCGGCGCGGGTCGGGCGTGTCGGTGATCTTCGCGTCGGACGGCGTGCCGCGCTTGATGGTGCCGCGGAGCGCGGCCAGGTCGGTGTCGGAGGTGTCGCCGTAGGTGACGCCGAGGCGCGCCAGCACGGCCGGGATCGGCACGCCGAAGCCGAGGCCCTCGAAGCCGCGCGCGGCCACCTTCCAGCTC
This sequence comes from uncultured Enterobacteriaceae bacterium, assembly GCA_964457335.1. Lineage (GTDB taxonomy): Bacteria > Myxococcota_A > UBA796 > UBA796 > SXON01 > CAJBVW01. The sequence continues at coordinate 38,395 of CAYWGD010000008.1, read as the reverse complement.
GTGACGCCGACCATGCGGCCGCGGTCGTCGAGCAAGGGGCCGCCGCTGTTGCCGGGGTTGATGGCGGCGTCGGTCTGGAGGAAGGTCCAGCCGTCGAGCGTGCGCACGCCGCTCACGATGCCGCGCGAGACGGAGTAGTCGAGGCCGGCGGGCGAGCCGACCGCGAAGAGGTCCGCGCCGAGGCCCGGGGTGACGGGCTCCATCGGGATGCAGGCGTAGCCGGCGCCGGGCACGCGGAGCACGGCGACGTCCTGGCTCTCGTCGACGCGCACCACCTCGCCCGGGAGCTCGACGCCGCTGCGGAAGCGCACGTTGGGCGACTGCGACGCGCCGACGACGTGCGCCGCGGTGACGACGAAGCCGTCGGGCGAGACGACCGAGCCGGTGCCGACGGAGTCGCCGACGTTCACCACCACGACGGCCGCCGTCACGTCCCCGACCTGCTTCGGCATGGTGAGGTCGGCGCGCGGGCACTGCTTGACGCGCAGCGGGGCGTCCCAATTGCCCGGCATGAGCTCGCCGTTCGGCGCGCCCTTCTCCACGGCCTCGCGGAAGCGCGTGCGCGCGACGAGGCGGTCGGCGGCGGTGCGGATCGCGCTCGCGACGGCGTCGGTGTCGTCGGGGCTGGCCTCGACGAGCGCGCGGGTGGTGACCTTGTAGACCGGCGTGCCGGCGGCCCGGCCGTCCAGCGACCAGTCGATCGACAGCTCGAAGCGCGGCGGCTTCGTCGTGCGCGTCTGCACCTCGGCCACGGTGGCCACCAGCACGAGATCGGCGGTGGCGGGATCGGCCCCGCCGATGCCGGCGGTGGCGAGCGGCTCGGAGAGCGCCTCCTGGTACGTCTCTGGGTGGGCGCCGACCGTCTTGGTGGCGCCGTCCTTCACCACCAGCGGCGCGAGGGCCACCGTGCCGGCCTCGGCGAGGCCCGCGAAGAGCAGGAGTTCACTCAGGAACACATTCCCCCCAGTTGCGGTCGGGGCAGGCCTTGTCGTAGTCGCAGCAGAAGTAGCCCTCGGCGCACTCGCTGTTCTCGGTGCAGTAGTCGTAGCAGTCGTCGCTGCCCCAGCACGCGAAGTTGTTGGGGCAGTCGCCGTCCTCGCACTCCTTCTCGCACTCGCCGTTCCAGTCGTACTCGGCGGTGCAGTAGTAGCCGGACTCGCAGTCGCGATCCTGGTCGCAGCTCTGGAGGCAGCCGACGTCGGCGTCGCAGTCGTAGTTGCCCGGGCAGCTCTCCGGGCAGGTGGGCGGCTTCTCCATGAGGAGCAGGCAGGCCGACAAGAGCAGGAGGACCATCGGGATCCGCGGTAGCGGGCCAAGGTAGCACGAGCCGCACGGCACGCGCGCGATCCGCGACCCGGCGATTGCGCCGGGCGGACCCGGCTCGGTATACACGCGGGGCCGAGGTGCCGGTGAAGTTCGACCTGGTGTTCGAGGGGGGCGGCGCGAAGGGGATGGTCTTCGCGGGGGCGCTCCAGGCCTTCGAGGCGGCGGGGCACACCCACGGGCGGCTCCTCGGCACGTCCGCGGGCGCCATCACCGCCGCGCTCTTGTCGGTCGGGTACACCGGGCGGGACCTCGCCGAGGTGCTCGACGAGCGCGACGGCGACCGCTCCGTGTTCGCCGCGTTCATGGCGACGCCGGAGTTCACCACCGAGGAGCTCCAGCGGAGCGTGCTCCGCGACATCCTCGCCCGGGTGGACGTGCCGTTCCTCCCCGCGGAGCTCGAGGCGCGGATGGACGCGGCCATCCTCGAAGCGCTGATGGCGCGGCCGACGTTCCGGAACCTCTTCTCCTTCGTGGAGCTGGGGGGCTGGTACGCCGCGCACCGGATGGTCGAGTGGATGACCGCGAAGCTCGACGCCGGGACGTTCCGGGGCGCGCCCCGCCGCTTCGGCCGGATGACGCTCGCCGAGCACCACGCCGCCACCGGTTCGGACCTCTCGCTGGTGGCGTCCGACACCACGAACGCCTCGCTGCTCGTGCTGAACCACCGCACGGCGCCGGACCTGCCCGTCGTGTGGGCGGTGCGCATGTCGATGAGCATCCCGCTGCTCTGGCAGGAGGTGGTGTGGCGCGAGGCGTGGGGGGCCTACCGCGGGCGGGCGATGACCGGCACCACGGTGGTCGACGGCGGCACGCTCTCCAACTTCCCGATCGAGCTGTTCGTGTCGGACGAGGACTACGTCGCCGAGATCATGGGCGCGCCCGACGCCGACCACGTCCTCGGGCTCCTGCTCGACGAGCGCCTGCCGGTGCCGGGGCTGCCCCCCGCGCCCGCCGCGGCGGCGCCCGCCCTGGACTTCGGCCAGCATCGCGTGACCCAGCGGCTCCAGCGGCTCGTCAACACGGTCGTCAACGCGCGCGACAAGATGGTGGTCGACGCCTTCGACGAGCTCGTGGTGCACCTGCCCGCCGGGGGCATCGGCACGACCGAGTTCGACATGAGCGACGCCCGCCGGGACGCGCTCCTGGCCGCGGGGGCGGGTGCCATGAACGCCTACCTCGCGGGCCTCGCCGAGGGCCGTCCCACGGACATGGTCTGGCGGGATCCGCGCATGGCGGGCCGGATGGCCGCCCGGATCCTCGATCGTTCGCGCGCGGACCGGTAGGTGCGGCGGGTCCTGGCGTGGGTGGGCGCGGCCGCCATCGTGGCGCTCGGCGTGCTCTTGTGGCTGCCGACGCTTCACCGCACGATGGACGACGCCTGGATCTCCTTCCGCTACGCGGCCAACCTCGCGGACGGGCTGGGGCTCGTGTGGGACGCGGGGCCGCCCGCGGTCGAGGGCTACTCGAACCTCGCGTGGACGCTGCTCGTCGCGCTGGGGCTCGCCGTCGGGGCGCCGTTGTTGCCGTGGGTGTGGGGCTGGGCGCTCGCGCTCTCCGTCGCGACGGTGCTCGCGGCGGCGGGTGGCGTGCGGGCGGCCGGCGGCGGGCGGCTCGCGGCGCTCGGGGCCGCGCTGCTCGTGGCGACGTCCGCGGCCCTGCGGCCGTGGCTGCTCACCGGGCTCGAGACGCCGCTCCTGGCGTTCCTGCTCACGGCGGGGACGTGGCGGCTCCTGGTGGAGACGCGCGGGGCGGGCCGAATTCGGGCGCCGCTCTCGGCGCTCCTCTTCGGGCTCGCGGCGGTCACGCGGCCGGAGGGGGCGCTCTACCTGCTCGTGCCGGCCGTCGGGTGGGCGCTGGCGGCGCGCCGGGGCTGGCGGCCGGGCGTCGGGACCACGGTCGGGGCGGTCGCGCTGGGGCTCGGGCCGCTCGCGGCGCAGGTGGTGGTCCGGCTGGGGACCTACGGCGCGTGGGTGGCCAACACCGGCGTCGCGAAGCTCTCGTTCGAGGACGCCGCGCGCCTCGACGGCTGGCGCTACCTGCTGGCCGCCCTCGCCTACGATCCGCTCCAGGCCGGGCTCCTCGTGGTCGGGTGCGCGGCCGCGCTCCGCCACCGCGTCGCCCTGCCGCTCGTGGCGCTACTCCCGGCGGCGGGCTTCGTGCTCCTGGCGAACGGCGACTCCTTCTCGGAGCTGCGCCTCCTCGCGCCGGTGGTCCCGTGCGTCGCGGTCGGCGTGGCGGCGGGCCTGGACGCGGCGGTGCGGGCGCGGGCGGGGGGCGCGCGCGCAGCGCTCGGCGTGCTCGCAGGGCTGGCCGTCGTCGGCGTGGCGGCGCGGGAGGCCTGGGTGATCCGCGTGGAGCGGGTGTCCGGCGCGCAGGGCCCGGGTCTGGCAGGAGGCCCCGGGTCGGAGCAGGGACCCGGGCCGGCGGGCTCCACGGCGGCCGACCGGCTCGCGCCCCCCTGGGCGACGGTGCGCACGCGCGCCGAAGGCGGCCCCGCGCAGCGCGACCTGTTGCGGCTCCCCTCCCCGCCCCGCGCCGAGCTCGACTGGTTCACCCGCCTGCTCGTCGAGCGGCTGCCCGAGGGCGCCACCTTCGTGTTCGAGGACATCGGGCTCGTGGGCTGGCTCCTGCGCGACGCGCGGCTGCTCGACGCCCGCGGCCTCACGTGGCCCGAAGCCGCGCGGGTGGTCAACCTCGCGCTCGGGCCCGATCCCGGCGCGCTCCCGGAGGTGCGGGCCTTCCGGGAGGCCTTCCTCCGCGAGGACCCCGCGCTCGTCTTCCTCACCTGCCCCGTCGAGGGCTTCCGCACGCGCATGGAGGAGGTGCTGCTGGCCGACCCGCGCTTCGCGGCGCGCTGGCGGCTCGCCGCGCGGGGCCCCTACTTCAGCGGGCGCGGGCAGGTGTGCCTCTACGAGCGCGACGGCTTCGTGCCCGCCGGCCCCGGGGTGGGCGAGGCGCGGTACCGGCGCCTGGAGGCGGAGGTGCCCACGTTGTACGACTGGGCCGGGCTCCGCGCGGGGCTGGGCAGTGATCCCGCGCGAGCCTGGCGCGTCGACGCCGACGGGAAGCTGATCGAGGCGGCGTCCGACGCGCGCGGCGAGGGGCGCGGCGAGGGGCGCGGGGAGCGGCGTCGGCAGGGCCGCGGCACGCTCGGGAACCCCGCCGGCGGCGGCGCGGGCGAGGAGGAGCGGCGACGGCGGCGGCGGGCGCGGGGGCTGGCGGAGTAGGGATTCGGGGGGGCACCCGGCCGGCCGACGTTCCCGCGCGCCGTGGACGCCGGCGAGCCGGCCGGTGCGGCGGCCGGGGTGCCGAGCGGCGGCGGCGGTGGTTCCCGCGGCGCCCGCGCGTCCCGACGCGCGCCAACAGCCACCAACAGGAGCTCCCGAGGAGCTTCCCAGCGAACTGGAAAAGCGCTACGGTCGCCGTGCACCCCGGTGACACGATGGCCGAACGAAAGGCCCCTCCGACCGTCGAGCAGCGCCCCACCGTCACGATCGACGCGGCGGGGCGGCCCGTCGTCGACGGTCTCCCTCTCGACGACGAGACCCTGGGCGACCCCGCGCGGCTCAAGAACCGCAAGGACTGCACCGTCGAGATCAACAAGAAGTGCCCGTGCATCAAGAACCGGCCGTGCGACCCCGACGACGCGGACGCCCCGGTTCCCGGCGCGGGCGACGACGGGCCGGTCACGCCGTGAGCGGCGACCGCGCCGCACGCGAGGAGCCCGCGATCCCGGACGTGATCCGGCGCAACGCGCGCCACCTGTCGCACCGCGCGCTCGAGCTCATCCTGTTGCCCACCGAGGCCTGCAACTTCCGGTGCGTGTACTGCTACGAGGACTTCCGCCTCGGTCGCATGCCCGCCCACGTCCGCGCCGGCGTGCGGAGGCTGGTGGAAGCGCGCGCGCCGCAGCTGCACCTGCTGCACTACGCCTGGTTCGGAGGCGAGCCGCTGCTCGCGCTCGACGTGATGCTGGAGCTCGGGCGGCACGCGGCGGGGCTGGCCGACGCCCATCCCGACCTCTCCTTCTCCGCCTCCGTGACCACGAACGGCGCGCGGCTCGACCGCGAGACGCTGGATCGGCTGTCGGAGGTGGGCGTCTCCCACTACCAGGTCTCGCTCGACGGCTGGGGCCGGTGGCACGACGCGACCCGGCGGCGGGCGGACGGCGCCGGCACCTTCGACGGCATCTGGCGGAACCTGCTCGGGATCCGGGCGAGCGCCTACACCGGGACGGTGGTGGTCCGCGTCCACGTGACCGCCGACAACGTGCCCGGCGTCGAGGCGCTCGTGGACCGCGTCCGCGAGGACCTCCTCCCGGACCCCCGGTTCGAGGTGTTCTTCAAGCCCGTCGGCCGCTGGGGGGGCCCCAACGACGCCGACGTCAACGTGCTGACCGGGCGGCGGGCGCGCGAGCAGGTGGCCGCGCTCGAGGCGCGGCTCGGCGTCGCGCGCGCGCCACGCGAGCACGAGGGCGCCGGCTACGTCTGCTACGCCGCCCGCGCCAACTCCCTGCTCGTGCGCGCGGACGGCACGCTCGGGAAGTGCACCGTCGCGCTGGCCGACCCGCGCAACACCGTCGGCCGCATCCGCGAGGACGGCTCGCTCGACGTGTACGACGACCGCCTCGCGCTCTGGCTCCGTGGCCTCACCGACGGCGACGCGGGCGCGCTCGCCTGCCCCAACCGCGACCTTCCCCCGCTGCCGGCCCGGCCGGCCGCCTGACCAACGGAGGCTCCATGCCGAGACCCAAGCTCATCCACGTCGAAAGCCCGGACGGGCGGCCCCTGGTCGTCTCCGGGCGGCCCGGCTCCCTCGGGGCGCGCTTCTGCAAGCGGCACCGCGTCACCTCCCTCGCGGAGCTCCAGGCGATCCGGGCGCTGCCCCGCTGGGTCGACGCGGCGGCCACGGCCGAGGCCATCCGCGCGCTACGCGCCGACCGGAGCCACGACGAGCGGGCCCGCGCCCGCGTCGCGGCCGAGCCGGGCGCCGAGTCCCGGCCCACCTTCGCGAAGCGCGTCGCCACCACCGCGACGCACCAGCGCGTGGCGGAGCTGGCCGACACGTTCAACGCGCGCATCCCCGCGCCCATGCGGCAGAGCCTCGCCTTCCGCTCCTACCAGCTCGCGGAGTGGGGCGCGTTCGAGCTCACCGTGTTCGACGCCGACGCCGACCTGGACGTCGCCTCCGACGTGACCTTCGACCGGGACGTCGCGGTCGCGAACGTGGGCGACGTGCGCATCTACCAGGGCGCCCGGCTCCTGCCGAAGGCGAGCTGGTTCGTGCTCAACGCCGAGAGCATCTACGGCAACGTGGCCCGCGCCCCCGTGCGCACCCCCCATCGCATCGACCTCCTGGACCTCTGAGGAGACCCCGTCATGGCCGAGAACATCAACATGGTCGGCGCCGCGGGCGGCGCGGGACAACCCGGGATCGAGGGCGCGGCCGGCGCGGCCGGCACGGCGGGCGTCGACGGCGACTGCCGAGGCTGGCCGACGCCGGACATCCCCCCCACCAACGGGCGGGCCGGCCGGCGCGGCGGCGACGGCACCGACGGGACCGACGGCGCGCCGGGCGGCGTGGGCGGCACCTTCGAGCTCCACGTCGAGGTGCTCGGCACCGGCCTCGTCATCGACGTGAGCGGCGGCGCCGGAGGCATCGGCGGCAAGGGCGGCGACGGCGGCACCGGCGGCGCGGGCGGCCGGGGCGGCGACGGCATGGGCTGCGAGCCGAGCGGCAACGGCGGCAACGGCGGCGACGGCGGCGACGGCGGCGACGGCGGCAGCGGCGCGCGCGGCGGCACCGGCGGGAACGTCTTCATCTACTACGTGTCCGACCAGTCCTCGGCCGGCCCGCCGCAGGTGACCGTGAGCGGCGGGGCGGCCGGCGTGGGCGGCACCGGCGGCGTCGGCGGCCAGGGCGGCGCGGCCGGCGCTCCCGGCCCGCTGTCCGAGTACTCCAACGCCAACTGGGAGCCGGGCCCCGTGCCCGACGCCGGCGACAACGGCGCGCCCGGCAACCGCGGCGGCTCCGGCGCCGGCAGCGACGGCGGGACCTACATCCGCTGGCAGGTCGAGACCGTCGATCTGTAGCGACCGGGGGCCGGCGCGTGCCGCTCCGGCCCTCGACGCCGCGCGGCCGCCCGGGTAGACGCCGCGGCCGGAGGTCTGCCATGTCTCGTCGTTTCAACCTCGCTCTCGTCGTCTCGTTCGGCGCCGCGTGCTCCCTCGCCGGCTGGACGGCCGCGCAGGCCGGCGAGTCGGCGATCCTCAAGCCGAAGTCCACCGAGGCGATCGCCCTCCCGGCGCGTCCGGACGCGCCCGCGAACTGCGACGAGGCCCACGCCGGCTGGATCTACCTCGACACCGAGGTGGGCGACGGCGTGTACCCCTGCGCCTGCATCAAGACGAACCAGAAGGTGTGGGACTGGATCGTGATCGGCGCGATGCCCGGGAAGATGTGCGAGTAGGGGGCGCCCCCGGGGCACCCGAACCACCGCCGCCCCTCGCCGCCGCGACGTCGACGCACCGGACGCCCACGTCCGCGCGCGCGCCGCGCCACGGTCCGGGCGGCCGGGTGCCCCGAAAACAGCCCCCTACCAGTCCTCGCCGCGCTTGCCGGCCAGCCCACCGCTCCGCACGAGCGCTCCCACGGCCGCGAGCGCGGGGTGGAGGATCTGATCGTCGTCCCAGTGGGGCGTGACGGCGCGGACGGCCGAGCGCGCGGCCTCCACGCCGGGCGCGGTGACCGCGGGGGGCCCCTCGGTGCGCGCGCCGCCGGGGAAGGAGAGCCCGCGGCGCCGGAAGTCGAGCGCCTGCGCGGCGAGCAGCGCCTCGATGCCGACGATGTCGGCGACACACTCGAGGACGCGCAGCGTGAGCCGGCCCGCGATGGGGCCCATGCTGACGTGATCCTCGTGGTGCTGCACGGTGGGGATGGTGTCGACGGACGCGGGGTGCGCGAGGCCCTTGCACTCGCTCGCGAGCGACGCGGCCGTGTACTGCGCGAGCATGAAGCCCGAGTTCAGGCCGGTGCCCTCGACGAGGAAGCTCGGGAGGTCCCCCGTGAGGGAGCCGCTGGTGAGGCGGTAGGTGCGGCGCTCGGACTGGGTGGCGGCCTGGGTGAGGCCGATGCGGAGCACGTCGAGCGCGAGCGCCACGGGCGCGCCGTGGAAGTTGCCGGCCTCGACGACGCCCTCGCCGTCGATCCAGAGCGGGTTGTCGCAGGCGCCGTTGAGCTCGCGGACGGTGAGGTCCCGCGCGAAGTGCAGCGCGTCGCGGGCGGCGCCCAGCACAGCGGGGGCGGCGCGGATCGAGAAGGCGTCGGGCGGCCGGCCGGGCACCGCGAGCGTGCTGCCGGCGAGCCGCTTCGCGATGCGGTCGGCGACGAGCGTGGCGTTGGCGTGGCCGCGCGCGTCGACGGCGTTGACGGAGAGGCAGCGCGTGTCGGCGCGCAGCGCCTCCATCGTCATCGCGCAGGCGACCTCCATCGCGTCGAGCACGCGCTCGGCGCGGTGCACGGCGAGGGCCGCGAGCGCGCTCGTGAGCGTGGCGCCGTTGATGAGCGAGAGCGCTTCCTTGTGCGTGGGCGCGAAGGCGGGGAGGTCGTGCGCCTCCGAGACGGTGCCGTCGGGGAGCCGCACGGCGCCGCCGAGCCCACAGAGCACGCGGGCGACGTGCGCGAGCGGCGCGAGGTCGCCGGCCGCGCCGACGGAGCCCTGCGACGGGACGATCGGCGTGATCCCGGCGTTGAGCATGGCCAGGAGCGCGTCGACCAGCGCAGGCCGCACGCCGGAATAGCCGAGGGCCAGCACGTTGGCGCGGCAGAGGATCATCGCGCGGACGATCGGCGCGGGGAGCGGGTCGCCGACGCCCGCGCAGTGGCCGAGGACGAAGGTGGCGACGAGGTCGCCGTCGTTGGCGGGGGCGGCGCCCACGAGGAAGCGCCGCTTCTGGACGAGCACGCTCGGGAGCGCCTCGTAGGCGGCGGCGGAGCGCTCCATGCGGAGGCGCGCGTCCCCCCCCAGCACGACGCGCGCGCCGTGGGCGACGGCCGCGACGTGGTCGGGGGTCAGCGCCTCGCCGTTGATGAGGATGACGGTGCTCACGCGAGATCCTCCAGCCCGCCGGCCGCGACGAGCCCCGCGAGGGCCTCGATCTGCTCGGAGGCGACACGCTTGTCGACGAGGGCCGCCTCGACGCGCTCGATGGCGGCGGAGGCGCCGGCGCCGAGGCGCGCCGTGGGATCCTCCGAGAGGCGGAAGCGGAGCGCGTGCGCGGCCGAGAGCAGCTCGATGGCCACGACGCGGCGGCTGTTGTCGACCGTCTCGCGCAGCCGCCAGGCGGCCGTGGTGCTCATGGCGACGTGGTCCTCCTGGTCCTCGCAGGTGGGGATGGAGTCCATCGTCGCGGGCCAGCCGATCGCCTTGTTCTCGGAGACGAGCGAGGCGGCGGCGGTCTGCGGCACGAGCATGCCGAGCCCGGGCTTGTCGGCGCCGACGAGCGCGGGCGGGAGGCGCGCCGAGAGCGAGCCGGTCGTGAGGCGGAAGAGGCGGCGCTCGGAGAGCGAGGCGATCTCGGCGACGGCGATGCGCATCGCGTCGGCCGCCATGCCGACGGGCTCGCCGTGGAAGAGCCCGGCGGAGAAGGCGTGGTCGGGGCCGGGCTCGTCCATGAGCATGACCGGGTTGTCGGTGACGGCGTTGACCTCGACCGACACCTGCTGCCGCCCGAACGCGAGCGTGTCGCGCACCGCGCCGAGCACGACCGGCGTGCACCGGAGCGAGTAGGCGTCCTGGACCTTGCCGGGGAGCGAGTCCACGAGGGTGGAGCCCGCCAGAAGCTGCAGGAGGCGGGCCGCGCAGGCCTGGGCGCCGGCGTAGGGCCGGAGGGCGTGCACCGCGGGGTGGAACGCGCGGGTGACGCCGCGGAGCGCCTCGATGCTCATGGCGGCGGCCACCTCGGCGGCGCGGACGAGCACGTCGGCGTCGTGGGTCGCGAGCGCGGTGATGGCGGTCGTGAGCTGGGCGCCGTTGGTGACCGCGAGGCCTTCCTTGGCCTGCGGAGACAGGGTCGGGATGCCGGCGCGGCGCATGGCCTCGGGGCCGGCGAGCCGGAGCCCGCCGTGCTCGGCCTCGCCGCCCTCGCCGAAGAGCACGAGCCCGAGGTGGGAGAGCGGCGCGAGATCGCCGCTCGAGCCGCAGGAGCCCTGGCGCGGCACGACGGGGATCACGCCCGCGTCGAGCATCGCGAGGAGCGTCTCGACGAGCTCCACGCGGCAGCCGCTCGCGCCGTGGGCGAGCGCGTTGGCGCGCAGGAGGATCATCGCCCGGACGACCTCGGCGGGGGCCGCGGGTCCGACCCCGGCCGCGTGCGAGCGGATGAGGTTCCGCGAGAGGGCGGCGGCGCTCTCCGAGGGGATGCGGACGCGCGCGAGGGAGCCGAAGCCCGTGTTGATGCCGTAGATCGCGGCCTCGCCGTGCACCGTGCTGGCGACCCAGTCCCGGGAGCGGGCCATGCGGGCGCGGGCGTCCGGGGTGAGCCGCGCGGAGGCGCCGCCCCGCGCCACGGCGAGGAGCGTGTCGAGCGTCAGCGAGCGGCCGTCGAGGGGGACGGGGGCGCCACCCGGCGCGTGATGGTCGGGGTCGAGCGTCACGGGATGGCCTCCCACACGTCTTCGGGGCCGGGCACGAGCTTCGTGCCTTCGATGCGGAACCAGCTGCGGAAGCCCTTCTTCTCGTGCTGCCCGTGCACCAGCACGTCGAGCACGCCGTCGCCGTCACGGTCGATCGGGGGCACCACGACGGGCACGGCGCAGGTGCGCGTCGCCGCGTCGAGCGGCACGCTGGACAGGAGCTTCTCGCCCTTGTCGTCGATGATGCCGAGCGCGGCCTTGCAGTTCTCGCCCTGGCGCACGTCCGCGGGGCCGTCGAAGCGGCCGGCGCCCACCTCGTCGCCGGTGGCGGACACGATGTAGACGGGCGGCGCGCCGTCGCGACGCTGCTTGACCACGCTGCGGACGTACACGCCGCCGGCCTTCGCGGCGTCGGGGGCGCTCGCGCCGGCGGGCGTCGCGGTCGGCGTGGGCGGCGCGAGGACCTCCTTCATCCGGAAGCCCGCGCGCTCGACCATCACGGCCGAGACCGGCAGGGCCTTCGGCGGCGCGGGCAGCTCGCGGTCGACGATCCAGAGCGGCCCGGCCTCGCCGAGGAGCGAGGCGCCGTCGGCCGCCGTCGGGACGCGCCGCAGCGTGCCGGCCGTCCCCCACACGAGGACCTCCGCGCTGCGCGCCCCGCGCGCGACCGCGTTCGGCCCGGAGCGGTACACCCCGAGCGCGGGCTCGTCCCGACAGGCGAGCAAGAGCGGAAGGAGCGCCAGCATCGCCGCGGGGCTTAACAGGTCGCCACGGCCGGGGTGCTGCGCTCCGAGAGCAACGCCGCCCGACGCGCCCGGAGGCGGCGTCGGGCGGAGGAGGGGGGACCGGGCCTCCCCGCGCGCCAGACGAACAGGGGGGACGCGCCGGCTGCGTCGAGGACGTCCCGGTCGTAGAGAAACTCTACCACGTCGCGGCCGCGAAATCGAGGGGGGCGCCGCGCCCCCGAAAAGCAGCGACGCCGCCGACCCGGAGGCCGACGGCGCCGTTCCGCGGGTGCGGAGGGCTACCCGTTCTCGGCGAGCGGGCCGGAGAGGCGCTCCTCGCCGCACGCGGGGGTGTTGTTCTCCTCGCGCTTGACCTCGTCAAGGGTACCGTTGTTGTAGCCCCACACGTCCTCGCGGACGTTGTCGATCGAGAAGGTGCCGCGCACGAGCACCTTGGACGCCGCCGCGACGCCCTCGAGGTAGATCTGGAACTCGCCGGTGATCGGCGTGTCGGTGCCGATCGCGATGTCCTGCGGGTTGTCGATGCGCACCCAGGACGGGCTCACGCCGAGCCAGCCGTCCAAGCCGGAGTTGAAGCCGTCGATGGGGCGGCCCTCGGGGGTGGTCGTCACGGTCTCGTCGGAGCCGCCCACGCCGTTGTTCTCGAACTTCGGCTGGAAGGGGAACTCCGACTTGCCGAGCGCGGCGAGGTCCGTCACGTCGGTGGCGAAGTACTCCTCGGTGTTCTCGAGCCAGGAGGCGTAGCGCTCGTCGGGGTTCACGCCGCGCGGCTCGGGGATGTTGGTGCCCTCGAAGCCGTACGCGCAGTCCGGATCCGCGTCGTCCTTGAGGCCGTCGCCGTCCTCGTCCTCGTTGTTGGCGCAGCTGCCGCTGTACCAGTCGATGTGGAAGGGGCGGTAGAGCTCGTCGGAGTAGTCGGTCGCGTGGCCGTAGAACTCCTCCTGGCCGAACCGGGCGAAGGTGTAGCCCGCGAGCCAGCTCTCCTCGAAGTACCAGGCGTCGGCCTGGTTGCTCGGGTTGATCTGGAACGCGCCCGCGTTGAGGTGGTAGAGGGTGCCCTTCTCCTCGCCGGCGGACCAGGTCTCGAGCCAGTTGCCCTCGTCCTCGACGAGCTCGGAGCCGCCCTCGCCGTCGACGCAGGCCATCGGCTGGAAGTCGGGGTCGATGACCCAGCCGAAGCGGAAGTCGCCGTACTGCGGGAAGTCCATGTGGACGGTGAGCTGGAAGTCGCCCTCGGTGGTGATGACCGCCTCGGTGCGCCAGGCGTCGACCTTGCCCTCGTTCAGGTAGTAGGCGTAGTCGTCGAGCCAGCCGAACCAGCGCGGCTGCTTGAGGCCCTCGCACGCCTCGCCGGAGCCGCTCTCGCAGCACTCGGCGGCGTAGTCGACGTTCGGCAGGCGGGCGGCGGTGATGGCCTCCTCGTCCCCGAGGTAGGACAGGTCGCGGCAGTCGACCGGCGTGAGGCCGAGCTTCTCGGCGTTCTCGGCGACGTCGGTGCCCGTGACCTCGAGCTTGTTGATGTTCTCCGAGCTCGCGGCCGCGAGGAAGATCGCGTAGTCCGCGGTGACCTCGGCATCCTGGGGCGTGCAGCCGGACAGCAGGACGACGACGGGCAGAAGTGTCATGGGCTCGACTCCGACCGTGCCTTATAGGCCGAGGGGAAGGGGCACGTCAAGCGGCGTGTTCGCCTGCTCCCGCGAGGGCGGCGCGCACGCCGTCGACGTGATCGGGCCACGCCCAGGTAAAGCCGAGCTCCTTCTCCAACCGCTCGGTGCGCAGGCGCACCGACGCGGTGAAGAGCCGCAGGTTGTCCTCGGTGAAGCGCGGGAGCGTGCCGACGCGCGTGGCGAGCCGCTCGTTGGCGCGCGCCGCGGCGAACTGGAACACGCTCGGCACCCACGTCGACCAGAACCGCATCGGCGTGCCGCCGGCCACGGCGTGTACGGCCGCGTAGAACTCCTTCAGCGTGGGCGTGGAGCGGCCCGCGACGTGAAAGGTGCCGGTCGCGTCGGCGTCCCCGACGCGCAGGAGCGCCGCGACCGCGTCGTCCACGTGCACGACGGGCACGTGGTTGCGGCCCTCGCCCGGGAGCCAGGCCTTGCCGGCCTGCATGCGGTCCGCCATCAGGAAGCGGAAGCCCGGGCCGTAGACGGCGGCGACGCGCGCCACGCGCGCCGCGCCCGGGAACGCGGCGACCACGGCCTGCTCGGCCGCGACCTTGGACTCGCCGTAGCGGGTGTGCGGGCTCGGCGGGTAGTCCTCGCCGACCCAGAGGCCGCTCCGGTCGCCGTACACGGCGCCGCTCGACGCGAGCACGAAGGCGCGGAGCTTCACCCCCTTCAACGCGTCGAGGAGCGCGAGGGTCCCCTCCCGGTTGAGGCGGTCGGGCGTGTCCGCGCCCTTCCCGCGCACTCCGCCGGCGAGGTGGTACACCGCGCTCGCGGTGCGCGCCTCGGCGAGCGCGGCGGCGTCGGCCAGCGAGCCCTTCACGAGCCGCGCGCCGGCCTGCTCCAGCGCGCCGGCCTTGGCGGGGTCCCGGGTGAGCGCCACCACGCGATCCCCGCGGGCCAGGAGGGCGCGCACCAGCGGCGCGCCGAGGCGACCGGTCGCGCCGGTCACGAACACCGTCTCCATCCCCTACTCCGCGGTCGCGTGCGCGTAGACGAGCGTGCCGGCCCAGTCGTCCCCGTCCGTGGTGTCCGGGTGGCGGTCCTCGCCGACGAGGAAGGCGTCGGGGAGCCCGTCGCCGTCGAGGTCTCCGTAGAAGACCGCGTCGGACACGGGCCGCCACGTCCAGCTGACGACGGCCGGGCTGATGCCGCCGGCCAGCGCGCGGTACACGCGCGCCGCTCCGTCGTCGCCGACCACGAGGTCCGCGAGCCCGTCGCCGTCGGCGTCGGCCACGGTGACGGCGCCGGGCGCGTCGACCGTCTCGGCCACGCCGCCGATGGTCACCACGATGCCGGCTGAGTCCTGCACCACCAGCTCGACGACGCCGTCGCCGTCGAGGTCCGCGGCGGCCACGGAGCAGCCGGCCTCGGCGCAGGCGACGAGCTCGTCGACGCCGTCGCCGTCGCCGTCGACCGCGGCGAGATCTCCGACCGCGCCGATCGACTCGCCCAGGGTGGCGGTCCCGGCGGCGTCCACGTAGGTGACCGCGCCGCTCGCGTCGGTGACGGCGACCTCGCCGGACGCGAAGTCGCCGCAGGCCAGCGTCTCCCCCGTGACCGCGATCGCGGCCCCGGCGAGCGCCGGGCCCATGCCGGCGCCGAGGTTGGCGCGGGCGAGCCAGGTGCCGAGCGCGCCCTCGTCGTCGGCCTCCTCGTACAACACGAACGCGCGCGAGCCGCACACCGCGAGGTCGAGCGCCGCGCCGGAGCCGGACACGGTCACGCTCCCGCCGGAGCGGAGCGTCTCGACGGTGGTGTCGGTCGCCGCGACGCCGAGCACGCCCTTCAGCGCGACGCCCACGTCCGTCGCGGGCGCGACGCCCACGACGTCGACGACGGCGTCCCCGGTCACGTCGGCGACCACGGGCGGGAGCGTCAGGTCGAGCCCGAAGAGGTCCACCTGGGGAGTCGCCACCTTCCAGGGGGACGCCTCGTCGGTGGTGGTCCCGGGGTCGTCCTCGGAGCGCGCGCCCGGGAAGACGCGCAGCCCGGCGTCCTCGCCCACGATCACGTCGGCGATGCCGTCCGCGTCGACGTCGGCGATGGCCACGGCCCCGGTGGCGGGCACGTCCGTCCAGGACTGGACCATGTAGGTGCCGCCGTCGTCGTTCTCCGTCCAGAAACCGCGCGCGAGCTTGCCGGGCGCCGTGTAGACGAAGTCGGCCGCGCCGTCTCCCGTGAGGTCGCCGGTGGCGAAGCCCACCCAGGGGTAGGCGTCGTCGGCGTCGACGATCGCGTAGCGCGAGGGCTCGTCCGCGCCGGCCGTGACGATCCAGGCGCGGGAGGTGCCGTCCGTCGCGGGCCCGTAGGCCACGAGGTCGGGGACGCCGTCGCCGGAGAGGTCGGCCGAGGGGAGGAGCCGGCCGCCGAAGGCGAGCTCGAGCTCGTACTGGGTGCCCGCGAGGGTCTGGGCCCAGGAGCCGTCGACCTTCGTGTAGCGGCGCAAGAGCCCCGCGTCGGTCAGGAACGTGACCTCGCCGACGCCGTTGTCGTCGAGGTCGTCGATGGAGAGGCCCCACACCGCGTAGCCGGGCTCGAGCACGTCGATCTGCGAGAAGCCCCAGGCGCCGTCGCCGCCGAGGATCGAGAGCACGCCGACGCCGCCGTCGTCGAGGACGACCGCGAGGTCGGAGAAGTTGTCGCCGTCGAAGTCGGCCACGGACGCCGCCACCACGGTGCGCTCGCCCGCCGCGCTCCAGCCGCCGCCCCAGGTGAGCCCGCCGCCGTCGCGGCCGCGCAGGGCCACGAGGCGGGACGCGGAGGTCACCACGAGGTCGGTCACGCCGTCGCCGTCGAGCTCCACCGCGGAGATGGCGACCACGTCGTCGGGCAGCGCGAGCACGCGCGCGGGCTGGCGACCGTCGAGGCCGGTCCACCACACCTCGGAGCCCACGGCCGCGGCGATCCCGTCACCCGCGCGGGCGAGCAGGGAGGGCGCGCCGGGGAGCGCCACGGCGCGCGCGTCGATGCGGCCGGGCGTGCCGTCGGCCACCCAGGCCGCGCCCTCGCCGGACACGCCGGAGACGCTGGCCTGGACGCCGTAGCTGCCCGGGTCCCCCGTGAGCTCGGCCTCGGCCCAGCCGTCGGCGCCCGGGGTGGCGGACGCGGGCACGGTCGCGTCGGAGACGAGCGCGAGGTCCCCCGCGGAGACGGGGGCGCCCAGCGCGTTGACCGCGTAGAGCGGCACGGTCACCGGCGAGGTCCCGAGCGCCTCGGACACCCACACGCCGACCGGCGTGGCGTCCTCCGACTCGAGCAGCGTGGGGAGCGGCTCGTCCGCGTCGCACCCCTTGCACCCGGAGGCGAGGACGAGGAGGAGCGCGGTCGCACCGGGAGGGCGCACGGATGTCATCGAAACCTCAATAGAAGCTGGCACGCACCAGCGTGTACGAGGAGACGGGCTCGAACACGACCTCCGCCCGGCTCTGGGCGTCCAGCCGGACGACCCCGACCGAGGGGGAGAAGATCAGCCAGGTCTCGTTCGCGGGGTCGTACGCGCAGGCGCTCACGTCGGTGAGCCCGCCGTTGTAGAAGGCGACCGCCCGGGAGCTGCCCTCGGCGAGGGCCGCGATCGGGTAGATGGCGCCCGCCTCCGAGCAGCCGTACGGCGTGCCGTCCGGCCCCGGGAAGACGATGCGGGCGCGCGACGCGGTCTCGTCGTAGTCCGCGTAGAGGGAGGTCGGGGTGCCGCCCGCGACCCAGCGGTAGAGGTCCGGCGCGCCGCCGTCCGTGTCGGAGGCGTACACGCCCCCGTCGGGCGAGACGCCCAGGGCCACGAGCCCGGCCTTGGCCGCCGAGAACGCGCTCGTCGTGGTGTCACCGGCGACGTTCCAGGCGACGAGGTTGTCGCCGGTCGCGACGTACACCTCGCCGTCGTGCACGGCGAGGTCGAGCGCGTACGGGAACGCGGCGGTGGAGCTGCTGACCGTGCCGTCGGCCTGGAGGCGCCAGACGACGCCGCCCGCGCCGAGATAGGCCTCGCCGGTGTCGGGGTCGTAGGCCACCGGCCCGGCGTTCTCGCCGAGCCCGGTCCACGCCGCGAGGGTGCCGCCGGACGGCGAGAAGGCGAGCACGCGGTTCCCGGCCGTGGACTCCCCCGACACGACCCAGCCGACCGACGGCCCGACCACGGGGCCCGTGTCCACGTCGGTGTCCGCGTCCGTGTCGGCGTCGGTGTCGGTGTCGGCGTCCGCGTCGGTGTCCCGCGGACGGGCGCACGGCTCGTCCGAGGCGCAGTCGATCTCGACGGCTTCGAACACGTGGCAGCCCGCGAGGGCCAGGGACAGGAGGATCACGCGCGTCTCCGACGTAGCGACGACAACAATAGCAGGCAGGGCGCGGCCGCGGCAGCGCCCCCCCCGCCGCACGGGCCGTCCGGCCCGCCCGACCCTGGGGGAGGGAGCCGCGCGTAACCCGCGCCGAGCGCGCCGTCGGCCGCCTCGAAGGTGTGCCGTTCGGTGATGGCGTTCGCGACGAGCCGGTCGGCCGCCTCGCGGGGCGTGAGCGCCGGATCCTCGGAGAGGACGAGCGCAACGGCCGCCGCGACCGCGGGTGTGGACGCCGACGTGCCGTAGAAGCCGATCGACCCGTACACCGCCGTGGTGAGCCCGTCCGGCCCCGCGATGTCGGGCTTGGCGAGCCCGTCGTGCGTCGGGCCGACCGACGAGAAGGACTCCCGCTCGTTGCCGAGGTAGCCCGCGGCGCGCACCGCCCCGACCGTGAACGCGGAGGGGTGGCTCGCCGGGTCGGCCATGCTGCCGGGCTCCGTGCGCCAGGCGTCGCCCCCGCGCGCGAAGACCGAGAAGCGCGTGGACGGGTCGCCCGCGTGGCGCACGACGCGGAGCCAGTACCAGTCCTCCTCGTCCGCGGTGAGCCGGAGCCGCTCCACGGGCGCGCAGTAGTCGGCGTCGCCGTCCTGGCGGGCCTCGGCGCGGCCGACCACGTTGCCCTGCCGGTCGTAGGCGTACAGGTCGAGGTCGGTGTCCCCACACGCGCGGAACTGGTCCCAGGCGAGCTGCACGGAGTGCACGCCCGAGCCGTAGTAGACGGGCAGGTAGCTCGACCCCCAGCCGAAGTCGTGGTCGTCGTCGCCGTCGGGGTCGGAGAAGTCGCCGGCCCAGTGCTCGGTCGCGTAGTTGCCCGCCGAGTTGACGAGGAGCACGCCGCCGGCCGTCATCACGTCGACCGCGTCGTTCACGCCGCCCGTGCCGTCGTGGAAGCTGTTGTTGAAGAAGGACATCGACATGCTCACCACGTCGATGCCCTCGCGCACCGCCCAGGCCGCCGCGTTCTCGAGCGTGGTCTGCCCGTTCACGCGCACGAGGTGGAGCTCCACGCCCGGGGCGATGTCGCGGATCACCTGCGCGCACGCGACGCCGTGGCTCCCCTCCTCGAACACGTAGCGCGGCCGGAACGTGTCCATCGGCACGTCGCAGCTCACGTGGGCCTGGCAGTCGTGCGTCGTGAACTCGCCGAGCTCGTCCGCCCAGAGGTCGGCGTTGTACCACTGCACGTCGAACACCGCGACCTTCACGCCTTCGCCGGTGACGCCGGCCTCGTGCCAGGGCTCGACCGCGAGCGCCTCGATCGCCTCGACGGCGTCGTAGCTGTCGATCGACGGCGCCTCCTCGACCCGCCACTTCGTGCCGGCGGGCGGCGGCTCCAGGAGCACGCTGCCCAGCCCGCTCGTGGCCTCCGCGCCGGGCCAGTCCGGCACGTCGACGCGCACGCGATCCCACTCCCCGACCTCAGGGAGCTCGACGGCGCCGGCGAGCGGCAGGAGGAGCAGCACGAGGGCATGGTAGCCCGGGGCGCGCCCCCCGGCGCGGACGCCGGGGGCCCGGTGTCCTCCGGGGTCGCGGCGGAGCCGCTCCGTCGGCCGCCCGGGTGGCGGCCGACCGGCGCGGGCGGAGGAAGAGGACGGCATCGCGGGCATTCGGGCGCCCGCGCCGCCCTCCGGCCCCCGTCGCGCGGCGTGGCGGAGGGCCCGCTCGCTCCCGAGGCGGGAGGAGCGGCCTCGAGTACGACAACCGTCCTCAGGAGAGGCACCGAATACGACAACTCGGCCGCCGGCCGCGCGCCTTGCCCGCCGACCGAAGCGGGCGCGAACGGACGAAGCCTCCCTTTTTCGGAGCGCGTCGGCCGCGCGGGCCCGCCCGACGAGACGCTTGTCGTATTCGGTGCCGCTCCTGCCCGCGCTTGTCGTATTCGAGGCGGCTCCTGCCTCCGCGAAGACCTCCGCGCCCCGTCGCGTCGCGCTCCGAGCCGCCGACGCTCCTCCCGGGCACCCCGTCTCCGCACCGGCCGCGCGTCCTCGCGCGGTCCGGGTGCCCTGAACAAGGGCCCTCAACCGCGCCGGATCTCGAACCCCGCGTGCGTCCCCTCCGCCGCGTCCCAGCGCGCGTCCACGCCGGTCACCCGCGCGGAGGGCGGCCCCACGCGCGCCCAGGCGAGCAGCGCCTCCAGCGCGTCCCGCGGGCCCTCGGCGAGCGCCTCGACGCGGCCGTCCGGGAGGTTGCGCACCCAGCCGGTGAGGCCCAGCCGTCGGGCCTCCTCCTGGGTGTGCGCGCGGAAGAACACGCCCTGGACGCGGCCGGACACGAGCAGGCGGAGGCGCTCGTTCACGCGCGCGGCCCGGCGACACGCCAGGGCGGCCCCTCGACCTCCCACGCCGGGAGCCCCTCGGCGGGCGTCGCGGCCACCACCACCAGCCAAACCCCCGCCGGCAGCCCGTCGCGGAGCCGGCGCGCCCCCGCGGGCACGACGGCGCCGGCGTCGGAGAGCGCGTCGCCGACGACGAGCACCGCCACCGGCGGGCCCGGCACGCGCGCCAGCGTGCGCACCGCCGCCTCGACCTCCTCGCAGTCCGTCCGCTCCGCGCGGTACACGGGCCCGTCCGCGACCGCGGGCAGCGCCACGCCGGGCGCGGCCACGACGACCACGCGGCGGTGGCGCGCGAGCACGGGCAGGAGCGCCGCGGCGAGCTCCTCGGGGGCGTCGCACCGGAGCGTACACGCCGGGTCCGACAGCGCCGGCCCGCCCGGGAAGAGGGCCGGGGCCGGGTGGGGGCGGAGCGTCGACGGGAGCCGGTGCGCGCGGCGGCGCCAGGCCCAGCCGCCGCCGACGCCCAGCGCGAGCGCGGCGAGCAGCGCGAACGGCGAGGCCCCACCCACGTCGCGGGAGGCCACGGGCGAGTGGCCCGGCGCCTCGGGGGCCGGGGGCGGCCCGGGATCCACACCCGGGGGCGGCTGCTCCACGGGGACGGGCGCGGGCGGTGTCGGCGCCTCGGGCGTCACGGGCTCCGGCGCCGGCGGGGTCGCGACGACCTCCGCGCGCGGCGCGAAGCCGGGGAGCTCGAAGGCTTCGGCGCGCGCCGTGCGCGCCGCCACGTCCACGACGAGGAACGCGAAGGGCGCGGTGGGATCCCAGGACACCCCGCCCAACGACCCGTCCCCGCCGCCGTTCAGGTACACGTCCCCGCGGCCGCCGGGGGCGGGCCCCGCGCAGCCGTGCTCGCCGTCGTTGCGCTCGGCGTCGGGGAACACGCCGTCGTCGCGACACCAGAGCTCCGCGGAGCCCGCGGGGCCCTGCACCCGGACCACCGGGGCGGGGCCGTCCGCGCCGGCGCGCACGCGGGCGAAGAGCGTGGTGGTCGCCGGGGCGGGCGCGCCACTGCGCGCCGCGGGGAGAATCGCGGGATCGTCGCCGAGCACCACGACGCCGCCGTCCACGCGCACCACGAGCCCCGCCGCGCCGAGCGTCGTCTCGCCCGCGTCCACGAGCTTTCCGTCGCGCAAGAGCCCCACGCGCACGGGGCCGTCGACCGGCGGCAGCGGGCCGCAGGTGTGAATCCCGTCGGGCGCCGCGTCGCCGGCGTTGCCTGCGTCGTCACAGCCGACACCCGCGACTTCCGAGCCTCGTTGCACCAGGATCGCGACGGCACGGGCCCCGGACACACCCCCGACCCGCGCGGTCGGCGCGGCCGCCAGGACCGCGGACGACCAGAGGATCCAGATGCTCACGGCGACAGGGTAGCGGGTCACGCGCCATAACGGGAAGGGATCCGTGTTCGGCATGCCGTGCTACCATGGTAGAACCTGTGGTCGGACCTGCCGATGGACGAACACGACTCCCCTGACCTCCGGCCGCGTGGGCCTACGACCACGCCGGCCGGCCCGGTCGTTGCCGGGAGATACCGCGTAGAACGCCTGATTGCTCGTGGGGGCATGGCCGCGGTGTTTCTCGCCGAACACATCGCGTTGCGACGTCGCGTCGCGTTGAAGATCCTGCATCCGCCGCCCGACGCGGAGGAAACCGGGAACTACGCGCAACGCTTCCGATTGGAAGCGGAGACGCTCGCGACCCTGGATCACCCCAACATCGTCACCCTGTACGATTACGGTGGCGCGGAAGAAGGGCGGTTCTACCTCGCGATGGAATACATCGAGGGACCGCGTTACACCGATATCCTCGCCAACGGCGCGCTCGACCCCGATCGCACCATACGCCTGCTCCTGCAAGTGTGCGCCGCTTTACGATATGCCCACAAGCGCGGCGTGGTGCACCGGGACCTGAAGCCGTCCAACCTGCTCATCCGCACCGACACCGACGGCGCGGAGCAGGTCAAGGTGGTGGACTTCGGCCTGGTGAAGGTCACCGAGATCGACCAGCACCTCACGCGCGAGGGCCTCGTGCTGGGATCCCCGCACTGCATGGCACCGGAGCAGGTGCGCGGCAGCGCGGAGATCGACCACCGGGCCGACATCTACGCCATCGGCGTGCTGCTGTTCCGGTCGCTGACGGGCACCTACCCGTTCCACGGCGCCACGAGCACGGCCACGATGGTGGCGCACCTCAACGAGCCCGTGCCCACGTTCGCGTCGGTGGCGCCCGAGTTGCGCGTCGCGTCCAAGCTCGAGGACATCGTGCGCCGCTGCCTCGCGAAGCGGCCGCAGGACCGCTACCCCGACGTGAAGGCGCTGATGGAGGATCTCGCGGCCTGCGTCGGGGCGTCCGCGGAGCCGGACACCCAGAGCATCTCCCACAAGAACCCGGTCCCCACGGTCACCGATCCCACGCCGCCCATCGCGCCGGCCGCGGAGAAGCGCGACCGCCGGCCGCTGCTGGCGCTGCTGGCGCTGCTGTTCCTGCTGTCGCTGTCGGGGATCGCGTACCTGTTCGGTGCGCGGGACGGCGCGGACCCGGTCGCGCCCGCCAACGTGCCCGCCCAACCCGCGCCGAAGCCGCCCGAGGCGGCGAAGCCGCCCGAGCCCGGTCCGCAGGGCGCCGGGGACGGCGCGAAGCCGGCGGATCCGGTCCCGCCGGGCGACGTCGTGGTGGATCCGAAGGCGACGCCGGAGGGCGACGCGAAGGTCGTCGCGCCGGACCAGCCCCCCGCGCAGCAGACCCGGCGCGACACCCGGCGCACGCGGCAGGACCGCGACGAGGCAAAGCCGCCTCCACCGCCGAAGACGGACGTGGTACCGTCGTCAACGCCGAAGGCCGACTCGCCACCACCGGGGTACATGCCGATGCCGGACGACTTCAAATGAGGCGCGCGCACCTCCCGCGCAGCCTGGTCCTCCTCGCCGCGCTCGTGTGGTCGTCGTCCGCACACGCCGAGCCCAAGGACGACGCGCGCCGCCACTTCATGGCGGGGCTGCAGGCCGCGCAGTCGAAGGACTACCAGGCCGCGCTCGACGAGTTCCTCGCCGCGCAGGATGCGTACCCGCACCCGGCCACGCTCTACAACATCGCCCGGTCCTACGCCGACCTCGGAGATCTCCCCAAGGCGATCGAGTACTACACCCTCTACAAGACCGTCCTCCCCGAGAAGGCCGAGGACATCCAGCCCGTCATCAACGTGCTGCAGGCGCGCCTCGACCAGCAGCGCGCGCCGGCCGCCCCGGCCGTCGCAGGCGGGGAGGCCCCGGCCGCCGCGGTCGATCGGGCCGAGGTCGAGCGGCTCCAGGCCATCGCGCGGGAGCTCGAGGAGCTCTCGAAGGCGCTGTCGGAGCGCGCGGTCACGCCGGCTGTCGCGGAGGCGGCGCCTACCGAGGCGACGCCGCCCGACGCCACGACGGGCGCCGGGGGCACCGCGGCCACGCCGGGCGCGCCCGTGGTCCTCCCCGAGCAGGGCGAGCTCCTCTCCGACGCCTACGAGCGCGTCGTCGTCACGGCGTCGCGCTACGGCCAGTCGCCGCTCGAGTCGCCGTCGACCGTCACGATCCTCACCGAGCAGGACATCCGCCTCTCGGGCGCGGCCAACGTGCCGGACCTGCTGCGCCGCGTGGCCGGCATGGACGTGATGTTCCTCTCCGCCGGCCAGGCCGACCTGTCCATCCGCGGCTTCAACCGCGAGGTGTCGAACAAGGTGCTGGTGCTCGTCGACGGGCGCAGCATCTACCTCGACTTCCTCGGGAACGTCGCGTGGGGTCCCCTGGGCATCTCGCTCGAGGAGATCGAGCGGATCGAGGTCATCCGGGGCCCGGGCTCCGCCATCTACGGCGCCAACGCCATGACCGGCGTGATCAACATCCTCACGAAGGTCCCGGGCGAAGGCGGCAACCTCGTGCACTTCGAGGGCGGCGCGCCCTCCTACATGCAGGGCACCGCGCTCGTGAGCGGCCGGAAGGAGCGCACCGCGTGGCGCAT
The DNA here is from genome assembly GCA_964457335.1 of uncultured Enterobacteriaceae bacterium. GTDB lineage: Bacteria > Myxococcota_A > UBA796 > UBA796 > SXON01 > CAJBVW01. The sequence continues at coordinate 14,367 of CAYWGD010000008.1, read as the reverse complement.
GCACGCGGGCTGGGACCAGACCGGACGCTGGTCCGATCTCGAGCCGATCGAGGAGGGCGGCGCGCTCACGCCGTTCGTCGACGACCAGACGAACGCCTGGAAGGGCGTCCGCGCCGACGCCCGCATCGACCAGGGCTTCCTGAAGGAGGGCCTCGCGTCGATCTCGGGCGGCTACACCCGCGGCACGAGCGAGTTCTACGCGCTCGGCGCGCTCGGCGACTACGCCATGGACTACACCGGCGGCTTCGCCCGCGGGGACCTCTCGTACGGCCCGGTGCACCTGCGCGCGTTCTACAACGGCCTCGCCGGGCCGGTCGGCCCCTGGGCCAGCTACATCGGCCAGCGCTCGCTCGACACCGCGTTCGACTCCGACACGGTGGACGTGGAGCTCGAAGCCAACGGGGAGTTCAAGACGGGGCCGTTCGCGCACCGCGTGAACGCCGGCCTCGGCTACCGCTACAAGAGCATCACCTGGGGCTACATCAACGGCGGCGATCCGCTCGACGAGCACCACTTCAGCGCGTTCCTCCAGGAGCAGGCGAAGATCGGCCGGCTCGCGCTCGTGGCGTCGCTGCGCGCCGACCGCACGCCGCTCGTGCCGCTCGACCAGACGATCTCGCCGCGCGGCGCCGCGATCGTGCGCGTGGCCGAGAGCACCAGCGTGCGCGTCACGGGCGGCACGTCGTACCGCTCGCCGACGATGCTCGAGACCTACACCGACCTCGCGCAGCCCACCTCGGCGGACGGCGTGTACGTCTACACCGTCGGCGATCCGGACCTGCTCCCGGAGCGCATCCTCACGGGCGAGATCGGCGTCCACGACGAGTCGACGAGCTACCACGTGGCCGACGTGTCGGGGTACGTCAACCGCGTCACCAACCTCATCGGCCTCACCGACGTCGACCCGACGTTCGCCTTCTACGACGCCGCGAACAACGGGTACAACGCGGGCCAGACCGGTTTCGTGAACCTCGACCCCACCTACGTCGCGTTCGGCGGCGAGGTGGAGGCGCGGGTGTTCCCGCTCGACGGCCTGGACGTGTACGCCAACGCCGCGGTCGAGCGCATCCTCGAGCAGGACGGCGAGACGACGGCGCCCGACGAGTCCACGTCCCTGGTGAAGGTGAACGGCGGCGTCATGTACCGCTCGCCCTGGCGCGTGGACCTCGGCGCCCACGTGAACTTCGTCTCCGCGCAGGTGTGGCGCCTCCGGGAGTACGACGCGACCGGCCAGCTCGTGCCGCGCGACGTGCCCATCCCCGCGCGCACGATCCTCACCGCGCGCGTCGCCGCGCGCCCCTTCAAGGACGAGAAGCTCGAGCTCGCCGCGTCCGGCTGGAACCTCGGCGCGCTCGCCGGCACCACCTTCCGCGAGCACCCGAACGGGCAGCTCGTGGGCGCCCGCTACTGGGGCGAGGTCACCTGGAGGTTCTGATGCTGGCGCTCCTGCTCTTCGCGTGCGCCTACGAGGTGCCGCTCGACCCCGACGCTCCCCAGGTCACCAACGTCCTGTCCGGCACGGTCGTGGTCAACGGCGCCGATCGCGTGGGCGACACGGTGATCCTCCTGTACACGGCCGACAACCCGCCGCCGCCCACCGGCACGGGCCGCCCGGTCAGCTTCGCGACCGTGCCCGCGAGCGCCTACCAGACGGCCGCGGGCGGCGTGCCCTCCGCGCCCTGGGCGCTCACCGAGGTGCCCGACGGCGACTGGCTAGTGACCGCGCTCATGGACCTCGACGGCAACTTCCAGCCGCTCATCACCGCCACCGCCGGCTCCACCTGCGGCGACTGGCTCGGCGCCTACTTCTCGAACATCCTCACGAGCGAGTACGCCACCGTGCCCGTGTCGGGCGGCGTGCACCTGGACGGCCTCACGGTCGCCGTGGGCCGCGAGATCCCCACCCAGCGCCCCGCGTGGCGGTTCGCGGCGGCCGCTGAGGGGGCGACCATCGGGCCCGAGGCCTTCAACCAGTTCCAGCTCGTGAGCACGGCCGTGCACGCCGAGATCGGGGAATTGGCCGAGCCCTACGACCTCGACGGGCCGTACGACGGCAGCGCCGACTGCCAGACCGCGTTCTGGACCTACACGACGGACGCCGACGGCGACGGGCTCTCCGACCCGCACCCCAACGAGAACTTCGCCGCGCAGGGCCTCAAGGACTACTGGCCCCGCATCTACCTCCGCTACCTCGCGGATCCGAACTACGTCAGCGAGGCGGCCCCGCTCACGGGTGCCTTGGGCTTCGGCTTCCCGCCCGTGAACACGCCCACGCCGGCGACGACGCTCGATGTCGTCTTCCTCGGGAAGGCGATCCACATCGAGGAGGACGGCAGCCAGACCCTCATCGAGGAGCCCGAGCTGATCCCGAAGGGCGACTGGTCCGTCACGGTCGTGCAGTACACCGGCCAGACGTGGACGATCCCGAACGAGCTCTCCGCCTACCCCTCGACCGACGACGCCTTCGACCCGGCGTTCCAGGCCGGGGTGCTCACGATCGAGTAGGCGCTACGCCGGGGCGCGCTCGAGCCAGCGCACCATCTCCGCCGCGGGCACGAGCCCGGCCTGCTGGAACACGACCTTCCCGGCGCTCAGCACGACGAAGTTGGGGATGCCCTGCACGCCGAAGCGCTGGGCGATCTCGGGGTGGCGCTCGGTGTCGACCTTCAGGACCACGGCGCGCCCGGCCGTCTGCGCGGCGGCCTTTGCCACCTCGGGCGCGGCCTTGCGGCAAGGCCCGCACCACGCGGCCCAGAAGTCGACGAGCACGGGCACGCGCGCGTTCTGGACGATGTCGGCGAAGGTCGCGGCGTCCACGTCGATGGGCGCGGCGGAGGGGGCGAGCGCGGCCTTGCACGCGCCGCAGCGGCCGGCGTCGGCGAGGTGGCGGGCGGGGATGCGGTTCTGGGCGCCGCAGGCGGGACAGACGCGGACCATGGGTCACCGAGGGAGTGCTCCAAACCTCTACGCGGTGCGGGCGGTCGGCAAGCGGTCGCCCGCCCGCGACCCGCCCCGGTGCGCGAGGCGCTCCGTGTGGGCGGGCCCTCCCCGCGGCGGGGTCTCGCCTTGACGCATCCTTGACGGGCGCCGTAGCCTTCGAGGAGCGCTCGCGTGCCCGCCCCCTCCTCCACCCCCTCGCCGACCCCCGCGCCGCCGCCCTCCACGCCGCCGGCCCGTGCGTTGGCGCCGGCCGCTCGGTGGGCCGCGCTCGTCGCCGCGTACACCGCCGGCGCGCTCGCGTTCCTGTGGCCGCTGCCGCTCCGCTTCACGACCCACATCTGGGGCGACCGCTTCGACGCCTGGACGACCCTCTGGCTGATCTGGCACCTCGCGGATCGGCTCGGCGCCGGCGCGCTCGAGGCCGTCACCGACCGGATCCTCTACCCCATCGGCTACAACCTCTGGAGCTTCGGGCACGCCGCGCTCCAGGGGATCGGCGCGCTGCTCGTGCTCGCGGGCGTGCCGCTGGTGCCGGCCTACAACGCGCTGCTCGTCGCGGGCGTGGCCACCTCGGCGCTCGCGGCCCACGCCTTCGGCCGGGCGCTGGGGCGCACCGAGGCGGCGGGCGTCGTGAGCGCGGTCGTCTTCGCGACGAGCCCCTACCTGTACGGCGAGGGCGCGGCGGGCTGCATCGAGCTCGTCGCCGCCGGCCTCCTCCCGCTGTTCGGGCTCACGCTCGTGCACCTCGCGCGCGAGCCCCGGCCGGGGCGGATGCTCGCGGCGGCGGGCGTGCTCGCGCTGATCGGGCCGTTCAACTGGTACTACACGCTGTTCGCCGGCATGTTCGGCGTCGGCTTCGTGCTCTGGCAGCTGGCCGAGGGCAACCGCCGCGCCGCCGCGCTCATGCTCGCCGCGTTCGCGCTCGCCGCCGCGGCCAACGCGCCGCTGATCCCGCTGGTCCGCCGGGAGACGCCGGAGCGGCCCCCGCTCGGGACCGCGCTCTACACGGACGCGGCGGCCTGGGAGCGGGCCCGCGACCTCGCCGACGGGCGCCTGCCGCTCCCGGAGCTGACCCCGGCGGTGCTCGAGGAGCACGACGCCATGCAGGTCATCCAGAACAGCACGCGGGTGCGCGCGCTGCTCGGGGCCCGGTTCGTCACCAACCCGCTCGACTCCACGCCCGGCGCGCTCGCGTGGGTGGTGGGCGTGGCCGGCGCCCTCGCGGCGGGGCGGCGCGGGCGCGGCTGGCTCGTGCTCGCGGGGGGCGCCACGCTGCTCACGCTCGGGCCCTTCCTCATGGTCGACGACACGCCGCCGCTGCCGGCCTGGTCCGCCGACAACCCGCTCCCCTACGCCTGGGCCTACGAGCACCTCCCCTTTTTCTCCAAGGCCTACCGCCCCTACCGCATCGGCGTCATCGCGCTCCTCGCGCTCGCCGGGGGCGCCGCGGCCGGCGCGGGCGCGCTCCGGCTCTCGCTCCGGACGCCCGCGGTCGCCGTCGGCGTGACCGTCCTCGCCGTCGCCGCGTTCACGCAGCCCTTGTGGGCGGGCGAGCGGCCCGCGGCCCGCCCGCTCTACGACGCCTCCGTCCCGGCCATCTACACCCAGCTCCGCGACGCCGAGCCCGGCGGCGTGATCGAGCTCCCGCTCCAGTACCAGCCGCTCTCCATCGCGAACGCGCGCTTCCAGTACAACCAGGTGGTGCACGGCCACCCGCTGCTCAACTGCAACCAGCTCATCCGGCGCACGGACCTGCTCGCGTTCCGCGACTACGTCGGCGGCAACGCGCTCCTCTCGACGCTGCTCGACATCGGCCGGCGCCCCGCGCCGCTCCGCTGGACCGACGCCGACCTCGCCGCGCTGGTGAAGGACGGCTTCCGCTGGATCCTGGTCCACCACCGCGTCCCCGCCGACGCCGTGCACCTCGCCGGCGACGTGGGCGTGGCCGACCTCGTGGGCCAGCCCGCGCTCGGCATGCTCCGCGACGTGTTCGGCGCGCCGGTGCTCGCGGACGAGACCGCGTGGGCCTTCCGCGTGCCCGACGCCTGGCCCGACCAGGGCCGCACCTGGACGTGGACCGGCGCCGACACCATCGACGTCGACACGCCCTGGGACACGCGCCGCTACGGGCTCGCGCTGCGGCTGCGCGCGGGCGACGAGCTCCCGCTCTACGACGCCCAGGCGCCCGCGGTGCTCTCCTTCTGGGTGCGGCCCGTCGAAGGCGACGGCCTCGTGGTGCGCGCGGCGGGCGGCGACCGGCCCGTCGCGCTCGTCCCGGGCACGTGGTCGCTCGTGGAGGTGGACGCCGACGACGGGAACTTCTCCCTCGCGGCGACCGCGCCCGTGGTCGTCGACCTGACGCGCGTGCAGGTGGTGCCGCGGTGAGACCGGGCGTGCGGGGCGGGATCGCGGGCGTCGCCGGGATCGCGTGGTTCGCGCTCGGCGCCGACCGCGCGATCGCCTGGCTGGACACCGTCCGCGAGGCGCCGCGCGGCCAGCTGAGCGCCCAGGCGCTGGCGGAGGGGGGCCGCCTCGCGAAGCTCACGCCGGAGGCCCGCGCGCTCGTGGCGGAGGCGCAGGCCCTCTCCCGGCGCGAGGACGACTGGGGCTACGTCGTGGCCGCGCTCCTCAGCCCCGCCGAGCGCGCCGACGGGCTCGCCCGCGCCGGCGCCGCGCCGCCGATCCTCGCGCGGCCCGGCACCACGCTAGAGCCCGAGATGCCGGTGCTCGTCGACGCCGTCCTCGCCCGCTACGGGCCACACACGCTGCCGGCGCCGGAGGTGCCCCGGCGGGAGCAGTGGCCCATGGTCGACCGGCGCGCCCGCGCCCGCGCGCTCCTCGCGCTGGTCCGCGGCCCCGGCCTCGACGACGAGCGCGCCGCCATCGTGCTCGGCATCACGCTCGACCTGCTCGCGGCGCAGGCCCGGCGCACCGTGATCGAGGCGGAGCTCGCGAAGCTGTAGCCGAGCTATCGACGCCGGGCGAGCGCCGCCACGAGCGCCCCGATCGACACGAGGCGGGCCGCGCCGGTCGCTGCGCAGCCGCACGCAGGCGCCTCCTCGCCGGGACCCGGGGCCGCCCCGGTCTCGCCGGTGTGGCCGGTGTCCTCGGCCGGCGCCGCGAGCGTGGCGAGCGCCTCGTCGACGAAGTCGCGGCGCGCGTCGACCCGCAGGTGCCAACCCCAGCCGTCCACGCAGGCGTCCTCGGCGCCCGCGTGCCACCAGAGCAGCGTGGAGACGCCCACGAGGCGCGTGACGCCGTCGTCGAAGGTGCGGAGGACGGCGCCGCCGGAGTCGCCGTAGCAGGCGTTGCGGCCCGATCCCGCCTCGCCGAGCTGCACGTACCAGTCCGCGTAGCCGGTGACCGGCACGGCCACGTGGCGCTTCGTCCCGGCGTCGCCGGCCTCCTCGGCCGTGCGGCCCCAGCCCACCACGTCGAGCTCCAGGCCGAGCCAGGCGTCGTCGACCGGCGCCTCGTTGAGCGGCATCGGCGCGACGTCCACCGCGGCGTCGAGCTTCAGCACGGCCACGTCGCTGCCGGCCTCCTCGTCGTGCTCGCTGCCGGGCACCCAGTCGGGGTGCTGCACGGCGTCCACGACCTGCGCGAAGCCGTCGGAGCCGCCCCGCACGTCGGTGCCGAACACGACGTACACGTTCGACCCGCCGTCCGTGTGCTCGCGCAGCCGGTCCACGCAGTGCGCGGCGGTGAGCACGGCGTCGGGCGCGATCAGCGTCCCCGAGCAGAAGGCGTCGCTGCCCTGCGTGTTCGAGTAGGCGTACAGCGCCACGACCGCAGGCCAGTCGGCCGTCGGCTCGCCCCCGACGATGTTCGCCATCAGTAGTACAGGTAGTTCGTGAACTGCAGGAAGTCGGGGAGGCCGTCGGGGCCGCCCGCGCCGTCGGCGTCCTGGAAGTCGTAGACGTTGAGGAAGCGGTCGTCCCAGGCGAGCGTGCGCACCACCCAGCCGTCCTCCGTCGCGCCGAAGGACACCGCGTCGGGCGTGCCCAGCGCGTCGACGAAGCAGCGCAGGCTCGCGTCGAGCGCGAGGCCGTCGTCCGTGCCGCCGTCCCAGGGCGGGTTCACCGCGAGGAGGAAGGCGCGGGCGCCGTCGTCGGGGGTGCCGTCCGCGTCGGCGTCGGCGAACGCCATCACGAGCCCGTCGTTCCACGAGCAGTAGGCGCCGTCGACCACGTAGGCGCACCCCGGGCGCCCCAGCGCGTCCTTCGCCTCGGCCCAGGTCGACCCGATGCAGGCGCCGTCGGCGCAGGCGCCCTCGACGTCGAAGCGCCCGTCGTCGGCGCCGGGCTCGCACGCCGGCATCGCGGCCAGGGCGGCGTCGACGGGCTCGTCCGCGGCCGCGGGTCCGGAGTCCTCGGGGGGCCCGCCGTCGCCAGCGGAACACGCGGCAAGGAGGAGGAACATCGCGGAATCCTACCAGAGCTCGAGGTGGGGGCGCGTCCCCGCGAGGACGCGGGGACGGACCCCTCCAGGCTCGCGGCGGCGCCGCTCGGTCCGCCCGGAGACGGGCGGACCGGCCGGCCGGAGGCCGGCCGCCTTCCGGGCTCCTCGCGCGGCGCGTCGGGCGGTCAGCAACCGCCGTAGGTGAGCGCCCCCTCGACGCGGGTGCCGTCCTCGAGCGCGCAGCGGAGCCGGGCGTGCCCGCGCACCTGGCGCACGTCGTTGACGACGACCCCGTTGAACTCCACGTTCACGTCGAACAGCTCGCACGTGTCCTTCGGGAGGGCGAACGGTGCACTCCGTGCCGTCGGCGTTCTTGCAGCCCCCCGGCACCTCGACGTCCACCTGCCGGCCCCTCGCCGGGTCGAGCGTGACGTAGATCGCGCCGTCGTTCGGGCCGTCGCTTCGTCGGTTGGTCGAGGTTGTACCGCCAGAGCGCACGGGCGGGCAAGAGGCCGGCTGGGGCCGCCGCCATCGCGGGCCGCCGGACGCCCGGCCTACCGCCCGCGAGCGACGGCGCCCCGACGCGTTGCAGAGGTGTCAGGAACTGATCATTGACACCTACGGCTCCGCCGTAGGTGTCAATGATCAGTTCCTGACACCGGGAAACCGGGACCACCGGGACACCAGGAGAAGTCGTCCGCACGAAACCGCGCACACCCACGCCGCGCGAGGAGCCCGGAAGGCGGCCGCCTCCGGCGGCCGGTCCCGGGCCGCGGTCCCCCGCGGCCCGGGACCGAGCGGCTCCGCCGCGAGCCTGGAGGGGTCCGACCCCGGCGTCCCCGCCGGGGGCGCGCCCGCCCTCAGAACTGGAAGTAGATGAAGTCCGAGGCCGTCATCCGGACGAAGAAGAAGATGAGGAGCGCGAAGCCGGCCCAGGTGGTGGTCTGCGCGGGCAGGAACCAGGCGGCGCGCTCGACGCGGGGCAGCACGTAGCGCTCGACCAGCAGCGCGAGGACGAGCGGGATGGCGCACAGCACCGTCATCTCCAGCATGACGGCGGCGGCGATCCACTCCTCGTGCGTGGCGGCGAAGGGGTCGCGCGTGAGCGTGGCGGCGATGCGCGCGAGGCTGGACTCGCGGAAGAGGTACCAGCCGAACACGGTGAAGACGAACATGACGCCGACGGCGGCGGTCCCGGACCACGGCCGCCCCTTCAGCGAGGCGGGGATGCGCGGCGCCACGAGCCGGTAGCCCGTCGTGAGCGCGGCGTGGTAGGCGCCCCAGAGGACGAAGTTCCAGGCCGCGCCGTGCCAGAGCCCCGAGATGAGCATGGACGCCCAGGTGGCGGCGGTGGTCCGCCAGAAGCCGCCGCGCGAGCCGCCGAAGCTGATGTACAGGTAGTCCCGGATCCACGTCGAGAACGAGATGTGCCAGCGGCGCCAGAAGTCCGACGGGTTCTTCGCGAGGTAGGGGTTCCGGAAATTCTCCATGAGCTCCCAGCCGAGCATGCGCGCGACGCCGCGGGCGATGTCGGTGTAGCCGGAGAAGTCGGCGAGGATCTGGACGGTGAAGCCGAGCGTGGCCGCGACGACCATGGGCGTGGACGGCGACTCGGTCGCGAAGATCTTGTCGACGTAGGACGCGATGGTGTCGGCCACCACGACCTTCTTGGCGGCGCCCCACATCGCGAGCGCGAAGCCCGAGCGCACCCGCTCGAGGTCGAAGCGCCGCGGCGTCTCCGCCTGCTGGAGGAGGTTCGAGGCGCGTTGCACCGGCCCGGCCACGAGGTGCGCGAAGAAGCTGACGGCGAGCAGGTACTCGGCGAGGTTCTTCCGCGGCTTCAGCTCGCCCCGGTACACGTCGATGGAGTAGGCCATCGACTGGAACGTGTAGAACGAGATGCCCGCGGGGAGCAGCACGCCGATGGGCGCGAGCGTGTTCTCGACCCCGAGCGCCGAGAGCGCCGCCGCGAGGTTCTCGACGAAGAAGTCGAAGTACTTGTAATAGCAGAGTAAGCCGACGTTGGCGGCGAGCGACACACCGAGCGAGAGCTTCTTGCGCTCCGGCCACCTCTCCATCGCGAGGCCGGCGAAGTAGTCGATGAGCGCCGCGACGTAGAGGAGGACCAGCCAGAAAGGGTGGACCCACCCGTAGAAGAGGGCGCTCGCGACCAGCAGGAGCCCGTTCTGCCACCGCCGGTTCGGCACGGCCCAGTAGGCCACGAAGAGGACCGCGAAGAACCAGAGGAACTCGAGCTGGACGAAGGTCACCGAACTCCCCGGCCGCGCGGCGTCGCGCGGGTGGACGAGGCTATCATGACGGCGAGGGGGCGCGGCGCCGGGCCCCGGATAGCGGGAGGGGGGAGGTGGACGTGCGTGGGGGGCTCGCGATCGCCGCGCTGCTCGTCGGGATGGGGGTCGCGTGGGCGACACCGACGACGACCGGCCCGGCGGCCGTGATCGAGGACGCCCTCGCCCGCGCCGGCGCGGACGGCATCGTGCTGCTCGGGAACTCGAAGGTCTCGACCGACCTCGACCTCGACCAGCTGCGGGCCGCCCTCGGCCCCGACGCGCCGCCGATCGCGCCCGCGAACGTGTACGGGACGAGCGCGCCGGTCTGGTACGCCGTCCTGAAGAACCGGGTGTACTCGAACGGCCACCGGCCGCGGCTGCTCGTGATCTTCGCGCCGCTGGAGACCGCGCTCACGACGGACCTGCCCGCCGAGCCGGCCCGGGCGGTGCTCGCCGCGCAGCTCGGGGAGGACGAGCCCGTCGTCACGCGGAAGGTGTTCGGCGGGGTGTTCGACGCGGAGGTGCGCGAGCGGCTCCGGCGGGTCCTCCTCCCGGTTTGCCACCCCGACCGCGCGGCTCGGGAGGAGGCGCCCCCGCCGCCCGCCGCGACGAACGCGGAGCTCGCGCCCGAACGCTCGTTTCTGGCCGACATCCTCGCGCTGGCCCGCGAGCACGGCACGCCCACGCTCTTCGTGCGGACGCCGTTCGCGCCGAGCCGCGCCGTTCAGGACGACCTGCCGCCGGCGCAGGTGGAGGCCGCGGTCGCGCTGATCGCGTCGCACGGGGCGGGGTGGGTGGACCTCTCCGACGGGGCGCCCGAGGCCGCCTTCGGGGACGGCGTGCACATGAACGCCGCGGGCCGGCGCGCGATGACGGCGCGGCTCGCCGCGGCGCTGCGGCCCGTGATCGCGGGCGGGCCGCTCCCGGTACAGGACGTGGCGGCCCCCGCCCGGCGCGTGACGCGCGAAGGCACGCCCCCGGCCGATCTCCCGCTCACGGTGACCGGCGCGGAGGGCTGCGCGCGCGTCGCGACCCACCCGCTGCTCGCGACGCTCGGCGCGGAGGCGCTCGTGGCCCGGGGGTACGGGGCGGTGTCGCCGTTCGTGCCGAAGCAGGGTCGGGCGGCCCTCCGCGCGGGGGAGAGCAGCGGTTGCGGCGGCACCTACGCCGCGCGCGGGGACACCCTCGCCATCGACGGGTATGCCGGCCACGGCGACACCTTCTCGCTCGTCCCGAGCCCCGACCTCCCGGTGCGCGGCCCGCTCGGCGAGGAGGCGTGGTGGGTCCACCCGGGGACCTCGCTCGTGGTGGAGGTCCCGCCGCTCGCGGCGGGGGCGAAGGTGGAGGTCGTCACCACGGCGTTCGGCGAGGGCGGGCCCACCACCACCACCACCACCACCCGCGAGACCCCCATCCCCATCCCCGCCCCCGCCGACGGGCCCTGGATCCTCGTGGAGCACGTCCGCGCGGCCGGCGTCGACGTGCTCGGCGGCCCCCTCCACCTCGACCTCCTCGCGGGCGAGGTCACCTACGCCGCCCCGCCCTCCCCGCTCCCGGCCATGCCGGCCGGCCGCCCCACCCCCGACGGAACCCTGCTCCGCGTCGAGCTCCCCGCGGGCCTCCCGAGCGACGAGGCCGTGTTCGAGGCCGCGGGCCGCGGCCGCTGCGCGCCCGTCGAGGTCCTCCGCGACGGGGCGCCCGCCGACGCGCTGGACGCCGTGCCCACCCGCCGCGGCCTGGTGCTGACCACCCGGGACTGCGCCGCGGTCGACCCCGCCGGGCTGTCCTGGCGGCTCGACCCCGCGCGCGGCTGCCGCGCCAGCGACGACGCCCGCTGGCTCTACCCGGGGGACGTGGCCACCTTCGCGGCCACCGTCCGCGCGCCCCTCGCCCGCGCCGGCCGGCTCCGCCTCGACCTCGCGGGCGGCCTCGTGGGGGACGCCGACCCCGACGCCACCCTCGCCGTCGACGTCTCCGTGGACGGCAAGCGCTGGGCGTCGGCCACCTTCCCGCGGAGCCGCTTCGAGGCCGACCCGCCCACCCTCGAGCTCCCGCCCCGACGTCTGCGCGAAGGTGCACGCGTCCAGGTGCGCGTCGCCGCGTCCGAGGGTAGCTCGTGGTTGTTGCTGACCGGCGCGCTCCTCACCGAGGCCACCGCGGTCCCGTTCGCCCGCTGGGCCATCCCATGAGCCGACTCCTCCCCGCCATCGTCGCCGTCCTCGCGCCCGTGCTCCTCGTGGGCAGCGTGCTCGCGTACCTGGCGCGCCCCGAGCCCGTGGCCGACGAGGCCCTCCCCGCCGACGTGGCCGCCGTGGCCGCCCGCATCGAGAACGGCGCCGACCTGGTGGTGCTCGGCAACTCGAAGGTCGACACCGACCTCGACCTCGCCGCGCTCGCGGACGCCGCGGGCTTCCCGCCCGAACGGGCGGTCAAGCTCAACCTCGACGGCACGAACGCCCCCATCTGGTACGCCGTCCTGAAGCGGCGCGTGTACGACCAGGGGCACCGCCCCAAGGTGGTCGTCGTCTACAGCACGCTCGCGATGATGGTGCAGGTCGAGCTCCTCTCGGACTCGCTCAACGCGCAGCTCGCGCGGCACATCGGGGCGCCCGACCCCGCGATCGACGAGAAGGTGCACGGCAAGGCGCGCGGCAACCCCACCTGGGAGCGCGTGCTGAACCGCCGAACGGAGGCCCACGCGGCGCTGTTCGACGGCCTGCGCAACGCCTTCGTGGGCCTCGTGTTCGCGCCGCCGGGCGAAGGGACGCTCACCGAGCGCGGCGCCGCCGTCGCCGAGCCGGCCCTCGCCACCGTCTTCAACTCCGACGCGATGCGGGACATCGAGCGCGTCCGCGCCGTGCCCGTGGCGGAGCAGGCCACCGGCGCCTCAGCCGCGGAGCCCGTCGCGCTCGACGCCGACGCCACCATGATCCCCGACCTGATCGAGCTCGCGAAGGCCCACGGGAGCGAGATCGTCTTCGTGCGGGCGCCCATGGGCTCGCTCAAGCACGGCCACGACCTCGTGCCGCGCGCGCTCGAGGAGAGCGTCGTCCAGCGCATGGGCGCGCTCGGCGCCGCCTGGATCGACCTCTCGCAGGACGGCCCGCCCGACTCCGGGTACGGCGACGGCTCGCACATGAACCGCTCGGGCCGGACCCGGTTCATGCCCAAGGTGCTGGCCGCGCTGAAGGAGGTGGGCTTCGGCGGAGGAGGCCCGCTCGTGGCCGCGTCCGTCCTGCCCGCGCGGCCGCCGCCCGTCGTCACGCGCGTCGGCACGCCGCCCGACGTGCCCGCGAAGCCGCCGATCCGCGGCAAGCTCGGCTGCGACTACCACATCCTCGTCCCGGCGCTCCAGCCGCTCGCGGACAACGTCCTCACCGACACCAACCGCGGCGCCATCTCGCCGCTCGTCGTGTACGAGGACGGGAAGCCGCTCCGCGCGCACGCCGCCCCCAAGGAGGTGCAGGACCAGTGCACCGGCGCGGCCACGCACTGGAACGGCGCCGTGAAGTTCACCCCGACCGGCGACGACCCCGAGGCCGGCCGGTCCCGCGACTACCGCGTGGCCTACGACCCCGCGGCGCCGCTCGTGGGCGGGCGCGGCGAGGAGGCGTGGTGGGTGTACCCCGGCACCGCGCTGCGGTTCGCGTTCGCGGAGGGGTCCGTCGCCGGGAACGTCGCCGCCGCGGTCGCAGGGGTGGCGATCCTCCCCGGCGAGGGCGCGCCCACCGTGCGCTTCGGCGCCGCCGAGGCGCCGCTCGTGCGGGCGGGTGACGGCCTCGCCGCGGCCGTACACGCCGACGTGGCCGGCGCGTTCACCGTCGAGATCGCCTCGCCGCCGGACGGCCCCACGCTGCTCCTCGACCGGCTGGCGCTCCGCGCCGGCGACGACGCCTGGTACGTCCTCGGCACCGCCCCGCGCGAGGTGACCGTCGACGTGCTCCTCCAGCCCGTCACCTTCGCCGCGCCCCCGCGCACGCTCGCCCAGCCCACGAAGCCGCCGACCGAGGCGCCGTGGAAGAAGGGCACCTGGGTCTTCCCCGTCGGCGACCTCGGCGTGCCGCCGCTGGAGGAGACCGCGAAGCTCGGGGCCACCTGCTCCGCGCTGCGGCTCTCGATCGACGGCCAGCCCGCCGAGCGGCAGGCCGACGGCGCCCCGCCGAACACGCCCGTCGCGACCGTCACGCACTCGAAGGACCGCCTCCTCGTGCGCTTCCAGGACCCCGCCGAGCCCGCGGGCGGGCCCGAGCGCTTCGGCTACCACCTCGACCCCGAGCGCAAGTGCGGCAAACACGCGCGCTGGGTCGGGCCCGGGGACGACGCCCGCTTCACCATCCCGCCGGACGCGCACGCGGGCCTCCGCCACGCCGGCACCACGCTGCACCTCACCGGCGGCGCCTTCTACGCGAAGCCCGAGGACGAGGTCGCCGTGTCGGTCACCGCCGACGGCGCGACGCTCCTCGACCGCACCCTGCCCCTCACCGCGCTCGCGGACGCCCCCGCCGACCTCCCCCTCGACGCGCCCCTCCCCGCCGACGCCGCGGTCGAGGTCCGCATCCGCTCCACGGGCTGGCTGCTCCTCACCTACGCGCAGCTCGCCGAGGCGCCCCCGGACGTGTTCGCGGCGCTGCCGTAGGGCGTGCGGGCGCGTCCCGGCCGAAGACGGCCGGGTCGGGCCCCTCCGGGCTCGGGCCGAAGGCCCTCGGCTGTCGCGCCCGTCCGCCTCCCGGCGGCC
>CAYWGD010000007.1:104596-114198 GCA_964457335.1 uncultured Enterobacteriaceae bacterium | reverse complement strand
CGCGCGGCGGCCCGACCAAGCGGCTCCGCCGCGCGCCCGCAGGGGCCCGACCCCGCCCCCCCGGGCGGGGTCGCGCCCGGCACCTCCTCTCGATCGGCCGCGCGCTGGTCCGGTCCGACCAGCAGGTTAGCAAGCGCGCCCACCGGAATTGATGCGATGGCCTCCCGACTCCCGCGTCTCCTCGTGATGATGCCGGCGCTCAACGAGGAGGCGTCGATCGGCGCGGTCCTCGCGCGAGTGCCCCGGAACATCCCGGGCATCTCCTCCGTCGAGATCCTCGTCGTCGACGACGGATCGACCGACCGGACGGTCGAGATCTCCCGCGCGGCCGGCGCGTCCGTCATCAGCCACGGCCACAACCTGGGGGTCGGCACCGCGCTCCAGACGGGCCTCGGCGAGGCCGTGCGCCGCGGCGTCGACATCCTCGTGAACATCGACTCCGACGGGCAGTTCGCCCCCGAGGACATCGCGAAGATCGTGGTCCCCGTGGCCGAGGGCCGCGCGGACTTCGTCACGGCGAGCCGCTTCCTCGACCCGGCGCTCGTGCCCGAGATGCCGTGGGTCAAGAAGCTCGGCAACTGGGGCATGGCGCGCATCATCAGCGGGCTCATCAACCAGCGCTTCGAGGACGTGAGCTGCGGCTTCCGCGCCTACGGCCGCGAGGCGCTGCTCAACCTCGTGCTCCTCGGCCGCTTCACGTACACCCAGGAGAGCTTCCTGGTGATGTCGCAGAAGGGCCTGCGCATGGTCGAGATGCCGATGAAGGTGCGCGGCGTGCGCGAGCACGGGAAGAGCCGCGTTGCGTCGAACCTGTTCCGCTACGCCTACCGTACCCTCGGGATCATCTTCAGCTTCATCCGCGACTACTCGCCGGGGGTGCTGTTCAACAACGCCGCGGCGCTGTTCCTCGTCGCGTCGTTCGGGCTCGGCGGCTTCTTCCTCTGGCACCGCTTCACCGCGGGCCAGTTCAGCCCGCACATCTGGGCGGGCTTCACCTCCGCGTTCCTGTTCGGGATGGCCACGCTGGTGTTCGGCCTGGGGCAGGTGGCGCTGATGGTCGCGCGGCTGCGCAGCGTGCAGGAGCGGCAGCTCTACCTGGTGCGGCGCTACCTGCCGCGCCTCGGCGAGGCGAACGAGGTCGAGGAGGATCGCCGTGCGAATTGACCCGGAAACCCTCCGCGAGATGGCGGGCCTCCTCTCCGCGGACGACCGCGACGAGATGGCCATCCCGAGCTTCCTCCACAAGAACCCCGCGCTGCGGTGGATGGCGTGGAAGCGCATCGAGGTCGTCGCGAAGCTCATCGAGGAGGTGTGCCCGCGCGGCGGGCGCGTCCTCGACTTCGGGTGCGGCACGGGCGTGCTCTTCGAGGCCTCGCTGACGCGTGCGTCGGAGGTCGTCGGCGTGGACCTCGTGCTCGACGCCGCGAAGCTCTGGGTCCAGAAGCGGAACCTCGCGGACCGCGTGCGGCTGATCCCCGCCGGCGACGTCGCGCAGATCCCGGACAAGTCCATCGATCTCGTCGTCGCCGCCGAGGTCCTCGAGCACATCGACGACCCCACCGAGACGCTCGCGTTCTACCGGCGTGTGCTCAAGCCGGGCGGGTCGCTGCTCGTGTCGCTGCCGACGGAGAACCGCGCGTACCGCTTCGGTCGGCGCCTCGCGGGCTTCGACGGGCACTACCACGACCACGACGCGTGGCACATCGACGGGAACATCCAGAAGGGCGGCTTCGCGCGCCGCCTCGCGCGCACCATCCCCGGGCCCGGGCCGCTCGCGATCTACCTCGTGGCCCGGTACGAGCCGGCCACGTGAGCCTCCGCGACCGGGTGCGGGCGATCCCCGCCGACGTACGCCTCCTCCTGCTCTTCTTCGCGTTCCTCGTGCCGCTGCGCGCCGCCCACACGGCGAACGTGAAGTGGATGCTCGTCGACGGCGGGCTCTACACCGAGGTGGCCCGCCACGTGCGCGACGGCGAGGGGCTGGTCACCAACCTCTCGCTGTACCACGCGGGTTACGAGCACTTCCCGCACCCGACGCCGCTCTACCCGCTCTGGCCGCTGATGCTCGGCCTCGCGTCCAAGGTGGGCGACCTCGCGACGCTCGCCCACTGGCTGCCGATGACGCTGTACTTCACGGCGCTCGTGGCGGCGTTCCTGTTCGGCAAGCGCCTCTGGCCGAGCCCGTTGTTGCCGACGGTGTTCCCCACGTTCCACGCCGGGCACCTCCTCGTGCTGCTGCTCGGCCTGCAGCGGCACTTCGTCTACTTCACGAGCCTCCCCTACACGGAGGGCATCAGCTGGACGCTCCTGCTGCTGTTCCTGTGGCGCACGCTCGGGCAGGCGGGCTCGACGCGCGTCGTGTGGGCGCTCGAGCTCGGGCTCTGGGCGGGCGTCCTCTACTTCTGCCGCTCCCAGTTCCTGCTGGTGCCGATCGCGGTGACGATGGCGCTCGGCCTCCGCGTGCTCGTCGGGCCGGAGCGGGGGCGCGCGATGCTGCACGCGGTGGTCACGCTCGGCGTGATCGGCGCGATCCTCGGCGGCTGGTGGCTCTACCTCCGCACGTTCCTCCCGGACGCGAACCTCACGACGCTCCTGCGCTTCGACCAGAACCAGGCGACCGACGTGCTGGCGCCGCTGGACGTGCTCGTCGACCAGCCGGGGCTCCTCGCGGTGCTCCTGGACCGCCTGGAAGGCATCCGGGTGGCCTGGAACCCCTCGGGCAAGGGCACCTACGCCACGGGCTTCATCTACACGCACTGGGCTCTCCCCTTCGCGCTCCCGTCGCTGTTCGTGGCGGGCTTCGCGTTGTTGCGGGACCGCGGGCTCCGCGGCCTGGTCGAGGCCGCGCGCGGGCCGCGGGCCTTCGGCTGGATGGTGCTGCTCCTGCTCGCGGGCGGGAGCCTCCTGTCGATCCACCTCGCCCACAAGCAGTTCAACGGCAGCTGGTACTTCGGGCAGCGGCAGTCGCTCGTCTCGATGCTCGCCTTCTTCCTCGCGCTCGGCTGGCTCTTGCGCAGCGGCCGCAGCGTGTCCACCGCCCTCGGCGTGCTGGTACTCGGCGGCACCGTGCTCGTCGGCACGCGCAACGTGTACGAGGAGGCGATCGCCGAGGGCGACTCCATCCGCGGCGAGGACGGCGAGGCCGAGCTCGTCCGCTGGCTGAAGCGCGCGACGAAGGACGGCCCCATCGTCGTCGCGATGGCCGGCTCCGACGTGAACCGCGTCGGCTGGCGCACCAAGGACGTGGGCTACCACTACGTCTACAACACCACGTCCTACGCCGATCTCCTCGACATGATGGACGTGCTCGGCGCGAAGTACCTCTTCTTCGAGGACGGCGCGACCAGGAACTGGCGCTTCCGTCGCGAGAGCGCGGGCCAGCTCGAGGCCGACTTCGAGACGTTGCCCGACAAGCCGAACGGCCACTCGATCCTCGTCCGGCGGACCACGCCGGTGGCGGCCCTCCCGAAGCAGCGCGTCATCGTCGTGGGCGTGGACGGCGCGTCGTGGAAGGTCATGCAGCCGATGATCGAGCGCGGCGAGCTCCCGACGTTCCAGCGGCTCGCCATCGAGGGCGCTTCCCAGACCAGCTTCGACACGCTCGACCAGACCGACTCCCCGGTCGTGTGGACCACGGTCGCGACGGGGCAGACGCCCCAGAAGCACGGCGTCACCGACTACACCCAGAACCTGCCGGGCCAGGGCAAGGTGCCCATCACGAGCGACGCGCGGAAGGTGCCGGCGCTCTGGAACATCGTGAGCCGCGGCGGACAGACCGTCACGGTGATCAACTGGTGGGCGAGCTGGCCGTCGGAGCAGGTCGAGGGGACCATCGTGAGTGATCACGCGAACCCCGCGGCCGCCGGCTGGATGGAGGGGAAGTACTGGAAGGCCGACGCCGCGGCGCTCGCGGCGATGAACAAGGACACGTGGCCGCCGGACTTCGCGGACCAGCTCCGGAGCACCTGGATCGACCCCGCCGCCTTCCCGCTCGACGAGCTCGACGCCCGCGGCCAGTTCACGGACGCGCAGATCGAGCAGGTGGCCGCCGCGCCGTTCAACGAGCGCACCACCTACTCGTGGCTCAAGACGTTCTACGCGGTGGACCGCCCGCACCTCCAGATCGCGCTCGACCAGCTGCGCGCCGACCCCGCCGACCTCACGATGCTGTACCTGCGCGGCCCCGACCCGGTGCAGCACTACGCCTGGGACACGGTCGAGCCGCTCAAGTACGCGAACCCGACCAAGCACCTCGAGCGCGACCGCGGCGTGGTCCAGGGCGTGTACCGCTACGTCGACACCTTCGTCGCGGAGGTGCTCGCCGAGGTGGGCCCGGAGACGACGCTCATCGTGCTCTCCGACCACGGTGCGGAGCCGCACCCCGACGTGAAGCACAAGAAGAAGTACGAGCGCCCGGGCGGGCACACGCGCGCGGCGAAGGGCGTGCTCTTCTTCTACGGCCCGCACGTCCGGAAGGGCGCGAAGATCGGGGGCGCCGGCCCGCTCGACATCGCGCCGACCGTGGCGTGGGCGCTCGGCCTCCCGGTGGCGGACGACCTGCCGGGCCGCGTGCTCGCCGAGGCGTTCACGCTCGACTTCCGGGAGCGGCGCGCCCGCGAGCGCGTGCCGACGTGGGGCGACCGCACGGCAATCCCGGCGGCATCGGCTTCCCCGGCGGACGCGAGCATGATGGAGCAGCTCCGGGGGTTGGGGTACATCGAGTAGCCGGGTCGTGAGCGCGGCGCGCCGCGCCCCGAGCGCCCGTATGGTAGACCCTCCCCCCCATGCGACGCGCGCTCGCCCTCGCCCTGCTGGCGCTGATCCCCGTGCTCCCGGCGGTCCTCCCCGGGACCGAGACCTACCTCGACAACCCCTCCCACCTCGTCGAGGTCCGCGAGCTCACGGAGATCCTCGCGGAGGAGGGCTGGTTCTCGGGCTGGGGCACGCGCGCGAACGCGGGCATGGCCGTCAACCAGGTGAACGCGCCCCTCGTGTGGCTCGTGGTCGCGCTCCTGGGGCAGGTGGTCGGCGCCTTGCCGGTGTACCTGGGCGGCATCCTCCTCTCCAACGTGGCGTTCACGCTCGGCGCGTGGCGCTTCTTCCGGCGCTTCCTGGAAGCCGACGCCGCCTGGCTCGCCGCCGCGCTGGCCGCGCTCGCGCCCCAGGACCTCTACGGCTTCGCGGGCGCCGCGGGCGGAATGTGGCCGCACCGCCTCGCCAACGGGCTCCTGCTCTACGGGCTCGGCGCGACCGGGCCGACGCCCCCGGGCCGCATCGGGCTCTGGCTCGCGCTCGTGCTCCTCTGCCACACCTACAGCGGCATGGACGCGGCCGGCATCGTCGGGATCGCGATCCTGCTGGAGGCGTCGCGGCGTGAATGGCGGGAGGCCGCGCGGTACGCCGGGGGCGCGGTCATCGGCGCGCTCCTCTCGGCGCCGTTCTGGGTGCCGCTCCTCTGGAGCGGGGTGCGGCCGGACTTCGCGGGCGAGATCCGCTTCTGGAACCTCGCCGACCACCTCGCCGAGCTCTTCCTCCCCTTCAGCCCGGTCCGGCTCAACCACCCGACCAGCTACGTCTACCTGGGCGGCCCGCTCAACTTCGCGTGGAGCGTGCTGCTCCTCGCCGGCCTCTACGGCGCCTGGACCGCGCGCGACGCGCTCCGCGAGCGCCTGAAGCCGCTCTTCGCGCCGCCGCTTTTGGCCGGGCCGATCTTCCTGGTCGTGCTCGGCGTGATCGTGATGGCGGTCGTGCCCTACACGCTCACCGAGGTGTTCGGCCCGAACCCGTGGCGGCACCTCGCGCTGGTGCGCGCCGTGCTCTGCGGGCTCGCGGGCGCCGGGCTCGTGGCGCTCGGGTACGGCGTCCGGTCCGCGCTCGCCGGCCTCCTCGTCGCGATCGCGCTCGTGGGCGCCTACGCGGGCGTGCGGGAGATGCGGCTCCCGCTCGACCCGAAGGTCGCCGCCCAGCACGCGAGCCTGCGGGCCACGTGGCGGGGCCTCGCGGACGCCGGCGTGAAGGGCCGCGTGTACCACCAGAACACGAGCTTCCGCGAGGGCGGGCCGATCGCGCTGCGCTGGTCGGAGATCGGGGCGCTGCTCGCGTGGGAGACGGACCTTTCGGTGGTCGGCACCTGGTACACCATCTCGGCGGTCGCGTCGGAGCCGCACATGCGCTCGGCCAACGAGGGGCTCATGGGCGACGAGCCGGAGCGCTGGTTCCGGGAGCCGCGCGCCTTCTTCGCCCGCGCGGAGGCCTTCGACCTCGGCGCCTTCGTGGCCGTGGAGCCGCGGCTCGCGGCGTTCCTCGGGAAGCGCCCGGAGGCGCGGAAGGTGGCCGAGCACGGGCCTTTCTCCGCGTGGGTGATCGAGGGCGGCGGGCTCGGCGCGTTCGAGTGCCCGGCGCCGCTCGCCTGTGCGGACGCGCGGGAGGGTCGGGCGTGGGCCGAGGTCACCCTGACCGGGCCGTCCGAGGCCCGCACGCTCGGCGTCCGGCAGACCTGGCACCCCTGGTGGACGGCCACGCTCGACGGCGCGCCGATCGCGACCGACCGCGAGAAGGGCACCGGGCGCCTCGTGCTCGCGCTCCCGGCGCTCGACGGCGCCCCGAAGACGCTCGCGGTGCGCTGGGTCGACCCCACGCGCTGGACCGCGTGGCTCACGCTCGCCGGCGCGCTCCTCGCGGCCGCGGCGTGGCGGGAGCGGCGCGCCGGCAGCGCGCTCGAACGCGCGGCCTGACGGCGCGGGATTCCCGCGAGGGCGCGCGAGCCCGGCGCTATGGTTGCCCATGCTCCTCTTCGCCGTCGCCCTCCTCTCCGGCCCCGCGGCCGCGTGGCCTGCCGGCGACGACGACGGCGACCGCTACGAGGAGCCCGAGGACTGCGACGACGGCGACGCGCTCGTGTACCCGGGGGCCCCCGAGGTCGAAAACGGCGTGGACGACGACTGCGACGGGCTCGTCGACGAGGGCACGGCCGCCTCCGACGACGACGGCGACGGCCTCACCGAGGACGCGGGCGACTGCGACGACGCCGACGCCACCGTGCACCCCGACGCGACGGAGCTGCCCGACGGGCTCGACAACGACTGCGACGCGGTGATCGACGAGGGCACGACCGCCTACGACGACGACGGCGACGGCCTCACGGAGGACGCGGGCGACTGCGACGACGCCGACGCCGGGGTGAGCCCCGCCGCGACCGAGTCCGCCGACGGGCGCGACGACGACTGCGACGGGGACGTCGACGAGAGGGCCGACCCGGAGCCGGAGTCGACGGGCGACCGCGCCGGGTGCACGACCGCGGGCGCCCCTGGATCCCTGCTCCTGCTCGCCTGCGCGGCCGCCGCCTGCCGCCCGCGACGGCGCACGGACGCGAGCCCCCGCCCCCCGACGACGCCGACGCGGTAGATCGACGCTCAGGCCTCGCCCCCCACCGCGAAGTCGAGCCAGTCGAGCACGGCCCGGATCCGGGGCGCCTCCGCGAGGCCCTCGGGCACCACGCGCCACAAGGACCGCTCGAGGGGCGGCGCGGCGCGGTCGAGGCGCACGAGCCCCGGGTGGGCGTCCGCCGCCTGGGTCGCGAGCACCCCGAGCCCCACACCGCCGACCACGAGCTCGAACACCGTCGCGAAGCTCGAGGTCACCACCACGACCCGTCCGCGCGGCACGAGCGCCTGCATCCACCGCATCTCCGGGAGCGGCGAGTCCGCCCGCCCGATCGACACGAGGTCGGCCGCCGCGTCGGACGGGAGCGGGTCGAGCCCGTGGGCGTCCACGTAGGCGCGGGACCCGTAGAGCCCGAGCGGCAGCCGCGCGAGGCGGCGGATGCGCATCCCGGGCTCGGTGGGCCGCACGAGCCGGATGGCGATGTCCGCCTGCCCCGCCGCGAGGTCGAGCACCTGCTCGGTGCACCGCAGGTCGATCACGAGCTCCGGGTGGCGCGCCCGCAGCTCGGCCAACCGGGGCGCGAGCGACCAGCTGGCGATGTAGTCGAGCGTCGTCACGCGGACCGTGCCCTGCACGCGCTCGGCCGCGGCGTCCACGTCGTGCGTGAGCGCGCGCACCTCCTGGGCCATGCGGGCGGCGTGTTCCACCACGCGCCGCCCGGCGTCCGTCGGCCGCCACCCCTCCGGCGAGCGCACGAAGATCGGCGCGCCGAGCGCCTCCTCCAGCGCGGTGATGCGCCGGCTCACCGTGGTGGGGTCGAGCCGGAGCGCGCGGCCCGCGTCCACGAGCGAGCGGTGGCGCTCCACGGCCAGGGCGATGCGCAGGTCCCGCCAGTCCATCCTTCCTCCGTGGGTGGACTGCATATCCGCAGCCGCACCCTGCATCGAACTGCGTTGGCGCAGCCGGGGCCCGTCGGTACCTTGAGAGCACGGAAGGAGCCGCCATGGACCCCCTCGACCTCCGCTTCCCCGCCCCCGACGGCCGCGTGCTCGCCGGGACCATCCACACCCCGGCCGACCCTGCCGCGGGGCTCGTCATCCTCTCGGCGCTCGGCGTGCCGCGCGGCTACTACCGGCGTTTCGCCGCGTGGATGGCCGACCGCGGCGTCGCGGTGCTCACCTTCGACTACCGCGGCGTCGGCGGCTCCCGCCAGGGCCCGCTCCGCCGCGACCCCGCCACGCTGCTCGACTGGGCGCGCCTCGACGCCACCGCCGCCATCGACCTCGCGCTGGACCGCTGGGCCGGCCTCCCGCTCTGGGGCCTCGGCCACAGCTTCGGCGGGCAGGCCTTCGGGCTCACGCCCCGCGGCCGCGATCTCGCCGGCGTCGTGGTCGTCGCGGCCGGCTCCGGCGACCTGAACGAGTACCCCGACGCGCTCCGCCGTCGCTACACGTTCCTGCTCGGCACGGCCGTCCCCTTCGTGTCGGCGGTCGCCGGCTACGTGCCCGGGCGGCTCGGCATCGGCGAGGACCTCCCGGCCGGCGTGGTCCGCCAGTGGGCCGAGTGGTGCCTCACGCCCGGCTACGTCCGTGGCGCGCTCGGCCTCGACGGCACGCACCACCACCGCATCGACGCGCCCATGCGCTTCTACGACTTCCCGGACGACACCTTCGCGCCGCCGAAGGCCGCCGCCGCCCTCCGCGGCTGGTACGCCCGCGCCGCCGTCACGCACCGCACCATCGCGCCCGCCGACCTCGGCATGGACACCATCGGCCACTTCGGCTTCTTCCGCCCGGGCACCACCGAGCGCGTGTGGGCCGAGATCCGCGACGCCGTCGTCGGCGAGCGCGCTGGCGGCGAGCGCGCCGGTGGGGAGCACGCCGAGGCGTCTTGAGCGGCGGAGGTCCGGGCGCGTCCCCGGCCGCCGGGGGGTGGCCGCGGGTGTCAGGAATTGATCATTGACACCTACGGCTCCGCCGTAGGTGTCAATGATCAATTCCTGACACCCGAACCGTCTTGCGCGGCCGGGGTCGGGCCCCTCTGGGGTCGGCGCGGGGCGCCTCCGTCGGCCGGCTGGGGCCGGCCGACCGCCGGGGGCGGTGCACGATCGCACGGTCCCGGGGATCTGCGCGCCCCCGGCGCCCGCCGGGCCCCTCGCGCGGCGTGAGAGCCGGCCCCACCCGGTGCCACCCAGCCCATCTCCCTCGCTACGTCACGCC
>CAYWGD010000007.1:37207-104496 GCA_964457335.1 uncultured Enterobacteriaceae bacterium | reverse complement strand
ACGCGTGACGTAGCTGCCCAGATCAGCGCCCATCTCCCTCGCTACGTCACGCCACGCGTGACGTAGCTGCCCAGATCAGCGCCCATCTCCCTCGCTACGTCACGCCACTCGTGACGCAGCTGCCCAGATCTCCCTCGGAGGGCCGCACGCCGTCCAACGGCCCGGGTCTGCACGCCCACGGTCCCCACGACGTGCGAGGACGCACGCCACGGGCCCCCGCCGACCTGTCGGAGCGGCTTCGCCGCGCCCCCGCGGCGCCCGCCCCCCGCGTCTTCGCGGGCGCCCGGCCTACCTCCGCCGACGCCCGACCAGCCCGCCGAGCGCGAGCAGCAGCGCGCTGCCGCCGCCGCAGCCGCAGGGCGGCTCCTCCGGCGCCGGGACGCCCTCCGCGGCGGGGGGCACCACCCCCGGCGCGCGCCACCGCACGCCCCCGTCGAGCCAGACCTCGCCGTCGAGCACCTCGACGCGCACAGCGTGCCGCCCCGCGTCGAGCGCCGCGCTCCACACGACGGCCCACTCCGCGCCGCGAACGGGCGCCTCCTCCGCGACGCCGTCGACCTCGACGAGGAGCGTCCCCTCGCCGCGCGCGTACACGAGGAGCGCCGTCCCCTCGAGCCGCCACTCGGCCACGGCGCCCGCCTCGCCCCGCATGGCCCCGCCGGACTTGGCCGTCCCGTCGTCGACGCTGCTCCAGGCCCAGTAGAACCAGGTGGCGTCACGGTCGTCGTAGCGGTCGCGGTCGGTCGCGAGCGCCCAGGTCGCGCCGCCGTCGCGGGAGGTCCACGCCCCGGTGAAGGCGCCCGCCGCGAGCGCCCCGTCGGCCGCGACGGCGAGGCTCGCCACGAGGTCGCCCTCCGGCCAGCCGAGGGGCGTGACGCCGCCCGCCACGCGGACGAGCCCGTCGTCGGTGGAGATCACCCAGCCGGTGCCGTCCTCGACGCCGGCGCGGACGCGCCCCTCGTAGAGCGGGACGGCCCCGTCCGCCTCGAGGCGCCAGAGCCCGCCGTCGCCGCCCACGACGAGGCCGTCCGTGTCCGACAGGACGAGGATCGCGCCCGCGGCGAGCGCCGGGGGGAGCGTCACGTCCTCGGCGCGACCGTCCTCCACGCGCCACACGCCACTCCCGCAGGCGACCCAGGCGCCTTCGGCGTCGACCGCGAGGGCGCTCGGCTTGTCGCGGCAGCCCAGCGGCGTGATGGCCCAGGTGGCGCCACGGTCGGCGCTGGTCGCGAGCGCGCCGGCGCCGTCGGGGTCCACGCCGCCGGCCCAGACCTGCGCGTCGTTCGGCCAGGCCGGGGCCACGGCCACCACGTCCCCGGCGAGGTCGAGCCCGGTGTGGGCGACCGCCCAGCTCGCCCCGGCGTCGTCGGACACGTAGAGGTGCTGCCCGCCGACCGCGAACCAGCGCCCCGCGCCGCCCTCCGTCGCGAGCACGTCCCGCAGCCACGGCCAGCCGAGCGAAGGCGCGGCGTCGACCCAGTCGTCCTCGCCGGGCGTGCCGCGGGCGAGCCCTGCGCCGTAGGGGGCGATGAGCAGCGTGCCGTCGTCGAGCCAGGCGAGGCCCCGCACGAAAGGGGAGGTGCGCAGCTCCAGCTGCTCCCAGCGCGTGTCGTCCGCGGCCCGGCGGTAGAGCCCCTCCCAGGCGGCGGCGAGCCACTCGTCGCCGTCCGCGAGCAGCCCGGCCCAGTACACGCCGTCGCCCGGAGAGCCGGAGCCGGAGGTGTGGGCCTCGATCCCGGCGAGGTGCTCGGTCCAGGCGCCGTCGCGGCGCGCCCACACGCCGCCGGCGGGCCCCGCGGCGAGCCACACGTCCTCCCCCGCGGCCACCGCGACCACGTCGGTGGGCCCGCCCGCGGGGACGGGCGCGTCCTCCCACGCGAACACGCCGCCCTCGCCCCCGAGCAGCAGCGCCGCGCCGCCGGCCAGCGCGCGCCAGGGGCCGGGGTGCACCACGGTCCAGCCCTCGACGCGCACCAGCGCCCCGTCGGGATCGAGCGCGAACACGCCGTCGGGCCCCTCCGCGACCGCGGCGGCGCTCTCCTCCGCGATCCGCTCGGCGTCGGCCCCCGGCACGCCGGGCACCCACCACACGCCCGCGCCGCCGAGGAACGCGCCCCCCTCCCCCTGCGCGCAGGCACGCGCGTCGGCGTCGAGCCGCGTCCACCGGGCGCCGTCGTCGTCGGAGCGCCAGGCTCCGCCCTCCGCGGTCACGAGCGCCCAGGACCCGGCCCCCAGCGAGGCGAGGCACACCGGCGTGTCGCCCGGCGAGGGCAGGTGCGCGTCGACCGTGCCGTCGGCGTGGAAGCGCGCGAGGTCGTCCGTCTCCCCGGCGAGCACGACGCCGTCGGGCCCGCGCGCGACCGTGGGGCACACGTCGTGCGGGGAGTGCGCGAAGGCGGCGGCGATCAGGGCGAGCACGCACGCGACGTAGCGCGGGGCGGGGAACGCGGCTTTCCCCGGCTTTGGGGGGTGTCCGGAGCGCGGGAGTGCTCGGTCGGCGCTCCCTTCGGCCGGGGCGGGGAGGAGGAGCCGGGTCGAACACGACAACGGTCCTCAGGAGCGGCACCGAGTACGACAAGTGGCGCCTCGGGGGCCGTCGGCGCGGCGTCCGGTCGCCGCGCGCCGCCGAAAAATCCGCGTTCTCCCGTGGCGGACGGCGTCCCTTCCCCGCGCGGGCAGCCCGGTTGTCGTATTCGGTGCCGCTCCTGAGCCAGGTTGTCGTATTCAACCCCGCTCCTCCCGCCGCCGACGCCTCCGCCGCCGACGCAGGGACGTCTCCGCCGCCGACGCCTCCGCAGGCCCGCCGCCGCCGCCGCCGCCCCGCCTCCGCCTCCCCGCCTCCACACGTCCCGCCGCGCCCCCGCCCGCGCCCCCGCCCGCGCCCGAGGCCGGTGCTATCGTCCCGCTCCCATGTCACTCCTGCTCCTGTCCGCGCTGCTCCTCCCCGCCTGCCGGAGCGAGCTCTCCATCGACGGCCGCCCGCCCCGCGACACCGACCCGGGCGACACCGACCGCCCCACCGACACCGACACCGACACCGACACCGCACCCACCGACACCGCCCCCGACGACACCGGCGCCGACAGCCGCACCTGCGGCGACGGTGTCGCCGGCGCCCCCGAGGAGTGCGACGGCGCCGACGACGACGCCTGCCCCGGCGCCTGCTCCGACGATTGCGCCTGCCCGTCGATGCCGGCGACCGGCGAGCTCGTGCTCCACGTGATCGACGTCGGCCAGGGCGACGCGCTGCTCGTCGTCTCGCCCGACGGCTTCGCCATGCTCGTCGACGCCGGCGACGACGACCACTACACCGCCGTCCGCGACTACCTCGACGCCCGCGGCGTGCCCGCGCTCGACCACGTCGCCGTGAGCCACTTCCACGCCGACCACATGGGCGCGATGGCGGGCCTCCTCCGCGACCACCCGGAGGTCCGCCACGCCTTCGACTCCGGCGGCCGCTACGACTCCACCGCCTTCGAGGACTACACCCGCCGCGCGGGCGACCGCCGCCAGACCGTCGGCCCCGGCGACCGGATCGACCTCGGCCCGTCGATGACCGTCGACGTGCTCCACGGCCACGTGGGCGACGTGGAGAACGAGAACAACAACTCCGTGGTCCTGCGCCTCACCTACGGCGAGGTCACGATGCTGCTCGGCGGCGACTGCGAGGCCCCGGTCTGCGAAGGCGCGCTCGAGCCCGGCCCGATCGACGTCTACAAGGTGCACCACCACGGCTCCTACAACGGCTCCTCGGGCGACCTCCTCGGCGCGATGGAGCCCCGGTCCGCGCTCATCTCGCTCGGCGCCGACAACAGCTACGGGCACCCCGCCGAGGAGACGGTCACGCGGCTCGAGGCCATCGGCGCGACCGTGTGGCGCACCGACCTCGAGGGCGACCTCGTCGTGCGCACCGACGGCGTCACCTGGTCGGTGAACGGGATCGTCGAGGGCGCCCCGTAACGTCCCGTCGGAGTCTGGATCGGGGCACCCGCTCCGCGGTGCGGCGGCGACCGTGCCTCCGGCGGTCGTCCGCGGCCCCGGTGCCTCCGGCGCCTACCTGCAGGCCGTGTCGACGGTGCCGGGCGGCGCGACGACGGTGTCGACGAACAGCGGCACGGTGCTGCCGGCGCCGAGCTTCCCGGTCGTGTTGTGCTCCCCCCGGCAGGCCACGGAGCCGTCGGCGTAGATGGCGCACATCGCGTCCGTGTAGAAGTCCACGGCGAGGAGCAGCACGGGCTGGTCCACGAAGACCCGCTCCGCGGCGCTCGGGTCGCCGCACCAGGCCCGCCCGCCGTCGTCGAGCCAACAGGCGTCCCGGGGCTCGGTCTGGCGAAGGCCGCCGTCGACGACGTGCCCGGGCTCGCCGAGCACGCCCTGGATCCCCATCTCGCCCAGCGGCTCGTCGCACTCGAGCCCCGCCGCCGTCACGAAACACTGGCTCATGCCGGCGGAGGCGCGCCAGCGGGTCGGGTCGTCGAACGAGGGGGCCCCGTCGCTCCCGATGATCAGGGCGGTGTGGCCGCTCCCCAGGGAGGTGGGCTCGACGCCGTACCCGCTGCCGGCGCACCACGCCTCGCCCGCGCCGTCGAGCACGCAGAGCTGGGACCAGCTTCCGGTGGCCGTGCCGACCACGCCGGTGACGGCGCCCCAGGGGAGGAAGGTCTCGTTGGGCTCGGTGGACCCGGTGGCGAGCTGGCCGAGCGTGTTCCGGTACCCGAAGCACTGGAGGACGCCGTCGGCGAGCGCGCACATCGCGTTGCCGTTCTCGGCGTCGGCGGTCGCGGAGAGGAGGACCTGCCGCACGCCGGTGAGGCCGGTGGGCACGAACGAGGGGCCGAAGTCCTCGGTGTACACGCGGCCCGCGCACCAGAGCTCGTCGCCCGCCGCCACGAAGCAGAACGCGTCCATGCTCATCGCGGCGGCGATCGGCGCCGCGCAGGGGGCGCCGTCCGCGTCGAGGTGCGCCTCCTGGAGGCCCTGCCACATGGGGCGCGTGGCGCTGGGCGCCACCGGGGTCGTCGCGAAGCGGGCGCGCGGGGCGGTGTCGCCGGAGTCGCCCGAGTCCGCGGAGTCGCCGGACTCGCCCGGGGCGCGGTCGACCGGGAAGACGACGTCCAGCGCGCAGCCGACGACCAGGAAGCACAGGGCCAGGGGTCTCACCGGCCGGCGCCCACGCGGTCGAGGAGGGCCTCGATCTCGGCGTCGCGCGTGGCGTCGGGTCCGGCGAGCAGCGTGGCGCCCACGGCGCGGGCCTCCTCGGCGCGGCCGAGGTCCACGAGGAGCTCGAGCTCGAGGAAGCGGAGCTCGCCCGCGACCACGTCGTCCGAGCCGGCGGCGAGCGCCGCGCGGGCCTCGTCGAGCACGACCGCCGGCGCGACGCCGCGATCGCGGAGGGTGCGCGCCCGGGCGAGCCTGCCCGCCGCGGACACGGGGAGGCAGGTCCGCTCCTCCCCCTTCGAGAGGTACACCGCCGGCTCCTCGCCGCATACGACCTCGACGCGGCCGTGCGAGACGGAGACCGCGGTGCCGGTGGCGTCCCGCGCGACGGTGAAGCCCGTCCCGACGACACGCACACGCGCCTCGCGGGTCTGCACCCGCACGTCGAGGCCGCGGCCGGGCTCGACCTCCACGTCGAGCGTGCCGGTGGACCAGTCGATGCGCGGCGCGCCCTCCGTGCCGGAGAGCCGCCCGTAGCCGGCGTAGCGGAGCGCCACGCCATCGCCCGCGGCGAGGTCGAGCGGGGCGCCGCGCGCGTCGAGCACCGCGTCGAGCGCCCGGGGCGCAGACGGGACTCCGTGCGCGGCGTCGGTCGCGACGGCGTCGGTCGTGGCGTCGGTGGTGGGCGCCGGGCCCCGCACCAGCGCGAGGGCGATCAGGGCGGGGACGCCGGCGGCGAGGATCCCCGCGCCGAAGGCCCAGCCGCGGCCCCGGGCGGGGGCGGGCGCGGCCACGGAGGTGCGCAGGCGGGCGTGCACGCGGGCGGCCTGGATGTCCGTCGGCTCGGTCTCGGAGCGGAACGCGTCGGTGAGCGGGCGGGGGTCCATCAGGCACCCTCCTTGAAGGCGTCGAGGTCGGCGCGGAGATCGAGGGCCTCCGCCGCGGCGTGGAAGTGTTGGCGAGCGGCGCGCAGGCGGCTCTTGGCGGTGCCGACGGGCACCCCGAGGAGCGCGGCGGCGTCCTCGTCGGTGCGCTCCTCGATCACGCAGAGCACGAAGACCTCCCGGTGGGCGTCGGTCATACCCTCCAGGATCGTCTGCACCGCCCGGGAGGCCTCGGACAGGGCGCGGCGGCGCGCGGGGCTCGGCGCCGAGTCGGCGCGCTCCAGGGAGGCGCCCGGCACCCACCGCGCGAACCAGGCCTTGCGCCGGGCGCGGGCGAGGGTCTTGCGGGTCACCTGGAAGAGCCACGACGGGAACGCCGCGGCGTCGCCCAGGTCGCGGATGCGGCGCATCACGACGAGGAACACGTCGTGCGCCGCGTCCTCGGGATCCACGCGAGGGCCGCCCATCCGGGTGCACCAGCGGAGCACCGTCGGCAGCCAGAGGCCGGCGAGTCGGTCGAGGGCACGCGCGTCTCCACCCATGGCGGCCTCGACGATGGGCAGGGAGTCGGTCATCACCGTCACGGGTGCCGCCTCGGGCGCGGACCGATCATCACTCGTCGACATTTCTTCGCCGGGATGAGAAGCGGAGGGCGAGCGCCAGGTCGGCCGCCGCGAGCGGGAGCGCTTCGAGCGCGTCGGGATCGGTCCCCACGCGGGTGGGCCGCGCGTCGAGCACGACCCCCGCGGTGGGCTCGAGCACGAGCCACGGCGTCGGCGCGACCGCGACCCCCGCGCGCGCGTGCAGCTCGGGGACGAGGCCCCAGGCCACCGCGGCGCCGGCGTCGGAGAAGGAGCGGACGGACAGGCCCGCGCCGACCGCGACGACCGGCGTGACGCGCGTGTCGAGCGGCCGCCAGCTCCCGAGGGCGCGCAGCCCCACGCTGGACGCGGCGCGCTCGCCACCCAGGGGTTCGATCGCGGCCTCGGGCGTGCCGACGAGCTCGATCGCGGCGCCGAACGAGCGGCCGTCCAGGCCCACGGACGCGCCGATCGCCGGCCGCGCGGCGAGGCCGCCGCCGGCGCGGACCCCGGCGGTGACCGAGAGGACGAGCCCGGGAGGAGGCGGCGGAGGCGGCGGGTCGGGGACGTCGAGGTCGAGCAGCGGCGGGCGGGAGGCGTCGGCGGCCTCTGGGGCCGCGGTCGGCTCGGGCGGCGTGCCCGTATCGGGCGGCGTGTCCGTATCGAGCGAGGGCGCGCCGGCGGTCGCGGCCGGCTCCACGGTGGGCGCGCCGGCGGTCGCGGCCGGCTCCACGGTGGGCGCGCCGGCCGAGGCCACGGCCGGCTCCACGGTGGGCGCGCCGGCCGCGGTCCCGGCGAGCTCGCCGCTGCCGGGGATCACGTCCACCGCGGTCGTCGTCGCCGACGGCGTAGCGGCCGCGGTCGTGGTCGCCAGGGACTCGACCGGCGCGGCCTCCGTCGTCGCCCCCCCCGTCGCCGGCGCCGCCTTGGCCGGCGCGGGCTTCGCCGGCGCCGCCTTCGCCGCCACCTTGCTCGGCGCCACCTTCGCCGGCGTGGCCGGCGACGCCGGCGCGGCCCCCGCCGCCCCGCCCGTCCCGTACAGGAGGCTCTGCGCCACCCACACGAGATCCTCGCGCTCCGCCTCCGTGCGCGGCGGCGCCACGTGCACGACCCGCACCGCGCCCCGGGCGTCCCGCGCCTCCACGCGCCAGCGGCCCCCGTCGGCCACGATGATCACGCGCGGCCCGGCCCCCTCGGCCGCGGGCACCGGGTCCAGGCCGCCCATCGCCGCGAGCCGCTCCCAGTCGGCCGCCACCTCGCCGCTCGGCAACACGAGGGGGACCGCGGCGAGCGCCCACGCCGGAGCCAGGAGCCCGGCCCCGAGGACGAGCATCGACGCGAACCAGCGCCGCTTCTCCATCCCGATGCCTTCTCCCGCCGGCTTCGGCGGACTCTATCACCTCGCGGCGATCGGGCTCCCGGCGGCCTCCGCCGCCCGTCCTCGCACCAAATCTCGACCGCCGCCGATCGATCTCTCGGCGAGGGGGCACCCATGCGGCAGTGAGGAAGAGATGCCCATCCGCGCCGCCGTGTTCCCCCTGACGCTCCTGCTCGCCGCCTGCATCGACTACGAGATCAACAAGCCCCCCGCCGAGCCGGGCGTCGACTCGGGCGGGCTCGGGGAGTGCGACGGGTTCGTCTTCCCCGGCGGCGAGGTGCCCGTCACGGAGGCGTGCATCGGCTCCACCGGGCCGATCGAGGTGACGGACCCCTGGAACGCCACCATCGAGTACCAGTACACGTCCCGCGGGCACGGCGTCGCCGTGATGCCCGCGGTGGGCAACCTCACCGACGACAACGGCGACGGCCTCGTCAACGAGAACGACATGCCGGACATCGCGTTCACCGTGTGGGGCGAGGACAAGGTCGTGGCGCTCCACGGCGACGGCTCCGGCGTGATCTTCGAGGCGACAGGGTTCATGAGCACCGCCGGCGTCGCGATCGCGGACGTGGACGGCGACGGCGCCCCCGAGGTCGTCGCGATCGCGCGGGACGGCGGGATCGCCGCGGTGCGGGGCGACGGGACGACCCTCTGGCGGTCGGTGAACCTCACCGCGGCCGCCTACGCCCAGCCCACCGTCTGCGACCTCGATGGCGACGGCACCGTCGAGGTCATCGCCGACATCGGCATCGCCAACGGCGAGGACGGGACCACCGTCGCGATCCTGCGGGACGTCTCGAACTCCTACCGCGCGCCCGTGTGCGCCGATCTCGACCAGGACGGCCAGCAGGAGATCCTGCTCGGGAACCGCGTGTACGACTCCGCCGGCGAGCGCCTCTGGAGCTCCGTCGGGGCCGGGAGCGCCAACTTCGCCGCGGTGGTCGACGTGGACGGCGACGACGGGGGCGAGGTCTTCTTCGTCACCGGCGGCACCGTGTACCTGCACGACGACAACGGCGCCCCGCTGACCGAGTTCTCCGTCCCCGGCGGCGAGGACCCCGGCCCGCCCTGCGCGGCGGACTTCGACGGTGACGGCGCCGTCGAGCTCGCCGTGCCCAACGGCGACCAGCTGAGCGTGTTCGACCCCGACGGCACCCTCCTCTGGAGCGCCACGATGCACGACTACTCGGGCCTCGCGGGCTGCTCCGGCTACGACGTGAACGGCGACGGCGCCTACGAGGTGTTGTTCGCCGACGAGGTCGCGTTCCGCATCTACGACGGCGCGACGGGGACCGTTCGCTACGAGAACACCACCCACGCCTCCGTCACCATCTGGGAGTACCCGGTCGTGGCCGACGTGGACGCCGACGGCTCCGCCGAGATCGTGGTCGCCGACAACGACGGCGCCTGGAGGGGCATCACGGTGTACGGGCACGCGGGCGACGGATGGCCGCGGTCCGGCCCCACCTGGGGCATCCACGACTTCGCCGTGACCAACCTCGACCCCGACGGCCACGTGCCGACCTCGCCCGAGCCCTCGTGGCTCGCCCACAACGTCTTCCGCGCCCGCCCGGCGGTGGACGACCCGTCCACGCCGGACCTCGTCCCGGCCATCCTCGACCTCTGCGTCGCCGACTGCGACACCGGGCCCGTCGCGGTGTCCGTGGAGGTCGCCAACCACGGCGGCCGGGACGTCCGCGCCGGCGCGGTGCTCGCGCTCTACGCCGACGACGACGGCGCGCCGCGCCTCGTCGCGACCGCCACACTCCCCGAGATCCCCGCGGGCAGCAAGGCGGGCGTCACGCTCGAGCTCGCGCTCGCCGACGTCGGCACCCACGGGTTGGTCGCCGTGGTCGACGACGACGGCTCCGGCCTCGGCCGGCTCGCCGAGTGCGACGAGACGAACAATGTCGCCGCGTGGCGGGATCTCGATACGTGCCAGAATCTCGGCGGCCGATGATCGGTCCGCCCGGGAGGGGGCACCTGTTCGAGCGGAGGACGACATGCACATCCGAACCGCCCTGCTCCCCCTCGCCCTGCTCCTCTCCGCCTGCATCGACTACGAGATCAACAAGCCCCCGGCCGACACCGACGCGCCCGTCCCGGACACCGGCGACACCGGCCCCGACACCGGCGACACGAGCCCGCCACCACCCGACGAGTGCGCCGACTTCCCGTTCACCCCCGGCGACGCCGCGGTGGACGAGAGCTGCACGGGCACGGGCGCCGGCGGCTTCGACCCCGTCATCGAGTGGCAGGCCCCCGAGCTCGGGCAGCTCTGCCTCGGCCCGGTCGTCGCCCCGCTCGACGGCGACGAGATCCCCGACATCGTCGCGGTCGGCTGCGACCTCACCGTCGTCGCGGTCTCCGGCGACGGCAGCGGCGCGCTCTGGACCTACGGCTCGAGCAGCTCGGTCCCGGCGATCGGGGACCTCGACGGCGACGGCACGGTCGAGGTCGTGGTCGCCGACGCCTTCTCCGTGTCCGCCCTCGACGCGGCCACCGGCGCCGTGATCTGGGAAGGGCCCGGCGTACTCGACATCTACAGCCACATGAGCGGCGGGCTCGCCCTCGCCGACCTCGACGGCGACGGCACCTCCGAGATCCTCGCGGGCCCCTCGGTGCTCTCGGGCATCGACGGCTCGCTGCTCGGGACGGGCACCGTCGGCCGCGGCTCGCCGCACCCCTGGGAGGCCGGCTGGGTCGGCGCCGCGTTCCCCGTGGCCGCCGACCTGGACGGCGACGGCCAGCAGGAGGTCGTGACCGGCGGCGGCGCCTTCGCCCTCGACGGCACCACGTTGTGGTCCACCGGCGCGGCCGACGGCTACGCCGCCATCGCCGACTTCGACGGCGACGGCGACCCCGAGGTGGCCGTGACCTCCGTGGGCTCCGTGCGCCTCCACGCCGCCGACGGCACCCTCCTCTGGAGCACGCCGATCACCAACGAGCACGTCGGCATGCCCACCGTCGCCGACTTCGACGGGGACGGCGCGCCCGAGATCGTCTTCACCAGCGACACCTACCTGCGCATGGTGGACGGCGACGGCACGATCGTCTGGCAGCTCCCCATCGCCGAGTGGTCCGGCCGCAGCGGCGCGGTGGCCTTCGACTTCGAGGGCGACGGCGCGGTCGAGGTCGTCCACGCCGACGAGGAGGACCTCTACATCCTCGAGGGCGCGACGGGCGCGATCCGCTTCCGCGAGGCGGGCCACGCGAGCGGCACCGACTCCGAGTCCCCGGTGGTGGCCGACGTGGACGCCGACGGCTCCGCGGAGATCGTGTACCTCCAGAGCTGGGATCCGGTCACCGGCATCACCGTGCTCGGCGACCGCATGGACAGCTGGATGCCCGCCGACGACGCGTGGAACCAGCAGGCCTCCTGGATCGACAACGTCACCGACGACCTGAAGATCCCGGCGCACCCCACCCCGAGCTGGACGACACACAACACCTTCCGCGCGGCCCCGCTCGACGAGGCCGGCCCGGTCGGCCCCGCGGCCAACCTCTACCTGGAGAGCGCGGACGTGTGCGTCACGGAGTGCGCCGAGCGCATCCCCGTCGGCGTCGTCGTGGGCAACGAGGGCCCCGTCTCGGCGGACGGCCTCCTGCAGATCAGCGCGGAGGGTATCGTCCTCGCGGAGGAGGACCTCGGCACGGTCACCTCCGGCGAGCGCCGGCAGATCCTGTTCGATCTCGACCCGTCGGTGGCCGGCGCCACGCTCGAGGCCCGGGTCCTCACCGGCGACCAGACCTGCGACGACGCCGACGACGCCGTGCAGATCGTCGTCCCCGCCTGCGAGTGATCCGCGCGCGAGCGGCGGGCCTCCCGACGACCCGCCGCTCGCCCGACCCGGGCCTCGAACGCCGTGCTACGGTCCTCGGCGAGGCTCCCGGATGATGCGCTTCCTGCTCTCGCCGGGGCGTTCGCCTTGACCGCGAACGCCCCCACCGCCGTCCACGTCCCCACCGCCCACACGCGCGCCCGCGTCGCCACGCCGATGCCCGAGGAGGTCGACGTCGCCGTGATCGGCGCCGGCCTCGGCGGGCTGATGGCCGCCGCCCGCCTCGCCCGCCGGGGCCGCCGCGTCGCCGTGCTCGACGCGCACTACGTGGCCGGCGGCTGCGCCACGATGTTCGGCCGCGGCACCGGCGACGCCCGCTACGCCTTCGACATCGGCCTCCACTACGTCGGGAGCTGCGGCCCCGGCGGGCGCATCCCGCAGCTCCTCGCCGAGGCCGGCGTGGAGGTGGACTGGCGCCCGATGGACCCCGACGGCTACGACGAGCTCGTCTTCCCCGACCTCCGCTTCCGCGTCCCCGCGGACCTCGGGCTCTACCGCGACCGCCTCGTCGAGACCTTCCCCGCCGAGAAGCGCGGCATCGACCGCTACGTGCGGCTGTTGCGCGAGGTCCAGGTGCTCGCGCGCCCGGACGCCCCGAAGGGCTGGCGCCTCGCCTGGGAGGCCGCCACCCGCGCCCGCCTCGCCGCGTCCCACAAGGACGCCACCCTCGGCGCGTTCCTCGACACGTGCACGCGCGATCCGCGCCTCCGCGGCGTCCTCGTCGGCCAGAACGGCGGCTACGGCGTGGCGCCGGCCAAGGCGAGCCTCATGCTGCACGCCGGCTACATCGGGCACTACCTCGGCGGCGCGTACTACCCGCGCGGCGGCGGGCAGGTGATCGCCGACCGCCTCGCCGCGGTGATCGAGGCCGCGGGCGGCACCATCCACCTCCGCCACCCCGTCGACGCCGTCACCGTCGAGGCCGGCCGCGCCACGGGCGTCCGCTGGCGTGGGCCGCACGGCGAGGCGGGGCACCTGCGCGCCGGGCTCGTCGTCGGGAACGCCGACCTCAAGCGCACGTTGCTCGAGCTCCTCCCCACGGACGCCGTGCCCGCCGAGCTTCGCGAGCGCGCCCGCCGCTGGGAGATGGCCGCTGCCGTGTTCCTCACCTGCCTCGCGGTCCGGGCCGACCTCGGCGCGCTGGGCATGGGCGCGACCAACTACTGGCAGTTCGACGGCTACGACTTCGACCGCGCCTACGCCGACGCGAGCGGCACCGGCGCCCCGACCGTGTACGGCGCCTACATCACGAGCGCCACGCGCAAGGACCCTGGCACCCCCGGCCACGCCCCGCCCGGCGTCGAGACCGTCGAGCTCATGGCCCTCGCGTCCGGCGCCCCCCAGGCCTGGGGTGTCGACCCCGCCGACGTGGAGTCGCCCCGCTACCGCGCCGGCGCCGCCTACCGGGCCGTCAAGGAGCGCGTCGAGGCCGACCTCGTGGCGCGGCTGGAGCGCCTCTTCCCCGGCTCCACCCGCGACATCGTGCACCGCGAGAGCGCCACGCCCGTCACGCACAGCCGCTTCACCCTCGCGAGCGCGGGCACCGGCTACGGGCTCGCGGCCACGCCCGGCCAGTTCCTCGGGAACCGCCCCGGCTCGCGCGGCCCGGTCGCGGGCCTCTACCTCGCCGGCGCCAACCTCCGCGCCGGCCACGGCATCGCCGGCGCGCTGGCCTCCGGCGCGCAAGCCGTGAAGGCGATCGAGCGCGACGGCTTCTGACGCTCCGATCTCGGGGCGCCTGCTTCGCAGCGCGGCGACGCTCCTGCCTCCGGGGAGCGTGGGCGGCTCCGGTGCCGCCGCGGGGCGCACGCCCGTGGTAGACCCGCGCCGATGTCGCCCACGACGACGCCCTCCACCACCACCCGCGCCGGCCTCCTCGCCGCGCTCGGGGCCGGCGCGTGGCTGCGCGTCGGCGGGCTCGGCCGCGAGGGTCTCTGGCTCGACGAGCTCTTCTCGGTGCGCGTCGCCTCCCGCGAGAGCTGGGCCGCGCTGATCGAGGACCTCGCCCGCGACGTGCACCCCCCCGCGTACTTCGCGCTCCTGCGCGTGCTCGTGCCCGCGGGCGCGGAGGACGCCGCGTGGCGGCTCCCGAGCGCGCTCGCGGGGCTCGTGTCCATCGGCGCCGCCGCCGCGCTCGCAGGGCGGCTCGGCGGGAGCGCCGCCGCGGTCGGCGCCGCCTGGCTCGTCGCGACCGCGCCGGGCCTCGTGCTGCTCGACCGCGAGGCCCGCGGCAACGCGCCCATGGCCGCGCTCGGGCTGCTGCTGCTCGCCGGGCTCGCGCGCCCTCGCCCCCGTGTCGGGCTCGTCCCCTTCCTCGCCCTCGCCGTCGTGGCCGCCGCGCTCGTGAACACGCACCTCTTCGGCGCGTTCGTCCTCCTCGGCGTGGGCGCCTGGGCGGTGCTCGATCCCGAGCCCTCCGTGCCCCGCCGCGCCACGCTCGCCGTGTGCGCCGCCGGCGCGGTGGCCCTCCTCCCGTGGGCCGGCGTGCTCGCGGGCCAGGTCTCGCACTTCGTCGCCGACCCCTGGTACGGGCGCCCGTCGGCCGACGGCCTGGGCTGGGTGCTCTTCGACCTCGCCGACGAGCGCCCCGGCATCCTCGCGCTCCTGCTCGTGGGCGCGGCGTTCGCGGTCCCGCGCGCGCCCCGCGCCGTGACGCTCCTGGTCGCGATCGCCGCGGCCACCGTGCTCGTGCCCCAGGCCATCTCCTACGGCATCGCGCCGATCCTGCGTACGCGGAGCGCCCTCCTGCTGCTGCCGACCTTCCTCGTCGTGAGCGCCGTCGGCTTCGGCGGGCTCGGCCGCGCCGGCGCCGCGCTGGTTGCGCTCGCTGCGGCCGCCCAGGCGCTCGCGACCTGGCACGTCACGCGGCTCGACACCCGCATGGAGCAGTGGCGCGAGGCCGCGGCCATCGTCGCCTTGGACGCGGCGCCCGGCGACCTCGTCCTCGCCAACCACCCGCACCTCTGGCGCCACTACCTGCCCGACGCCACGCTCCTCGACGTGACCACGCCGATCGACGCGGCGTCGGGCGCGTGGGTGCTCCTCGGCCACGACGTGGAGCCACCCGCCACGCTCACCGAGACCCTCGGGGGCGCCGAGTGGCTCCGCGACGAGCGGCTCCACGGCGCCCGCGTCGCGAAGGTGGGCCCCTTGGGCCACCCGCTCCGCTTCACGCTCCCCGACGGCGCGCCCGGCCGCGTCGACGGCGCCCGCGTCGAGCTCTGGGGCGCCGCCGAGGCGGTCACCGAGCCGCTCCGCGTGCGCGGCCGCTGCGCCGTCGAGGTCCGCGCCACCGAGGACGCCGCGGGCGACGAGCCCGCCCGCCTGCGCGTGCGCGTGACCGGCGCCTCCGGCCTCCTCGACGAGGAGCTCGCCGTCGGAGCGACCACCGTCGCCACGAGCGCCGTCGAGCTCGACGGCGGCCCCGGCGCCGCGGAGGTGCGCGTCGCGGTGCGCTTCGTGAACGACGCGGTCGTCGACGGCCGCGACCGCAACGTGCACCTCGAGGAGGTCCGGCTGCGCTGCGCGCCGTGAGGCTCCTGTGGGCGCGGTGTCAAAAGCCCTCGCCGGGCGCCGGATCGCCCGGTCCACGAGCCGCCCCGAGGCCATCGTGAGGGCGTGCTCCGCCGCCTCACCCCCGCCCTGCTCGCCGCGTGCGCCCCGCCCGCGGCGGAGCCGCCCTGCACCACCTGCGCGCTCGCCGACGCGAACAACTTCGCGTGGACCGCCGACCTCGCCGTCGACGTGCTCCCCGCGCGCGCGCTCACGGACGTCACCCTGCGCTGGCCCGCGCTCACGCGCGACCTGCAGGGCCACGCGCTCGACCCGCTGGCCGACGTCGCCCAGGCGAAGCTCGTCGCCTTCCGCGACCTCTCGCCCGCCGAGGTCGCCGAGGGCCTCGCCGCGGACACGGTCTTCCAGTCCGACGTGACGCTCTACGTCGTCTGCGAGCCCTCGGACGCCGCGTGCCGGCTCTCCGACTTCGGCATCCTCGGGAGCGCGGTCGACGTGAGCGCTTACTTCGAGGAGGGCGCCGCCACCTGGCTCCTCGCGCTCGCGCGCCCCGGCGAGCCCGGCGCCGCCGCCCTCGCGTTCCTCGACCCCCGCGCGGACGGCGACACCACCGTGTCGCTCACCGACGACACGGGCCGCCTCGCGGTCGAGGTCGACCTCCGCTCCCTCGCGCCGGTGCGCGTCCCCGCGGACGACCCCGCCCTGCTCCTCGCGTGGGACGGCCTCACCGTCGACGGCCGCGGGAACCCGCTCGCGCTCGGCTCCGTCGACGGCGTCTCCGTCGCCCGCTACGACGCGCCGCTGGCCGAGCTCGAGGAGCACGTCTTCGACCTCCTCACGAGGACCGACGACGTGTGGTCCGCCCCGACGAGCGGCCGCTCCGTCGACCTCTCCACGCTCGCCGGCCCCCGCCCCTTCCCCGGCATCGACGCCGACGGGACCTGGCTCTTCGCGCTCACCTGCTCCAGCTGCACCAACCCGACCCCGCGGTTCGTCACCGTCCTGGTCGGCGCCTCGTGACCCTCCTCGCGCTCGCCCTGCTCGGCGCGTGCACGCCGCGCGCCGACACCGCGGTGGACTGCGACGTCGCGGTCGTCACCGCGACGCTCGCGGACGTCCCCACCGTCGTCCGCGTGACCTGGGAGACGCCCACCGAGACGACCGGGTACGTCCACTTCACGACGCCGGCGGGCCCCGTCGCCACGCCGCCTAGCACGGGCACGCGCCACGAGGCGCTCCTCGTCGGCAACCGCGCCGCGTCCGCCGTGGACTTCGACGTGGTCGTGGGCGACGACACCTGCGCCGGCACGATCACCACCGGCGAGCTCTTCGCGGGCCTCCCGGACGTGACCCTCACCGGGTCCGCGGCGGACGGCCCGGCCTACACGATCGTGCCCGTGCTGCAGGCCGACGCGAGCGGGCTCGCCGTCCTGGACGCCGAGGGCGAGTACGTGTGGGCGTGGTCCGAGGACCGCGGGGAGAAGACCACCAGCTTCTTCGGCGCCGAGCTCGCGCTCGACCGGACCGCGATCCTCGCGAACGTGCAGGCCGAGGCCGCCGACGAGCCCGGGTACATCTACCGGATCGGCCTCGACGGCACGCTCCTCGCGCCGATCCAGGCCCCCGGCGCGCACACCGACTTCGTGCAGCTCCCCGACGGGGCCGTGGCGACCCTGGGCTGGGAGGTCCGCGAGGTGGACGGGCGCAAGCTCCTCGGCGACACCGTCGTCGAGATCGCGCCCGACGGCGGCACGCGCACCGTCTGGAACGTCTTCGACTGGTTCATCCCCGACACCAACCGGGCTTGGCAACAGGGCTGGTACCCGGCCGACCCGGAGGTGGAGGACTGGTCCCACGTCAACGGGCTCGCCCACGATCCCGACGGCGACGGCTTCCTCCTCACCACCACCTTCGACCAGTCCGTGCTCCGCGTGGACCGCGCCACCGGCGAGATCGACTGGCGCCTCGCCGACGAGGGCGACTTCGCCAACCCGGACGGCGCCGACCTCGTCGACTTCCCACACAGCGTCCAGGCGGTCGATGGCGGCGTGCTCGTGTTCAACCGGGGCGACATCCACGACCCCGAGAGCTGCTCCCGCGCCACCGGCATCACCCTCGACGGGGACACGGCGCGCGCCACGTGGACCTACACCTCCGAGCGCTGCCTGCTGGTGCCCTTCCTCGGCTCGGCGACCCGGCGCGACGACGGCGTCACCCTGGTGGACTGGACCACCTCCGGCCAGCTCGACGCCGTCGAGCCCGATGGCGCGCTCGCCTGGCGCCTCAACCTCGACCTGGGCGCCGCCTTCGCGTTCGCGGACTACGTCGACACGTTCTACTGAGGCGCCCGTGCCTCGCCGGCGTCCGTCCAGCCCGGCGCGCGGCCCGGGCCCGGAGGCGCCACGCGGGATAGCCCGGCGGCGGAGGGTCCATGCGCACCGGCTTCGACGTGCTCTTCGACGATCCCGCCCGCTTCCGCGGGCTCCGCGTGGGCGTCTGCTGCAACCACACGGCGGTCGACGCGAACCTCGACCACCTGCTGGACCGCCTCGCCGCCGCGGACGTGCCGGTGCGGCGCATCTTCACGCCCGAGCACGGCCTGCACGCCACCGCGCAGGACATGATCTCGGTCGACCACGAGGGCCCCGCGGTCGTGTCGCTCTACGGGGACTCGGCGGCCTCGCTCCGCCCCGACCCCGCGCACCTCGCGGACCTCGACGTCGTGTTGTTCGACATCCAGGACATCGGCACGCGCTACTACACGTACCAGGCCACGCTCGGGTACCTGATGGAGGTCGCGGCCACCACCGGCACGCGCATCGTCGTGCTCGACCGGCCGAACCCGATCGACGGCGTCACCGTCGAGGGCAACGTGGTCCGCAAGGGCTTCGAGAGCTTCGTGAGCGCCTACCCGCTCGCCGTGCGCCACGGGCTCACGATGGGCGAGCTCGCGGTCTACTTCCGCGACGTGCTCGGCATCCGCGCGAAGGTCGACGTGCTGAAGTGCGAGGGTTGGGACCCCACGCGCCGCTTCGACGCCACGGGCCTCCCCTGGGTGTACCCCTCGCCCAAC
Source organism: uncultured Enterobacteriaceae bacterium (assembly GCA_964457335.1). GTDB lineage: Bacteria > Myxococcota_A > UBA796 > UBA796 > SXON01 > CAJBVW01. The sequence continues at coordinate 86,065 of CAYWGD010000007.1, read as the reverse complement.
ATGCCCACGCTGGAAACGGCCGTGCTCTACCCGGGCATGTGCCTGATCGAAGGCACCAACCTCTCCGAGGGCCGCGGGACCACGCGCCCCTTCCACCTCGTCGGCGCGCCCTGGCTCGACGCCGCCGAGTTCACCCGCCTCTGCCGCCGCGGCGCCGTCGACAACGGCCTCGAAGGCGCCGCCTTCCGCGCCGCCACCTTCGAGCCGCGCTTCCAGAAGTTCGGCGGCACGCCCTGCAACGGCGTGGAGGTCACCGTCACCGACGCGGACCGCCTCGAGAGCTTCCTGCTGGGCATGGTCGTGCTCGAAGCCGCGCTGCGCGCCGCCCCGGACCACTTCCGCTGGCGCACCGAGACCTACGAGTTCGTCGACACGCCCATCGCCATCGACCTGCTGAACGGCTCCGCCGAGCTGCGCGTCGGGCTCGAGAGCAAGGTCCGCCCGCGCGATCTCTTGGAGAGCTGGAAGCCCGAGCTCACCGCGTGGGAAGAGGCGCGCGCCTCGGTGCTCCTGTACGAGCGGTAGGTCTTCTGGATCTCGGGGCGGGGGGGGGGCCCCCCGCAACGCCCCCCGTCCTCTCGTGTCGAGCGAGCACCCCCGTGTACCTGACCCCCAAGACCACCCCCACCGCCGCCCTCACGCTCGGCTGCATGAACTTCGGCAAGCGCACGCCGAAGGCGGAGGCCCTGCGCATCGTGGCGCGCGCGATCGAGGGCGGCGTCGGGCTCCTCGACACGGCCAACGTCTACACCGACGGCGAGTCCGAGCGGATCGTCGGGGAGGCGAGCCGGGGTCGGGACGTGCTCGTGGCGAGCAAGGTGGGCCTCGCGCGCGGCCCGGGCGGCGCGGAGGGGCTCGGGGGGGCCACGATCCGCGCGGCGTGCGACGCGAGCCTGGCGCGCCTGGGCCGTGACACGATCGACCTCTACTACCTGCACGCGCCCGACCCCGCGACGCCGTTCGAGGAGACGTTGGGCGCCCTCGCGGGGCTGCGGCGCGCCGGGAAGATCCGGGCGTGGGGCGTCTCCAACTTCGCGTCGTGGCAGATCCTCGAGCTCCGGCAGCTCGCGCCGGCCTTCGACCTGCCGCCGCCCGCCGTGGCCCAGCAGCTCTACAACGCGCTCGTTCGGCAGCTCGACGTGGAGTACTTCCGCTACGCGGCGCGGCACCCGGTCCACACGACCGTCTACAACCCGCTCGCGGGCGGGCTCCTCGCGGGGGGCCACCAGCCCGGGGACGCGCCCCCGAAGGGCTCGCGCTTCGACAAGAACCCGCTCTACCGGCGCCGCTACTGGCAGCCGGCGCTGTTCGCGGCGGTCGAGACGCTGCGCGGCCTCGCGGACGACGCCGGGATGTCGCTCGTGGACCTCGCCTACACCTTCGTGCTCGGCCACCCCGGCGTGGACTCGGTGCTCGTCGGGCCCGGCACCCTCCCGCACCTCGACGCGGCCCTCGCGGCGCGGGACCGCTCGCTCCCGCCCGACGTGCGCGCGCGCGTCGAGGCCGTCTACGTCGACCTCGTCGGCACCGACGCGAGGTACGCCCGGTGACCCGGGAGGTCTCGGACGCGGAGCTCGACGCCGCCGTGGGGCACTACCGCGCCGAGGGGTGGGCGCTGCTCCCAAGCGTCGCGAGCCGACCAACGTTGGAAGCGCTCCGGAAGCGCGTCGACGATCTCGTCACCGGGCGCGTGCCCGACCCGGGGCTCTTCTTCCAGGCGGAGGGCGAGACCGGCCGCTACGCGGACGTCGCCAAGGTGCCCGGCTGGGCGGGCCCGGATCGGGCCTACCGCAAGGTCGAGAAGCTCGAGCGGGACGCGCTGTTCCGCGCCTGGATCGAGAACCCGGTGTTCGCGCGCGTGGCGACGCGCATCGTCGGGACGGATGTCACGTTGTACCGGGCCGTGCTCTTCTCCAAGGCGCCGCGGATCGGCAGCGACACGCCCTGGCACCAGGACGCCGGGCGCCTCTGGGGCCTCGACCGGGATCCTTCGCTCCAGCTCTGGACCGCGCTCGACGACGCGCCGCCCGCCGCCGGCTGCCTCGAGGTGCTCCCGCGGAGCCACCTCGCCGGGCTCGCCACACCCCTCGGCGGCGTCGTGCCCGACGCGCGGGTCCACGCCGCGGACGCCGACACGCGCGCGCTCGCCGTGCCCGCGCGCGCCGGCGACGTGGTGCTCCTGCACAACCTGGCGTGGCACCGCGCGGGACCAAACGTCACCGACGCGCCCCGGCGCGCGTTCACCGTCTGCTACCTCCCGGCGAGCACGCGCTGTGTGCGCACGAAGAAGGCACCGCGCACGTTTCCGCGGGTGTTCGGCGCCTGACTCGATTCGCGCGCGGCGCGCAAATCCGGGAGTGGCCGGTCAGCGACCGATCGACCGCGCCAGCCGGAACCCGACGTTCGAGCTCAAGAACCAAGGATCGACGGGGAGCCGGAAGCAGGCGCGCGCCGCGTTGAGGTTGTGGAGGAAGGAGCCGCCCCGCGTCGCGACGCGCCACGAGGCCGTGCGGCCGAGCCAGGCCTCCTCGCTCTCCTCGGAGCCGTCGGCCACACGCACGCGTTCGCCGTCGGCCGTCGCGCCCGCCACCGACATGCGCGTGGCGGTCCACTCGACCACGCCGCCGGCGAGGTCGCGCACGCCGTACAGGCTCTCGTCGGTCGGACGCGCGCCGACGGGCTCGATGCGCACGCCCTCGAAGGCCATGCGGTTGCTGCACCACGTGGTGTCCGCGAAGTCGCCCCACGGGTACACGCGCCGGTCCACGCCGCGGGCCGCCTTCTCCCACTCGAGCTCGCCCGGCAGCCGCCAGGGGCGATCGGCGCGCGCGGCCTCCCAGCGCGTATACGCCCAGGCGGCGACGTGGTCGATCATCATCACCGGCCAGTCGCCGTGCCAGAGGTCCCCGTCGGCGTCGGGCACGAGCGCGAAGCGGCCGTCCGGGGTGCGCCCGTAGATGACCTCGCCCCAGGTGCCCGGCGCGCTCCCGCGGTCCCGCGGGGCGTACCGCAGGGCGGCGGCCTCCTCGCCGCGGGCCACGAGGTCGTCCAGGAACGCGATGTACTCGGTGTTCGTGACGGGGAAGCGGCGCATCACGAAGCCGTCCACCCACACGCGCCGCCCCGGGAGCCCGGCGGGCGCCTCGGGGTCGCCCCCGACGTCGACCCAGCCGGCGGGCACGTAGCAGTCGTCGGGGCCGAGCTCGTCGGGGTGTGGGAGGTAGATGGGGTGGGGCGCCGCCTCTCCGGGCGGAACGCCGTCCCAGCACGTCTCCCGCCCGATGAACACGGGGTAGCGCACGACCGACCGGTCGGGGTGGTGCAGCTCGAGGAGCCAGCTCCCGCGCGGGAGCGCCACGTCCGTGAGCGGCGTCACGCCGAGCGTGCGGACGTGCTCGGGCACGAGCCGACGGCGCCGGGTCACGTAGCGGTGGAGCTCCACCCGCGCGCCCGGCGGGGCGGTGAGGAGCGTGACCACGCCGTCGCCCTGGAGCCACGTCTCGGCGCGGCGGCGCTCCGGGTGCTCGGCGGGCAGGGACCCGACGTGGCGCCGGAGGCGCACCTCGAGGTCGGCCGCCTGTTGCGCCCGGCCGCGCTGCTCCGCCTCGGCCTGGGCGGCGCGGAGGCGGCGGGTGAGCATCGCGTGGGCCTCGATGGCGTCGGGGTCGTGGATGAGCGCGGCCTCGAGCTCGTCCTCGATCTCGCGGTTGGCCGCGACCACCCGGCGGGCGAGCGCGTCGGCCGCGTCCTCCGCCTCCCAGGCGGCCTCGCGCGTGGTGTCCGGCTCCCAGGGCTGGTTGCCCGCCTGGAGCGCCCGCACGCGGGCCCGGGCGGCCTCCTCCTCCGTGAGCAGGCCCGCGATGGCGGCCTCGATCGACCGGGCCACCACGATGCGAGCCTGCGCCTTCTCGCGGCGGCTCTCGCCGTCGAGCCAGGCCCGGAGCCGGTCCGCGAACGCGGCCCCGTCGGCGGGCCGACGCGCGGGATCCGCGTCGGTGGCGGCGGCGATGAGCGCGAGGAGCTCGTCCGGCACGAGCCAGGGCGTGGGGGGCGGCCCGGGGACCTCGCCGCGGGAGAGCACCTCGATCACGGTGGTCGTCTGCGCGCCGGGGAACGGGTGGTGCCCCGCGCAGAGCTCCCAGAGCACCATGCCGAGGCCGTACACGTCGCTGCGCGCGTCCACGGCGCCGCCGCGGGCCTGCTCGGGCGCCATGTACACGGGCGTGCCCTGCACCCGGCCCCGCTCGACGCCCGCGGGCCGCACGAGCCCCCAGTCCACGACCATGACCTCGCCGTGCTCGCCGACGAGCAGGTTGGACGGCTTCAGGTCGCGGTGCACCATGCCCTGCTCGTGCGCGTAGCCCACGGCGCGGGCGGCGCGCTCCAGCGCGTCCACGAGCCGCCGGAAGCCGGCCGGGAGCGCCCCGCGGGCCTCGCCGCGGTCGGCGGCCGCGTCCCGGTGGAGGCGCGCGATGAGCGCGGACACGTCCTCGCCGCGGATCTCCTGCATCGTGAACCAGAGGCGCCCGTCGGGGGTCACGCCCTGGTCGTGCACCGGCACGATGCCGGGGTGCGCGAGGCGCGCCGTCGCGCGGGCCTCCGCCACGAAGTGCTGGCGCACGTGGGGCGCGGCGTTCTTGTCCGCGCGCACGAGCTTCATGGCCACCATGCGGTCGAGCACGCGGTCGTACACGCGGCGGACCTCGCCCATGCCGCCCATGCCGAGGAGCCCGCGGTCGGCGTAGCGCTCGGGCAACTGTGGCGCGGCGGGGACCGCGGCGGCGAGGTTCGCCGGGGGCGACGGCGTGTCCGCGTCCAGCGCGCTCCCGGTCATCTCCGTGGCGCCCGGTGGCGCGCCGGGCGGCGGGCTCTCCGGTGCGCGGGACGATGCGCGCGCATCGTCCCGCGGTGCGCGCGCATCCCCCGGCGGCCCCGCGAGCGACTCACCCGCCCAGGTCTCCGCGCCGGCGGGTGTGGCGCGACTCCCGCCGTTTTCAGGCGGACGATCCCCGTTGTCGCTTGCTTCTTCGGTCTCGATCCGGGTGGGCGCCGAGGAGGCGCCCACGAGCGGGCGGGGCGGGTTGGACATCGAGCACCCTGGCACGGGGGTTGCAACCTGGCACTGCGGAGGTCACCCAAATGTACCTGCTCCTTGCCGCCCTCGTCTCCACCGACGCCAACGCCTTCGAGCTGCCCGGCAGCAACATCTGCCTGACGCCCAGCTGCCTGAGCATCTCCCTCGGCGGCAACGGCTCCATCCTCCCCCCCGACTGGTACTGGGGCACGTACCGCGAGCTCGGCGGGAACATGAACTGGTTCCGGATCGAGGCCACGGTCGAGGCGACCTCCCCGGTGTACATCACCGTCGGCGAGTACACCCTGGGCGAGCGCTACTACTCCGCGGAGGAGTCGGACGAGCGCACGAGCGTGTACTACGTGCCGGCCGTGGAGGACGCGGTCGTGTCCGCCTACAGCCGCGACACCGGCGCCTACTTCTACCTCGTGTTCGACGGCAGCGAGAAGGCGCCCTGGTAGCCTGAACGCCGGCGGGCGCGGAGTCAGTCCTCCGTGCCCGCCATGCGCCCCACGCCGTGCTTCACCCGCGCGAACAACGAGCGGGCGAGGTGCTTCGCGGCTGTGACGCGCTCCGCGCCCGCGCCGAGGGTGCGCACCCCGTCCCTCCCGAGGACCCCGGCCAGGTACTGGTCGCGGGTCTTTCGGCGTTGCAGCTTGCCCGAGCTCGTCTTGGGCAAGGCGCCCGCGGGCAGGACCACCACGTCCGCGACCGGCAGCGCCAGCTCCTCGCGCACGCGGTTCGCCACGGCCTCCGCGAGCGCGGCGTCGGTCGGCGCGTCCTTGCCGCGCTCCACCACGATCACGAGCTCCTCGGTGGTCGCCCCGGGCCGGGAGAAGGCCACCACGTTGCCCTTGCGCACGCCGGGCACCTCCCCCGCCTCCCACTCGATCGACTGCGGGTGGTGGTTGCGGCCGTTGAGGATGACGAGGTCCTTCTGGCGCCCGGACACGTAGAGCTCGCCGTCCAGCACGAAGCCGAGGTCGCCGGTGCGCACCGCGCCGTCCACGAACACCGCCGCGGTCGCGTCGGGGTTCTCCCAGTAGCCGGCCGTCACGCTGGGGCCGCGCACCACGATCTGCCCCTCCACGCCCTCGGGCAGCTCGGCGCCGTCGTCCGAGACGATGGTCACGGCGTGCCCGGGGAAGCTCCGTCCGCAGCTCACGAGCGTCTGTGTCGGCCCGTCGGACCCCTCGGGCACCGGCACCACCTCGCTCGTCTCGCAGAAGCGGAGCGCGTCGAAGGTCACGGTGCGGAAGGTGTCGTCGCGCGGCTTGAACGCCACCGCGAGCGTCGCCTCCGCCATGCCGTACGCGGGGAGCGGGGCGGAGGCCGGGAGGCCGCAGCGCGCGAAGGTGCGCGTGAACAGCCGGAGGGTCTCCGCCTGGATCGGCTCGGCGCCGCAGCCCACGAGCCGCAGCTGGCCGAGCTTCCAGCGGGCGAGGTGCTCCTCGGTGGCCCGGCGGGCGGCGAGCGCGAACGCGAAGTTCGGCCCGAACGTGACCGTGCCGCCCACGCGGTCGACGGTGTCCATCCAGAGGTTGGGCTGCTTCACGAAGGCCAGCGTGGGGATGAGCCACGTCGGGACCGCCATGACGACCGGCGCCACCACGAACCCGATGAGGCCCATGTCGTGGTAGAGCGGGAGCCAGCTCACCAGCCGGTCGCGCGACGGGTCGAGCGCGGCGCCGTGCACCGCCGACGCCTCGGTGTTCGCGAGCAGGTTCGCGTGCGAGACCATCACGCCCTTCGGGTCGGACGTGCTGCCGGACGTGAACTGGAGGAAGCAGAGGTCGTCGGGGCCCACCGTGGGGCGCTCCGCGACGGGCGTGGTGCCGGCGAGCCCGGCCAGGGTGTGCAGCCCGCGCACCCGGCCCTTGCCGACGAGGCCCCAGAGGAGCGGCGCGAGCTGCTCCGACGTGAGCAGCGCCCGCGCGCCCGACGCGCCGAGGATGCGCGCCGCGCTCTCCATGTAGGCGTCGAGCTTCCCGAGGGAGAGCGGCGGGTACATGGGCACCGGCACGAGCCCCGCCGAGACGGCCCCGAAGAAGCTCACGACGAACTCCCGGGGCTCCGGCAGCACGAGCGCCACGCGATCGCCGGGGCGGAGCCCGGTCGCGAGGAGCCGCCCGCCGAGCGCGTCGGCTTCGTCCGCGAGCGCCGCGAACGAGAGGAAGCGCTCCTCCCCGTGGCCGGGGACGAACGTGAAGCCGCGCGCGGGGTGCGCCCGCGCGGCGAGGAGCGCCTCGACGAGGGTGCGGGGCTGCGGCATGGGCGTCTCCTGAGGGGGGCCCCGTTATCCTCGCGCGGGCCCCCCGGGCACCTGGGCCGCGGCGCGCCTCCCGGGCCCCGCCGACGCAGCGCGAAGCGGCTGCCCAGCGCCCCCCGACGACCGCGCCCCGGCTACGCCATCGCGGGCTTCTTCTGCTTGAGGAGCTCGTCCTTGCGGTTCTCGAGCTGGTCCGCGATCTTCTCGAGCCGCTCGGTCGAGAGGTGCTTCTTCGCGAGCGGGAAGATCTCGCCTTCCTCCTCCTCGACGTGGTGCTCCACGTTCTCGCGCAGCACGGTCACCTTGGCGGTGTAGTCGGGATCGTCCGCCTTGAGCTTGGAGATCTCCGAGGCGAGGTCCTTGACGAGGTCGTGCTCGGCCAGCGCCTCGCGCACGAGGTCGGACGCCTCGTCCACCCTGGCGAGCTCCGGGTAGAACAGCTCCTCCTCGATGCGCGCGTGCACGTCGAGCTCGGTCTTGATGCGGGCGAACAGCTCCTGGCGCCCCTTCGTGTCGTCGTCCTTGAGCTTCTCGAAGTCGCGGAACAGCGAGTTGATCGTCTGGTGATCGCGCTTCAGCAGCATCGTGGCCTTCATTCTCCCCCCGGCAAAGGCCCCCGCGCGGGTTGCGCGGTCGAGTCCTCCTCCGTTGGTAGGCCCTCGGCGGACGGGCGCCAACCCTACTTCGCGGCGGTGTCCGCGGTGGCGGACGCCTCCGCCGCGTCGGGGTTGAAGCGCTGCCAGAGCCGCCCGAAACGCGCGCGCTGCCGCTCGACCCACAGGAACGCGACCGGCACCACGACGAGCGTGAGGATGGTCGACGAGATGACGCCGCCGATGACCGCGACCGCCATCGGCGCGCGGAACTCGGAGCCGACGCCCGTGCCGATCGCGGTGGGGATCATGCCGAGCGCCATGGCCGCGGAGGTCATGAGGATCGGGCGGAGGCGGCGCGGGCCGGCGAGGCGGATCGCGTCCTCCGGCGACATGCCCTCGCGGATGTTCTGGAGCGCGCCGTCGACGAGCAGGATCGCGTTCTTCGTGACGAGCCCCATGAGCAGGATGATGCCGATCTGCGAGCCCATCGAGATGCTGTGCCCGGCGAGGAACAGGCCGAGGAACGCGCCGACCATGGCGAGCGGCACCGACACGAGCAGCGTGAACGGGTGCGCGAGGCTCTCGAACTGGCTCGCGAGCACCATGAACACGAAGACCGCGGCCACGCCGATGGCGAGGCCCATCGCCTTGCCGGTCTCCTCCATGTCCTTGGCCTGCCCGTCCAGCCGCACGAAGTAGCCGTCGGGGAGCGGCTCCTTCGCGAGCGCGGCCTGCAGGTCGGCCACCACCTGGCCGAGCGCGGCGCCGGCCGCGAGCTGCGAGGTGACGGTGACCGAGCGCATGCGGTTGAAGCGCGCGATCTCGGAGGCGCCCGCGCCCATCTCGACCGTGGCGATCTCGCCGAGGGTGACGAGCCCGCGCGGGCTCGGGACGGGGAGCGCGCGGAGCGCGTCGAGGTCGTTCGCGTAGACGCGGCCGGCCCGTACGCGGATGTCGGCCTCCTCGCCGCCGTCGCGCAGGGTGCCGACGACCTCGCCCTCCACGAGCATGCGCGCGACCGAGCCCGCGAGGCCCGCGGGGACGCCGCGGTCCGAGGCCACGGCGCGGTCGATGTTCACGCTGATCTCCGGCTGGCCGGGCTCGATGGTCAGGCGCACGTCGGAGCTGCCGGGGATGCCCTCCAGCACCTTCTTCAGGCGCTCGCCCTGCTGGAGGAGCCCGTCGAGGTCCTCCCCCTGGATGATGAGCATGAGCGGCGGCCAGTCGCCGAGGCCGTCGATCATGCCGGGCATCGTGATCGACGCGGTGCCCTGCGGCGTCTGCGCGATGCGCGCGCGGACGAGGTCCTCGTAGTGGGAGATCGGCTCCGAGCGCAGCGTCTTGTCGATCGCGCGCACGCGGAACCGGGCGCGGTTCTTCTGGCTCTCGTGCCCGACGATCGTGTACACGCGCTCGATGCCGGGGATCTTCCGCAGGTCCGCCTCGATCTCGCGGGCCCACCGGTCGGTGACCGCCAGGTCGGTGCCGACGGGCAGGCGCAGGTCGGCGAGGATCTCGCCGCGGTCCTCCCGGGGCGCGAACTCCGTCGGGAGCTGCGTGGCCACGCCGCCCGCGAAGATCAGCGCGAGCACGGTGAAGCCCACGGTCGTCCACTGGTGGCGGAGCACCCACTCGAGCACGCGGCGGTAGCCGTCGTCCGTCGCGTCGAGGATGCGCTCGATGACGCCGAGGAGCCCCGTCCGCTTGCCGTGGTGGACGCGCGTGGAGAGCCGCGCCGAGAGCATCGGATCGAGCGTGAACGCCACGAACAGCGAGAGCATGACCGCGACGGCGATGGTCAGGCCGAACTGCCGGAAGAACTGGCCGACGATGCCGGTCATGAACGCGACCGGCACGAACACGGCGACGAGCGAGAGCGTCGTGGCGAGCACGGCGAGCGCGATCTCGCGGGTGCCGCGGGAGGCGGCCTCGAACGGCGTGTCCCCGGCCTCGAGCCGGCGGGTGATGCTCTCGCGCACGACGACGGCGTCGTCGATGAGGAGCCCGATGGCGAGGCTCATCCCCAGCAGCGTCATCATGTTGATCGAGAAGCCGAGCGCGTACATCGCGGCGAACGTGCCGACGATCGACGTCGGCAGCGCCAGCGCGCTGATCATCGTGCCGCGCACGTCGAGCAGGAAGAACAGGATGACGAGGACCGCCATCGCGCCGCCGAAGTAGATCGCGATCCACACCTCGTGGGCGTTGGCGCGCACGTCCCGCGACTGGTCGGTGATGACCTCGTAGGTCGCCCCGGCGCCGAGGGTGGGCACCACGTCGGCGAGGGTCGCCATCACGCCGTCCGCGACGGCCACGGTGTTGGCGCCGGACTTCTTGACGATCTCCAGCGCCACGGCCGCGCGTCCGTTGTTGCGGACGTAGCGCTCGGGCTCCGTCCAGTCGTCGGTGACCTCGGCGACCTCGCCGAGGCGCACCTGGCGGCCCTCCCGCGTCATCGACACCACGACGCCCCGCAGGTCGTCCACCGACTTGAGCTGGCCGTCGGAGCGGATGCCGACGTCGAAGGTGCCGGCGGCGAAGGAGCCGACCGGCACGGAGACGTTCTCCCAGCCGATGCGCTGGGCCACGTCGGAGGGCGCGACGTCGAGCGCCCGGAGCTTGTCGAGGTCGAGGTCGACGTGGATCTCGCGGTCCTGCCCGCCGATCACGTTGACCGCGCCGACGCCGGGCACCTGCTCGAGGAACGGCCGGAGCCGCTCGTCGGCCAGCGCGCGCGTCTCGTTGACGGAGCCGTTCGTCGAGAGCGCGAGCACGACCACGGGCAGCGCACCGATGTCGATCTGCCGGATGATCGGCTTCTCCGCCCCTGCCGGGAGCTTGCCCTCCACGCCGCCGATGCGGTCGCGCACCGCGTTGGTCGCCGCGTCGAGGTCGGTCTCCATGTCGAACTGGACGAGGAGCAGCGTGTAGCTGTCGCGCGCGAACGCCTGGATCTGGTCGATGCCGGAGATGCCCGCGACCGCGTCCTCGAGCGGCCGCGTCACGTCGCGCTCGATGTCGGCGGGGCTCGCGCCCGGGTACACGACCTGGACCGTCAGGAACGGGAAGTCGACCGGGGGGTAGAGGTCGGTGCCGAGGCGGCCGAGCGAGAGGAAGCCGAGCACCAGGATCGCCACCGACAACATCGCGGTGAAGACCGGGCGCCGGATGGCGACGTCGGAGAGGGACATTCAGCCTCCCAGGCCGTTGGGCGGGTCGACCACGACTGTCACTCCCGCGTCCAGGCCGATGCCACGCACGATCGTGCGCTCGGCCTCGTACCCGAGGACCTCGACGGACACCTTGCGGGTCGCCTCGCCCTCGCTCACGAGCACGCAGAACTCCGGCCGCGCGACGACCGCGCCCTTGGGCACGGCCACGGCGGCGACCTCCTCGCCCGCCTCGACCCGCACGCGCGCGAAGGCGTGGGCCTTGAGCGTGGCGGGCGGGCTCTCGACCCGGATCTCCACGGGGATGCGCCGCGTGGCCTGGTCGAGCGAGGGGATGACGCGGACGACCCTGGCCGGCGTGCCGCCGACGACGCCCGGCGTGCCGGGGAGCACGATGGCGTCGAGCCCCTCCTTCAGCCAGGAGGCCGACTCGGGCGCCGTCGCCTTGACCTGGAGCGCCGAGAGGTCCTCGATCACGAAGATCGGCGTGCCGGCGCCGGTGAGGATGCCCGCGTTGTCGGGGCCGTTGGTGACGACCCCGTCGATGGGGGCGCGGAGCGTGTGGAAGCCGAGGTTCGTGCGCGCGAGGCGCACCGCGGCGGCGGCCTGGTCCACCCCGGCGCGGCCCGCGAGGACGCCGGCCTCGGCGTCGGCGTACTGCTGGTCCGAGACGCCGCCGGCCTCCTTGAGCTGCTTCACGCGCGCGAACGCCGCTTCGCCGGCGGCGAGCTGCGCGGTGGCGCCGGCGTGGGCGGCCTCGGCCTGGGCGAGCTGGGCCTCGGCCACCCGCGCGTCGAGGCGCGCGAGGGCGTCGCCCTTCTTCACGGGGTCGCCGCGCTTGACGAGGATGGCCTCGATGCGGCCGGGCACGTCGAAGCCGAGCTGCACGGACGCGACCGGCTCCAGGCTCCCGGTGAGCTCCTCCGTGGGCTTCCAGGGCACGGCCTCGGCGGCCGCGGTGCGCAGCGTCGGCGCGGCGGCGGCGGCCTGCGCGGCGGGTGCGGCCACGGGCTCGGGCGAGCAGCCGAGGAGGAGGAGCAGGAGGAGGTTCATGGGGCACCGCCCGGCGCGTCGGGAGCGTCCGCCGTGCTCCACCCGCGCCACCGGGCCGCGCCGTGCGGCCTCCGGGGAGCGTCGGGGTCGGGCAGGGAGGGCATGGGTTCGCGACCGGCCGCCCACCTATACGGGCGGCCGGCCCCCCGGCAACCGCGTACCGGATCTCCGGCTCGGCCGGCGGCGTCCCGGTCGCGACGAGGAGAATCGCCGCGCCGAGCCCGCGGTGGCGGGCTAGATCGTCGGCATGTGGCTCCTGCTCGCGTGCGTCACCGAGATCGAGAAGCCGAGCGGCGGTGACGCGCCGTTCTCCGACGACGACACGGCCGACACCGGGGACACCGGCGGCGGCTGGGAGGACTCCGGGAACGCGAACGACCGCTGCGTCGCGCCGCCGGCGGAGCACGCGCTCCTGGTGGGCGGCGGGACGTGGGACTGGGCGGCGGCGATGGTCGCGGACCTCGACGGCGGCGGCGCGCCCGACCTGCTGCACGAGACCTGGACGCCGAGCCACAGCGTGGCCCTCGTGCCCGGCGAGGACGCCGCGGCCGGCGCCACCACGCCGTCGGCGTGGATGCCCACGCGCCTCGGGGACTCGAGCGTGTCCGTCGGCGTGGCCGGGGACGTGGACGGCGACGGGCAGGCGGACGTGGCGGTCGGGGAGAACACGTCGCGGGGGCGGCGGGCCCTCAGCGTGTGGTCGCCGGCGTCCACCACCGAGCCGCTCTGGACGGTGTCCTTCCCCGACGCGGAGAACGCGGCCGTCCTCGTGGCGCGCGGCGAGCGGCTCGACGTCGACGGGAACGGGCTCGCCGAGGCCGCCCTCGCGGCCGGGAACGCGGTGTACGTGTTCGACGGCCTGGACGCCGGCGAGCACACCGAAGCGGACGCGGCGCTGGTCGTCACGACGGAGCCCGGCTCGGGGTACTCCCCCCACGCCGCGGGGGACCTCGACGGCGACGGTCTCGACGACCTCCTGTTCGTCGCGCGGAAGGGCCTCGCGTACGAGGATCACGTGCTCCTCCCGGGCGACCTCGCGGCCGACGGCGGCGTGCTCGACGCGGCCGACCTCGACGTGCTCGTCACGATGGAGGAGTACACCCGCCTGCCGTTCTTCGTGGACCTCGACGCGGACGGCCTCGAGGAGCTGTTCGTGCAGGACTGGCTCTACAACGACTCCTTCTCGGTCCTCGGCTTCGCGGGGACCGCGGTCGCGTCGGCGGCCGCGACCGGGGCGACCCTCGACGGAGCGGACGCCTTCGTGACGCTCGAGGAGGAGGCGTACAACTACCTCGGCGGGCACCTCGCCCCCGTGACCGACGGCGACTGCCTGCCCGGCGTCGCGGCCTCCGCGCACTTCGGCGAGCGCGTGTACCTCTTCGCCAACGCGGACCTGCGCGCGGGCGGCACGCTCGCGGCCGAGGACACCGTCGCGCTCGGCGGCCGCCCCGAGTGGTTCGGGTACGTGCTCGCGGGCGGCCACGACGTCGACCTCGACGGCTCGTTCGACCTCGTCGTGGGCAACATGGACGGCGATCTCTCGCTGTTGTTGTCGCCGTGGGACCTGGCTGTCGCGCCGTGAGGGCGGCGTCCCACGACCCGCGGGGTGAACCCGGCGGGCCGTGGGACGCGGGTGATCAGCGGGTGGTCGCGATGGTGGGCGACGGGCCGTCCACCGCGGCACGGAGCGCCCGACCGTGCTTCTGGGCCGCGGCGTAGAGCTGCCGCTGCGCGCCCGTGTCCTCCAGCGTGGTCTGGAGCGTCACGGTGATGCGCCGGTTCACGGCCTGCCCGTTCTCGTGGGAGTTCGTGGCGAAGGGCGTGGTGTCGGCGTAGCTCGCCGCGGAGAGCTGCGTGGCGGGCACGCCGGCGGCCACGAGGGCCTTCACCACGGTGATCGCGCGGCTCGCGCCGAGCTCCCAGTTCGACGGGTAGCGCTCCGTCGCGATGGGGAGCGGGTCGGTGTGACCCTCCACCTGGAAGCGGCGGCCCGGGTGCTCGCGGAGCACCTCGCCGAGCCGGGCGACCGCGAGCTTGCCGGTCTCGTCGAGCGCGGCGGAGCCGCTCTCGAACCAGATCTGCTCGCCGACGGCGACGACGGTGCGATCGCCGTAGACGACCAGCCACGCGCGGCCGCCTTCGATCTGGGGGCCGAACTCGTCCACGATGCGGGCGTACAACGAGGCCAGCTCGACGCTCTCGCGCTTCAGGCGGTGGAGCTCGGCCCGCAGCGCCTCGAGCTCGAGCACGTAGCCCTGGTTCTCGGCGCGGACCGAGGCGAGCGCGGCGTCCCGGTCGGCGAGCTCGCCTTCCAGCGCGGCGATCTTCTTCTGGTTGCAGCCCGCGAGCAGCGCCGCGGCGACCAGGATGGACAGGGGACGGGACATGGCACCTCCGTGCGGTGGGCCCGCCGGGCCCGAGGCCAGCGGCGGGCGTGAGTCGGCAATCGTCCAGGCCGACACGCCACAAGTAGGGATTCGACCGCCGCGGGAGGACTACAGCTCCGCAACCGGCGGGGTCAGGACCTGAAAATTGACACCTCCGGCCGTGCCGTAGGTGTCATTTGTCAGTTCCTGACACCGCCTCATGACTTCCCTGCCTTTGCGGCTGATCACGCCGGCACCCGCGCGAGGGAGGCCGGAGGGCGCCCCGGGCGCGCGGGGTCCACGGGCCGGAGGCCACGCGAGCGCGCACTGCCCGGGGCGGGCGGCCCGCGCGCGGCGGGCCGACCGAGGGCCTCTGGCCCGAGCCCGGAGGACGCCCGACCCCGCGTCTTCGCGGGGGCGCGCCCCGGATCTACCCGAGCTCGACCGAGTAGAGGCGGACGCGCGTGGCCCCCCGCCGCTTCTCGACGAACGTGGGGTCGAAGCCGGCGGCGTCGAGCTCGCGGCGGATGCGGTGGAGGAGCACGGAGTACGCGCTCGCGGCCTGGCGGAGGGCGGAGCGGCCCCACACGGCGACGAGCACGTCCTCGTCGTCCATCCAGCCGGCCAGGTCGTCGCGCGCGCCGGCGTCGAGCGCCTCAGCCCGCGCCCGCGCGAGGACGTAGAGCAACGTGGCGCGCGTCTCCCCGGTGATGGTGTGCGCGCGGCCGCTGTCGGGGTCGCGGAGCCGCGCGGTCGGGCCGCCGGGGCCGTCGAGGGCCACCGCCAGCACGTAGGGGTAGCGCGCGCGGACCAGCTCGTGCGACCACGTGACCGGGGCGCGGGCGGGCGCGCGCTGCACGCGGAGCTGGCGCCCGGCCACCTCGAAGACCTCCCCGAGCGCGACGGGACGGCCGTCGTCGGCGAGGTCGAGCCAGAGCTCGTCCTCCACCTCCGCGGTGAGCGTGGCCGCGCGCGGCGGGCCGTCCGGCAGCTCGACGAGACAGCCCGGCGCGCTGCCGATGTGGACGCGGGGCTCGACCAGCGGGTGCACGGTCCCTGCGGTCAGGTCGGCGAGCGCGAGCCCGCCCCCCCGCGCCTCGGGGGCCTCCCGCACGCGGAGGAGGCAGCTCACGCCGAGGCGGAGCACGGCGCCGTCGCCGAGGGCGGCGTCCCCCGCCACGCGCACGCCGTCGACCCAGGTGCCGTTCGTGCTGCGCAGGTCGGTGACGAGGAGACCGTCGGGGCCCGGGGCCACGACGGCGTGGTGGCCCGAGACGTCCTCGTCCAGCAGCACGACGCTGTTGTCGAGCGCGCGCCCGAGGTGCACCGGCGCGCTCCCCACGCGGATGACGCGGACGACGGCGCCCTCGCGAAGTAGCTCGAGCTCCGCCCGCCCCGGCATGGGGGCCCCCTAACCGGGCGTGGGCACAGGGCCGGTCGGACGGCGCGTCCCGGTCCCCGGGGGCGTCCCGGGCCGCGCGCTCCCGTCGCGCGGGTCGAGGTCGCGCGCGACGCGCGGGGGCAGCTGCGGCAGCGTGCACGGCGCGCCGGCGCCGTCGGGGACACGCGCGAGGTCCCAGATCCACGCCGGCTCCTCCGCGAAGGCCGGCGGGCCGAGCAGGGCGGTGAGGTACTCGTCGAGGTCGGCGCCGCCGCCCAGGCTGGTGGTCACGGCCACGCCGACGTAGCCGCGGGCGCGCAGATCGGCGGCGTCGAGTCGGGCGCAGCGCACGTCCTCGTCCGACGGCGGGGGCGGCGCCACGTCCGGGCGCACGCTGGAGTCGACCGAGCCGCCGCGGATCATCACGGAGAGCTCCTGCCGGAGCACCGCGAGCCGCGCGAGGTGCGAGTGCACGAGCGTGGTGTCGGTCTTCCCCTCGGGGAGGCCCGGGATCGGCCGCCCGTGCTGGAGCTGCCAGAGGAAGCCGAGGCCGCGGACCTCGGGCCCGCCCAGCCGGTGCTGGATGTCGACGGGGAGCGCGACGATCGGGCCGGGCGGCAGCGTCGCGAGGCCCTCGATCAGCCGCGGCGGGGCCTGCGAGGCGAACCAGGGCTGGTCGGAGGTCCAGCGCTTCGGGAAGCTGGCCTGGTCGACCAGCACGAGCGCGCAGGCGGCGAGGACGACGGGGCCCGGGCTCCGGGACCAGCGTGCGAGCGCGAGCACGCCCCACGCCGCCCCGAGCGCGAGGGGGAGGGCCGCGACCACCGCCATCCGCGACCAGTCGTGCACGGCGGTGAGCGGGGGGACCCAGGCGACCAGCCACGCGACGGGCATGACGACGGGGTCGGCCATCGAGGCGGGGTCGCGGCCCCCAAGCCCGTGCGGGCCGGCGGCGGCGACGAAGGCCCACCCGGCGAGCAGGAGCCAGCCGAGGGCGCGGCGCGGCGCCCCGATCGCGCCGGCCACCGCGAGGACGAGGGCCGCGAGCCCGACGTAGGCGGGCTGGCCCATGTGCATGCCCGGGTCGACGTCGCCGAGGCGGAGCTGGTTGGCGAGCACGTGCGACGGGATGGGCTCCTCGTCGCCGATCCCGCGGCCGCCGGGCGGCGCGTCGAGGAGCGCCCGGATCGCGGGGATGACCGGGACGGCCGCGACGGCGACCACCGACACGAGCCGCGCCGCCACCTCGCGGGGGCGCAGGCCGGCCGACCACGCGATCGCGACGGGCGGCGCGAGAACCGCCGCGAACACGGCGAGGTACCAGCCGCCCAGCACCACCGCTGCGAGGGTGAGCCCCGCGGCCACGCCCACCCACGCGGGCGGGCGCGCCTCGACCGCGCTCGTGAGGCCCGCCGGGCGCCGCATCCAGCGGTGGAACAGCGCCAGGAACAGCGGCAGCCACACGGCGGGCAGGTACTCGGTGCGGCCCATCGAGGGGTGCTGGAGCAGGAACGGGCTCGCGCAGAACACCGCGATCGCCACCGCGATCGCGTAGGGCGCGTCGGGGTTCCCGCCGAACAGGCGCCGGCCGAGGGCGACCAGGCCGGCCGCGCCGAGCGCGATGCTGCCGCCGTGCACGAGGTTCCACCCGAGCGACGCCCCGGCCGCGCCCCCGCCGAGGAGCCAGTAGCCGGGCAAGAAGAGCAGGAGGTTGCTCACGTCCATCAGGTGGCGCGTGTAGCCGTCGGGCCAGCCGACCTCCGCCGCGCGCACGAACGGCCCGTGCTCGAACAGCCCCGCGGCGGTGGTCCAGAGGCCCCACAGGTGCCCCGGCGCCTCCGAGTAGATGCTGCCGACCTGCCGCGTCAGGGGGTGCTGCAGCGCGCTCCCGCACTGCATGGCCACGACGAGCGCGCCGACGGCGAGCGGCGCGAGCCAGCGGGCGGCGGAGGGCGCTTCGGCGTCGGCGGACACGGGGCGGCATGGTAGCGCGGCCGGGGCGGAGTGCGGGCGCGACCGCCGGACGCGGCGGGGGGCGCGGGCGGCGGGGGCGGGGGCGTGCCCGTTGGGCGCGGCCGCCCGGCGGGCGAGCGGCGCGGGGGGCGAGCCCGTCACCTCCCGCGTTGCGCAACGGCCCCCAGGCAGCGCCGCGCGAGGAGCCTGTCGGGCGGCCGCCTCCGGCGGCCGGCTCGGCGCGGCCCCGTCGCTTCGAGCCGCGCCCGGGAGGGCGACCGGGCCGCACAGCCGAGGGCCTCCGGCCCGAGCCCAGAAGGCTCCGACCCCCGCCGTCTTCGGCGGGGGTCGCGCCCCACTCCCGGCTGGACGCGGGCCCCCCGTGATCGACGAGGGTCGCGCCCCACTCCCGCCCTGACGCGGGCCCCCCGCCTTCGACGAGAGCCACGCCCGATCGCCCCCCGCTAGCCGCGCGCCCGAGCCACCGCATCGGAAGCCCGTCGGACACGCGCGCTCCGCGGCTGCGCTACCCTCCCGCCGTGGCGTCGAAGGAGCAGGGCCGGGCGCTCGTCCGCGGGGAGCGGGGCCGCCGATGGTGCATCGAGGAGTCCCCCGCGCACACGGGCGGGCAGGCGCTGGTGCACTTCGGCGAGGACGCGGACAGCGGCGAGCCCGCCGCGTTCAAGGTCGCCATCGAGCCCGGCGACGCGGGCGCCTGGCTCGACGGGGAGCGCGCGCTGCTCGAGGAGCTCGCGGGCATGCCGACGCTCCGCGGCCTGGTCGTGCCGGTGCTCGACCACGGCACGTGGGGGAGCCGCCGATGGTTCGCGATGCCGCGCTTCGACGACACGCTCGCGAGCTTCGTCGCGAAGGGGCCGCCGCTGGGCGAGCGCCTCGCCGCCGCGCTGGCCGTGGTGGAGGCGGTCGCGGCGCTGCACCGCGCCGGCGACGGCTCGCCCCGGTTCGTGCACGGCGACGTGAAGCCGTCGAACGTCATGCGCGCGCCCGACGGCTGGCGCCTCGCCGACTTCGGCGCCGCGCGCGCCGCTGCGCCCGGCGCGTCCACCGACACGGGCGCCTTCTTCAGCCGGGGCTTCGCGCCGCCCGAGCAGGCGCTGCCGTTCCCGCAGGCGCCCACCCCCGCGTGGGACGTGTTCGCCCTGGCGGCCACCACCTGCTTCTGCATCCTCGGCCGGCCGGCCGTCGCGCCCCTCGCGAACGGCCTGTGCCTCACGCCGCTCGGCCGCCGCGCGGTCGCCCGTCGCGACGCCGGAGGGCTCCCGGCCGCCGCGCTGCTCGACCACGCCCGCATGCGCGCCCTCGACGCCGAGGACCGCCGCGACCTCGCCGCCGCCGTGGGCCCCGGGCTGGTGCGCACCCTGGAAGCGATGCTGGCCCCCGACGCCCGCCGCCGCGTCGGCACGCCCGACACGCTCGCGACCGCGCTCCGCGCCGAGATCACGCGCCCGGGCGCCGGTCGCCGCCGATGGGGCGCCCCGGTCCTCGCCACGGCCGCGCTCGTCTCGATCGTCGCCGCCCTGGCCGCGCTCTCCCCCGCACCAACCGCCACGCCCCCTGCGGTCCCCGTGCCACCCACCCCCGCCCGCTGCCCGCCGGGGTCCACCCCGGACGGCGAGCGCGCCTGCGTCACGCCCGCCGGCCGCATGGCGCGCGTGTCCGCGGGGCGGTTCGCGGCCGGCTCCGGCGCCGACGCGCGAATCGCGGAGGTCGGCCGCCCCTTCCTCGTGGGCGAGACGGAGGTCACCCAGGCCCTCTGGCGCGAGGTCACGGGCGAGGACCCGGTCGGCACCCGCCGCTTCGCGCGGCTGGGCTCCGTCTTCGAGCCCTGCGCGGGGCCGGCCCTCGAAGCGGCGAACGGCGACATGCCCGTGTTCTGCGTCACCGTGGCCGAGACCGTCGCGCTCCTCGCCGCCCTCTCGACGCGCGAGGGCCTGACGCCCGCGTGCGCCGCCACCGACGCCGGCCTGACCTGCGACCCGGCCGCCGACGGCTACCGCCTCCCGACCGGGGACGAGTGGGAGCTCGCGGCGCGCGCCGGCACCACGGGAGAGCTCCCCGGCCCCGGCACCCCGTGCGACTGGGGCAACGTCGCGGACACGACGATGACGGCCGCCTTCGCCCGCCTCGTGGCCGAGGAGCCCGGGCTCGCGCGCGAGCTCCCGGCCCAGGCCGAGGGCTGCGACGACGGGTACGCCTACACCGCGCCCGTCGGGCGCTTCCGGGCCAACCGCTGGGGCCTCCGCGACGTCGTCGGCAATGTCAGCGAGCTGGTCCTCGCGCAGGACGGCGGGCTCTGGGCGCGGTTCACGCTCACGGACGCGGTCGCGGTCCGCCCGGTGGCCGGGGACGTGGGCGTTTGGGGCCTCCGCCTCGCGCGGAGCCTGCCCCCCGCCGACGAGGTGCAGGTGGTGCGGGTGGACGCCGCGGGCGTCGACGTGGCCGTCCGCGAGGTCACCCAGGGCGAGTGGCGGGCGCTCCTCGGCGAGGAGCCGGTGCGCGACCGGATCGGCGCCGACCAGCGGCCCTGCGCGGAGCGCCAGGGCGTCTCGCTCGTGGGCGACGACCGACCCGTGGTCTGCGTCACCTGGCTCGAGGCCGCGCGCTTCGCCAACGCCCGCAGCGCGCGCGACGGGCTCGCCCCCGCCTACCGCGTCGACGGCACCACCGTGACGATGGACGCAGCCGCCCCGGGCTGGCGCCTCCCCACCCTCGCGGAGTGGCGCGCCGCGTTCGGCGACCGCACCTTCCCCGGCACGGACGACCCGGCCGAGTTGTGCCGCTTCGCCAACGTGCTCGACGCCGACGCGGCGCTCCCCACCAACGCGCAGCGCCTGGCCTGCCACGACGGCGCCCCCGCGCTCGCGCCGGTCGCGACGCGCCCCCCCAACGAGCACCAGCTCTTCGACCTCGCCGGCAACGCGGCGGAGTGGGCGTGGGACCCCGTCGACGACGACCCGGGCCTCCGCGCCGTGGTCGGCGGCGGCTGGCGCAACCCGGCCGACACGGACGTGCCCGCGGCCTACACGCGCGAGGGCGCCATCGGCCTCCCAGCCGACACCAACGACCCCGCCGTCGGCCTCCGCCTCGTGCGGACCGCGCGTTGAAACACGAGGTCGTCGGCGACACCGGCGCCACCTGGCGCCTGCGCGGCCCACCCGTCGTCGGCCCGCACGCGCTCGTGTACCGGGCGGAGGGGCCCGGCGGGCTCGCCGCCGCCGTGAAGCTCGCGCGCCTCCCGGGGCGCGACGGGGCCTGGGTCGAGGACGAGGCGGAGGACCTGCGCGCCTGGGGCGAACATCCCACCGCGGGCCGCCACGTGCTGCCGCTCCTGGACGTGGGGCGCTGGGAAGGCCGCTGGTTCCACGTCACGCCGTGGCGGACGCCGCTCTCCGCGCGCCTCGGCGAGGGCGACCCGGCCGCGCGGAGGTCCCTCGCCCGGCACCTCGTCGCCGCCGCGTGCGCCGTCCGGGAGGCCGGCCTCGCGCACCCGAACCTGCACCCGGGGAACGTGTTCCTCGACGAAGGCGCCGTCTTCTTCGCCGACCTCGGCGAGCGGCCGCTCCTGCGCGCCGCGGACGCCACCACCGGGCTCCGCGCGACGGCGACGTCCATCGCGCCGGAGCACGCCCTCGGCCTCGGCCCCGGCGACGACGTGTTCGGCCTCGCCGCGTGCGTGTTCGCCGTCCTCGTGGGCCGTCCGCCGGAGGCGCCCGTCGTCAACGCGCTCACGCTCACGCCGCGCGGCCGTGCGTGGATGGCGGGCGGAGGGACCGTCCCGACCGAGGAGGCCCTCGACCTGCGCCGCTGCGCCGCCCTCACCTCCGACGACCGCCGCGCGCTCGCGCAGGTGGCGGCCCCCGACCTGGTCGACGCCATCGCCGCCTGCCTCGCGCCCGATCCGCGCGTCCGGCTGCGCGACCCGGCCCGCCTCCTCGCCGCGCTGGACGCCCCCGTCGCCCCTGTCACGCCGCCGCGTCGCCGCGCGTCCGCGCGCGCCGCCCTCGCCGCGTTCACCCTGCTCGCCGCCGCGCTCGCCCTGATCGCCACCCGCCCGCGCGACCCGCCCCCGGTCCCGCCCCCGCCGGCCTACCCGACCGTGCGCGTCCCCCCGGGCGCGTTCACCATGGGCTCCCTCCCCGACGACCCCGACCACACCGGCGACGAGCGGGCGCACCCCGTCACGATCACCCGGCCGTTCCTGCTCGGCGTGAAGGAGGTCACGCAGGCGCAGTGGGCTGCGCTCCTCGGCGCCAACCCGACGGCCACCGCCACGCGCCGCTGGGGCGGGATCGTGCACGGCCCGTGCTCGCCGTACGAGGGCGTCCACCTCGTCGGCGACGAGCTCCCCGCGGTGTGCGTGTCCTGGCTCGACGCGGTCCGCCTCGCCAACGCCTGGAGCGCGCGCGACGGTCTCGCCCCGGCCTACCGCGTCGAGGGCGACGTCGTGACCTGGGACCGCGACGCCGACGGCTGGCGCCTCCCCACCGAGGCCGAGTGGGAGTACGCCGCCCGCGCCGACGCCGCCGCCGCCGACCCCTGCACCTTCGCGAACTTCCGCACCGCGAGCTGCGACGACGGCGCCCCGGGCCTCCTCCCCGTCGGGCGGCTGCGCCCGAATGCGCGGGGGCTCCACGACCTGCTGGGGAACGCGCAGGAGTGGGTGTGGGACCGCTACGGCCCCTACCCCGCCGGGCCCGTGACCGACCCGATCGGCCCCGACGAGGGGACCTCGCGCGTGAGCCGCGGCGGCTCGTGGTACCGCGGCCCGCGGACCGTGGCCTGGCGGAGCGCCGACCCGGCCGACGTGCGGGCGCCGTCCGTGGGGGTGCGGCTCGCGCGCAACGCCGCTGACGGGTTGTGACACCGACGGACGCCGGCTACGGGGAATCCGTGACGGTCCCGCTGGTCCGCTTCCGGCTCCCCGACGACACCCTCCGCGAGGCCGGCCCCGACGCCCTCCTCGGTCGATCCCCCCTCGCGGCCGTGCGCGTCGACGATCCCCGCGTCGCGACGGTGCACGCCGAGCTGTCCTGGCGCGCGGCCGGCTTCGTGCTGCTCGCGCGCGGCGGGCCCCTCTTCGTGGGCGGGCGCCCGGTGGCCGAGGCGACCCTCTCGCTCGGGATGGAGATCGCCCTGGCGCCGGGGCAGGTCCTGCGCGTCGAGCAGATCGTGGACGGCCGCGCCCCGGTCGTCCCGCCCACCGCGGGTCGCGAGCGCCTCGTCTTCCGCGTGCGGGAGCGCGTCGTGGAGGTGGGCGCCCCCGACGGCCCGCCGGTCGAGGTCGCCGGCCGCTCCGCCGCGATCCTGACCGCGCTCCTCGCCGCGGACGGGCCGGTCACCTGGGAGCGCCTCGCGGAGGCCGCCTGGCCCGAGGACGGCGCGCTGCGGTCCGCCACCACCCGCGGCGACCTCACCGGCGGCTCCGCCTGGACCCCCGTGGACGAGCGCCGCTTCCGCAACCGCTGGGACCACCAGCTGGCCGCGCTCCGCCGCCAGCTCGAGCCCTTCCGCTGCGGGGGCCTCCTCCGCATGTTGCACGGCATGGTCGAGCTCCGCGCCCAGCCCAGCGACGTGATCGACGAGCGCTGAGGCGTCCGGGCGTGCCCCTCGGGCGAGGACGCCCGAGGGTCGGTCCCTTCCAGGCTCGGCGCGGGGCGCCTCGGTCCCGGGCCGCGCGGACGCGGCCCGGGACCGGCCGCCGGAGGCGGCCGCCTTCCAGGCACCTCACGCAGCCTCACGCGGCGCTGCCGCGAATCGCGCGGCGCATGCGGCGCTCCCGGAAGAGGAAGGGGGCGTCAGGAATTGATCATTGACACCTACGGCTGCGCCGTAGGTGTCAATGATCAATTCCTGACACCCCAGCTCCGTCAATGATCAATTCCTGACACCCCGGCTCCCCCCAGCTCTGACGCCACACCCCCACGTTGTGCAACGCCCCCGCCAGCGCCGCGCGAGGAGCGTGGAGGGCGGCCGCTTCCGGCGGCCGGCTCGGCGCGGCCACGTCGCTTCGAGCTGCACCCGCCAGGGCGACCGGGCCGCGCCAGCCAAGCGCGGAGCGCGCGCCCGGAACGGTCCGGCCCCGGCGCTTCGCCGGGGACGCGCCCGTCACGAAACTTGACACGCCGCGCGGGAATCGGCCGCGCCCCCGCCATCCGCCCGCTCGCCCGCGGCAGATCGGGGCCGCGGACCCTCCGCCGCCGCCCGCGCGCCCCGGTCGCGGCTCGCCGGGGGACCGCGTATGTTGCCGCCCATGCTCAGCCTCGTCCTCGCCGCCCTCGCCGCCGAACCCGCCCGCTACGCCGACGCCGCCGAGGACCTCGCCCCCCTCGGGGGCCCCGACGCCGCGCCCATCATCAACGGCGAGGAGGCCGACGCCGACGAGTACCCCCAGGCCGGCGCCATGATCATGGACATGGACCTCGACATGGGGTCCTACGGCTCCGGCACCGTCCGGACGCTCGTGTGCTCGTCCACGCTCATCGCGCCCGACGTGGTCATGCTCGCGGCGCATTGCCTCGACGAGATGGCGTTCACCTACGGCTACGGCTCGATGGACATCAACGAGATCCGCTGGACCCGCCAGGCCGACCTGTCGCGCTGGGACGGCACGCAGCGCAACCCGGGGTGGCCCGACGACAGCATCGTCGCGAGCGACTGGGTCGCGCACGAGGACTTCGACCTCATGGACCTCGGCATGGGCGTGACGAAGAACAGCGACGTGGCGCTCCTCTTCCTCGAGGAGCCCGTGCTCGACACGCCGTTCGCGTACATCCCCACCGAGGAAGAGACCGACCAGCTCGTCGAGGGCGAGATCGTGACGGTCGTGGGCTGGGGCCAGCAGGAGGCCACCGACGGCTACGAGTCGCCCCCGGAGGGCACCTACGCCATCAAGCAGATGGGCGACGCCCCCCTCGGCGAGCTCGGCGAGCACGAGTTCCAGGTGGGCCCCGACCGCGGCGACGTGCGCAAGTGCCACGGCGACTCGGGCGGCCCCACCTTCATCCGCATCGACACCGACGCCGAGGACACCCTGCGCGTGGTCGGCGTCACGAGCCACGCCTACGACAGCACCGACTGCGAGCGCACCGGCGGCGTCGACACGCGCGTGATGGCCTTCCGGGGCTGGATCGACGAGCAGATGCGCGAGCGCTGCGCCGACGGCACGCGCGCGTGGTGCGAGGAGCAGGGCCTGCCCGTGCCGCCCCTGCCCGCGCCGATCGCGGAGGGCCCGAAGGGCGAGGTCGAGGAGCACGCCGCCTGTGACGCCACGAGCGCGGCCCCGGGCCTCGCGCCCTGGTTGTTGGGTCTCGCCGCCCTGGTGCGGCGCCGTCGCGGCTGACAGGCGTTCGTCTTCCTGGGGCGGGGGGCGGGCCCCCCGCAACGCCCCCCGGACCTACGCGGCCTTGGACGCCTTCAGCTCCTGGATCGCCCCGAACCCGCGCGCCATCTGCACGATGAAGAACACGCGCACGACCAGCCCGCCCACGGGCGGCGTGCCGCCGGCGTCGACCGAGAACGCGAGCGTCAGGAGCCCGTCGAGCGCGAACAGCACGATCGCGAGGCCGAGGGCCACCTTCGAGCGCCGCTTGTGCACGAACCACCCGAGCAGCGCGTAGATGGCGCCGGTCACGATCGTGCCCCAGCCGATGCCGATGGAGAGCAACACGTCGATGGACGCGAGCTCCGCCACGAGCCCCAGCGCCGCGTTGAGCCCCGCGACGAAGTAGACGAGCCCGTACGCGAGCTTCAGCCGCTCGGCGGGGTCCCCGGACGTGCCGGGGAGCGGCACGCCGTCGCGCTCCACGCGGAGGCCGGCGTTGCCGAAGCCCTGCTCGAGCCGCACGTGGAGCGTCGTCCCGTCGCCGAGGGGAAAGTCGCGCCCGGCCTTGAGCGCCTTCCCGTCGGGAATCGTCCCGAGCTCGCGGTCGTCGAGGCGCACGCGCATGTCCTTCCAGAACGCGCCCCACGTGAGCGTGATCCGCGGGGGGCCGCCCGCTTCGAGGGGATGCTGGCGGGTCGGCACGGGCGCTCCGGGTGTGCACGCAGGCTACCACCACCGCGCCGGGGGTAGACTACGCCGCCATGTTGCTCCTCCTCCTCGCGTGCACCGCCGGCCCCGACGACAGCGGCAAGCCGGCATCCTGGAATTTCTGGGAGGCGGGCCCGACGTTGCGCGGCCCCGGCTCCCCCGGCCGCGCGTTCTCGGAAGACGAGCTCTGGACGGCGTGCGCGTCGCTCGACGGCCTCGAAGGCGACGCGCTGCACCACAACCTCCAGGTGCCCTACCGCGGCCACCTCGTCCTCCCCTGGGCGCCCGAGTGGGGCAACGGCGGCCTCACGCTCTTCGACCTGGGCGACCCCTGCGCCCCCGCGCGCGTCGGCGACGGGCTCTCCCAGGACCTCCGCGAGACCCACGCGATGGGGTTCGTGTACCTCCCCGAGGACGACCCCCACGCCGGCGACTGGACCGTCGCGAACGGGAAGGTGTACGGCGGTACCGACTCCGGCGTGCTCTTCTGGGACCTCTCGGACGAGACCGCCCCCGCGCCGGGCGCGATGCTCGCGCTCCCCGACTCCTGGTACCCGGACTCCTACACGCGCGTCACGCTGTCCGTGTTCTGGCAATACCCCTGGTTGTACGTCGCGAGCGCCGACAACGGCATCTTCGTCGTCGACGCGACGGACCCCACGGCCCCCGAGCTCGTGAACCAGGTGAGCTTCGGGCTCCGCGCGGGCGGCGTGTTCGCGCTCGGCAACGAGCTCCTCGTCACGAGCGCCGAGCAGACGCAGGCGGCGCTCCTCGACATCTCCGACCCCGAAAACCCCACGTTGCTGCCCGGATCGCCCTTCTCGACGGTCACGCGCGACGGCGAGGCGGTCGAGACCTACCACGGCAACCGCGTGGGCGACCTCGCGCTCTTCGCCCGCAAGGAGGGCGGCGGCGGGCCCATCCTGATGGACATCTCCGACCCGACGGCCCCGGCGTTCGTCGGCGACACCGTCCACGACGGGAACGCCGGCTACGTCTTCTACGACGAGGGCTTCCTCTTCGTCGGCGAGTCCGACCACGCCTCGATCTGGGACGCCACCGACCCGACGAGCCCAACGTTGGTCGGCACCGGCGACCTCGCCGGCGACCTCGACACCGCCGTGCCCTGGGGCAACGTGGCGCTGCTCTCCGTCGACGAGCCCGAGACCGACGTGGCCACGGTCGTGATGCCCTGGCGCACCGACCCCGACACCACCGGGCCGACCGTCCTCGCCACCAACCCGGACGACGGCACGGGCGGCTGGTACGTGGGCGCCCGCGTGGGGATCGGCTTCGACGAGCTCGTCGAGCCCGCGAGCGCGTACCCCGGCTCCGTGCGGCTGACCGACGGCGACGGCGCGCCCGTGGAGGGCTGGGTCTCCACCCAGGAGACCATCGTGTCCTACACACCCAAGGCACCGCTCGCGGCGGGCACCACCTACACGGTGGAGGTCGACGGCGTCACCGACGTGCACGGCAACGCGATGGACGACACGTTCAGCTTCACGTTCACGACGGCGGGGGCCCGGTGACACACCCGGACCACCGCGTCCGCGTCGCGCTCCTCGTCGTGGGGATCCTCGCCGGGATCGCGCTCGCCGCGCTCGCCGGCTGCCAGGAGCCCGGCGGCTCCGAGGTCCTGGCGGACGACACCGCCGCCGAGCCGAGCCTCCGCATCGCGCCCACCTGGATCGACGTGGAGGTCGGCCAGGCGCTCTCGTTCGCGGCGGAGGCGGCCGGCGGCGAGGTCACGTGGACCTTCGGAGACGGGCAGACCGCGACCGGCGACCTCGTCTCCCACACCTGGCTGGAGGCCGGCAACTACGTCGTGATCGCCGAGCTGCGCGCGGACGACGGGCGCCGGCTCACCGCCTCCGCGCAGGTCGAGGTCTACCGCCAGCCCGCGGCCACGCCGCCGGTGTGGTCCTCCACGATCGCGGTCGACAGCCGTGGACGCGCGTGGACGGTCACCCCCGAGGCGGACACCGTCGCCCTCGTGAGCGCGGCCGACGCCGTGGTCATCCCCACGTGCGACACGCCCCGCACCGTGGCGGTCGACGGCGGCCTGGTCGCCGTTGCCTGCGACGACGGCACGCTCGCGCTCTACGACGAGGCCACCACCACCGAGGTCGAGCGCGTCGACCTCGGCGCCGGGACGCACCCCTACGGCGTCGTCGGCCGCGGCGGCGAGTGGTGGGTCACGCTCACCGGCACCGGGCAGGTCGCCCAGCTCGCGGACGGTCTCCTGCTCCACGACGTGGGCGAGGATCCGCGCGGCATCGCGCTCGGCGAGGGGGTGTACGTCTCCCGCTTCCGCAGCGCCCCGGACGGCGGCGCCGTGTACCGCCTCGGGGACGCCCCCATCGCGCTCCCCGTCCACCCGGGCCCCGACAGCGACACGATCGCCGGCGGCGTCCCGACGTTGGTCCAGCAGCTCGCCCTGTCACCCGACGCGCAGACGCTCTACGTGCCGGCCGTCCAATCCAACGTCCACCGCGGGAGCTACCTCTCCGGCGAGGCGCTCACCTTCGAGAGCAGCGTCCGCGCCGCGCTCGGCGTCGTGTCGGTGTGGGCGGACGAGGAGGATTGGGAGGTCCGCAAGCAGCTCGACAACCAGGACCGCGTGGTCGCCGTCGCGCCGAGCCCAACCGGCAACTACGTCGCGGTCGCGCACCCGGGCACCCGGACCATCCAGCTCCTCGACGCCTTCTCGCTCGACGCGGCGGGCAGCATCCACGACGCGGGCGCCGGCATCGCGGGCCTGGCGTGGGTCGACGACACGCTCTACGTGCACGCCTGGCTCGATCGGACGGTGCGCGCCTACACGATCGGCGCCCCCGGCACGCTCCCGGTGCTCGCGTGGGAGCGGCCCGTCGTGGAGGCCGAGCCGCTCCCGGACGACGTGCTCGCCGGCAAGAAGCTCTTCCACGCGAGCGGCGATCCCCGCATCGCCAAGGACGGCTACATCGCGTGCGCGTCCTGCCACCCCGACGGCGCGCACGACGGCCTCACCTGGGACTTCACCAACCGCGGCGAGGGGCTCCGCAACACGACGACGCTCGTGGGCCGCGCCGGCACCGGCATGGGGTTCTTGCACTGGAGCGCCAACTTCGACGAGGTGCAGGACTTCGAGAACGACATCCGCAACGCCTTCGGCGGCACCGGGCTCCTCTCCGACGCCGACTGGGCCGAGACCTCCGACACCCTCGGCCCCGCGAAGGCGGGCCGGAGCGCCGACCTCGACGCGCTCGCCGCCTACGTCACGAGCCTGGACGAAACGCCGGTGTCGCCCTGGGCGAGTGATGTCACCGACGCGGGCGCCGCGCTCTTCGTGGCGTCCGGGTGCGACACGTGTCACACCCCGCCGCTCTACACCGACTCCGCGCTCGGCGAGCTGCGCCTCCACGACGTCGGCACGCTCACCGCGGCGAGCGGCGGGCGGCTCGGCGGTGCCTTGGAGGGGCTCGACACCCCCACGCTGCTCGGGGCGTGGGCCACTGCCCCGTACCTGCACGACGGCTCCGCCCCGACGCTCGCCGACGCGATCCGCGCCCACACCACGCTCTCGCTCGACGAGGCGACGATCTCGGCGCTCGCGGTGTACGTCCGGGGGTTGTGAGTGGGCTTCCTCTTGGGGCAGGGGGGCTCCGCCCCCCCGCAACGCCCCCCCGACCCTTCGCGCGACACCCACGACCTCCTGCGCTTCGTCCTCCTCCGCGGCGTCGCGTTCGTGCAGCTCGTCGCGTTCGTGGTGTGGTGGCGCCAAGGGCTCTTCCTCGTGGGCCGCGACGGGCTCACCCCCGCGCGCGTGTTCCTCGGCCGCGTCGAGGAGAACCTCGGCGGGGACGCGCTCGCCCGCCTCCCCACGCTGTTCTGGCTCGACGACAGCGACGGCGCGCTCTTCGCGGCGGGGCTCGTCGGCACCGTGCTCTCCGCGGCCGCGCTGCTGGGTGTCACCAACGCGGGCGTCCAGCTCGTGCTCTGGGCGCTCTACGTCTCGATCGTCAACGTGGGCCAGGACTGGTACGGCTACGGCTGGGAGACGCTGCTCTGCGAGGTGAGCTTCCTCGCGATCTTCCTCTGCCCGTGGCGCACGTTCTCGCCGCGGGGCCTCCCCGCCGCGTCGCCCGTCCCCCCCTTCCTCTTCCGCTGGCTCGCCTTCCGCGTGCTCCTCGGCGCCGGGCTCATCAAGCTCCGCGGCGATCCCTGCTGGGTGGACCTCACCTGCCTCGTGTGGCACTACCAGTCCCAACCCAACCCGCACCCGCTCTCCTGGCTCTTCCACCACATGCCGCCCTGGTTCCACGCCGCGGGCGTCCTCTACAACCACGTCGTGGAGCTGCTCCTCCCGTGGTTCGTGTTCGGGCCGCGGGTGGCGCGCCGGGTGGCGGCCGTCGGGATGCTCCTGTTCCAGTGCATCCTCATCAGCTCGGGCAACCTCGCGTTCCTGAACTGGCTGACGCTGGTGGTGGGGCTCGCCGCCTTCGATGACGCGCTGCTCGCCCGCCTCTTCCCGCGCCTCGGGCCCTGGCTCGCCGCGGCGCCGGCCCCGCCGCTCCGCTCCTCCCGAAACGTGCTCCTCGCCGCGGTCGTGGCGGTGGTCGCGTGGCGGAGCGTCCCCGTCGTGGAGAACCTCTTCTTCGCCGAGCGGCAGGCCATGAACCGGAGCTACGACCCGCTCCACCTCGTGAACACCTACGGCGCGTTCGGCTCCGTCGGCGAGGAGCGCTTCGAGGCCGTGATCCAGGGCACGGCCGACGACCCGCGCGACCCCGGCGCCGCCTGGCTCGACTACGAGTTCCCCTGCAAGCCCGGGGACGTGGCGCGCCGCCCCTGCCTCGTCACCCCCTACCACCCCCACGTCGACTGGCAGATGTGGTTCGTGCCGCTCCAGGGGATCGAGCGGCACGTGTGGATCGTGCACCTCGTCGAGAAGCTCCTGCGCGGCGACCCGCTCGCCCTCGCGCAGCTCGAGGCCAACCCCTTCCCGGACGCGCCGCCGCGCGCGATCCGCATCGCGCGGTACCGCTACCGCTTCACCGGGTGGGGCGAGCCCGGGTGGTGGGCCCGCGAGCCGAAGGGGCTCTACGCCCGCCCGATCACGCTCGACGATCCCGTGCTCGCCGAGGTCCGTGCGCAGGAGGGCTGGGACCGGTAGGCGCGCCCGGGGACGCGCGCGTAGATGCGTCCCGCCCGCGCCGGGTTAGCGGCGCGCGCACGCCCGGGATCACCATGCTCGTCGCCCTCCTCCTCGCCTGCTCGACCACCCCCGACGCCGCCCCCGCGGCCGCCCCCGCCGCGCCGGCTCCCGCCGCCGAGGCGCCCGCCGCCCCCGCGCAGACGGTGGCCCTCGGCGCGGAGGTCGACGCCGCCGCCGCGCTCCCCGTCGACCAGGTGATCGCCGACGCCGCCAACTGGTCGGGCAAGCCCGTCACCATCAAGGGCACCGTGAAGGAGGTCTGCCAGAAGAAGGGCTGCTGGCACACCATCGCCACCGCCGACCCGGCGGTGAACGTGATGGTGAAGGACAAGGAGTACAAGATCTTCCTGCCCTTCGACTCGGCCGGCAAGACCGCCGTGGTCAGCGGCACGTTCAGCGTCGAGACGCTCCCCCTCGACGAGGCGCGCCACTACGCCGAGGACGCGGGCAAGGACCCGTCGACCATCACCGAGCCGCAGAAGACGTTCCTGATGGACGCCGACGGGATCCGGTTCCTGTAGACGCCGCGTCGGAGCGCGGGTACATCGCGCACGGAAGGTGAAGCATGGGTTTCGAGTTGCGGTTCGTCTGACGTAGGGCTGCCGGCGCACGCCGCCGCTGCCCGTCCGCGCGCCCTCGCCGATCGAGGGCGCCCCGTCCGACCCGCAACGGCCCCGCCCTCGGGGCCCCGGACCCTCCATGCCTCGCCACTTCCCGCGGGCGCTCCGGCTCCCGCTCTCCGCCGTCGTCGCGCGCGACGGCCTCGCCCGGCACGTCGCCCGCACGCTCCGCCCGCAGGCCTCCGACCTGTCCCGCGTCGTGCACGCCTACGCCTTCAAGAACGACGAGCGCGCCTTCGCCGAGGCGCTGCTCGCCCGGCGCACCCAGCTCTGGCTGTTCCGGGCGCACCAGGGCGCCGCGTGCGGCGACTTCCTCGTCGTCGACCTCTCCGAGCCCGACCCCGCGCGCCGCCGCGTGGTCGTCCTCGACCTCAAGCAGGGGGCGCCGCTCCGGCCCGGCGGGCCCGGCGCGTTCCAGATGCGGAACGCCGCGCTGGGCCTCGCCGAGCTCGCGCGCGCCGGGGTGATCGCCCCGGACGCCCCGTACGAGGTGCTCACCGGCGACCGCGCCGCGGTCCTCGGGCACTTCGGGGCGGCGCCACCGTGAGCGGCGCCGCCGGCGTCAGGGCGCGTTCTCGTTCACCGTGACCGTGCCGACGATCGACTCGATCGCCGCGACGAGCGCCTCGGCGTCCGCCGTCGGCAGCGCCGTGTTGTAGCTCACCGACACGTCGCCCCCCACCGACGTGACCGCGTACAGCGTGGTCACGTCGACCAGCGCGCCGTTGTAGGCGACCACGAGGTCACCGCCGACGGTCTGGAGCGCGCCCACGCCGACGAGCGTGGTCATCGCGTCGTTGCCGCCGAGGTTGCGCCGGCCGAACACCGCGTCGCCGCCGACGGAGGCGAGGTTGTCGAGCCCGGTCAGGTCGAGCAGCGCGTCGTTCCCGTCGATGACGAGGTCGTCCCCGACGGAGGCGAGGTCCTCGAAGCCCGAGAGGTGCGCGAGGGTCGCGTTGCCCGTCACCGTGAAGCTGCCGGTGACGCTCGCGATCCCCGCGAAGCCGCCGAGGTCCACGAGCAGCGGGTTCGACTGGATCGACACGTCGCCGGGCACCGCGGAGAGCCCCAGCGCCCCCACGTCGACCAGCACGCTGTTGCCGACCACCGTGAGGTCGTCCCCGATGAAGACGAGCACGTCGAGGCCCGCGAGCGTCGTGAGCCCGGTGTTGTACGCGACGTACAGGCGGCCGCCGACGACGCCGAGGCTCCCGAGGCCCTCGAGGTCGACCAGGGCGGGGTTGTAGGCGATGTCCACGTCGTCGCCCACCGTGGCGAGCACGGAGATCCCGGTCAGGTCCACGAGCGCGTCGTTGTAGCGGACGTCGAGCGCGCCGCCGACGGAGTCGAGCAGGTCGAGGCCCGTGAGGTCCACGAGCGCGTCGAGGTTCGTGAGCGAGAGGTCGCCGCCGACGGAGTCGAGCGAGCCGAGGCCCGTGAGGTCGGCGAGCACGAACTGCGAGGCGAGGGTCAGGTCGTCGCCGACGCGCGCGAGCCCGTCGAGCCCGGTGAGGCTCGCGAGCGCGTCGTTGTACGTGACCGTGAACGCCCCCCGCACCTCCGCGAGCCCGTCGAGCCCGCTCAGATCCACGAGCGACTCGTTGTAGCGGACGATCGCGTCGTCCTCGACCAGCGAGAGGCCCTCGAGGCCCGACAGGTCCACGAGCGCGTCGCAGTAGCCCACCTCCAGGCCGCCGACCTGGGTGATGCCCTCGAGCCCCGCGAGGTCGGTCAGCCCGTTCATGTAGGTGACGACCAGGTCGCCGCCCACGACCGCGAGCGCGTCGAGCCCCTGCAGCGAGGTCATGCTCGTGTTGCTCTCGATCTGCAGGTCGCCGGTCAGCGTCGCGAGCTGCTCGAGCCCGGAGAGGTCCGCCAGCATCGAGTTGTTGGCGATGCGCAGGTCCCCGTCGATCGCCGCGATGCAGCGCAGCTCGTCGAGGTCGGACCAGGTGGTCACCTCGATGCTCACGTCGCCGTCGACCGACCGCGAGCAGTAGTGGTCGCAGAAGTGGGCGACGGTGTCCTCGTCGAGGTCCTCCTCGATGGCCACGGGGTCCGACAGGTAGGCGTCGGCGTCGGCGTCGTCGCAGTCGTCGGCCAGGGCGAACCCGTCGCCGTCGAGGTCGTCGTCGGGCGTGGAGGCGTCGCAGTCGTTGTCGATGCCGTCGTAGGGCACCTCGGTGGCGCCGGGGTAGGCGAGCGGCTCGAGGTCGTCGCAGTCGGCCGCGATCAGGGCGCCGTCGCCGTCGAGGTCGTCGTCGAGCGTCGCGGCGTCGCAGTCGTTGTCCACGCCGTCGTAGGGCACCTCGGCGCCGTACACGATCGGGTCGGTGTCGTCGCAGTCGTCGGCGAGCACGTGCCCGTCCGCGTCGAGGTCGTCGTCGAGCGTCGCGGCGTCGCAGTCGTTGTCCACGCCGTCGTAGGGCACCTCGGCGCCGTGCACGCTCGGGTCGGTGTCGTCGCAGTCGTCCGCGATCGGGTGGCCGTCCTCGTCGAGGTCGTCGTCGGGGGTGCGCGTGTTGCAGTCGTTGTCCATGCCGTCGTACGGCACCTCTTCGGCCGCGTCGTTGATGGCGGCGTTGGAGTCGTCGCAGTCGTCGCGGCCGGTGTACCCGTCGAGGTCCAGGTCGTCGTCGAGCGTGGCGGGGTCGCAGTCGTTGTCGACGCCGTCGTAGGGGACCTCGTCGCCGTACACGTCCTCGTCGGCCTCGTCGCAGTCGTCGGCGACGCCGTGGCCGTCGTGATCGAGGTCGTCGTCGGGGGTGTCCTCGTCGCAGTCGTTGTCGATGCCGTCGTAGGGCACCTCCCCGCCGGCGTTGACCAACGGGTCGAGGTCGTCGCAGTCCTCGGCGCCCAGGATCCCGTCCCCGTCGAGATCGTCGTCGGGCGTGGATGGGTCGCAGTCGTTGTCCTTCCCGTCGTAGGCGTCCTCGAGCAGCCCCGGGGCCACGTCGAAGTCGGTGTCGTCACAGTCCTCGGCCGCGGAGACGCCGTCGCCGTCCAGGTCCTCCTTCGCGTCCGCGCAGCCCGCGAGCAGGAGCGCACCCAGCCACCACCGCATCTCGACCTCCGCCTCGCCGACGAAGCTTACACCGCGCGGGCCGTGCTACCGTCGGCGTCGCAATGTCCTCGCTGTTACTGTGCTCGGCCCTCGCGTTGGCGATCCCCCCCCTGGACGTACACCAGGAGACGCTCCCGAACGGCGTGCGCGTCGTGGTGCACGCCGACCCCGCCCTGCCCGACCTCGCGGTGCGCGTCCGCCTCGCCGACGGCGCGAACGCCGACCCCATCGGCCGCGCCGGCCTCGCCCATCTCCTTGAGCACCTGACCTTCGAGCGCTCCGCCAACGCGACGCAGGGCGAGCGCCTGCGCTGGCTCGCCGAGGCGGGCGGGGAGATCAACGCCTTCACCGGGCCCGACGACGTCGTGTACCACCTGCGCGCGGCGCCCGAGGGCCTGGACCGCGCCTTGTGGCTCCTCGCCGAGCAGCTCGGCTCGCCCGCCTTCGACGAGGCCGACCTCGCCAACCAGCTCGACGTGACCGGGCACGAGCGCGCCGACTCGTGGCGGTCGACCCTGCTCGCCGCCCAGGTCGTCCGCTTCCTCATCCCGCGGGGCCACCCCTACTCGCGGATGGGCATCGGCAAGGCCGGCGAGCTCGAAGCCACCGGGCTCGCCGAGGCGCGCGTCGCCGCCGCGCACCTCCTGCGGCCGTCCAACATGACCGTGGTGGTGGCCGGCCCCGCCCCCGCGGACGAGGGCCTCGCGGCCGCCCGGCGCTGGTTCGGCGCGATGCCCGTCCCGGCCGAGACGCGGCCGACGTTCCCGGCGATCCCCCCCGCGATCGCGACGCCCGCGCCCATCGACCGCGCGACGTGGCGCCGGGCCGAGCCGCCCGAGCGCGTGTGGGTGGACACCTCGGTCGACGTGCCGCGTGTGCGCCGGGCCTGGCGCACCTTCCCCGCCGGCGGCGCCGACCGGCTCGCGCTGGAGGTCAGCGCGTGGCTCCTCTGGAACGCTCTGGCGGCCGATCACGTCACCGTCCAGCCCTTCTTCGGCCGCGAGGGCGGCTACTACATCATCGCCGGGGAGTCGCGGCGGCCGCGGGCGCTCGCCCGGCGGATCGAGGCGGAGGCGGAGCGGCTCGCGTGGGACGGCCCCACCGACACCGAGCTCGAGCTCATCCGCGGCCAGATGGCCTACTCCCGCCACCTCGCCCGCGAGGACGCCGACGGGCGCGCGGACCTGCTCCTCGACTGCCTCGTGGAGTACGGAGACGCCGCCTGCGAGGAGCGGGCGCGCCTCGCCCTGGAGGGCCTCGCACCCGACGCGGTCCGGGACGCTGTCCGGCGCTGGCTCCGCCCGGACGCCGGCGCGTGGGTGGGCATCGCCGACGGCCACGCGCCCCTCCCTCGCACCTACCGGCAGTTCGCCCGATGATCCTGGCGACCCTGTGCGCGGCCCTCGCCGCTCCGCCCGACGTGCCCCGCCCCGCGCCCGCGCCGCTCGTGGTCCAGGACGTGCCGCTCGCGCCCGGCGGGCCCCGCCTCCTCCTCACCGAGCGCCACGTCGCGCCGATCGTCAGCCTGCAGCTCCGCCTGGACACCAGCGGGCTCCTCGACGCCGGCCGCGTCCAGCAGGGTGCGGTCGCCGCCCTCGACGCGACCTGGCAGGGCCCCTGGTCGCGCGGCCCCCGGGCCGCGATCGCGCGCCTCGGCGGCTGGTCCGGGGTGGAGTGCGGGTGGGAGCAGTGCGTGCTCGCGCTGGAGACGCCCTCGCAGGCCCTCGACGCCGCGCTCGAGGCCTTCGCCGCGCTCGTCCACACGCCCGCGCTCGATCCCGTCGACCTCGCGGAGTGGCGGCGGGACACGCGCGACGGTCACCTCGGCGCGCCGCGCGACGGGACCGCCGTTCACGGGTGGGCCGTCCGCCGCACCCTCTGGGCCGGCTCGCGGCGCGTCACGCCGCGCGGGCTCCTGTACCGGTGGGTGTCCCCCGGCCAGCTCGCGGAGACGCGGCGGCGCGTCGTGACCGAGGCGCGCGCCACCCTCACCGTCGTGGGCGACACCACGCTCGACGTGGTGCGTCCGCTCCTGGCCGCGCACTTCGGCGGGCTCGCGGGCACCGTCGCGATCGTGGACGAGCCCGCTCCCGACCTCGACGAGGACCGGCTCCTGCTGGTGGACGTGCCCTGGATGTCCCGCCCCCGCCTCACCGTCGCCTGGGCGAGCCCCGGCACCCACGAGGACGACCAGCCCGGCTGGCAGATCGCGTGGCAGGCGCTCGCGGAGGGGCTCGGCGCGCGCGTCCTGGCGCGAGTGCGGGAGCGCGACGGCTTCGTCTACTCCATCGGCGGCGACTACCTCGAGACCTCGCCCGACGCGGGCTACTCGTACCTCGACCTCGTCGTCGACCAGGACGACGTCGCGGCCGTGATCGTCGCGGTCGAGGAGGAGCTGGCGCGCCTGCAGCGCGACGGCCTCGCCCCGGAGGAGCTGCGCGCCGCCGTCGAGGGGCAGATCGGCCGGGAGACCCTCGGCATGACCCGGGGGCTCGAGCTCGCCCGGCTGCTGCGGCCCCACGAGGGCGTGCCCGCCTTCTATGCCCGCCGCGTCCCCGCCTACCGCGCGGTCACGCTCGACCAGGTGAACCGCGCCGCGCGCACCTGGCTCGACCACCCGCGCACCTGGGTCGTCACCGCCGACCGCGACGCCGTCGAGCCGCTCCTCGCCGCGCGCGAGCTCGTGCCCACCGCGCGCTGGAGCCGCCGGCGCGCCGTCCGTGGGCCGCTCCTGCCCTGAGCGCCCGGAGCCGTCGCGCGGGACGCCTACTCCAACGTCGCGGTCTCCGCCGCGGCCGGCTCCACCGCCGCGGCGCGCACGAGCCCCAGGAGCGCGCGCCGCTTCGAGCGCGCGGCGCCATCCCCGAGCGGGGCGGTCTTCGGGCCGACCGGCTCGGCGAGCACGAGCCGCTCGCCGCCCACGCGCACGATCGCGTCGCCGGGCACGGCGGGCACGCCCACCGCGGCGAAGGCGTGCCCCGGCACGTACACGACGGCGCCGGCGACGTCGGGCAGCGCGGCGCGCACGAGCGCGAGGTAGAGCACGGTCTTCGAGTCGCAGTCGCCGCGGTTGCGCGCGAGCACGGCGAGCGGGCGCCGGTAGCCCTTGTCGCCCCCGCCCTTGCGGCGCTCGTAGGGGATGGCCTGGACGAAGCGCACCGCGCGGTCGGCGTACGCGCGGCGGCCAGCCTCCGCGCCGAGATCCAGCCCCTCCGCGAGCGCGGCCGCGACCGGCGCCACGTCGTCGGTGTACGCCTCGACGAAGCGCACGTGGTCGGGGAGCACCTTCCGCCCCTCCCGTACCCAGCCCTCCTCGGCCAGGAAAGCGTCGAGCCCGGCGTCCCGCGCGGCCTCGGCCCCGTCGAGCGCCGCGCGCATCCGCGTCCGGTCGCGCCCGCTCACCGAGATGGCGACGCCCCCGCCGCGCGCCTTCGCGGTCACCTTCGGCCCCTTCACCGTCTCCGCGTACCGGCGCACGGCCTGCACCTGCGCCGCGACGGCGCGCTTGCGCGGGAAGCCGAGCGGCGCGTCGACGTCGGCCCGGACCGCGTCGGACGGCAACACGAACTCCACCCGCCGCGCCGCGCCGGCCTCGTCGGTGAACCCCACGGTGAAGTGGTGCTCGCCCTCCACGACGTCGACGGCGTGGCGCTGGCCGGCCAGCGCGAGGGAGAGGGCGAGGAGCAGCAGCATGCCCCCCCCTTAGCTACCAGGAGAGCGGAGCGAAGCGGACCTCGTCCAGCTCGGCGTCGCGCTCGACCAGGGCCGCGCGGCCGCCGGCGCCCCGCACCTCGCTCGCGGCGATGCGCGCGTCGGCCCCGCAAGGATCGGGTGGGAGCGACCACGTCGCCCCGTCGAAGCGCGCGAGCGTGCGGACGACGTCGGTGTCGTCGGGCCCGGACGCGCTCACCGGCACGACCCAGCCGCCGTCCGGCAGCGGCGCCATGCCGCCCTCGTCCGGCACCTGCGGCAGGCGGAAGCGCGCCTCCCAGCCGTCGCCCTCGCGGACGAGGAACCAGTAGACCGTGAGGATCCAGACGCGGTCGCCCTCGGCGGCGACCTCTCCGACCTCCGTGTCGATCACGCCGTCCTCCACGACCCCGCTCCCGTCCAGCGCGAGGGCCCACCAGCTCGTCTCGAGCACGCCCACGTCGAAGAACCACGCGCGGTCGCTCGTGGTCGCCAGGAGGAAGCGCTTCGTCTCCGCCCGGCGAGGGATCACGGTGGGCCCGAGGAACTCGTCGCTGGCGTCGGCCTTCACCCACACCGCCGTGTTCTCCCCGTCGGTGGCGAACCAGGCGAGGCCGGCCTCTCCGCCGCCGAGCCCGACGCCCATGTCGGAGCGGACCGCGGGCAGGTCCCGCACCTGCGCCAGGCTCCCGTCCACCTCCCAACGCCCGACGGCGTGGGTGTAGCTGCCCCACAACCCGGCGGGCGTGAACGCGTACGGCGCCCCCGTGTTCGCGTACTCGAGCGAGACCGTCGCGCGCGCGAGGTCGCCCGGGGCGTCGTCGATCGCCGTGGCGGCGTCCGCGTCGAACACGTTGTCGAGGAGCCAGGCGCCGGGGAGCGTCACGTCCGGGCAGCGCTCCGCGAGCAGCGCCTGGATGCGCGCGCCTTCGCGCCCGCCTCCGCACGCCCGCGCGAGCGCCTCACTGCGCTGGTGCACGACGGTCGGGTAGTGCTCCGGATCGTAGCGGTCTCCCGAAAACAGCTCCGGGTGGTCGGAGCTCGGGAAGCCCGCCGCGCCGTCCCAGGCGTGGCAGAGCTCGTGGAGCGCCGCGTCGTAGACGACCCCGGGGCTCTGCGGCAGGAGCGCGATCGGCACGTGCGGCCGGCTGTAGGCGCCTTGCCAGCTCTCGTTCTCCAGCGCCTCCCGGAACACCACCTCCGGCACGCACACGCCCTCCGCGGTCGTCCACGACGCGAAGTCCGCGATGGCCGACTCGACCGCGGCGACCATGTCCGGCGTGGCGATCCCGTCGGGATCGGACACGACCATCTCGTCGAAGCGGGGGCACGCGCAGGCGAGGAGCCAGAGCATCTCCCACCGATAGCCCAGGCCCCGCCCACCCGCGCGTCCGGTCGGGCGGCCCTACCAGGAGAGCGGCGCGTAGCGGACCTCGTCCAGCTCGGTCTCGTGCTCGACCAGGGCCGCGCGGCCGCCGGCGCCCCGCACCTCGCTCGCGGCGATGCGCGCGTCCGCACCGCACGGATCCGGCGGGAAGGACCAGCGCGCGCCGTCGAAGCGCGCGAGGGTGCGGACGACGTCGGTGTCCTCCACGCCCGACGCGAAGACCGGTACGACCCAGCCGCCGTCCGGGAGCGGCGCGAGGCCGTGCGCGCGCGGGGCGTGCGGGAAAGGGAGCCGCGCCTCCCACGCGCCGGCCGCGCGCGCGAGGAGCCAGCCGTCGAGCAGCACCCAGACGTCGCTCCCGACCGCGGCGGCCTCGTCGACCCGCCCGCGGAGGGCCCCCTCCTCCACCACCCCGCTCCCGTCGAGCGCGACGGCCCACCAGGTGGTCTCGCGGTCGCCCACCTCGAAGAGCCACGCGCGGTCGACCGTCGTGGCGCCGAAGAGGTGCGTCGCGTCGGCGCGGCGCGGGAGCATCGTCGGGCCCGCGAAGGCCGAGGTGCCCTCCGGCATCGTCCAGAGCTCGATCTCCGCGTCGTCCTTCGCGAGCCAGGCCACGCCGCCGTCCCCCGCGAACAGGCCCCACGATCGCCCCCACCCGTCCGCCGGCTCCTCCCACGTCGCGACCGGCTCGCCGCCCTCGCCCCAGAGCGTGATGTCACCGTCCACACGGCCCCACACCCCGGCCGGGGAGGTGGCGTAGGGCCACCACGTCGGCGCGCCCTGCAAGGGCACCGGATCCCGCCCGATCGCGCGGGGCGTTTCGTCGATCGCCGTGGCCGCGTCCGCGTCGAACACGTTCTCGAGGAGCCACGCCCCGGGGAGCGTCACGTCCGGGCAGCGCTCCGCCAGCAGCGCCTCGACCCGCGCCCCCTCGACGCCGTCCTCGCACGCGAGGGCAAAGCCCTCGGCGAGCTCGGACGCGAAGGTCTCGAACGCGAGCTCGTCGGCCTCGCCGGGGTCGAGATCGAAGAGCTCGGGATGGCCGGCGCTCGGCTCGCCGGCGGCCCCGTCCCAGGCGTGGCAGAGCTCGTGGACGGCCACCGTGTAGGCGCCCGCGGGCTCCAGCGGGAGGAGCTGGATCGGGTCGTGGGAGCCGAAGTACGCGCCGCGCCGCTCCGCCTCCTCGAGCACCTCGCGGAACGTCACCTCGGGCACGCACACGCCCTCCACCGTCGTCCACGACGCGAAGTCGGCGATCGCCGACTCCACCGCGGACACCATCTCCGGCGTGGCCAGCCCGTCCGGGTCGGTCACGACCATCTCTTCGAAGCGGGGGCAGGCGCAGGCGAGGAGCCAGAACACGCTCCCTCGATAGCCCGCCCTCCGTTCACCCGCGCGTGCGGTCGCGCGGCTACCGCCGCCGCGGCCGTCCGGCTACGCTCCCGGCGGGAGGCCCGATGACCGTCACCGGCAAGCTCGTGCAGCAGGGCGGCAACTGGACCGTGCGGGACACGGCCACCGGCCGGCTCTGGCAGCTCTCCGGCGAGTCGTTCCCCGCGCGCGCCGAGGGGCAGACCGTGCGCGTCGTCGGCGTGACCGAGGACAGCTTCGGGCTCGGCGTCCTCCACGACGAGCCCGTGCTGCGCGTTCAGCAGTGGAAGGTCACCTGACCTCGCCCTCCGCCTCCTTCGGGCGGACCGGGTAGCGGAGCCCCGCCTCCTCCTCCGAGATGAGCCCGAGCCGCACGAGGCGCGCCGTGACCGCGCCCTTCGTGCGCCCGACGCGCCGGGCGAGCTCGGCGGGCGGCTCGGCGGCCTCGAAGCCCTCGCGCAGGATCCCCTCCTCCTCCTCGGTCCACGCCTTGCCCCGCCGGGCCGGCCCGGACGGCGCGGGCGGCGACGTGGCCACGCGCGACAGCGCGGTGTCCGACGGGAGGGCGGCCGTCCCCTCCGACGTGGTGAGGGTGGGGGTCCCCTCCGCGTCGACGACGAGGCGATGGAGGCGGGCGCCGCAGCGCCACTGAAGCTCGATGTGCTCGATGACCATGACGATTCTCCGGGTTGCGGCGCCCGCCCTGGCACGGGGCATGCCACCGGAAAACCACGCTTCGCCCGTGAGCGAGGGTGTCGGAGGGTGACGGACGTCCGTCGGACGTCCGTCGACGTTCGTCAGGCGCGGGGCGTCAAGGGGGGCCGCGGAGGGTTCTCCGCGTCCTTGCCAGCCGGATCGCCGAGCCGCCGACGTGCCTCCCCGGCACCCCCGCCGCCGCACCGGCCGCGCGTCCGCGCGCCGTGAGGCGCGACTGAACCGAGGCAGCGGGACCTGGACGTGTACACCGTCGGCTAGCGCGCGGCGCGCGCCTCCGCCCTGATGCACGTGTACGCGGCCTCGATCAGCGCAGAGAGCGCCGCGTCATCGACTACGCCGCCGGGCCTCAACTTCACGTGGCGCATGTACCTGCCGGTTCCGTCGAGCAGCCGCGCCGGATCCGCGAGCTCGGGGCCGACGAAGAACCCGATGTTGACGTGCGCCCTGAACGCGTTGACGTAGCCGAACGCGGCGTCGCCGACGCACGCGGTGGGGTGACCGTCGTGCAACAGCTCGCGCACGTCGTCGCCGCACTCGCGCATGCGCTCGTACCAGGTACGCGCGATCGCGCCGAGGGGGGCCGGTCGGCTCTCGAACCAGGCGTCGATCGCGGGATCGCGGCGTACGGAGCTCGGGAAGCACAGCAAGCGAGGCATCGGACCTCCGAGACGCCATGATATCGGGGGCGACCGCAAGCTGGATGGGCCGCGTGGGCGGTTCCTCTGGGACCCGATCGCCGCCGACCC
This sequence comes from uncultured Enterobacteriaceae bacterium, assembly GCA_964457335.1. Taxonomy (GTDB): domain Bacteria; phylum Myxococcota_A; class UBA796; order UBA796; family SXON01; genus CAJBVW01. Next base: position 43,358 of record CAYWGD010000007.1, on the reverse strand, counting down.
GCGCGTGGACCTCATCGGCTGGAAGTACGGCGTGCAGGCCCTCATCGACGGCCGCGCGGGGCGCCCCCGCGCGCCGAGGGGCGGAGGGGCAGACCGTGCGCGGCGCTACTCCACCGACACCGTCACATCCCCCGGCGGATCCTGGCTCGCGAAGTTGAGCTGCACGTAGGCGTCGAGCTGGAAGCTCACGCTGCCGCCCTCGACCAGCAGCGTCACCGGCACGCGCACCTCGCAGGAGCCGTCGTCCCGGGGCTCCGCCGCGGGCTCGGTGATCTCCTCCTCGGTGCAGCCCCGGAACGGGCCGTCCACCTTCAGGTCGAGGAACGCCGTCGGCGCCACGCCCGTGTCGAAGGCCTCCATCGCGGTGCTCGCGTACAGGCGCGGCGACCCGCTCTCCTGCACCGCGAAGATGGTGAAGTCGGCCCAGCTGCTCGGGTTTCCGCCCATCGCCTCGGCGTCGGCCTCCATCCGGACCATCAGCTCGCGGCTCTCGCCGGCGGCGAGGAGGATCTCCCCGCTCTCGGCCTGCGCGGTGAGGTCGGAGTGGGCCACCTCGTAGTCCGAACAACCTGCGAGGAGGGCGGCGAGGACGAGCTTCATCTTGGGTGGCTCCGGGTTCCGCACGCTACCCGATCGTCACGCGAGGTCCAAAGGAATCTCCGCCCCACGATCGGCAGGCGCCCGCCCCCGATCAGCGCGCCCCGGCCGCCGCGAACGCCGCCGCCTCCGTCCCCGCCACGCGCCCGCCCCAGTAGCAGGCGCCGACGCTGCCGGAGAACCCGTCGCCGCCCCCGCCGCCGAGCACCATGCCGGCCACCTCGCCGGCCGCGTAGAGCCCCGGGATGGGCACGCCGTCGTAGTCGAGCACGTGCGCGTCCGGGTCCGTGGACACCCCGCCGAAGTTCTTCGCGAGGCCGGGCGTGAGCCGGATGATCGCCCAGCCCTCGCCCTCGAGCGGCCGAGACGTGACGAGGTTGCGGCCGTAGGGGTCCACCCCGCCGCCGTAGAGCGTCAGGTTCCACTCCTCGATGGTCGCGGTCAGCGCCTCCGCGTCGATGCCCGCCTCGATGGCCAGCTGCTCCGGATCGTCCCCGAAGTACAGGTCGTCCGAGAGCGGCAGGAGGTCCTCGACGGCGATGCTCTCCGGCGTGTCGCTCGACGCCCAGTTGTAGGCCGGGCGCGCGAACTGGAGCGCGTCCACGAGCTCGCCCGCGAGGATGGCGTACACGTCCCCGGCGGGCAGCGCGTCGAACAGGTCGAAGGAGCGCTGGAGCTCCTCGTTCGTGAAGCGCTCGCCGTCGGCGCCGACGAGGATGCCGCTCTCCGAGCCGATCGCGAGGATGGACTCGCCCTCCGTCATCTCCGGGTCGCGGATGGAGTGCACGTAGATGCCGATCTGCTCGGGCGCGATGCGCGCGGCGCCGACCGCGTCGAGGAAGGGCAGCCCGCCCCCGTCGCTGTGGTAGTTCGCCTCGAACACCATCCGCCGCCCGGCGACCGCGGGGAGCACCCGATCCACCTCGTCCCGGTTGCGCAAGAAGCCGCCGGTCGCGAGCACGACCGCCCTGGCGCCGCTCGTCCCGGTCTCGCCGGTGACCACGTCGGTCCACGCCACGCCCACGACCGCGGCGCCGTCCATCACCGGCGCGGTGACCTCGACGCCGACGCGCATCTCCCCGTCGAAGAACGTGTAGAGCCCGCGCCCGTCGCCGATCGCGTCCCAGCCGAGCAGGTGCACGCGGGGCGTCGTCCCGGCGTCGCGATCGGGGCGCACGCTGCTGATCGCGAGCCCGTACCCGGTGAGCCACTCGAGCGTGTCGGCGCTGTTCGCCAGGAAGTCGAGGACGCCCGGGGCGTCCGGGTCCGCCGCGGTGATGTCGGCCCAGTCGGCCTGCGCGGCCTCGATGGTGTCGTAGATGCCCTGCGACTCCTGCCATCGGGACCCGACCGCGAACGCCTGCCCGCCCGTGATGAGCCCCATCCCCGGCTCCTCCTCGCGGTCGAGCAGGAGCACGCTCGCGCCGGCCTCCCGCGCGGACAGCGCCGCCGCGACGCCGGCCGGGCCCGCGCCCACCACGATGACGTCGAACTGCTCGGGGAAGACGAAGGGCTCGGCGGTCTCGCCGGTCTCGCCGGTGTCGCCGGTCTCGGCCGTGTCGTCCGTGTCCGTGTCGTCGGTGTCCGCCGTGTCGTCGCGCTCGGGGTCGACCTCCAGCGGGGTGGAGGCGCCGATCGGATCGGGGCCCGCGCAGGCCAGGAGCAGGAGCCACATGCGCGGACGATACCCGAGATCGCCCCCGGCGCTCAACGCCCCTCAATCCCTACGGATCTGCTCGAGCCGCGCCTCCACGAGCTCCACGACGCCCTCGTAGCGGCAGGGGTCCTCGCGCCGCGGGTCGCGCGCGCACGCCTCGGCCACGAGCTCGCCGGTCGCGGCGGCGTAGCCGGGCAGGTCCACGGCCTCCCAGGCGTCCGCGACGTCGTCCATGGCGGCCTCGAGCCGATCCATGCAATCCCCGGAGCGCTGGCAATCCACGAGCATCCGCCCCACGAAGCCGTCGTAGAGCCCGGACCCGCCGTTGAGCGCCTGGTCGCTGCCCCAGGGCAAAAACCACCAGCGCCCGGCCCCGTGGTACACGTGGTAGTTGTTGCGACGGCGCGTGTACCCGTCGCGATTGCCGGACGCGAGGTCGGTGGCCCACATCCGGAACACCGACGCGTCGAAGCGGTCGATCACGTCCATCACGTCGTCCGCGGCGTCGAGCTCGGCCACGAGCGCCTCCACGTCGGCATGGGGCTCGCCCTCGCCCTCGGCCTGCACGTGGAAGCGGCGCTCGCGCCCGGCGAGCAGGTCGGCGCCGTTGCCGCCCTCGTAGAGCCAGCCCTCGCCGTCCTCGGGGAACGCCCAGCGCGCGAAGCGACGGTCCATCGCGTCGAGCACGCCGTAGAGCCCCCAGAGCTCGTCGTTCACCCACAACTCCGCGTAGGCGTGGCGCGGCGCGGGGACCCCCACCGCGGCGTAGGCGCGGTACACGACGTGCTCGCGGATCATCGAGCCGTCCTGGACCATGTTGTTCAGCGTCATCCGCCGAAGGCCGTAGAACTCCTGGTCGGGGACGATCTCGCCGAAGTCGATCCGGAACGCGGCCTTCTCGGACATCCCCCGGCGGGAGTAGCTCCCCTTCAGCGCGAGCCCGACGATCCACGCCTCCGCGCCGTAGCGGAAGGTCGCCTCGACGACCTCGCCGCCGTCGAGCGCGTCTTCGGCGTCCTCGGACAGCACGAGGTCGAAGCGGTGGAGGGTCTCGTCCTCGAAGAGGAACCCGGCCGGGAGCGCGAGGCCGGACTCGGGCGGCCGGTCGGGGACGGGGCTCCCGGCGTCGGGGGCCACGATCCGCGGGTCGACCGCCGACTCCTCCGCGACGGGGCCGGCGCGCGCGGGCTCGCCAGCCGTGGCGAGCTCGTTCTCCGTGCAGCCAACCAGCAGCGTCACCAGCATCCGGGCCCCCTTCTCCCAACTAGGCCGGAAGGGGGGGCCCGACCGTCAGCAGTTGTCCCGCCTCCGGCGCACGGCGAGGAGCCCGATCGCCACGGCGAAGAGCCCCGGCGCGCCGCTCGTGCCGCACGCGCAGACGTCGCCGTCGGCGGCCTCGGCGGGCTCTCCGTCGGTGTCCGTGTCGGTGTCGGTGTCCCCGTCGGGGTCCGCGCCGCCGTCGCAGTCGTCGACGCAGTCGTTCTGCGGGGAGTCGTCGGCGTAGGAGAGCACCTCGGGGGTGCGGATGCCCGAGCCGTAGAGCGTGAGGTCCTGGTCCGCCTGCTCGGGCGTGTAGCGCATGTGGATGCGCGTCAGGTAGTGCTCCTCGTAGTCGCCGGTGAAGCCGAGCTCGGCGATGTCCCCGAGGGTGGGCCAGGTGGCCGTGCAGGGGTTGCAGTCGTAGGGCCCGCCCGCGAACTCCACGGTCCAGGCGGCGTCCGCCATGCCGGCCCAGGCCTCCGTGAACGTCTCCTCGTAGAACGCGCCGAAGTCGTCCACGTTCGGGTCGCCCCAGATGCACTGCTCCGGCACCTCGAACTCCGGGTAGTTCGAGATGCCCACGCGGCCGTAGTCCTCGTCCATCAGGGCGTAGATGACCATGTCCTGCTCGCCGGGCGAATTGAGCGTCGCGAGCCGCAGCGGGATCGAGAAGACGTCGCTGTCGTAGGAGACCTGGAGCGGCGAGAGCGGCGAGCCGTCCGTCAACTCGGCCGTCTCCGCGACCTTGGCGGCCAGAAAATAGCTCCCCGCCTCGATGTACTCGGCGAGGCGCGGCTCCGCGCCGTCGGGCAGGTAGTAGCCGTTGGTGTCGAGCCAGGCCCCGAGCGCGGTCGACTCGTCCGACGAGAGGATGGTGACCAGGTACTCGCCGACCAGGTACTCGGCCTCCACGTCCACCGAGGCGCCGTCGCCGTCGGTGTCGCTGTCGCTGTCGGCGTCGGTGTCGGTGTCGCTCTCGGCCCAGCAGCCCGCGTCGCTCACGTGGCGCGGCGCCGAGTAGCCGTCCAGGGTGCGGAAGATGCCGGGATCCAGCGTGCGGATCTCCGACTCCTGGAGCACCTCCGGCACCGGGAGCACGAGCGCGAACGGCTGGTTCTCGCCCGTGGGGTTGATCGCCACCGAGAACGTCGTGCGCGTCCCCTCCCGCACGATCGCGACGGCGGCGGTGTCGAAGCTCAGTTGGTTGGTCGTGCCGGTGGCGATGGTCGGGCACGCCGAGGCGGGGAGCGACAGGAGCGCGAGGAGGAACATCCCCCGATGATAGCGCCCCTTCCGGCCGTCCGCCTCAACGCCCCCCTCCGGCGCTGGAGCCCTACTTCCGCCGCAGGATGAACGCGTGCTCGTAGAGGAACTGCAGGCTGAACTTCCGCACCATCGGGTGGTTCGGGAGCAGCGGACCCTCCACGTGCTCGATGTCGAAGCTCTCCGCGTAGTACGCGGCGACCTCCGCGGGGGAGAGGCTGAACGGCGCCTCGCCGAGGTCGAAGGGCCCGTACTCGAGCGTGTTCACGAGCTGCCAGCCGCCCGCGGGCACGAGCTCGACGAGCTTGGCCGTGTAGGTGAGGCGCATGGCGTGCGGCAGCGCGACCAGCGACGCGCGGTCGTGCACGATGTCGACGCGGCCGGTGTCGGCGGTGGTGAGCGCGAAGAAGTCGCCGCAGATGAGCGTGAGCCCGTCGGCCTCGTATCGGTCCGGCGTGGGCTGGGTGTAGGCGATGTCGTTCTCGTGGAGGAACGCCTCGATGCCCTTCCGCACGAGCTCCACGCCCACCACGTGCTCCGCGTGCTCGCGCAGGTACAACATGTCGACCGACTTGCCGCACAACGGCACCAGGACGCGCTTCCCGCGTAGCACCTCGGGGGAGAGGTACCTGCGCACGTAGGGGTGCACGTCCGGGCGGTGGAACGAGACCGCGTTGCGATTCCAGAGGTCGTGCCAGAATTCGGCGTGCATTTGGATCTCCGTGGGTGTGTCGTCGGCGCGGGGCGCCGCGTGCCGGGGACCGATGCAGGGGGCGTGCCAGCGCGGGCCCGGCGCCCGGCTGGCCCCACGATCCCCATCCGAGGCCGATCCCACCGGCGAGGACCCCGGGCCGCGCCCCGTGGACGCGCCGCGCGCGCATCGCGAGCAGTGCGCGCGCATCGGTCCGCGCGCGTCCCTCCCGGGGACCGATCTGGCCTGGATCTGACATCGGCAGGCCCCCGGATGGGTCGCGCGGTACAGGTTCGGCGGAGGTTCCAATGCTCCTGTCCGCCCTGTCCCTCGCCCTCTCCCTCGCCAACGCCGAGACCACCGGCACGCTCTCGATGTGCAGCAGCCCCATCTGGTTTGGCGTCCCGGAGGAGTACCAGTCGTGGAGCTCGACTCAGATCCTCGACGACTACCTGGACCCCCTCATCGCGAGCCACGACGGGAAGCTCGCCATCAAGATCGACACCCTCTGCTGCCCGGCCGGCCAGATCGGCTACGCCAGCGGCGGAGTCGACCTGTACAGGGACAAGAGCCGGGAGTACCACTCCGGCGACATCTACTCCGTGTACTGCTACTGATCCGACGGCGCCGCCGCGCGGCCGGGGGTGCGGGGGCGCCGCGCGGCCGGGGGTGCGGGGGCGCCG
>CAYWGD010000007.1:0-37107 GCA_964457335.1 uncultured Enterobacteriaceae bacterium | reverse complement strand
CGCCGCGCGGCCGGGGGTGCGGGGGCGCCGCGCGGCCGGGGGTGCGGGGGCGCCGCGCGGCCGGGGGTGCGGGGGCGCCGTGCGCCCCCGCCGCGCACCACCAGAGGTCGCGCAAGGACTCCGCCTGCATTGGTGTCTCCGAGCACCCACGCGCACGTTGTGGCGCGGGACGGAGCCCGATCAAACATTTTTAAATCAGAATGTTTCCGTCCTGAGGCGACTTCGTTCAGCGAGCGTGCTCCAATGCGGATGGGCACTCGACGCCCGAACGAGAGGTAATCATGATGCTCCACAAGCCCTCCGCATTCGTCGCCATGCTCGCGCTGCTCGCGCCGGGCACCGCGCTCGCCACCTGTCCCAACGGGATGACGGATCTCAACTGCAACGCGGGTGGTGCCAACGCCATCTGCGACTTCTCGACCATGCCGCTGACGTGCGACCTCGGGGCCAACGGAGAGACCTCCACGACCTGGATGTACATGACGTCGACATCGTCCACGAGCGTGCAGGCCTGGGGCGTCGCGGGGAACGGCGGGGCCTTCTGCTGCGAGGAGAGCGGGCTGGCCGACGCGTGCAGCGGCACGCGGCACACCGCGACCATCTACGGCACGGTGGAGAACGACACCATCTCGCTCCAGTGGAGCACGTCCGACAACCTGAATTGCACGAACGCGCAGGTGTGGGCGGACGAAGGGAACGACCACCTCATCGGAAGCCGCTCGTCGAACTCCGGCGACGCGTTGGAGGGGGAGGAGGACGACGACCTGATCCTCGGCGCCGGCGGGGACGACGTCCTCCACGGCGGGCCGGGGGTGGACGAGCTCTACGGCCAGGATGGGGACGACACCCTGCGGGGCAACCTCGGGGACGACCGGCTCGAGGGCGGCCCCGGCAACGACGCGCTCTACGGTGAAGGCGACGCGGACGTGCTCTGCGGCCAGGGCGACGACGACTACCTCTCCGGCGGCGGCGGAAACGACTCGCTCTACGCCGGCACGGAGTCGGGTGACCAGAACTACGGGGGCGGTGACACCGACACCTGCGGCGACTCGAGCGTCTACAACGACGCGACGTGCGAGGACGACTTCCTCACCGCGTGCCCGCCCATCTGAGGGCGCCGGCGGGCCCCCCGCCGGGGGTGCGGGGGCGCTGTGCGCCCCCGCCGGGGGCGTTGCGGGGGGGCTGCGCCCCCCTGCCCCGAGATCCCCTCGCTGAACCACGCCCCTGTTAGACTCCCGGCCCATGACCATCGGAATCAGCCTTCCCCGGGCCGACGGGGCCGCCAAGGTGACGGGCCGCGCGCTCTACGTCGACGACATCCGCCCCGAGGGCTGCCTCTACGGCGCCACGGTGCGCTCCGAGCGCGCCCACGCGCGTTTCCTCGGGGTGGAGCTCGACCCCGCCTACGACTGGGAAGGCGTCACCCTCGTCACCGCGAAGGACATCCCCGGGCGGAACCTCGTCGCGCTCATCACGGACGACCAGCCGGCGCTCGCGGACGGCGTGGTCCGGCACGTGACGGAGCCGATCGCGCTCGTCGCCGCGCCCACGCGCGACAAGGCGCTCGAGGCCGCGAAGCACGTGCGCGTCACGTACGAGGACCTGCCCTGCAACCTCGACCCCGAGCGGGCCGAGGGCCACGCCGTCGCGCTGTACGGCGCCGACAACGTGTTCAAGCGCATCCGCATCGACAAGGGCGCGCCCGCGGGCACGGTGCGCGGCGTGGTGCACGAGGGCACCTACCGCGTGGGGCTCCAGGAGCAGCTCTACATCGAGCCGCAGGGCATGATCGCGGTCCCCCGGGACGACGGCGGCGTGACCGTCATCGGCTCGATGCAGTGCCCCTACTACGTGCACAAGGCGCTCAAGGCGCTGCTCGGCCACGAGCGCGTCAACGCGGTGCAGGCCACCACCGGCGGCGGCTTCGGCGGCAAGGAGGAGTACCCGTCGATGGTCGCGGCGCACGCCGCGCTGCTCGCGCTGAAGACGGGGAGGCCGGTCAAGCTGATCTACCGGCGCGACGAGGACCTGCGCGCCACCACGAAGCGCCACCCCGCCATCTTCCGCATCCGCTCCGTGACGGCGCCCGACGGCACGCTGCTCGAGTGGACGGCCGACACGGTGTTCGACGGCGGCGCGTACAACACGCTCACGCCGGTCGTGCTCTCGCGCGGGGTGCTCCACCTCACCGGGCCCTACCGCTGCGAGAACGTGCACATCACCGGCGTCGCGGTCGCGACGAACACGCCGCCGAACGGCGCGTTCCGCGGCTTCGGCGCGCCCCAGGCCATGTGGGCGGCCGAGCGGCACATGGACCGCATCGCGCGCGAGATGGGCCTCGACCCGCTGGCGCTCCGCCGCAAGAACCTGCTCCGCGACGGCGACACCACCGCGTCCGGCGGCAAGGTGCACGACGTCGGCGGCCTCGCGGTGCTCGACGCGGCGCTCGCCGCCGCCGAGAAACCGCTCGCGCCCCCCACGCGCCACCCCGGCGCGGGCACGAACCTCGCGCGGGGCCGCGGGCTCTCGCTCGTGTTCCACGGCTGCGGCTTCACCGGCAACGGCGAGGCGAACATCAAGGGGAAGGTCGCGCTCGAGCTCGTGGGCGACCGCGTCCGCATCCTCACCGCGTCGACCGACATCGGGCAGGGCACCGACACGATCTTCCTCCAGATCGTGGCGGGGGAGCTCGGTTTCCCCGTCGAGCGCGTGGAGATGGCGCCGCACGACACGTCGATCGTCCCGGACTCCGGGCCGACCGTCGCCTCCCGCACCACGATGGTGGTCGGCGGCGTGACGCAGATCGCCGCGAAGAAGCTCCGCGAGGCGCTCCAGGCCGAGACCGGCCTCGAGACGGCCGACTTCGCCGCGCTCCTCGCCGCGCGCCGCTCCCAGGCGCCGCTCCGCGTCGAGCACCAGTACCTCGACGACGGCTCCATCCAGTGGGACCCCGAGACCTACCGCGGCGACGCCTACCCCACCTACGGCTGGGCCTGCTCCGTCGTGGACCTCGACGTCGACCGCGACACCGGCGAGGTCCTCTACCGCCGCTTCGTCTCCGCGACCGACGTGGGCCGGGCCATCAACCCGGTGCTCGTCGAGGGGCAGCTCGAAGGCGGCGCGCTCCAGGCGCTCGGGTGGGCGACCTCCGAGGAGGTCGTGCTCGACGCGCGCGGCTGCATGCGGAACGACCGGCTCACGAACTACATCATCCCGACCGCGGCCGACGCGCCGGAGATGGTGACGCTGGTCGTGGAGATCCCCTTCGCGGGCGGGCCGTTCGGCGCCAAGGGCATCGGCGAGATCCCGATGGACGGGCCGGCGGCCGCCGTGGCGCAGGCCATCGAGGTCGCGACCGGCGCGGTGCTCGACGACCTGCCGATGACGCCGGAGCGGGTGCTCGCGCGGCTGTAGGGCTACCGGAAGCGGACGACCCGCCCGAAGGTCCACGGGACCGCGCCGGTGACCGCGCCGGTGCCGCCGTCCAGCCGCACGATCACGTCGTTCCCGCCGAGCCAGACGGCGTCGCCCACGACGGCCAGGGTCGGGAGGCTACCGACCGTCGGGTCGGGCGCCTGCCACCAGCGGACGCGCTCCCCGTCGCGGACCACGACGGCGCCGCCCTCCGCGCACACCACGCCGCCGTCGGCGAGCACGCCAAGCGCGCGGCCCTTCGGGGGCACGCGGGTGAGCACGCGGCCGTCGGGCCCGCGCACGTCGCCCTCGTCGTCGGTGAACGCGGCGGGGAAGGCGTCGGCGTCGCGCACGCGGACGGTGCCGGAGGCGACGAGCGTGCCGGTCCAGGTGTCCAGCAGCGCCCAGCCCGAGGTGCCGGTCACCAGCAGCCGGTCGGCGCCGCGCGCCTTGGGGCGTTCGAGCGCCACACGGGCGGTCCAGCGCGCCTTCCCGGTGGCGGCGTCGAAGCCGCGGATGGTGCCGTCGGCGGGGAAGAACACCAACACGCGCCCCGCCGCGGCCTCCACGAGCGGGCCCGGCGTGCCGGCGAGCGGCAGCTCCCACGCGGTCTTGCCGGCCACCTGGAAGAGCCAGCGGTCGTCGTTGAACCGGCGGAGCTCGTCGGGGCGGGGCGTGTTGGCATGGAGGCGGACACCGTCGGGCACGGGCGTGATCGCGGGGCTCCGGCTGGCGTCGATGGGGACGGCGGCGACGACGGCGAGGTCGTCCACCGCGAGCCAGGCCACCCCGCCGTTCGCCTCGACGCGCACGGTGGGCCCCGGGAGCGCGATCGTCCAGGACCGCTCCGGCTCGGGCCCGAGCGGCCAGGAGGTCGGCTCGCCGGCGAGCGGGACGATCCAGGCGCGGTCCGACTCCGCCCGCTCCAGGAGCACGAAGGCGTCGTCCCCGACGCCGGCCCCACGAGCGGTGAAGGGGGCCGTGTGGACGAGCGTGCCGTCGGCCGCGTACACCCGCGTCTCCCGGAGCCGGCCGGTCGCCTCGGCCACGAAGCCCGCCGGCCCCGCGGCGAGCAGGTCCCCGTCGACACGGGCGAGCTCGGCGCCGCTCGCGTCGAGGAGCGTGGTGCCTCCGGGGCCCGGGCACACCGCGCGCTCGCGGCCCACGAGCCGGCAGCTCGGACGCTCCGAGAGGAGCGGCAGCGCGGCGGGCGCCTGCGGCGGGAGCGCCGGGTGGTCGCTCGTCGCGGTCCGCGGCGGCAGGCTCCAGGCCGCCCGACCGCCCTCGGCGAAGAAGCTGTACGCGGCGGCGCCGGCGACCGACCAGGCGGTCCCGTCGTCGTCGACGAAGGAGAGCCACCCGAGGCCGCTCGCGACGAAGCGCCCGCCGTCCCAGACGCGGAAGCGGCCGGTCGACACCGACGCGAGGACCCGGTCGCCATCGAGCCACACGCCGACCACGACGTCCGAGGCGGCGGGGAACGCGGAGACGCGCGTGCCGGCGCGGTCGTACAGCTCGACGGTGCCGTTCCGGACGATCGCGACCCGGTCGGCGTCGATCGCGGCGGGCCAGTCGGCGAGCGCGGCGCCGACGAGGGCGATCACGAGGCCGTTCACGGGAGCTCCCAGCGGGCGAGGCCGGCGCGCGTGCCGCCGAGAAGCCCCCCGGCCGCGGGCACCACGCGCGTGGCGTCGTAGACCGCGACGGCGCGGCCCCGGCGGTCGAGCAGGAGCCAGGGCCCCTGGGGGCCGTGGGCCTGCACGAGGGCGTGGTCGCCGGCCGCCACGAGGGTCCCGGGGTGGACGCGCTCGACCACCACGCGGCCGCGCGCGTCCACGATGCGCGCCCCGTCCTCGACCAGCGCCCGGCGGCCCCACCGGACCTCGCGCGGTGTCGCCGCGGTGACGCCGCGGAAGCGCCCGTCGTAGCTCACGGCGCCGACGAACGGCCCCACGCGGAAGCGGAGCTCGTCCGTGGTGACCTCCGTGATGCCGCGCGCCGGGAAGGTCAGGGCGCTCCGCCCGTCCGCGTCGTCGACGTGGATCCCGCCGGGGAGGTCCCGCCGGAAGCGCACGGGGTCTCCGGGGACGGCCCGGCCGACCGCCCCGTCGGCGACCCGCCGGCCGTCCGCGAGCGCGACCGCGAAGGACGCCCCGACGCGCGGCTCCACCCACACCCGGTCGCCGTCCGGCACCACCGAGGCGAACACCCCCGGCACCTGCCAGCGGGCCCGCCCGTCCCCGCCGACGCGCGCGACCTCGCCGCGCGTGCGGACCAGCGCGCCGTCCTCCAGCGGGAGGAGCTCCACCATCGTCTCGGGCAGCGCGACGGTCCACGCCGGGGCCACCCAGCCGCCGTCGAGGCGGGTGATCCCCGCGAGCCCGAGCCGCGCCGCGGCCACGACCTCCCCGAGCGTGCCGGCGGCGAGCACGGTGCCGTCGGTGTCCACGAGCGCCGCGGGCACCCCGAGCCCGTCGAGGAGCTTGCCCGCGCCGGGGAGCAGGTGCGCCGCGACCGGGGCGCCGTCCAGGGTGAGCTCGACGGTCCCGACGTCGAAGGGCGCGGCCTCGTAGACGACGAGGCCCTCGTCGGTCAGCGTCCGCGTGACCTCCCCGGACGTGTGGCGGCGCACGATCACCGTCGGCACGTCCGTGCGGAGCGGGAGCTCCGGCGGCGCCGTCACGACCTGGGGGGCCGCGCGCGGGGACGACCCGGCGGCCGGGCCCACGGTCGCGGGGACCGGGGCGGGCCAGGGGATGGGCGTGCCGGCCCACGCCGCGAAACGCGGGCACATCTCGTCGAGCGCGGCGGTGAAGGCGGCGTCGATCGCGGGCAGGACGTCCCAGCGCGCGCGCAGGGCGTCGGCGTCGGCGCAGGCCCGCTCGTCGGGGGGCACCGGGCGACCGCGCGCAAACGCGGCCCCGAGCGCGTCCACGACGGGCGGGCCGTCCGTGGGAGCGGGCGCGTCGGCCGCCGGGGGCGGCGACAGGCGGTTCTCGGCGGGGCGGCGGCTGTCCCAGGGCGCCCCCGCCGCGGGCCACACCACCAGGCCGTACGGGTCTTCGCCGCCCGCGCGCAGGACCCGCGCGGTGCCCCACTTCTCGCCGTCCGACGTGCGGAGCAGGAGGTGCTCGCTGCCCACGCCGATGCGCACGTGGTGGGCGTCGACCGAGAAGATGCGCGTGTTGGCCGGCGCCGGCACGCTCCAGCGAGGGCGGGCCGTCGCCACGTCCCACGCGGTGAACGCGCCGTCCGCCAGCGTGACCGCGAAGCGCCCGTCCGCGCTCGCGATCCCCGCGGTCGGGCGCACCGGCAGGACGGGCCCGCGGTCCCGGAGCGTCACCGGGTCGAACACCTGCACGCCGCCGGGCACGACCCGCACGCCGGAGCCGTGCCCGCCGCCGAGCACGCGCACGTCCGGCGGGAGGTCCCGGAGCACCAGGGCGGGCCCGGGCGCCGAGGTGCCGTCCGCCGGGTCCCACTCCCAGAGCCCGACCGCGAAGCGGACGTGCCCGTCGACCGCGCGCGTGGCCAGCTCGTGGCGCATCGGCCCGGGCGGGCGGGTGAGCGGCGCGAGGGTGGCGCCGTCGTGGAGGACCGCGCCGCCGTCCACCAGCCGGAGCACGCGATCCCCGGCGAAGCCGACGCCCTCCGTGGCCACGGGGAGCGCCGCGATCGGCGCGCACGCCCCGTCCAGGAGCAGGAGCGAGTCGGGCCCCGCCACCGCGATCTTCCCGCCGTCGGGCGTCACGGCGAGGGCGCCGTGGGAGAGGCCCGGCACGTCGCAGCTCCCGGCGCCGCGGACGTGCAGGCCGCGGTCGTCCGCCCAGGCCACACCCCCGTCGAAGGGGGCCACGTCGCCCCAGCCCGGCGCGTCGATCGTCGTGAGCGCCCCCGTCGGGCCCACGCGCGTGACGCGGTCGCGCGCGCGCAGCCACACGCCGTCCGCCGCGGGCACCACCCGCGTGCCGTTCTCCCAGGGCACCTCGACGGTGCCGACGGTCACGGACGCACTCGTGACCCAGATTCCGCCCGCGAGCCAGAGCGGCAGGTCCAGGTCGCGCACCTCCGCGGCGAGCACCGCCCCGTCCGGCGCGAAGGTGTAGCGCCGCCGGCCGTCGTCGTAGGTGATCGCGCCGTCCGCGGCCACGGACACGCTGCTGTGCATCCAGGAGGGCGGGAGCGGCGCCTCCTCGGCGGCGTCGGCAGGCGGAGTCGGCAGGCGGCCTCCCGGCAGATCGCCGGGATATCCCGGAACCGGGCGGCCGGTCGGGTGTCCCGTGTCGCGGAGGGTCGGTGCTGCTCCTGTTGATCGGCTGTCTGGGCGAGGTGGAGGGGCCGGCTCCGGGAGACCTCGCTCCTGCCGCCGCGCCGGTCGCGGCCGCCCCTGCGAGCGGCGCGCCGGAGGCGAAGCCGACCCCGTGGACCGCCCTCCCCCCGCACGAGCGCTTCCCCACCGCGGCCGCGGCGCTCGCGAGGGTGCTCGCTTCGAACCCCCGCGTGCTCGGTGTCGGGGAGGTGCACGCGAAGACCGACGGCCCCGCCGGCCCGACCACGCTCGCGCGCTTCACGAACGAGCTCTTTCCCGTCCTCGCCCCGCACACCACCGACCTCGTGCTCGAGACCTGGCGCCTCGACGGCACCTGCGGCCCGCAGGAGGAGCGGGTCGCCACCAAGGTCGCCGAGGACACGAAGCGCCCCGAGGCGACAAAAAGCGAGCTCGTCCTGCTGGTCGAGGCCGCCGTGAAGGCGAACGTCCGCCCCCACGACCTCGCCATCAGTTGCGACGAGTACGCCACGCTGCTCGGCCCCGACGGCGAGATCGCCTACGACGCGCTCCTTCGCCTGCTCACGGTCAAGCTCGGCGCGTTCGCGCAGCAGGGCTTCGACACCAAGGACGCCACCGTCGTGCTCTACGGCGGCGCCGTGCACAACGACGTCGCGCCCGGCGAGGGGCTCGCCGCCTACAGCTACGGCGCGGCCGCCGCCGCCCGCGGCGCCTACGTCGAGCTCGATCTCTACGACCCCGCGCTCGTCCGCGAGAGCCCCGCGCTCGTGGAGGACGCCTGGGCGCCCCTCCTCCAGGCGACCGGCCCCGACCACGTGCTCCTCTACCAGCGCCGGCCCGACAGCTTCGTGCTGCTCCTCCCGGAGGCGGGGGTCCCGAACTGACGACTTGTCGCCGGCGCGCCCCCGCCCGCGCTATCGTCCCGGCCGGAGGTCCCCTTGCTCCTGACGTTTGCGGCGTTCGCCGCGCCGCCGTCGGCCCCCGGCGACGTGACGATCACCGAGGTCCAGGCCGACCCGGTGGCCGTGCCCGAGGCCTACGGCGAGTGGATCGAGCTCCACAACAACACCGCCGACACCCTCGACCTCGACGGCGTCACCCTCGCCAACGCGACCGGCTCCGTCACCCTCGAAGGGCGCGTCGCGCGCGGCGGCTACGTCGTCCTCGGCGTCTCGGACGACCGCACCCCCGGCGAGCTGGACTTCAACGGCGACGTGCCCGTCGACCACGTCTACGCCCACGACGACCTCGACCTCGACGGCTCCGCGGACACCCTCACGCTCACCTACGCGGCCCTCACGCTCGACGAGGTCGCGTGGACCGCCACCTGGGGCCTCCTCCCCGACGTGGCCCACGCCGTCGACTTCCCGGTCACGACCATCGAGTGGGCCAACGATCACGCCGAGAACTGGTGCCGCTCCGAGGTGCGCATCCCCGCGTCCGGGACCTGGGGCACGCCGGGCGCCGCCAACCACTTCTGCGCCGGCTCCGAGTCGGACGACGACCTCGACGGCTTCACCCCCGCGGAGGGCGACTGCCTCGACAGCGACCCCGACGTGCACCCCGGCGCGCTCGACGGGGACGACGGCGTCCCCCAGAGCGCCGGCGGGGGCGGGAACCCCGACGACGACGCCGACTGCGACGGCGTGCGCGACGACGCGTTGACCGACGACGACCACGACGGCTGGACCGAGGTCGCCGGCGACTGCGACGACGACGAGGACGACACCTTCCCCGGCGCGCCCGAGGCCACGGAGGGCGTCGACGACGACTGCGACGGCTGCACCGACGAGTTCGACGGCGACGGCGACGGCGCCGACTACTGCGCGGACTGCGACGACTCCGACGCCGAGCGGTACCCCGGCAACTACGACGTGCCGTTCGACGACGTCGACCAGGACTGCAACGGCTTCGACTCCACGATCCCGGTGGACGCCGACGAGGACGGCCACCCGCTCCCCGCCGACTGCGACGACGCCGACCCTGCGGTGCACCCGGGCGCCGAGGAGGTCTGCAACGGCATCGACGACGACTGCGACGGCGCCAACCCCGACGAGGGCGTGCTCCTCTACTGGTATCGCGACGCCGACGGCGACGGCGTCGGCGACTCCGCCCGCTCCGAGACCGGCTGCGACCCCACCCCGCCCGACGGCTACGTCGCCGCCGACGGCGACTGCGACGACGACGACCCCGCGCGCTTCCCCGGCAACGCGGAGGCCTGCGACGCCCGCGACAACGACTGCGACGACGCCACCTACGACCCCCTCGACTGCGGCGACCCCGCCCCCGCCCCCGAGGAGCCCGGCTGCGGGTGCGCCACCCCCGGCGACACCGTCCCCACCGCGCTCCTCGTCGGGCTGCTCCTGGTCGTGCGGCGGAGGCGCTGAGTCCGGGCGCGCCCCCGCGAAGACGCGGGGTCGGGCCCCTCCACGCTCGCGGCGGAGCCGCTCGGTCGGCGGGCCCCGCGCCCGCCGACCGGCGCGGGCGGTGCGCCCTCCTCGGGCCTCCGGCCCCGCACGTCCCCGCGCCCGCGCCGCCTTCCGGTCCCCTCGCGCGGCGCTCCGAGCAGCCTGGCGAGGCGCGTTCGACTCCCGCGGTCTACTCGACCCGACCTCCGCCCACCCTCGTCAGCCGCCCGTCGACCACCCGGTAGGTCCCCGCGCGAGGATCCCGGTCCGGCCTCGCTCCGCGCGGGCAACCTGCGCGGGCCTGCTCACACCGGGTGGGATAGCTCGGCCCGCCCCAGGCGCGCGGGTCGGGGTCCGCAACGCACGCCTCGTACAGGCGGACCCCGCCGGGGACGAGATCGCCGCAGAGCACATGGTGCGAGAAGCCCGTGCGGAACCCCTCGTCGCGGACGGCGCGTGTCCAGACCGCCTCGCCCATCGGGAGGGTCCCGGACACCCGATGGAGGGAGAGCCCGTTGGGGAGCTGCTCGGGCTCGCCGTCCGTCCAGATGCCCGTGAAGGTGTCCGAGCCCGAGGCATTGTTGCCCTGCCCTTCCTGGCTCGTCTCCCACACGCGGAGCGCCCCGGACTCGTCGAGCCGGGCGGACACCGTGCGGCCGACCGCGCCGTCCGGGTTCTCGAACAGGTTCCGGCCGATCAGCTCCCAGCTGCGGGAAGCGGCCCCGGACGTGACCTCGATCCGGATGGAGGCGACGTCCGGGTCCCGGCCGACGGGCCAGCGCACCTGGGCCCTCGTGACACCCGGCTCGACCGACCCGCGGAGCGTCTCCGCGACCGCGCCGCACACGGAGCAGGTGTCGATCCCCCCGCGCGACGCGACGGCGGGCGGGAGGACACAGAGCTGGTCCCGGGAAGGGTCCGGGAGGCACGCGCCGTCCACCTCGCGGACGAAGCAGCTGCGGGTCTGAAACGTCGAGGCCTCGACGGTCACGAGCCACCCGCCCTCCGGGGCGCACGCCGGTCGTTCGAAGCTCAGCTCGCGCAAGCGCACCGGAGCCCATCGCTCCGAGGCCTCGGCGAGCCGCGCGGCGGTCGAGAAGATCGCCTGCTCGTCGCGAGCCGGCGCCGCCGCGGAGGCGGCGCACGCCGCGAGGATCAGCGCCGCCATGGCCGCTCGGGTGGAAGACATGGGCTCGGATGGTACTCCTCCGCACGCGGATCGCCACCTTCCCCGCCGGCTCCCCCCCCGCGCGAGGTGCCCGGACGGCAGCGCGGGCGCCGCCACGCTGGCCCACCCCACACCCCCCCGCCGCCGGGCGCGGGACGGCGCGGGTGGTGGACCGGCGAGGGGGCGGGGCGACGTCGGCGGCGCGGCGGCCGTCCAAGGTCGGGGGATGAGCCGACATCCGCCGACTTCGGACGGAAATACCGTCCAAGGTCGGGGGATGAGCCGACATCCGCCGACTTCGGACGGAAATACCGTCCAAGGTCCGGGGATGAGCGAACATCCCGCGACTTCGGACTGAGGGCGCGCGGGCCGTCGACGAGCACCCGGTCGGTGCGCGCGGTTCGGTGCGCGCGGTTCGGCCGCCATGCGCTCGTGCCGCCCCGCGCCACCGCCCGTCGCAGCGTCCTTCTCCCCGCCGCCACCACCCCGCGCGAGGTGCCCGGAAGGCAGCGCGGGCGCCGCCACGCTCGACCACCCCACACACCCCCGCCGCCCGCGCTGGTCAGCGGGCGCGCAGCCCGCTGACCGAGGGCCTTTGGCCCGAGCCTGTAGGGGACCGACCGCCGGCGTCCCCGCCGGCGGGCGCGCCCGGCTCGCCTCCCCCTACGCCCGCCGCCCGCGCCCCCGCCGCCGCGGCGTCCACGGCCGCGAGGATCCCGCGCGCCGCGCCGAGGAGCGCCTCGCCCGCCGCCGTGAGCCGCATGCCGTGCGCGCCGCGGTCGAAGAGCGGCACGCCGAGCTCGTCCTCGAGCGCGCGCACCTTGCGCGTGAGCGGCGGCTGGCTGATGCGCAGCCGACGGGCGGCGCGCACGAGCGTGCCCTCCTCCGCGATGGTCACGACGGCCTGGAGCTGATCGAGGCTCACCCACCCCCGATAGCACCGGCGCGCCCGGCGTCCAATACCCAAACGGTATGGGCCGAGCCCGCCGCCGTGCGCCACGTTCCCGCCATGCGACCCCCCGACCCCCACCACATGCGCCGCGCCGGGCGCGCCGCCGCCGCCACCCTCGCCCACGTCGGCCGCGCCCTGCGCGCCGGGATGTCCACCGCCGACATCGACCGCCTCGTCCGCGACGACACCACCCGCCGCGGCGGCAAGCCGAGCCAGCTCGGCTTCCACGGCTTCCCGGCCGCGGTGTGCACGAGCCGCAACAACGTCGTGTGCCACGGCATCCCGTCGCCGACCGAGCGCCTCGCCCCCGGCGACATCGTGAACGTCGACGTGACGACGGAGCTCGACGGCCACCACGGCGACACCTCCGCCACGTTCTTCGTCGGCGACCCCTCGCCCGAGGCCCGCCACGTGGTCGAGACCGCCCGCCGCTGCCGCGACGCGGGCATCGCCGTCGTCCGGCCGGGGGCGCGGCTCTCCGACATCGGCCGCGCGATCGAGGACCTCGCCCGCGCCGAGGGCTGCTCCGTGGTCGAGCTGTTCGGCGGCCACGGCATCGGACGCGCGATGCACGAGGACCCCTTCGTGCCACACACCCCCCGCGTGCGCCACGACCGCGTGCTCCGGCCCGGCGCCACCTTCACCATCGAGCCGATGATCAACCTCGGCGGGCCCGAGGTGGACGTGCTCGACGACGGCTGGACCGTCGTGACCCGCGACGGCTCGCTGTCCGCCCAGTTCGAGCACACGATCCTCGTGACCGCCGACGGGCACGCGATCCTCACGCTGGACGGAAGCGGCTGACCGGTAATCCTCCCATTGCCCGCCGGACGCCTCGGGCGCCCGCCGCGCCCGGGTCTCCGGTCCGCCTCTGGAGCGCCCCGCATCTCGGCCCTTGACACCCGCCGTGCGCCGCGACACTTAAGCATGTGCTTAACCAATCCGTCTCCCTCGACCGCGTCTTCCAGGCGCTCGCCGACCCCACGCGGCGCGCCATCGTGGAGCAGCTCGGGCGCCGCCCGGCGTCCGTGAGCGAGCTCGCGCGGCCCCTGCCGATGTCGCTCCCCGCGGTGCTCCAGCACCTCGCCGTGCTCGAGGAGTGCGGCGTGGTGCGGTCTCGCAAGGTGGGCCGCGTCCGCACCTGCGAGCTGGAGCCGGCCGCCCTCTCCCTCGCCGAGCAGTGGCTGGGCGAGCGGCGGACCACCTGGGAGCGCCGCCTCGACCGCCTCGGCGACCACCTCGCCGCCAACCCCGACCCGGAGCCCGAATGACCACCCCGAGCACCATCCACGGCAGCTTCACGATCGAGCGCCACTTCCCGTACCCCCCCGCGCGCGTCTTCCGCGCCTGGTCCGACCCGGCCGCCAAGGCCGCGTGGTTCCGCGGCCCCGACGAGTGGAGCCGCGGCCCGGGCTCGCTCGACTTCCGGGAGGGCGGCGAGGAGCGCATCTCCGGCGGCCCGAAGGGCGGGCCCGTGCACACCTGCGCCGCCCGCTACCACGACATCGTGGCCAACCGGCGCCTCGTCTACGTGTACGACATGTACATGGACGACGCGCGGATGTCCGTGTCCGTCGCCTCCGTGGAATTCTTCCCGGACAGCGGCGGCACCCGCCTCGTCTTCACCGAGCACGCCGTGTTCCTCGACGGCGAGGACGGCACCGCGAGCCGCGAGCAGGGCACCGGCGAGCTGCTCGGCAACCTCGCCGCCCACCTCGAGCAGGAGGCCGCGTTCGAGATCGTGTCCTCCCGCGTCTTCGACGCCCCGCCGGCGGCCCTGTTCGCCGCGTGGGCCGACCCCGACCGGCTCGCGCGCTGGTGGGGGCCGAAGGGCTTCCGCAACACCCACCACCAGTTCGAGCTCCGTCCCGGCGGCGAGTGGCGCCTCACGATGCACGGCCCCGACGGCACGGACTTCCCCAACCGCTGGACCTACGAGGAGGTCGGGCCCACGCGCATCGTCGCGCGCCAGCACAGCCACCCGTTCATCCTCACCGCCACCTTCGACGAGGACGACGGCGGCACGCGGCTCACCTGGCTCATGCGCTTCGAATCCGACGCGCACTGCCGCCAGGTGCGCACCTACGCGGCGCCCGCGAACGAGGAGATGTTCGACCGGCTCGCCGACGAGCTCCGGCGCGGCTGATCCGCCCGCGGCGGTGGACCTCCGCCACCGCCTGCGTCGCCGCCTACTTGGCCGCCTGCGCCGCCGGGTCCCCCTCGGGCGCCGTCCCCTCGAGGAACGTGCCGCCCGCGGCCGCCGCGTCAGCCGTCACGGCCGCCGCCGCCGCCTCGGCCGCCGCGCGCTCGGCCTCGAGCCGCTTCGTGGCCTCGGCCTCGGCCAGGGGCTTCATCTTGTCGAGCCCGCGCTGGAAGTCCGCGCCGAGCATCGCGTCCATGTCCACGAACAGGCCGAACGCCTTCCCCATGAAGTCGTTCTTGCTCTCGAACCCCCACGTCACCTTGGTCTTGTCGCCCTCGGGCGCGACCGTGAACGTGACGACCGCCCGGGACTCGAACGGCTCGATGAAGTGCAGGTCCTCGACGACCTTCTCGTCGGGGACGGACTCCTTGATGATCATCTCGCCCTTGCCGACGTCGTCGTTGCCTTCCCAGGCGTAGCGGGCGCCGACGCCCTCCTTCTGCTCGGAGAGGGTCTCCTTCTGGTTCGGATCCATCTCCCGCCAGGGGTTCCAGAGCTGCCACTTCTCGTAGTTGTTCGCGAAGGGGAACACGTCGGCCGGCGTCGCCGCCACCGTGACGCTCCGCTCCACCTGGAGCATGTCGGGCTGCATCGACGCGGCCACCCCGAGCCCCACCGCCCCGAGGACCACGACGCCGAGGACGCCGAGCAGGACCTTCTTCATTCCGACCTCCGCGGCCGCTTATCCCACAGCCCGAGCGCGCCCGCAACTCAATTCGCGCGTCCCCGAGGCGCCACACGGGGCCCCCCGCGCCCCCCGCCCGCCGGGGAGGCTCGCGCTTTCTGGTTAGACTCCCGGCATGATCCGCTTCTCCGTCAACGGCCGCGAGGTGACGGTCTCCGCGCCTCCGATGTCCCGCCTGCTCGACGTGCTCCGGGAGGAGCTCCGCCTCACCGGCGCCAAGGAGGGCTGCGGCGAGGGCGAGTGCGGCGCCTGCACCGTGCTGATCGACGGCGAGGCCGTCACGAGCTGCCTCGTCCCGGTGATCCAGGCCGACGGCTGCCGCGTCACCACGGTGGAGGGGCTCGCGGACGACGGCCGCCTCCACCCCGTGCAGGAGGCCTTCCTCCGCTGCGGCGCCGCCCAGTGCGGCATCTGCACCCCCGGCTTCCTCGTGATGGCCAAGGAGCTGCTCGACCGGAACCCGCACCCCAGCCGCGCGGAGGCGCGCGAGGCGCTCGCCGGGAACCTCTGCCGCTGCACCGGCTACCAGAAGATCGTCGACGCCGTCACCGACGCGCTCGCGACCGGAGGCGACGATGCTCGCTAGCGCCGCGCCCGTCCACCGCGCACACACCCTGGCCGAGGCCCTCGCCCAGCGCGCCGCGCACCCGCAGGCGACCGTCCTCGCCGGCGGCACCGACCTCATGGTGTCCCTGGAGCTCGGCACGGTGAAGCCCACCGCGGTGATCGACCTCTGGGCCTGCCGCGAGCTCCGCGGCATCACGGGCGACGGGCGCACCGTCGGCGCGCTCACCACGTGGACCGACATCGCCCGCAACGCCGCGCTGCCGGACGCGCTGCGCGCCTGCGCCCGCACCGTGGGCGCCCCGCAGATCCAGAACCGCGGCACGGTCGGCGGGAACATCGTCAACGCCTCGCCCGCGGGCGACTCGCTCCCCATGTGGCTCGCGCTCGACGCGGACTTCGAGCTCGCGTCCGTGCGCGGCACGCGCCGCGTCGCCGCGGACGACTTCTGGCTGGGCTACCGCAAGACCGCGCTCGCCCCCGACGAGCTCCTCGTGCACCTGCACCTGCACCCGCACGCGGACGACCGCCTGCACTACCGCAAGGTCGGCACCCGCATGGCCCAGTCCATCTCCAAGGTCGTGCTCGGCGGGCGGCTCCGCGTCGCGGACGGCATCGTCACCGAGGCCCGCGTCGCGCTCGGCTCGGTCGCCCCCACGCCCATCCGCGCGCGCCACGTCGAGGCCGCGCTGGTCGGCCGCCCGATCGACGCGGCCGCGGCCGACGCCGTGATCGACGACATCGCGCCCATCGACGACATCCGCTCCACCGCCGAGTATCGCCGCACGGTGGCCCGGAACGTGATCCGCGCCTGGCTCCGCGAGGCCGCCGGGGCGTAGCGGAAGGCGCTCGTCTTCTTGGGGCGGGGGGCGCGGCCCCCCGCAACGCCCCCGCTTTTCCGTGAGGGAGAACCACCGACCCGCGTGAGGGCACGCCCCGTGTAAGGGATCTGAAAGCCACGGAGCGGTATCCTCGGTGCTCCGAGGTCCCCCATGCTCTCAGCCCTCCTGGCGCTCGCCGCTCCTTCTGCCTTCGCGGTCACGTGGCCGTCCTCGTCGGACTGGGTGCCCGTCGAGCTCGACGGCGCCACACTGACCGACGTGTGCAACGACGTCTCCGGCAGCGACTGGTGGGACGTGGTCGGCGACAGCTCCAGCCCCGTCGCGTACCTGTACGACGACGGCACCTACCTCTGGTTCCGCCTCCGCCTCGCGGACGAGCCCTACTCCACCCGCGGCGGCGCGCCCCACCAGTGGCGCAGCTTCGGCTGGGGCGTCATGTTCGAGACGGACTTCGACACGACGTCCGAGGGCTACGACTTCCTCCTCTACGTCGACGGCAACACCGACACGGTCAGCTTCCTCGAGAACACGAGCGTCACGAGCCCCTTCTACACGGACGCGCCCGAGACCGAGCTCTACTCCTACAGCGCGCCGCTCGCCGCGTCCGGCGACGCCAGCGCCGGGTCCGCGGGCTACGAGGCCGCCGGCTCCGACCTCTGCGGCGGCACCTCGAGCTCGGTCGACGTGTTCGTCGACTGGTACATGCCCTGGTCCGACTTCACCGCGGCCACCGGGCTCACGAGCCTCGACGACATCGCCATCGCGTTCGGCACCTCGGCCTCCGGGCACAACTTCAGCAAGGACGTGGCGGGCTGCGACGGGCTCGGCTCCTGCGACTGGGGCTCGGCCTACAGCGACAACGACTCCGACGGCGACGGCCTCACCAACTCCGCGGAGATCGACACCTACGGCACCGATCCGCTCGTCGCGGACACCGACGGCGACGGGCTGACCGACGGCGAGGAGGTCCTCACCTACGGCACCGACCCGCTCGACACGGACACCGACGACGACGGGCTCGACGACTACGAGGAGGTCGTCACCTACGGCACCGACCCGCTCGACGCGGACACGGACGCCGACGGCCTCGCGGACGGCGCCGAGGTCGACACGTACGGCACCGACCCGAACGACGCCGACACCGACGGCGACGGGCTCGACGACGGCGAGGAGGTGTCCACCCACGGCACCGACCCGCTCGACACGGACACCGACGACGACGGCCTGGGCGACGGCGTGGAGGTCTCGACCTACGGCACGGATCCGCTCGACTCTGACACCGATGGCGACGGGCTCTCCGACGGCGACGAGGTGGGCGCGTACGGCACCGACCCGCTCGACACGGACTCCGACGACGGCGGCGTGAGCGACGGGCTCGAGGTGCTCGTGAACGGTACCGACCCGCTCGACCCGAGCGACGACGTGCCCACGACCACGACGGACACCGACTCCGACGGGCTGACCGACGCCGAGGAGACCGGCGTGTACGGCACGGACCCCAACGACGCGGACACCGACGACGACGGGATCTCCGACGGCGACGAGGTGCTCACCTACGGCACCGACCCGCTCGACGCCGACTCGGACGACGACGGGCTCGAGGACGGCACGGAGACCGGCACCACGTCGACCGACCCGAACCGCGCCGACACGGACGGCGACGGGCTCTCCGACGGGGACGAGGTCAACACCTGGACCACGGACCCGAACGACACCGACACCGACGGGGACGGGCTCTCCGACGGCGACGAGGTCAACTCCTACGGCACCACGCCCACCGACGCCGACACGGACGACGGCGGCGTGAACGACGGCGTCGAGGTGCTGGTGAACGGCACGGACCCGCTCGACGGCAGCGACGACGTCCCCACCACCACGACCGACACCGACAGCGACGGGCTCACCGACGACGAGGAGACCCTCGTGTACGGCACCGACCCGAACGTCGCGGACACCGACGGCGACGGCCTCGACGACGGCGAGGAGGTGCTCACCCACGGCACCGACCCGCTCGACACCGACACCGACGGCGACACGCTGACGGACGGCGACGAGGTGCTCACGCACGGCACCGACCCGAACGTCGCGGACACCGACGGCGACGGGCTCTCCGACGGCGCCGAGATCGACACCCACGGCACCGATCCCACCGCCGCGGACAGCGACGGCGACGGCCTGGACGACGGTGCCGAGGTGAACACCCACGGCACCGATCCCAACGACGCCGACACCGACGACGGCGGCCTGGGCGACGGCGTCGAGGTGGTGGTCACCGGCACCGATCCGCTCGACCCGAGCGACGACGTGACCACCGGCACCGACACCGACGGCGACGGGCTCACCGACGACGAGGAGGTGGTGTACGGCACCGACCCGACCGTGTCCGACACCGACGGCGACGGGCTCTCGGACGGCGAGGAGGTCGGCACCGTCGGCAGCGATCCGCTCGACACCGACACCGACGGCGACGGGCTCACCGACGGCGCCGAGGTGACCGACGGCACGAGCCCGACGGACGCCGACTCCGACGACGACGGCCTCGACGACGGCACCGAGGGCACGATCGGCACGGATCCGCTCGTCTCCGACACCGACGGCGACGGGCTCTCCGACGGCGCCGAGACGGACGTGTACGGCACCGACCCGCTCGACACCGACACGGACGGCGACGGCCTCGACGACGGCGACGAGGTCGGCACCATCGGCACCGACCCGACGGTGGTCGACACGGACGGCGACGGCCTGGACGACGGCGAGGAGGTCACCGGCGGCACGGATCCGACCGACGCCGACACCGACGGCGACGGGCTCGACGACGGCACCGAGGTCGGCATCGGCACCGACCCGCTCGCGAGCGACACCGACGGCGGCGGCGTGGACGACGGCACCGAGGTGGGCGCCGGCACCGACCCGCTCGATCCGAGCGACGACGTGACCGCCCCGGTCGACACGGACGGCGACGGGCTCACCGACGTGGACGAGGGCGTGTACGGCACCGACCCGAACGACGCCGACTCCGACGACGACGGGCTCACCGACGGCGAGGAGATCGTCGACGTGGGCACCGACCCGCTCGACGCGGACAGCGACGACGACGGGCTCACCGACGGCGACGAGGTCGACACCCACGGCACCGATCCGCTCGTGGCCGACACGGACGGCGGCGGGGTGTGGGACGGCGTCGAGGTGATCGTCGACGGCACGGACCCGCTCGACCCGAGCGACGACGTGACGGGCGTGCCCGACAGCGACGGCGACGGGCTCGACGACAGCGAGGAGGACGTGCTCGGCACCGACCCGCTCGACACCGACTCCGACGACGACGGCCTCACCGACGGCGAGGAGGTCCTCACCTACGGCACCGACCCGACCGACGCGGACACCGACGACGGCTCGGTGGACGACGGCACCGAGGTGGGCGCCGGCACCGATCCGCTCGACCCGGCCGACGACATCCCCGGCGGCGGGGACACGGGCGACACGGGTGACACCGGCGACACGGGTGACACCGGCGACACCGGCGACACGGGTGACACCGGCGAGACCGGCGAAACCGGTGGCGAAACCGGTGGCGAGACGGGCGGCGAGACCGGTGGCGAGACCGGTGGCGAGACCGGTGGCGAGACCGGCGGCGAGACCGGCGGCGAGACCGGCGGGGACACCGACGAGGTGGACACCGACGACGACGACACGTCCATCCCCGACGCCTACACCTACGAGGGCGGCGGCGGCTGCGCGTGCGACACGCCCGCGGGCGGCGCGAACGGCCTCGGCGCCGCCGCGCTCCTCCTCGGCGCGGCGCTCGCGGCCCGTCGGCGGAGGTAGGGCCGGTCGACGGGGCGCGTGAGGGGCCCGGCGGGCGGCCGGCTCCGGCCGGCCGGTCCCGGCGTCCTCGCCGGGACCGAGCGCGGAGCGCGAGCCCAGAGGGGCCCGACCCCACCGCCGGCGGGCACGCCGGCGGTGGGGGCACGCCCAGGGGCCCCTACCCTGGCCCCAACCGCCGCGTCGCCCCCCGCGCCGCCCACGCGAGCAGGGCCGCTGCGAGAAGCGCGAACGCCGTCGTGGTCCCGACGACCGCGGCGGGGTCGAGCCACGCGGGCGAGAGCGACGTGAGCGCGGGCACGGTGTTCAGGAACACGAGGAGCACCCCGACCACGAGGATGCCGCCGACCTGGGCCCGCGGGCCGCCGCCGAGCAGCAGCGCCGACGAGGCGGCCGCGAGCAGCGTCCAGGCCACGACGCCGACGACGGGGCCGACGACCTCCAGCGGCGCGTGCCACGCCCCCGCGAGGAAGAGCCCCAGCGCCGCCACCACGAAGACGCCGCCGCCCGCCACCGCCGCCCGCAGGGCCGCCTCGCGCGCGACCGCCGCGACCACGTCCGAAGGGGCGATCGGCAACGCGCGCAGCGTGTGGCCGAGGGGCACGCCGAGCGCGGCGAAGCGGCTGCCGGCGGTCAGCCCGAGCCCGACCTGGGCGGCGCCGAGCAGGGCCCAGCCCACGGGGCTCGGCGCCCCGAGCAGGTTCAGCGACGGCCGCGCGTACGCGACGTCCCGGAGGGCGGCGAGCGGGTCGAGCCCCCCGCCCATCGACGTGAAGCCGAGCCCCAGGTAGGCCAGGGCCACGCTGCCCACGGCCACCGTGACGGCGCGGATGCGGGTGTCCGCGATCAGCGCGCCGAGGGCCGCGCGCGGCGGGAGCGGCGGGGCGTGGAGGGGGCCCACGGGGGCGGCGGCGCGCCAGCGGGCCGCCGAGAGCGAGGAGAGGTCGAGCCCGGAGACGAGCACCCCCGCCACGGTGGCGGCCGCGAACAGGAGGTAGCGCGGCGCGGGGAGGTCGCCGTTCACCAACCCCGCGGGGCCGAACCAGGCGAGCGCGGGCAGGAGCAGCGGCACCAGGTCCACCACGAGGAGCACGGCGAGCACGGCGAGACGGCGGTCGGTCGGCGTCACCGGCAGGGCCGGCAGCGTGACCTGCCCGGCCGCGCCGAGCTGGCGGGTTCCCAACGCGGCCTGGGCGAGCCAGAACACGACCATCCACGCCGGGGGCGCCCCCTCGCTCCCGAGCAGGGTGAGCCCGAACACGAGCGCGACGGGCACGCGGACGGCCAGGGCCCGCTGCGTCCGGATCGTGGGCAGGTAGAGGCCCACCAACGAGACGACGCGCCTCATCACGCCACCCCGCCCGCGAGGATCTCCTCGAGCGTCCGGCCCTCGCCGGTGATCGCGTCGGTGGGGCCGTCCGCGGCGATGCGCCCGCCGTCGAGGATGACGACCCGGTCGGCCACCCGCTCCACGTCGTCCACCTGGTGCGTGGAGAAGAGGACCGTGCGCGCGGGATCCCGCACCACCGCGAGCACCTCCGCGAGCATGGAGCGGCGCTGGCGCACGTCGAGGCCGGTGCCCGGCTCGTCGAGCAGGACCACGTCGGGCCGCCACGCGAGCGCGAGGACCAGGCGCAGCCGGGTGCCTTCGCCCTTCGAGAGCTCGTCGGCGCGCCGCGTGACGTCGAGGCCGAAGCGCTCGAGCAGCCGCGCGGTGAGCGCCGCGTCCCAGGTCGGGTAGAAGCGCGACACGGCGCGGAGCAACACGTCGACCCGGAGCGCCGGGACGGGCTGCTGGTCCGTCATGAGCGCGAGGCGGCGACGGGCCGCGACGGGGTCACGCGCGGGGTCGACGCCGAACACCCGGACGGTGCCGCTGTCCGGCGCGAGGAGGCCGGCGCAGAGCTCCATCAGCGTGGACTTCCCGGCGCCGTTCGGCCCCACGAGCCCGACGACGGAGCCCGGCTCGAGCGAGAACGCCGGGATGTCGAGCAGGAACGCGCCCCGGCGGCGGCGGGCCGCGGTGAGCTCGAGGGGGCGGGACATGGGAACCTCCGGAGTCTGTGGCTACTGTGTATGTTGACATATACAGCATGTCAAGCTACCTCTGGATCACCGGAGCGCCACCATGCCCCTCGTCCTCCTCCTCGCCGGATGCCGCGACCTGCTCGCCCCCGGCCTCCCCACCCGCGCGGAGATCGTCGCCACGGCCGCCCCCGCGCCGGAGGACCTCCGCGCGCGGCCCGTCGAGATGGCGGCCGGCAAGGCGCGCGCCTGCGACGCGGTGAGCGGACCCGCGAGCGGGTTGGTCTCGTTCACCGTCGTGGACCGGCACGGGGAGCCCGTCGCGAACGCGCCCGTGGGCTACCGCACCTACGAGGACGAGGAGTGGACGCTCGCGGGGCGGACCGACGACATCGGCACGGCGGTCCTCGACGTGCCGGTGGGCGCCCAGGTCACCGTGATCGCGCTCCGCTCCAAGCCGGGCGAGCGCTGCCCCTACGACGCGCTGGAGCCCATCCAGGAGGAGGTCGGCGCCGCGATCACGGACGTGACGGTGGCGGCGCACTTCCAGCTCGGCGACGTGTGCCCCGCGACCGTGACCGTGACCGATCGCGGCCGGCCCGTGGCCGGCGCGGTGGTGTTCCGCCAGGCGGAGCCGGTCGGCCCCTACGGGGGCATGGAGGAGCTCGCCGGCACGACCGGCCCGGACGGCGTGTGGCGCGGCGTGGCCCCGTGCGGACGCGGGTGGTGGGCGGCCGACCCGCCGGATGGGCCGCGGGCGGTGGGAGGGCCCGCCGAAGGGGAGGTGTCGCTCGAGCTCCCGACCGAGTGGGTGGAGGTCCGGGGCGTCGTGCGGTCGGCCGCCGGCGTCCCGATCGAGGGCGCGGAGGTGCGGATCGACCCCTGGCGCGGCTTCGACTCCGACCGGCCCCGGACGCTCGCGGACTCGGCCGAGCAGGGCACGCTCACGGACGCGCAGGGACGCTACGTGCTGCGCATCCCCGCCGTCGAGGGCGACTCGATCCGCCGCTACCACCTCGGCGCGTGGTACGGCGACCACCGCGCCATGAACCTCTCCCTCGCACGCCCCGGCTCGCCCATCGCGTGGGACCCGACGCTCGACACCGCCGGCCGCCGCGTGGAGGTGCGCTGCGCCGGCCTGCCCGACGACTCCTGCGAGGACGCGCCCTCGATCGAGTGCAACGCGGCCGGACGCCCGGAGCGCTTCGTGGATCGGAACGGCAACGAGCGGATCGGCGGCGTGCGGCAGTACCACGTCACCTGCCCGGAGGGCGAGGCCGTGGTGTACGCGGGGCCCGTCGCGGTGCGGATCGGCCCGGACGAGGACGTGGCGTGGCTCGACTACCGGGGGGTAGACGGGGCGATCACCGGGCGCGTCCTCGGCGCGCCCGCGGGAGACCGCTGCTACGTCTACGCCCGCGCGCCGTTCCTCGCGGCCTTCACCGGGCACCTGGACGCCGACGGCTTCACGCGCGTCGCCGACGACGGGACCTTCCGCCTCGACCGCGTGACCCCGGGCCCGTACGTGCTGACCGCGCGGTGCGGGGGCGACGATGTCGGCGAGCGCACCGTGCAGGTGGCCGACGCGCCGGTGGACGTGACCATCGAGGCCGGACCGTGAACATCCGCCTCTCCGAAGCCTCGGGCGTGCCGTTCTACCGGCAGGTCCGGGACGAGATCGCCGACCGCATCCGCTCGGGGCAGCTGGCCCCGGGCGCGCCGCTGCCGTCGATCCGCGAGCTCGCCGCGAGCACGCTCGTCTCGGTCATCACCATCAAGAAGGCCTACGAGGAGCTCGAGCAGATGGGGCTCGTGCGCTCACACCAGGGCCGCGGGACCTTCGTGGCGGAGCACGGCACCGAGGTGTCGCGGCAGGCGCTCCACGACGAGATCGTGGTCGCGCTCGACGCGCTCGTGACGCGCGCCGCGGAGGGCGGGCTGCCGGAGGCGGAGCTGACGGAGGCGTTCGAGGCGGCGCGGGCGCGCCGTTACCGCGGCACGGCCGACTAGCGACCGCCCGCGAGCGAGAAGGTGACCGTGCGGTCGCCGTTCGGCGATGTGTAGGTCCCGGCGTCGAGGACGGCGGAATCGCGGTCGTTCATCGCCTCCGCTGGCGTCGTCCGCCCGTACACGATGCTGAGCGCGTCGCTCGTGCGCTGCCCCAGCGTCCCAGCGCCCGGGGTGCTGCACAAAGTCCGGACCGGCTCCCCCTTCTGCCGGATGCAGAATGCGTCCTGATCCGCTTCGCAGGTGACCGACACCTCGGGCCGCCCCGGGCAGTCCACCTCCCGAGCGTGAGCCGCCGCCGGCCAGGCCAGGGCGGAGCACCAACCACCCGCGAACACCACCGAGAACCAACCACGCGAAGTCATCATCGTCCTCCCCCCGCGCCGTGACACGCAACGCGGTACACGTTCTCGCCTTCCACGAGTAGCTTCACCTCGACGGGCCCCGCGCCAGCGCGGAGAAACGCCGTCTCGACACAGGCGGAGAACACGTCGGGCGCGGCGGTCTCGAACTCCCAGCTCCCTTCCGGCAGCGTGTGTGCCATGAAGCGCTTGCAGGCCTCCTCCACATGGATCGTGGACCGGTTTGCCCTCTGCATTCCACGCAAGTACTGACCCAGCGTGCCGCCGCTGGTCCCGTAGTAGCAGCCGCCGACCTCACAGCGGTCAGGACCGATCCAGAGCCCGCCCTCCGGGGCCCCCTGTCCCGCCAGCGCCAGCATTGCCGTGGCCCCGACCATCTCCACCGCCTTCGGCCACCAGGAGTACTTGACTCCAATCGCGAGCAGGCCCGCGGTGCAGAAGGCAAGCCCACCCGCGGTCAAGAATCTCAGCGTGTGGTAACTGCCCGTGGTGGCGCACTCGCCGACACTGCGGGAGCCGGCCCAGGCGAACAGGAGGAGGAGTCCCCCCGCGCCGGCGAAGAACGCCCATTCGAATGGATGGTGAGCCACCGCCTGACCGACTTCCGCCGTCGCCATGCCCTTGACGTAATCCCACGTTGCAAAGGTCAAAACGAGCCACCGCTTCGGCGCCCACGGCGGCCTGATCCTCTGGCATCACAGGCATCACCGGAGGGGGTTGGCTCGCCCCCGCCCCGAGATCCACCCGCTCACAACGTGCACGCCGGCTCCTCGAGCGCGGTCCCGCGCAACAGGTTCGACGCCTCGGCGTACTCCCGCTGCCAGTAGCAGAGCTCGTCGGCCCAGTAGAGGTAGCCGTAGTCGTAGAGCGTGGCGTTGTCGCCGCGCACGGTGAGCTGGCCGTCGACATCGTCGTGCAGCGCCGCGTGGCGTAAGCTCACGAAGGCCCGGGCACCGTCGAGCGCGGTTTCGGCCGTGGCGAAGTGCACCTCCGCGTTGGAAGGGTCCGCGGCCGCGGCGTAGAGCGCCGCGATGAAATGCGCCCGCCCCGTTGTCACCACGAGGCCGTCGGCCATCTCGACGCTCCACGGGTCGTTCCCGGTGGGCGCCGCGATCCTCGCGAAGTCCGCCACCATCGCGTCGAGCCGCGCGACGAGCGCCGCGCTTTCGGCGGGGTTCATGGCGAGGACCTCGTCGAAGCCGGGGCGATCGGGCTGGGAGTGGATGCCGACGTTGTCCCCGAGGTCGATGAAGTCGTCGCGGCCGGCCATGTACGCGGCCAGGCGCCCTTCGAGGAGGTGCGTGTGCTGCGCCTCCGCGAGCGCGATGGCGGTGTCCGCGAGCACGGGGTCGACCGGCGCGAACATCTCCGTGAAGGCGTCGCGCCAGTCCTCGGGCGTGGCCCAGGACATGCGCAGCGCCGCGTAGTCGTTCTGCCAGTAGCCCCACTCCCAGCCGGTCGAGAAGATCACGTGGTCCTCGAGCGTCGGGAACGCTTGGAGGTCCGCCCAGCGCGAGCGCACGTAGAGCGGCAGGTACGTCGGCACCGAGTTGTCGAACGCCACCCAGTACGCGGTCTCCGGGAAGTACCCGACGGGCTCGCCGGCCGCGAGCTTCTCCTCGAGGAACGCCCGGTGCTCGTCGAACACCTCGTGGTCGTACGCGAGCCCCGCGTCCTCCACGAGGTTGTAGTACATCGTGGTGTGCACCCACGGGATCACGGTGGGGTCGGCGTACTGGACGAGGAAGTAGTACTGGAGCTCCTCGCCCTCCCACTCCACGCGCAGGTCGTCGTAGTTCCCGACGTGGATGACCGCGGGCACCTCGATGTCCGGGTCGGCCTCGCGGATGACCTCGCGCGCGAGGTTGGTCGCCTCGATGAAGTCCTCGGGCGACACGCCCGAGAACTCGCCGAACGAGAGGTTGAGCACGTCCCAGTCGACGGCCTCCGTGATGCTCCCGATGCGCTCCGCCATCGACGCGCGCATCACGTCGGGCTCGGCGGGCGAGTCGACGAGGTCGAACGCGAGCTGGAGGTTGGACGTGCCGAAGAGCTGGATGCCGAGGCCCACGGTCAGGCCCTGGTCGTGGGCGCGGTCGACCAGCGCGGCCGTGGCGGGCTGCCACTCCGCGAGCCGGGCGCGCGACGTGGTGATGTCGTCGAGCGCGACCCACTGGAGGTGGTTGGCGCGGCTCCGGACGGCCCAGTCCATGATGGCGGCGGCGCGGTCGGGGGACTCGCCCTGCCAGAAGCTGTAGAGCCCGTCGATGGGGTGGAGCGTGTGCATGTGGAGCCCGCGCCGGTCGATGTCCGGCGCCTGCGCGACGCCGAACTGCCCGCGATCGACCTCGTCGAAGGCGGCGGGGAGGTGTGTCCTCGCCGGGTGGAAGAACCGGTAGCCGAAGGACTCGAGCAGCGCGGTCAGGCCGTAGCGCACGCCGAGGGGGGCGCCGCCGGTGACGGTGTAGACGCCGTCGGCCTCGTCCACGGTGTAGCACTCGTCGCAAACCCCGGGATCCACGGTCACGGCCACGGCGACGGGCGCCAGGGAGCGGCCCGCTTCGAGCGCGGCGTCCCCCACCTCGACGACCACGATGCGGTCGTCCCCGATGGTGTCGAGGAAGGGGGCGAGGCCCGTGCCCTCGGGGGCGTACACGGTGAGCTCGCCCGTGACGGGCGGGGTGCAGGCGAACAGCGCGAGGAGCATACGGCCGCCTACCGGGTCGGCGTGCGGGCGACCAGGGGCGCGCCGCGGCCGAACCGTCGTATGGTAGGGCGTCCCCCGAAGTGCCGATGTCCCGCCTCTTGTTCGCGCTCCTCCTCGCCGGGTGCGCCCGCCGGCCGCTCCCGCTCCCCGATCCGCTCGACGCCACGCTCCCGGCCGTCGACGACTGCGCCGCCTACACGTCCGAGAAGCTCGCGAAGCGCCTCGATCGCCGCACCGAGTCGGTCTCGCGCTCCGGCAACGCCGTCGACCTGCTCGTCGACGGCGCCGAGGCCTACACCCGCCGCTTCGAGATGACCCGCGACGCCGACCTCGTGCTCGTGAAGACCTTCATCTTCACCGACGACGAGACCGGGCGCGCCGTGGCCGAGCTCCTGCGCGAGCGCGCGAAGGCCGGCGCCACCGTGGTCGTGCAGTACGACCTCAAGGGCAGCATCGACGGCACCGAGGAGGCCGTCGCGCTCTACGACGGCACGAGCAAGGACCGGCTCTTCCGCGACAAGCCGCTGCTCGCCTCGCTTGCCCGCGACGGCGTCGTCGTGGTGCCGACCAACGTGCCGCGCACCGCCGGGGGCGCGAAGAAGCTCCTGCGCACGCAGGAGGAGATCAAGAGGGCGAAGGCGGAGAGCCGTGCGCCCGCGCTCGGCCTCGGGAGCGCCCTCACGCGCTTCGACCACGAGAAGTACTGGATCACCGGGCACGTCGAGGACGACGGCGGCGTCACCCTCCGCGCCATCCTCGGCGGCATGAACATCGCGAGCGAGTACGCCTACGGCGGCACCCCTCGCGTGGACGGCGCCACCACCCGCGGCGGCTGGCGCGACACCGACATCGAGGTGCGCGGCCCGGTCACCGAGGACATCGTCCGCCGCTACTTCGACGTGCTCGAGGCCAACGTGTCGAAGTGGCCCGCCAAGGTCGACCGCGCCCGCTGGGAGGTGCCCCAGGCGCCCGCCGGCGCCGCCGAGGCCCGCTTCGTGTGGAACCAGCCCGCGTGGGGCACGCGCTCGCACGTCGTGTGGCTCTACCGCACGCTCATGCACGCCACGCCGCCCGACGGCATCGTGCGGCTCGAGACCGCGTACTTCACGCCCGGCCCGCGGCTGCGGAACCCGCTCGTGCGGCGGCTCGAGAAGGGCGGCAAGGTCGCGGTCATCACCAACTCCCCGGCGAGCACCGACATGGGCGTCGTCTCGACCGCGAGCCGCGGCGCCTACCACCACCTCATCGACGCCTCGCCCCGCGCCGCCCTCTACGAGTGGCAGCCGCAGGAGGGCCGCTTCACGCTCCACAGCAAGATCGCGAGCTTCGGCACCTGCGGCCCCGTCATCGTCGGGAGCGCCAACCTGGACGGGCTGTCGAGCCTCCACAACTCCGAGTCCGTGCTGCTCGTGCACGACGCCGGCCTGCGCGCGGAGATGGACGCCACCTTCGACGCCGACCTCGCCGCCTCCGAGCGCATCAGCGCCCAGCACCTCGCCGAGACGCCCACCCTGGAGCGCTGGTCGCGCATCGGGGTGTACTGGCTCGGGTGGAGGTTCTTGAGCGAGTAGGAGGGCGCCGGTGGGGTCTCGTGCGGGCACCCGGCCGGCCCGGGCCCGTAGCGACGAGGGCGGAGGCGCGCCGTCCGGTGCGGCGACGTCGGCGCGGGGGGCGGGGCGGCGGTGGTTCGGGTGCCGCGGGGGTCGGTCCGCAGGGGGACATCGTCGCGACGGGTCGGGGCCGCGGCGACGTGGCGCGTTCGCACCGGCTGTGGCACATGGTGCGGCGGGAGGCAGGCTGGACGCGCCACGCGTGGCCGTGACCTGGACGCACGAGGAGCGGGTCGCGGCCAACTGGGAGGCGCTGCGCCGGCGCCGCGGCGCGCTGCGTGCCCTGTTGCTCCGCGCCTCCCCGCTCGTCCTGGCGCTCGGCCTGCCTGCGTGGACGTGGCTCCGGCCGGGCGGATCCCTCGGAGCCGGCCTGCTGGTCCTCCTCGGCGCTTGCGCGGGCCTGGCCATCTCGAGGCGGGGGCAGCGCCCGCCTTCGCGCGCTTCGGCGAGCGGGCGTGGAGGAGCTGGCAGGACGCGATGCGCGCGGGCGCGTGAGCGGCTCTCGGAGCGCGCACGCCGAGGCCGCCGCCCTCTCCTCGCCGGCGTCACCGCCCACACGGGCGAGCGCCCCCACCACCACGATCGCTGCCGGGGGCGTTGCGGGGGGCGGCGAGCCCCCCGCACGGGACGACCGCGCGACGCGCGGGCGTCCCCACGAATCAGGCGGCCTTGACCCCCGCCACGGGCCTCCGCACCCCGCGCGCCGCCTCGACCACGAACGTGATCGCGAGCCCCAGGAGCAGCACCGCGACGAGCCCGTTGATGACCGGCGGCGTGAACGAGAGGCCCTTGGCCGCGATGGTCCGCACCCCCGCGAGCGCCTGCAGCACCACCGCAGTCAGCGTCACCCCCATGACCGCCACCATCGGCCCGATGACGTACCAGGCGCGCCGCCCCTCGCGCACGAGCCACACCGACACCGCGAGCAGCGTCAGCGCCGCGAGGAGCTGGTTGGCGGTGCCGAAGAGCGTCCAGAACTGCCGCCAGCCGCCCGGCTCGCTGGAGAGCAGCACCAGCAGCGGGACGCCGGCCGTCGCCAGCGCGGCGAGCACGCCCGCGACGCGGTTCTTGGTGCCGGTGAGCTCCTCCAGCAGGTAGCGGCCGAGGCGCGTCGACACGTCCAGCGTGTCGAACACGAAGGTGGCGACCGCCATCGTGCCGAAGGTGCGCGCGAAGAGCAGCGCGTCGTCGCCGAGCAGCACGGTGAGGAAACGCGCGATGCCCTCGCCGTAGATGACGCCGGGCGGGCGCGAGGCGTCCGCGCCCGGGGCCACGATCATGACCGTCGCGAGCGCGATCACGGCCACGAGCCCCTCCAGCAGCATGGCGCCGTAGCCGATGGGGTGGCAGTGGCTCTCCTTCGCGATCTGCTTGGACGTGGTGCCTCCGCACACCAGCCCGTGAAAGCCCGAGCAGGCGCCACACGCGATCGTCACGAACAGGAAGGGGAACGCGAGCGTGGTGAGCGCGGGCGCGTCGGCAGAGCCCGCGAGCACCGCCCCGAAGCCGCCGGCCGTGACCGCGGGCGTGACCGCCGGCATCTGGATCGTGAAGCCGCCGAACAGCACCCCGATCAAGCCGACGCCGATCGAGAGGTAGAGCACGAAGCCGCCGAGGTAGCCGCGCGGCTGCTGGAGGAGCCAGAGCGGGAGCAGGCTCGCGACGAAGCAGTAGCCGAGGATGGCGACGTGCCACGTGCGCGCGTCGAACACGAGCAGCGTGGAGGCCTGGGTACCGTACCAGACCGCCCCGAGCGTCGCGGGCACGAAGATCGCGGTCAGGAGCCACATGGGTCGGAGGCGCGCGGGCAACAACCGCTCCACGAGCCCCATGCCGAGCGCGAGCGTGAGGTAGAGCACGCTCGCCATCGCGACGGCACCACCCGCGTTGAAGCCGCCGACCCCCTCCAGCTCCTCGGTCTTGCCGAGGAACGTCGACGCCGTCACGTCGGTGAACGCCACGATCACGTAGATCAGCGCCACCCAGATGAACGCCACGAGCGACAGCCACGCGCGTCGGCCCAAATGGAGCTTCGCGATCTCCGCGACCGAGTTGGCGCCGTGCCGCACACTCGCCACGAGCGCCGAGAAGTCGTGCACCGCGCCGATGAACACGACGCCGACCATGATCCAGAGCAGGCACGGGAGCCAGCCGAAGGTGACACACGCGGCGATCGGCCCGACGATGGGGCCTGCCGCGGCGATGGCCGAGAAGTGCTGTCCCAGCAGGTAGAAGGGGTTCGTCGGGACGAAGTCCACGCCGTCGGCGTGCGCCGTCGCGGGGGTGAGCCGCGCGTCGTCGAGCGCGTACTGCCGCGCCACGAAGCGCCCGTACGTGAAGTAGGCGGCCGTGAGCACGCCCACGACCAGGACCGCGAGGAGACCGAGGGACATGGCCGGGAGGATAGCGCGCTCCGACCGCGGAGGGCCGCCCCGCTACGCCGCGCCCGCGCGCCTCGTCACGCCGCGCCCGCGCGCCCCGCGGCCCACGCCGCCCGCACGCGCGCGAGCTCGTCGGCGGGATCGCCGTACCCGGGCTCGGGGCCCCGCAGGCCGGGCGGGTAGAGCGGCACGACCGCGCCCCGGACGAGCGGGGCGAGCCGGTCGAGCGTGTCGCCGCCGGTCGGGAGCGGCAGGAGCGGCACGGGGTCGCGGCCGAGGTGCGCGAGGACGTGGCGTTCGGAGGGGTCGACGCGCGCCGCGGGGAGGTAGGTGCGGTGGCAGCCGTGGAAGGCGCGCGGGTAGGCCGCGGCGAGCGCGGCGGGGAGCGCGTCCGAATCCCCGGGGACGCCGAGGGGGCGCACCACCCCGAGGAGCGGGATGCCGGTGTGCGCGGCGTCCGGCAGGTCGCGGAACTCGGGCTGCGAGTAGCGGAAGCGCGTCGGGTCGAGCACCGAGAAGCCGGACCGGCCGTAGGCCACCAGCCGCACGACGGTGTCGACGTTGGCAGGGTCGACGGGCTCCATCTCCGCGGACACCAACGTGGGGAGCGGCCGCCCGACGCGCGCCGCCACGGTCCGACGCGCGAGCGTGACCGGCAGCGCGCGCAGCACCGCCGCGAGCCCCGTGCGCCGCCACGCCGGCACCACCAGCGAGTGCGAGAGCGCCACGACGCACACGCCGCGGGTGTGGTCGATGTCCACGTAGCAGTCGCGCACGCCCACCAGCACGTCGCCGTCCCAGGCCGCCACGAGGTGGTAGTGCCCCTCGAGGCCCGGCGCGAACGGAATCACCCGGTCCAGCACGAAGCGCGCGATGGCCGCGCGCTCCTCCATCTCGCCGCGCGGGCCGAAGAAGCCGTCGAGGAGCGCGTAGGCCGCCGCGAAGGCCGGGCTCTCCGGGTCGCGGATGTCCTCCAGCCGCACCCGCGCGAGCGCGGCCTCGCCCTTCTCGCGGTCGAGGGGGGCGAGGTCGGCCGGATCGAGGAGGCCGAGGGCGTGGGACGTCATGTCAGTACTTCTGCTTCTTGGACGTTGGCACGATCGAGTTGTAGCCGGCGGTCCACCCGACGTCGTACGGATCGTTCGGCTTCTTCACCGTCTGCCGTGCCCACCGTCCCCGCTCGATGTCGGTCTCGGCAGCGTTCTTCCCGCGATCGTAGCCAAGGTCGTAGTCGTCCTTGTTCTTCCCGACCGCGCGGTTGTACCCGTCGGCGTAGCCCTGGTGCGCCGGGGAGGCGCTCTGCGACGTCGTCCGCTGGAGGGCCCCCGCCTGCCAGGCGACGTCGTACCCCTGCTTGAACGCGAGGTTGTAGGTGACCCCGGCGTTGTGACCGTCCACCTTGCCCCGGTCGGCGGCCACCTCGCTGCGGTGCTCCCAGCGATCCGTGCGCCCGGTCCGCTTCGTGTCCGACATCTCGAGGTTGTAGGCGAGGTTGTAGTTGACGCCCTCGTTGTACCCGGAGAGCTCGCCCAGCGCTCCGACGTCCTCCTTCCCGGTCGGGTGCTTCTGGAAGAGGTCGAAGCCCTTCAGCGCGTTCTTCTTCCCGGTCTCGAACCCGAGCTTCTCGGACTCGGACTTCGAGTCCTTGAACGTGATCTTGCCCGAGAGCGTCTCGTCCTTGGCCTCGTTGTTCTTCTGGAAGCGCTTCACGATCTTCGTGATCGCGGAGAGCGGCACCGTCCGCGCGAACAGCTCGCGGTTCTTCAGGACGCTCTTCTGGTAGTGCTCGATCCCGTTCGAGTAGACCTGGTTCCCCCCGTACTTGGTGTACATGGCCACGTCCTTGAGCCCGACCTTCTGGTTCTCCTGCGCCTCCTTGCTGTAGTGGTTGATCAGGTTGGGCGCCTCCTTGCTGCCGGGGTCCAGGAGCGCGAGGTCGATCGTGATGGTCGCGCCGTCCTCGGACTTGAAGGCCGACCCCTGGTTGCTGTGCAGGAGCTTGCTCGTGGACGAGAGGCTCACGCCCCGCTGCTCCGATCCGCTCCCGAGCTCCTGGTGGGTGTAGGCCAGCTCCCAGGGCGTGAGGTCCTTGCCGTGCGACCGGAACCGGATGCGCTTCTCCAGGTCGGAGTTCTTCTCCTGGAGCTTGTTCTTGCCGTGCTTCTCGGCGTAGCGGCCGATGAGCTCGCCGTCCTCCATGAGCTTCCAGTACTGGAACTTGTTCTTCTCCACGTAGGCGTGGCGGCGGGTGTACTGGCCGAGGTCGTCCTGCACGTACTCCTTGTTCGACCCGATCTTCGTGTACACGTCGCGCTTCAGGCCGTTCTTCTCGTCCTTCGGGGTCGTGCTCCGGAACGCCTTGGCACCGTGGAAGAGCTTGTAGAACACAAGCCCCTTCTCGTCCTTCAGCGTCGTGACGTCCCCGCTCGTCTCCGCGGTGAGCTTCTCCTCCTCTGCCAGCTTCTTCCAGCCCGAGCTGTTGCCGAGCAGCACCCCGTCCACCCCGATCTTGGAGAGCGCCGGCACGTAGACGCCGAAGAGGTAGTCCCGGCGGTCTTCCTCGCTGCCCAACGACTCCATCTTCTTGTTCTTCGTCTCTTCGAGCGTCCGCTTCTTCTCCTTCTCCTCGACCTTCAGCTCCTGGATGAGGTCCTCGACCGCGAGCGCCAGCTTCTCGCGCCGCTCGCGCGCCACCTTCGCGCCCTCCTCCTCGTTCTCGGGCACCTGCTCCGCGACCTTCTCGTACCCGAACGCCGTCTTCCCCACGCGCTGCACGACCGTCCCGTTCGGTGCGCGCTGGACCACCGGCGCCGGACGCGGCGCCACCGACGGCCGCTGTGACGCCGGCACCCGCTGCACCGCCCCCCGAGCCGGCGCCGCGACCGCGGGCGTCCGTTGCGCCACCGGCGTCCGCCCCGCCACGCCGCCCGACGGGTGCGTCCCGAGCACGTCCACCAGGGCGTGGTCCTGGAGCCCGTCCACCAGGGGGTCGTCCGGCGGCGCTCGGTGAGGCGGCGCCGCGGCGGGCGGGAGCTTTCTGCGAGCGGTCGGCATCCGGGCTCCTCGCGGCGCGGGGCCGCGGCGAAGGAGGGACGGACTGTACCGCACGTCGCGACGCCTGGGCCGCTCAGCCCTCGACGCGCGCGATCGCCTCGGCCGGCGCGGCGCCGCCGTACACCACCGACACGATCGCCGGGAGGTAGCGGTCCATCATGAGCACGTTCGGGTACACGAGGTGGCGCAGCAGCTGGGGCTGGAGCTCGGCGCCCTCCACGTCGATCGAGGTCTTGAAGCGGACCTCCCCGTCGGAGTAGTCCATCTCGAAGTTCCCGAGCAGCATCCCGTAGTTCGCGCGCGTGATGAGCTCGGCCATGGCCGGGCGCTTCTCCTCGGGCGTGTTGAACGGCGTGCGGCTGTACACGATCACCTGCTGCGCGTCCTGGCGCGCCTTCACGAACAGCGGGATCTCGCCGTTCTTGCCGACGAAGCCGGCGCGCAGCACGTCGCCCTCGGGGCCGAGCTCGGTCCCCCAGTCCTCGCCCTCGAACCACTGCTGCACGATCGGCAGGATCTCGCTCATCTCGACACCTCTCCGCCGGCTAACCCCCGGGCCCCCGCCGCGCCGCGTACGCCCCGCGAACCCGACGCCGCCCGCCGCGCTACCTTCGCGCATGGCCACTCCCCGCCTCACCGGCCGCGGCCTCGCCGCCGTGCGCGCCCTCGCCGGAACCCCGCTCGTCCGCGCGCTCCGCGCCCGCGCCATGCGCGACTACGGCCTGCACGCGCTGCTCGAGCTCCCGCCCGACACCCGCTACGTCGTCGAGGTCGTCCCCTACCCGGTCCGCGGCGCGCCCCCGCGCACCTTCGGCCAGGGCGGGCTCCCGCGCCCCGCCTCCGACCACGTCACCGTCGCCTCCCTCGGGGACGCCTACCGCCGCGGCGACACGACGCCCCGCGCCGTCTTCGATCGCCTCGCGGCGCGCCTCGACGCCGGCCGCTTCGCCCACGCCACGCACTCCCCCTTCGTGGCGCTCGACCTCGACGCCGCCCGCGCCGCCGCCGACGCCTCCACCACCCGCTGGGCCGCCGGCCGCCCCCTCGGCCCGCTCGACGGCGTCCCGGCGCCGGTCAAGGACCACGTCAACCTCGCCGGCGTGCCCACCCGGGGCGGCACCTCCTACTTCGCCTACGTGCCGGAGGAGGACGGGTTCGCCGTGAAGGTGCTGAAGGCCGCGGGCGCGCTCGTGTACGGCAAGACGCACACGACCGAGTGGGGCATGACGCCCACGGGCCAGAACACGCACTTCCGCATGCCCCGGAACGTGTGGGGCGCCGACCGCTGCGCCGGCGGCTCCTCCACGGGCTCGGCCGTGGCCGTCGCCCTCGGGATGACGCCCGTCGCGCTCGGCAGCGACGGCGGCGGCTCCATCCGCATCCCCGCGGCGCTCCAGGGCGTGTACGGGCTGAAGCCCACCTGGGTGCGTGTCGGCCGCAGCGGGGACATCTACGGCGAGTCCTCCGTCGCCCACGTCGGCCCCATCGGCGCGAGCACCGCCGACCTCGTCGAGTGGCTCGCGCCCTTCGCTTCCACCCCCGACCACGACGACCCCGTGCACGCCTGGCAGCCCGACCGCGACACCGCCCCCACCGCGTGGCGCGCCGCCCTCGGCCGCGGCGTGCGCGGCGCCCGGCTCGGCATCGTGCGCAAGGACTGGGAGGACTGCGATCCCCGGCTCGCCGCCGCGGCGATGGGGGCCGTCGACGCGCTCGTCCGCGAAGGCGCCACCCTCGTGGACGTCGACGTGCCGCTCGCGCCCCTCGCCAACGCCATCGGCATGCTCGTCATCGGGCCCGAGGTCGCCGCCAACCTCTCCGACGACCTCGCCGTGCACGGCCCCCGCATCAGCGACGACCTCCGCCTCGTGCTGCGGCTCCTCTCCACCATGTCGAGCCAGGAGGTCGCCGCCGCGGCCCGCACCCGCGCCATGCTCCGCCGCCAGCTCGCCGCGGCCATGGCCGGCGTCGACGTGCTCGTGATGCCCACCGTCGCCGTGCCCGCGCCCCGCTACCCGCTCGCCGAGGACGGCGTGGCCGTCTCCGACGCCGACGCCATCCGGGGCCTCTGCCGCTACGCCTTCCTCGGCAACCTCACCGGGCTCCCCGCCGGCACCGTCCCCGTGGGCATGGTCGACGGCCTGCCCGCCGGGCTCCAGATCCTCGGCGACGCCTGGGACGAAGCCAGCGTCCTCGCGGTCATGGCCCACGTCGAGCGCCTCGGCGTCGGGAAGCTCCCCCGCGCGCCGGGCTGGGAGTCGCTGCTCGGCTGATCTGGGGCGCGCCCCCGGCGAAGACGCCGGGGTCGGTGTCCTGCGGGCTCGCGGCGGAGCCGCTCGGCTGGCGCGCCCCGCCGCCTGCCGGCGGCGTGTCGCGCCGAGCCGGCCGCGCGCGGACGCGCGGCCGCCCTCCGGCCCCCTCGCGCGTGTGCGGTGTGGTGTCAGGAATTGATCATTGACACCTGGGGTGTCGGGAATTGATCATTGACACCTGTCGTGACGGGATGTGGGGTGTCAGGAATTGATCATTGACACCTGTCGTGACGGGATGTGGGGTGTCAGGAATTGATCATTGACACCTGTCGTGACGGGATGTGGGGTGTCAGGAATTGATCA